>CAVPNO010000093.1:0-103490 GCA_963706455.1 uncultured Acidobacteriota bacterium | reverse complement strand
ACGTCCAAATCGGCCGAAACTTGGGCTGCGTCGGGCGACGGTATGGCCCGATTTTGTCGGCGCGGAGTCGAGCCCCGATAGCGTTAAGGGCGGGTTTATAGCTCGGCACGCCCCGAGGCGCCACCCGGCCGGGGTGCGGTGGTTCCTGCTGCGGGATGATAAAGGGATCACGGCAAGGTCGGCCGTATGTTCCATCGGTTCAACATAAACTTATGGATGATCTGTAAGAGCTCGGGGTAGGCGTCGAGCGGGACAACATGGCATATAATTACCAGCCGCACGACAACCATGCACCCGTGGGTTCGATCAATGCCCCTGATCTCGAAAATATCGGCGCCGCTCTTGAAGTCGGGGCAGAACGTGTTGCTGCTCGTAGTCCCGCAGCCCGTAGCGGCCCTTCTTCGGCAGAAGGAGGGCATGGCTTCGAGCGCGAGTCGCGATGGCCTTGTTGGAAAATCGCCCGGACGTCAATCACCCGATTCGATATCCGCTCCGGTCGGCGTCGGAGTCTCCCCCAACAGGAGAGAAGTAGGAAGGTCTCGGCGAGGAACTCGCAGAGAGCGCGCCTCCTCAAGGATGGAGCGGCGGGGTCTCCTGCGTCCCGCGAAATTGAAGAGCCGCCAGCAGCCATCCGCCTGGACGGCATGGCCAAGGTGAACCCGCTTGGCGTCGAAAGACCGGATGACGGGGGTGGAATGGAGGAGGAGGACGACCATGCCGATCAGTAGCGCCTGGGGCAGATGCTGATAGGTCGGCTCGGCGGAGATGATCGACGGGGCGTAGCAGGTTTCCGTCCCCGCCGTGAAGCGCAACTGCTTGACGAAGTATTTCTCGGATTTCGGCAAAGGCTCAATCCGCCGCCGACCTGGAAGTGAGGACCACGAACCCCCACATCGACGTTCAAATATGCAATACCTCCGGGAGATAGCCATGGTAGATATTCTTCCACCCATTCTGTCGATCCTACCAGACCATACTCTTCACCATCCCAACTCGCAAAGACAATGGTGCGCAGAGGTCTCCAACCCGCTTCGAGCGCCTTGCCAAATGAGCGAATGACTTCGTTCATCGCCGCAGAGCCTGAATTTGGGTCTCCAGCTCCGCCTGCGATCCAAGCATCGCGATGGTTGCCTAAAACCACAACCTCGTCGGGTATCGTGCCGTTGATGATCCCAATGACGTTCCATAGAGGAGTGGTTACATACTCCACCTCATTCACCAAGTTGAGCACCAGTGAGTCGGGAGAAGGACCGATATTATAATTCACTCCTTTATAGCCGAGTCCGCCCCCCTGCCAATATTTACTGAAGCTTGAGGCATTTGGTACGTGGCCATTGAGCGACTTCAAAATAGGAAGAACGTCCTGGTAAGAGATGGGAAGAGAAGGAATAGAAGGAGTGGAGTCCGTGAGGGTCGACCCGAGGATGAGGTGAACGCCGCCGGGGAAGGCGGCGACGGCCTTGGCGGTGGCGTCGACGTTGGTGGCCTTGGAGTCGTTGTAGAATTCGACGCCGTTGATGGTGGCGACGTATTCGAGGCGGTGCTCGACGGCCTTGAAGTTCTCGACGGCCTGGCGGATGACGTTGGGGCGCGCGCCGGCGAGCCGCGATGCGCAGACCGCGGCGAGGACGTTTTCAACGTTGTGCTCGCCTTTGAGTGGAATGCCGCTGAGAGGCATCACGGTTTCGACGGGGGCGTCCTTTTCGTCGCGGAAGAGAATGTGGCCGGAGTCGACCCAGGCGCCGCGAGGCACAGGGTGCTCGAGCGAAAACCAGTAGATCTTCGCGAGCGAACGCGAGGAAGAAGCGGCGGCACGGGCGTTGTCGGCGTTGAGGACAACGAAGTCGTTCTGGTCCTGCGCGGCGAAGATGCGTTCCTTGGCCAGCGCGTAGTTCTCGAACGTGCCGTGGCGGTCGAGGTGGTCGGGGGTGATGTTGAGGATGACCGCGATGCGGGGATGGAACTGCTGGGTGCTTTCGAGCTGGAAGCTGGACACTTCGAGGACCGACCAGGAGTCGTCGGTGCTTTCGTCGACGAGGGAGATGACGGGGACTCCGATGTTGCCCGCCACCAGGGTATGCAGGCCGGCGGCGGTGAGGATCTCGCCCACGAGAGTGGTGGTCGTGGTTTTGCCGTTGGAGCCGGTGATGGCCAGGGTGTTGCCTTTCAGGAAGCGGGCGGCCAGCTCGAGCTCGCCGATAATGGGCAATCCGAAGTGGCGCACCTGGACCAACTCGGGCGTGTCGAGGGGCACGCCGGGGCTGACGACGATCAGGTCCTGGCGGCGGAAGGTGAGCAGGCCATGGCCGCCTGCCTCGACGTTGATGCCCGCCTCGAGCAGTTCGGGAATTTCCCGGGCCAGCGCCTCGGCGCTGCGAATGTCGGAAACCGTTACCTGGGCGCCACGACGACGCAAAAACAGTGCCGCGGCCAGGCCGGACTTGCCCAGTCCGACGACCAAAACTTTCTTGCCCTTCAGTTCCATCATCTTTACCTCAGGGATGTCCGCGACTTCTCTATTCTGCACCGCATATGGAGTGCGCAGTCGCGGGCCTGTTATCTAGTTTGAGACTTCGGATTGGGATTGGAAAGCGGCCTTTCAAAAGGCGGGCTGTTCATCGAATCTCAACCCGCCTGGGATGCCCGGTTTTGGGGACCCGGGGCACTCCGCAGCTGAAGATTCGAATTCATGCGATCAGAGATTTATCGCAGCTTCAAGGTCGTGAGCGCAAACAAGGCGAAGATGAGGGCGGCGATCCAGAAACGGGCGATGATCTTGGACTCGCTCCAGCCTAACTGCTCGAAATGGTGGTGAATGGGGGCCATTTTGAAGATTCGCTTTTTGCGCAGCTTGTAGCTGCCTACCTGGAGCAGAACGGAAAGCGCTTCGATGATGAACACGCCGCCAATGAAGGGCAAGAGCAGTTCCTGGCGGATGACGACCGCCACGGTGCCGATAGCGCCGCCGAGGGCGAGCGAACCCACATCGCCCATAAAAATTTCGGCAGGGTGGGCGTTGTACCAGAGAAAGCCGATCGAGGCGCCCACCATGGATCCGCAAAAGATGGTGAGCTCGCCGACGCGGTCAAGATGCGCAAGTTCAAGGTAGTCGGCGAAGACCACGTGCCCGCTGACGTAAGCCAGGACGGTAAGCGCACCGGCGGCAATGATGGTGCAGCCGATGGCCAGGCCGTCGAGGCCGTCGGTGAGATTGACGGCGTTGGAGGCGCCGGTGAGCACGATGACCACCCAGATCACGAAGGGCAAATAGATGAGGAACTGGGCATGGTGGAACGCCATGGCCGAGTGCCACAGCAGATCGGGGCGCCAGGACTTGATGAAAGGCAGGTTCATCTGAGTGGAGAACATGCGGAATTGCTGCAGGACGACGAGCGCTACGGCAACGGCGAGGGCGGCGAGGGCCTGGTAGGTGAGCTTGGCGCGCGCCGTGAGGCCCAGGTTGCGGCGGTTGACGACTTTGATGTAGTCATCGGCGAAACCGATGGCGCCGAACGCGGCGGTGGAAAAGACGACGATCCAGACAAAGGGATTGGCGGGGTCAGACCAGAGCACGGTCGGCAGCAGGATGGAGACGGCGATGAGCACGCCGCCCATGGTTGGCGTGCCGGACTTTTTCTGGTGCGACTGCGGGCCGTCTTCGCGGATGTACTGGCCAATCTGGAATTCGCGCAGTTTTTCGATCACAAACGGGCCGATGAGGAGGCCGATGAGAAGAGCGGTGCCAGACGCGAAGGCGGTGCGAAACGTAATGAAACGGAAGATGCGGAAGGGGTGAAAGAACGGGTACAGCTTTTGATAGAGCAGCCAGTAAAGCAAGTGGCCTCCACGAGCCGGCGTGAACGGGATTCAGCTAGATTCTACAAGCCGGGGACGCGCGGAGATAATTGCTTCTTGTATTCCTCTTCAAAGGCGTGTTCGCGATCGGCAATGTAGGCCTTGTAGCCGCCGGGATCGATGAACGCATTGCGGTCGCCGGATTTCCAGCGTTCATATTTGGCCTTCATATCGAAATAGCCGCCGTGGGCTCCGAGAAAGATATCGCAGGGAAGAGCCTGAAGCACCTGGAAACCGTGCCGGTAGTCGGCGGCGATTTGTCGATAGGCGGTATTGCCGACCAGTTTGTAGCCGGGATTCACGTTGGGACTTCCGACAATCACGACGTGCAACGTTCTGCCGGCGTCGGATTCATCCAGCGTCCAGGTCGTGGTGCCTTTCGTGTGGCCGGCGGTTTTGTGGGCGGTGAGCACCGTTCCCCCGAGAGAAACCGTGTCGCCGTCGTGGAGGACGCGGCTGACGTGCGCTGGCGGGAACCACATGTCCTTGTCGCCGGCGTAATGGAAGTCGCTATGGCCGCCCGACTGGACGACAGGCACATCGGCGTCCATGACTTCGTATTTCGCGCCGGTCATCTTCACGATTTGGGCGCTGCCCGCGCAGTGATCGAAATGAGCATGGCTGATGAGGAGGATTTTCGTGTCGGTGAACTTGAAGCCGAGTTTCTCGACGCTTTGCTTGATCTGCCCGGGCGAGGATTGGAGATTACTGTTGATGAGGATGTTGCCCCGCGGGGTGGTGAGCAGATACGCGGCCAGGTCCTCGCTGCCGACATAGTAGAGATTGCCGGCGATGCGGAAAGGCGGGAAGGGGCGAGTCCATTCGGGGCGGTCGGCGGCACCGAGGGAAAGTGTCAAAAACAGAAGAAAGGCAAAGATCGCGGTAAAGCGAGCGAAAAGCAGGTTCTTCGTCGCTGCGCTCCTCAGGATGACAAGCCTTTCTTTGACCGCTTGTTTGGCAGTCACGGCGCGTTTGGGAATCACGAATAACGGGAGGCGCAATTTCATTGGGTCTCCGCAGCGTTGTTTTTGAGGACTTCGAGAGCGCGCTCGAGGTGGACGCCGCGCGAGCCCTTGACGAGGACCACATCGCCTGCGCGCAGGTTTGCGGCGAGCCACTGCCCGGCGGTCTCGGCATCGGGGAGGAAGAGGGAAGCCACGCCGCCCCAGCAGGCGGCAGCAGCCAGGTGCTGGGCGTTGCCGCGAACCCCCACGACGATGTCCAGTCCGGCATCGGCGGCAGCCTTGCCGCAGGCAGCGTGGAGTTGCGGCGCCCGTTCGCCGAGTTCGAGCATCTCGCCCGCCACCAGAATGCGGCGCTGCGCCCGCCGCGCGGCGAGGGTGCGAATCATGGAGCCAAGCGCTTCGGGATTGGAGTTGTAGCTGTCGTTGAGGATGGTGGCGCCGGAGATCTCGAGGACCTGGCCGCGCTTGTCGCCCGGAGACAGCGACGCCAGGGCGGCGGCGGCGGCATCCTCATCCACTCCCGCCTCGCGCGCGACCGCCAGGCCTGCGATCGCGTTGTGGGCATTGTGCGCGCCCAGGAGCTGAAGTGTCAGGTCACGCTCGCGACCGGCACTGCGATAACGAACTTGCAAGCCATCCTCGTCTTCGGCCACGACGAGGATCTGCGGATCGGCGCAGGGGCCGGAACCGAAGTAGACCGCCTTGCCCGCGAAGTCGCGCCCGAACTGCGAGACGTAGAGATCGTCGCAATTGAGGAAAGCGATGCCGCCGCCCGGAAGGGAGGCAATCAATTCGAACTTGGCACGCGCGATGCCGCCCTGCCCGTCGGGAAAGTTCTCCATGTGCGCCGTGCCCACGTTGGTGACCACGCCCCAGTCGGGAGTGGCGATGCGCGCCAGGGCCGCGATTTCACTGGCATGATTCATGCCCATTTCGACTACCGCGAATTCGTGTTCGGGCTCGAGGCGCAGGAGTTGCAGCGGCAGGCCATAAGCGTTGTTCAGATTCCCCTGGGACTTGAGGACGCGGAACCGCGCGCCGAGCGCAGCGGCGATGGCCTCCTTGGTGGTAGTTTTTCCGGCCGATCCGGTAACGGCTACAACGTGTTTGCCCCACTGGCGGCGGACGTGGGCGGCGAGCGCCTGCAACGCCAGAAGCGGATCGTCGGCGATAAGCAACGGCACGGAGAGGGCGGCGTCGGTTAACGTGGCCACACGCGCGCGCGACACCAGGGCGGCGATGGCGCCCCGTTCCGCAGCGGCGGCTACAAAGTCATGCCCGTCGAAGCGCTCACCGCGGACGGCAAAGAAGAGCTCGCCCGGCGCGATGGTGCGGGAATCAATGGAGTAGCCCTCGACGACCAGCGCCCCGGCATTGGGATAGCTGGTCGGAGCTTCGAGAACTGCGCCCGTCCCCACCGCGGCCTCAGCGAGTGTCAGCTTCATTGCTCTTCACCATAGCCGAGTTCGGCCAATTCGGCGAGGGCGACCTGCGCATCATCGAACGGGATGGTGCGGTCGGCGAGAACCTGTTCCTTCTCATGGCCCTTGCCGGCGAGCAAAACGATGTCGTGGGGACGGGCTTCCCTGATTGCCAGGCAGATGGCTTCGGCGCGATCGGGCTCGACCACGTAGCGTACGCCGGTAGCCTTGAGCGCGGGCTCGACTTCAGCAAGAATGGCGCGCGGATCCTCGGAGCGGGGATTGTCGCTGGTGGCGAACACAACGTCGCTTCCCTCCCCTGCGACGGCGCCCATCTTGGGACGCTTGGTGCGGTCGCGGTCGCCGCCGCAACCGAACAGGGTAATGATGCGCCCCCCGGACTTGGCGGTCATCTGACGCGCGAGAGCGATGAGATTGCCCAGGGCGTCGTCGGTGTGGGCGTAATCGACGATGACCGTGAAGGGCTGGCCGCCATCGACCGGCTGGAAGCGGCCCGGCACAGGCTTCAGCTTCGGAATGGAAGCCGCCAGTTGATCGAACGGAACGCCTCGGGCGTGGGCGGCTGTCAAGGCGGCGAGCAGGTTGTAAATATTGACTTCGCCCGCCAGATGCGATGTGACGGTCGCGCTACCGGCGGGGGTTTCGAGATTGATCTTGGCGCCGCGGGGGGTGAGCGCATAGCTTGCCGCACGCCAGTCGCCCTGGCCGATCCCGTAGGTGCGAACTTCGGCGCCGGCATGACGAGTTGCGGCGCCAAGTTCTTCGGCGCGGGGATCGTGCGCATTGATTACAGCGACGCGCGGCGCCGGATAAATGGTGCCGTCGAAGAGCAGGCGCTTGGCGGCGAAGTACTTCTCCATGGTGCCGTGATAGTCGAGGTGATCGCGGGTAAGGTTAGTGAACACGGCTACATCGAAGTGGACCCCGGCGGCGCGGCCCTGGTCAAGCCCGTGGCTGGAAACTTCGGTCACGAGTTCGGTGGCTCCGCGCGCGGCACCTTCGGCCATCAATTCGAACAGGTCGCGCGACTCGGGCGTGGTGTGGACAGAAGCACGAACCTCTCCGGCCACGTGATATTCGATGGTGCCCACGAGCACCGTCTTGCGGGAAGCGGCGTTGAGGAGCGCTTCGGTCAGGTAGGCAGTGGTGGTTTTGCCGTTGGTGCCGGTAATGCCCGTGGCGGCGAGGATACGCTCGGGATGGCCGAAGAAGGCGGCCGACGCTTCGGCGAGGGCGCGACGGCCGTGCTCGACTTCCAGCATGGGCAGGCCTGGGCGGTAAACGAGAAGATAATCGAATCTCTCGGACGAATCGGTAATGATCCCCAGCGCGCCCTGGGCGATGGCCTTGTCGATGTAGCGATTACCGTCGGTAGAACCGCCCTTCATGGCGACAAACACCGCACCGGGCTTGATGCGGCGCGAGTCGTATTCGATTCCAGTGACGGCTTGGGCGGAATCGCCGGCGGCGCCCACGGCGGTGATTTCGGCGATCAGTTCTTTCCAGCGCATGTCCGTGATTGATTGTAGTTGAGCGCCGTATTACGCAGCCTTGTGCCAGCGTCGGATTTGCGACAGAAATTCGCCGCGCTCTTCTGCGCCGCGAAATGCTCGTGAAGGCACAAAAAAGGAGTTACCGGACCGGCCGACGATCAGAATGTACCGGCCGGAGTCCTTGACTTCTTTCACCTTGGTCCAGGGTAATTGCGCATCGATGGATCCAATTTTCGTGGAGATTCCATGTTCGCTGACGGAGAGAGTTCTCTCTTGCGTCTTTCCGCGAACGAATACCATTGCGATCACAAAGCAGAACATACCTATGCTCCATGCGATGGCAGCGAACGCATCGCGGGTTGGATGACCCGACCGGACGCGACCGCCGAGACAACAGGCATTGCGCCGCACAAAAGAGCGAACAGCAGAATCACCGTGAAGATTCGTCGAGATTGGACGAGACCCACAAATAAGACCCTAACGATCTCAGCCCTGGTCAACGCGTACTTGATTGTCATAACGCTTCACTCTGTCAGCGCGAGCAGCGGACCACGATGCGGGTGTTGGGGCCAACGATGCTGCCGGCCGCGGGCGCCTGTTCGCGGACCGTGCCACTGCCCGTGATGTCCACCTCCAGGCCGGCCATGGCGGCAGTTTCAACCACCTTGCGGATGGGAAGGCCGATCAGCGTTGGAACCTTGCGCTCGCCTTCGGCGGTCATCACGACGGCCTTTTGCGCCAAAGGCGCAGATCGTTCCCCTGAGGGTGGCGGAAGTACGGCCGTCTCCGTTCGCGCGGGCGGAGTGCCGGCAGGCGGCGAGGGTCTTGTGTCCAATGCAGGTGGTGCATCCGATGCGGGTGAGGCCGCAGGCACCGGCGACGACGCGCGCAACGGATCGTCTTCAGGCAGGTCGTTCACCGCCGCGAACAGCGAATTGATGTCGGGCGCATTGTCCTCATCGTCCTCATGTACGGGTTGCTGCGGCTTGCCCGGCTTCGCCGGGCGGATATCGATGTCGTGGGGAACGCGGAGATATTCGAGGACCTGCTGTGCCACTTCGGCGAAGACCGGCGCGGATACCTCGGCGCCATAGTACGACGGGCCTTTCGGCGTATCGATCACCACCGCCACCGAGATCACCGGGTTGTTTACCGGCGCGATGCCGGCGAAGGATGCGACGTGCATGGTTTTGGAATAGAGATGGGTGTGTGGATCTACCTTCTGAGCGGTGCCGGTTTTCCCTCCCGAGGAGTATCCGTTCAGCTGCGCTTTTTTGCCGGTGCCGAAAAGCACAACGCCTTCCATCATTTTGCGCATCTGGGCGGCGGACATCTCCGAGATCGCGCGGTGCGCGCCCGGAGGCAATGGGTTGGGCAACTCGAGGCCGGGGCGGAAGGGCATCGGCTTTAATGCGGATGCGGCAGAGTTCGGATCAGGGGCGGACGCGGTCGGCATGAGCACGTGCGGAGCCAGATAGACACCGCCATTGGCGATGGTTGAGACCATGGAAACCAGTTGCAGCGGAGTGACGCCGATCTCCTGGCCGATGGCGATAGAGGCGATCGAAGTGGAGCCCCATTTATTTACGGGACGAAGCAGGCCGCGTGTTTCTCCGGGAAGCTCCACCCCGGGCCGGCTGCCAAAACCAAAGGCGCGAATGTATTTGTAGAAATTGTCCGGGCCTGTCTTGAGGGCCAGCTTCACCGCCCCCACATCGCTGGAGTGCTCGAGGGCTTCGTGGACGGTGATGACGTGGTAGTGATCGGACTTGTCGTCGTGGATAACGCGGCCGTTGAGGACCATCTGTCCGCCCTGGCAGTCGACCAGGTCGTCAGGCTTCGTCACACCCTGGTCGAGAGCGGCCGAAAAGGTGACCAGCTTGAAGGTCGAACCGGGCTCGTACACATCGCTGACGGCGTGATTGCGCAATAGCGCCGGGGTGGTGTGGCGATATTGATTGGGATTGAAAGTGGGGCGGATGGCGAGGGCGAGGATCTGGCCGGTGTGCACATCCTGCACCACCACAGTTCCGTTGGCGGCCTGGGTACGCTCCATGGCGTGATCCAGAGCGCGCTCGGCGAGGAACTGGATGTTGGAATCGATGGTGAGGACGAGGTTCTCCCCCGGTTCGGGCTCGCGCTCGCTGGAGCCGAGCACGCGGCGCCGGGCGTCCAGAGCGGTCAACATGAGGCCCGGCACGCCGTGCAACTGGGGCTCGAATTTCTGCTCCAGGCCACCAAGGCCGGTGTCGTCGAGACCGACGTAGCCGAGGACCTGCGCGGCGATTTCGTTATCCGGATAGAAGCGCTGAAATTCCTTCTGGAAGAAGATGCCCTTGAGGTTGAGGGCCTTGACGCGGGCGGCGGTGGCGGGGGAAACGCGGCGCGCGATCCAGGCGAAATTGTGACCATTTTCGATGCGTTTGCGAATCTGGCCTTCGCTGGTCTGCGCGTCTTCGGGATCGGTGTGGACCAGGGGAGCAAGCCGGCTCGCGGTGTCGTCCGCATCGGCAATCTGCGAGGGATCCGCGTAGATGGAGTCGGCCTGCACGGTCATGGCCAGCTCGTGCAGGTTGCGATCGTAGAGAACGCCGCGGCGCGGAGCGACTTCAAAGGTGCGCTGCTGCTGCTTCTGCGCGCGTTCGACGAACTCCTTGTGGCGCACGATCTGAAGAATAAAGAGTCTTCCGGTGATGGTGCACGCCCATAGGACGAACAACAGGCAGATCAGCCAGAAGCGCGCGACGCGTAGAGGAAAGCCGCGCGGCATGTTCTTTCGATTGGAGCTGGCCCGGACGTTTGCCTGCATAACAAATCAAATCCCGCGAGGACGCGTTTTTGTAGTCTCACCGTGCGGGAGCCGGCACGGTGGCCTGCGCCAGCGAGGGGGCGCCCGCATCCGGACCAGCGCTGGGATGCACAACCTGCCCTGGCGCGGGCTCGGCAAGGCCCAACTGGCGAGCCAGGCTGTCGACACGAGCGGGCTGCGTCAGCTGGTCCTGGGCAAGGCGAAGTTGACGATTTTGTTCGCGCAACTGGTCGCGGACCTGCTTTTCGGCTTCCACACGATAGGAGCTCTCGATGGCGCTGAAATGCTGGAAGCCATAAATCATGATGAGCGAAAACAACACGGTGACAGCGGCGGCGAAGAAACGCATCTGGCGCACACGCACGGGGTCAGCGGCTTTCACCAGGCGGGAATTGTCGATGCTGCGGGTAAAGTAAAACTCGGGCGTGGGGACGCCGCGGCGGCGCGCCGGCTGTTTGGCGAGGATTTCGGCGTTGCGCTCGGCGACCCGCGCGCTCAAGCTGCGTCCGGCTTCGAAATAGGTTGTTGCGATTGCCGCCATGGTTCACCTCAGCTTCTAGCTGCCAGCATCTAGCCGCTAGCTATGAATTTGTCTCTCGCAGCTTCCCGGGCTGCGAAGTCCCCGTCGAAACAACAGCCTCAACACTGCACAGCTAGTAGCCAGAGGCTAGAAGCTAGTAGCTGTTTTGGTCCTTTCCGCCGCTCGCAACTTCGCACTTCTTGCCCGCGGGTTCTGCTCAACTTCCTCTTCGCCGGGGGTGACCGGCCTTTTGGTCAATACCGTCCAGATGCCCTTCTGCGCGCCATCGCGCAGGCTGTCTTTGAGGATGCGATCCTCGAGGCTGTGGAAGTCGATCACCACCAGGCGTCCGGAGGGCTTAAGCAACTTCGGTGCGGCCTCCAGCAACGCCTTGATCTCATCCAGCTCGTGGTTGACATGAATACGAAGAGCCTGAAACGTGCGGGTCGCGGGATGAATACGCTCGTGCTTCATTGTCGGGGCGGCCTGGGCTACGATCCGGGCAAGTTCCCCGGTGGTAGCGATCGGCCGCCCGCGCACAATGGCTCTGGCGATTCTTCGCGATCTCCTTTCCTCTCCGTATTCGTAAATGAGGTCGGCTAACTCTCGTTCGCTTGCCTCATTCACCACTTGTTCGGCGGTGGGTCCGCAACGTGGATCCATCAACATGTTCAGATCTCCATCCGCCATAAAACTGAATCCCCTCGATGCGTCTTCCAACTGGAGGCTGCTGACGCCGATGTCGGCCAGCAATCCATCCAGCGAACCCGGCGCTATGTGCAACGGCGCTGCGCTGAAGGCTTCGCCGATCAGCGTGATCGCGGGCGCCTGTTCGCTCAGTTCCTCGCAAACATGGTCCAGCCTCTCTTTCGCAAGCGCCAGCGCCTGCGGATCGCGGTCAAAACCGATCAGCGATCCCGCCGGGCCAAGGCGCCGGACAATTTGTTCGGCGTGGCCCGCCAATCCCAGCGTGGCGTCCAGAATCGTGCTTCCGGACCGCACCTGGAGATACTCGATCGCTTCCTTTAAAAGAACCGGCACATGGCGTGGACCTGATTTCGTCATGCGCTCCCCCTGGGGGGACTATCACCCTGGACTTCAACTACAGTCCGTAATCCCTCAACGAATCCAACTGCTCGGCCGTCAGGTCCGGAGTGTCTCGCAGCGTGTTCATGCTCGTGACGCGCAGCAGATTCCCTTCCCATGTGACCGTCACTTCGCCCGTCAGCCTTGCCTCTTCCCGCAGTTCTTCGCGGATGGGCATGCGGCCCTGCGGATCCATTGCCGCCTGCCTGCCGAACCGGGTGTACTTGCGCAGCAGAATCTTGCGCGCTGGAATGCTCTGCGGCATGGCATGGATTTTTCGCTGCCGTGTTATCCATTCGGGTAACGGGTAAATTTCGGCGGTCTCTCCATCCATGCTGGTGATATAAAACGTGTTGAAACCTGTGCCGTACTTCTTTTCCAGAAACGCCTTGATCTCGCTCGGCAACTTGATCCGGCCTCGCTCATCGAGCTTGGTCTGGATGCTGTCGCAAAACTCATCGGCCCAGTTGCCCGCAGCCGGACTGCTCCCCTCGGCAGGGGTTTCAGGCAGCTCGGGTTGCTGGTTTTCGCTCACGTTTCGCCTTGAAGTTTTGGCCCAATTCAAAAGAATCGAATGGAGTTACCCAAGTTGACCCCAATTGACCCTTGCAGACCCAGTATGGACCAAAAAATCCCGGCGCGATACAAGGAAAAATGTGACTTCCTGTGTAGAACCTGGGGAAATTTCAGGGATGGAATGCATTCGTAAAGCGGGAAAACGCTAGATATAGACCAGCCGAGGCAAGGACCCTACTACTAATAGTGCTTGTTGATTGAGTTGGTTCCTGGTTACCACGACCGGGCTTGCGGATTGGCAAGAATTGGTGGTAGGCGAAACTAAAGCGAAAATAGAGGCTTAATCAGCCGGTTCGACGGCAGCAACTCCCTCTTTCGAGCGGCGCTGCCGCTCCCACACCACGTTTGCAAGGTAAATCAGCACCGCAATATTCACCACCAGCAATCCGGCGCGAATCATGGTGTGCCTGCGGAGGATCTCCATCACTTCCAGGGGAAGGAAGCTGGCCGTGATCAAGAGAGTGAGGTACTCGCCCCAGGCCTTTTCGAGGTAGAGCCCGATCCCCTCGGCGATGCCGATGGCGGCATAACAGAAGGCCGCGAATCCGATGCGGCGCAGCATGGGATCGTTCAGGAGCGAAGCACGATCGAGGACGAAGTTGACAAAACGTCCTTCGGGATTGAATCGCAGGTCGCTGGCAAAGCGGGTGAGGATATCGCCGACATCCTTGCCCACGAGGCGCAGGGCGCCGACACCTATGGCGATAAACAGGAGGGCGTGGAGCAGTTTATAAACGGCGATCAGGACGAGGCCTTTGTGATGGCGGGGCGCCCTTTTCGCCGCAGATTGCACAGTAAAACTGGACATGTTCTCACAGCGGTCGACGTGCGGCCGCCCGTACTCTTCTCATCTTACGTGAATCGCGGGGGGAAGGTTCAATGGCCCGAAAGTAGTGATGCCGTCAGCTATTGGCGATCAGCTTTTCGCCCTGCCCGGCGGGCATCCCCGATGCGGCTTGTGGCCCGGCGTTCACGTGCGGCATAGCTAAACGCTAGTGGTAGGTTTTCAAATTGAGCAGGCTATCGCGGTCCAGGAGGTTTCCGTCCACGATCAGCGTCGAGATGCGGCGGGCGTTCCAGATGTTCACGGTGGGGTCGCCATCCACCACGAGAATGTCGGCGCGCCGGCCGGGCGAGATCTCGCCGAGGTCAGTCCAGTTGAATTGGATGGCGTAGTTGTTGGTAGCGGCGGCCAGGGCCTCGCGCGGGGAGAAGCCAAGCCGGACCATCATTTCCAGCTCGGTATGCATGGAGATGCCGGCCATGGTGCCGAGGACGGGGGCCGCGGAAGCTGCCAGGTAATGGGGATAGGCGGCAAAGATGGCCTGATTGATGTGCCAGAGCCGCATCGCGGCCTGGTCGGCCTTTTTTTGCAGGCCGGCCTCCATCCAGCGCTGGGTGCTTCCGGGGAGGTGGCGGGTCCAGGCGCCGAGGGGGTAGTCGGCCTCGCCGGTTGTGCGATCGGGCGGATCGGACATGCGAGCCGGGTCGAGGATTCGGGAGACGGGCTCATTCCATAGATTGCGGTGGTCGGGCAGGCGCAGGTAGAACATGCTGAAGGTGGGCATCAGCGCGGCATGATGCCAGGCAAGAAAGTGGGCATATTCGCGAAGGTGGGGATCGGTGGGGGGCAGGTGGGCGGCATAGTCGTAGGCTGTATTGGCGGCGGAGCCCTCGGGATCTTCAACCAGCGGAGCCTGCAGCTCGTCGGGAATGACGCCGAGCTCAAAGCGGCCCATGTGGAGGAGCGCATCGACGCCGGCCTCGACGCCGACCTTGTATGGCGTGGAGACGAATTCGCCATAGGTGACCAGGCCCGCCTGATGGGCATGGGCAATGATCCATTGGGTGCTGGCGGCGCGAAGATCGTGGCCGAGCCACAGGACGCGGGTGCCCAATCTGACGGTGTCTGCGAGTTGCTGGGCAGTGTCCTCGGGGCTCAACTCGACGGCGTGGCCGCCCACCTCGCGGAGCTTCTCTGTCCATCCCGGATGGCCAATGAGGAGGCTCCAGTCATCGGTGGTGCCGATCGAATCGAGCAGGTAAATGCGGGGGGTGGGATTGGCGCCAAGATCGACATGGCCGCGGCGCGCGTCGGAGCTGGCCACCACGGTGGTGACGCCCATGTAGAGGTTGGCGTTGGCCTCGGCCTGGCTATTCATCCCCGCGAAGCCGTCGATCAGGCCGGGGATGAGGAACTTGCCGGTGCAGTCGACGATGCGGGCGCCCTTGGGAACGGGCAGAGTGGCGCGTGTACCGACATCGGTAATGCGGCCGTTCTGAAGGATGACGACCGCATCCTGGACGTCTTTTGCGGAGCGGCCCCAGTCGCTGACGTCAATGATAGTGCCGCCCACCAGCACCAGTGGGACCGGGGCCTGCGGCGCCTGCGACGACGCCAGAAGCGCCGCAGGAAATGCGCCACAAATCCACAACAGGAAAAAACGGACTAGTCCCATGCTCAAAACTGTCTGATGTGGATTGTCGCACAGGGGGTGGAGGCGGGAATGTGACCGGACTGACGGTTCCAAGGTAATGGAGGGGCGAAGGTTGGTGGCTTCAAAGTCGAGAACTGGGGCACCCGGCATTGCGACAAGCAGGTCCTTCGACTGCGTTGACCGCTTTGCGATCAGCGCCGCACAGGATGACAGCATCTTTTTGGATGCGAGGTTCGGAAACCGGGCGCTAGCCGGCGACCAGGGCGCGCTTTCGGGCGGCTAGCAGAGGCGTGGTTTGCGCGTAGGCCGCGTCCACGGTGATGCCGTATTTCTCGCGCAGCGCATCCACTTTGCCGTGCTCGATGAACTGATCGGGCCAGCCGATGCGGACCACGGGAACGTCGCAGCCCATTTCTACGAGGGCTTCCAGGACGGCCGATCCGAAGCCGCCCATCTTGACGTGGTCTTCAAAGGTGACGAAGGCAGCAACGCGGCGGGCATAGCTCTCCAGCAGATCGCGATCGAGGGGCTTGATGAAGCGCGGATTGATGACCGCGGCGGAGTAGCCGTCGCGCTCCAGCTTCGAGGCTAATTGGAGAGCCATCGGGGTCAGGTGGCCGAGGCCGAGGATGGCGATATCAGAGCCGTCGACCAGTACTTCCGCCTTTCCGATGGGAAGGGAGACGGGCTCCGGCTTACGCGGGACGCCGGCCACGGCGCCGCGGGGATACCGGATCGCGCTCGGCCCGGGAATGTCGAGGGCGGTCTTCATCATGTCGGCCAGCTCGTCCTCATCCTTGGGGGCCATCAGGACCATGCCGGGAATGCCGCGCAGGTAAGCGATGTCGAAGAGGCCATGGTGGGTGGGGCCGTCGTCGCCGGAGAGGCCGGCGCGGTCCATGCAGAACAGGACCGGCAGCTTCTGCAGCGCCACATCGTGAATGACGGGATCGATGGCGCGCTGCAGGAAGGTGGAGTAGATGGCGCACACGGGGCGGAAGCCGCGCGTGGCCATGCCACCGGCGAAGATGACCGCGTGTTCTTCGGCGATGCCGACATCGAAATAGCGCTTGGGATGGTGGGGCCGAAAAAGATCGAGGCCGGTGCCGTTGGGCATGGCGGCGGTGATGGCGACTATCCGCGTGTCTTTGTCGGCGAGCTGCACCAGGCTGGTGGCAAACGACTCGGACCAGGTGGGCACCCCGGCGGGGTGGGTGTCGCCGGTTTCCGGGTCATAGGGGCCAAGGCCGTGGAATTTCTTCTGCAGGTCGAGGGCAGGCTGAAAGCCGCGGCCCTTCTGCGTAAGGACATGCAACAGCACAGGCCGGTCGGCACCCTTTAGGAACTTGAAGCTCTCGACGAGCTGCGGGATATTGTGGCCATCGACGGGGCCGAAGTATTCCAGGCCGAACTCCTCAAACATCATGGAGGGCCAGAGCATGCCCTTGGCGGCCTCTTCAGCACGGCGCAGCACATTCACGGCGGTCTGGCCGCCGATCTTCTGAACGATCTTTTTGGCGGACTTGTGCAGCGACTGGTAGTGCTCGTTGGTGACGACGCGATGGAAGTAGCGGGCGATGGCCCCTACGTTGCGGTCGATGGACCATTCGTTGTCGTTGAGGACGATGATGAGGCGGTTGGTCTGCTCGGCGATGTTGTTGAGGGCCTCGAAGGAGATGCCGTTGGTGAAGGCGGCGTCGCCGGCAATGGCGATGACGTTCTCGTTGCCGCCGGCCATGTCGCGGGCCACGGCCATGCCCAGGGCGGCGGAAAGCGCGGTTCCGGCGTGACCGGCGCCATAGCAGTCGTGGTCGCACTCGGTGCGCAGGGCGAAGCCATTCAGTCCGCCAGGCTGGCGGATGGTTCCGAATTGCTGGCGGCGTCCGGTGAGGATCTTGTGGGTGTAGACCTGGTGGCTGACATCCCAGACGAACTTGTCCCTGGGAGTATCGAACACGTAGTGCAAGGCCAGGGTAAGTTCGACCACACCAAGGTTGGGGCCGAGGTGGCCCCCGGTCCGGGAAAGGGTCTGAATGAGAAATTCGCGAATTTCCTGCGCCAGGTCCGCTAACTGCGTAAAACTCAGGCGCTTGACGTCTGCCGGGGATTGGATGGTTTCCAGCAAAGCTCCCATTAATGTCCTCTCGCAGCAATCGATAGCCGCGGGAATCGAAAAGCGACCGCCCTGGATGGATGCCGGTTCCTAAAGAAAAAGCCCCGGTCGGCCGGGACTCCACCACCACCAGGGTTGCCAGCCTTCAGTATAATCGCGCGGCGATCTTCACGGCGCTGAATCTTTAGGTGTTGCGGCGGGGGATCCGGTTCCGAAAATCCGCTCCGCTGGTACGGCGCCCCGCCGGTCCGCGGAGCCATTGGAGCTTGAACCCGGGAATCGCCGGATAGTTCCGGGAGGATGCAAGGGCGGACGACCGAATCGAAAGCGGGGCGGAGGATTGGGGGTTGCAGGCCTCGGATCCCCCGCCCAGCGTTGCCTGGACGGGGCCGCCGAGCGTTACCAGAATCACCACTGTGTGACTGTGTGGCTGTGTGGGACGGTTCGCTGAAACTTATTGAATCCATTGTAGTTAATGGCCTCTACACAGCCACACAGCCCGGATTTGAAGCGAGACGCGCATAACGACGCTAGTCGATTGATTCGAAAGCCAGTTAGGAGTAATTTGGAGGGTGGAACGCGATGCCGGGGTTGAATGGCTCTGTTCCTCGAAAGATTCCCTTCGCGGATCCGTGTATGTGGCCATGGATCCATTGTTCTCCAGGAGGGGATAATTTTCTGCAAACGCAGACCGAGAATAATGGATGTGGATTCAGGTGGATGAGGATTTGCGCTGTTGACTCCGGCTTGGGGTGAACCCTTGGCGTGAACCCCTCGTCTGAGACAGATTGTCTTTTTGAGCTGAGCCGATTGCTGGTTGAATGGAGACTCGCTGCGGCAGCGCAGCGTACACTACTTACGTCAGGATTCCCCGCATGAAGAAAATCGCCTTTAGCCTCTATGCAGTGATCGTCGCATTGCTGATGGTATGGGGTTTCTACCAGGCCATCTACATGGCGCCGGACGACGCCATGCAGGGGTATATATCGCATATCTTCTACTACCACGTCCCCATCGCGATGGAGTGTTTCGGGTTCTTCGCGGTGAGCCTGGCCGGCTCCATTTCCTACCTGACGTGGCGCCGCAGCCAGCCACAATGGGCGCAGATCGGGGATGCCTGGGCGGTCTCGGCGGCCGAGGTAGGGGTGGTGTATTGCACGGTTGTGCTGACAACCGGACCGATATGGGGCCGGCGGGCCTGGGGCATCTGGTGGACGTGGGACTGGCGCCTGACGACCACCCTGGTTCTGTGGCTGATTTACGTCAGCTACCTGCTGATGCGCCGTTTTGCTGCCGGGCCGCAGGTGCAGACGCTGGCTGCGGTTCTGGGAATCTTCGGGGCGCTCGACGTGCCCATCGTGTATTTCTCGAATCGCTGGTTTCGCACCCAGCACCCGGCGCCAGTGTTTGCTGGAGGACCGGATTCGGGACTTAAAGATCCCCGCATGCTGGCGGCGTGGCTTTGGAACATTCTGGCGTGGGCACTGTGGGGGATCCTGCTTCTGGGGCTGCGGTATCGCGCCGAGCGCGCGCACCAGAGAAACGCCGAGCGCGAAGCGATGGAAGCTTTGGAAGCCAGGATTTAGAGAAAGGACGAAATGGATATCAACCACCAATTCGTAATTGCCGCCTACACCCTGACGTGGGTGATTCAGCTGGGGTACGTTTGTTTTGTCGTGGTGAAGTGGCGGAGGGAGAAACAAAAGGCTGACAGCGTTTCCAACCGGAGGCGTTAAGGCCCGGTCAATACCGAAGATAACGCTTATAAATAGAGTAATTTAGAAATTCATTCCCGGCCGCAAAAGTTCGACCTGTAAACATTGTCCGGCTCTATCCCACCTTTGTGTAAAAGGCTATCCCACGCGCATCCCGGCTTTTTCCGTTTTTGTGGGATTTAACGAATCTTTCATCGGGAGGATGATTCAGGTGTGGACAGGCTGCGAGATGCAGCGACAAAGGAGAACTTAAATGCACGACGTTTTGATTGCCTTGGCTTTCATCGGAATGGTGATTCTTCCCGCACTCGTTGCCGCAAAGTCCGGCAGCCAGGCCACCAACGAAACCGAATAAGCACTGAACCGGGCCCTTCGTTCGCGATACCGAAAACACAAATCATTCGCCTTTAGAACCTTTCTCCAGATCTGCGCTGTACCTTCTTCCTTTTCTACCTATCAGGAGGAAGGCCTCTCCGGAGGTCCTTCCTCCTGAACTATTTAGTCCCCCTGACAAATTGCTCTCCGACGGCCCAACCGGTAAACTTCTGGTTTGAGGGCCAGCCATGCTAGTGGTGATGAAGGCGCAGGCCACTGCTGAAGAAATTCAGGCGGTTTGCGACCATATCGAGGAGATGGGATTCCGCGCCCATCCCATGCCGGGAGCGCAGCGTACGGCCATCGGGATCACCGGCAACCAGGGGGAGATCGACCGGGGGAATTTCGAAGATCTTTCCGGAGTCGCCGACGTAATCCGGGTGAGCAAACCCTACAAGCTGGCCAGCCGCGACGTGAAGGAAGAGGATTCGGTGGTTCGGTTCCCCGGCACCGATGCAGCGATTGGCGGGCGCGCACTGGCAATCGTGGCCGGGCCATGCTCGATCGAGAGCCGGGAGCAGGCTTTTGCGATCGCCGAGCAGGTGGCGGCGGCGGGCGCGCAGTTTTTCCGCGGCGGGGCGTACAAGCCGCGGACCTCTCCATATGCGTTCCAGGGGCTGGGCCTCGAGGCGCTGAAAATCATGTCCGAAATCCGGGAAAGATTCGGGCTGCGCATCATCACCGAGGCGATCGACAACGAGACCCTGGGCCTGGTGGCGGAGTGGGCCGACGTGATCCAGATCGGGGCGCGCAACATGCAGAATTTCTCTTTGCTGAAGCACGCCGGACGGTTGAGAAAGCCGGTGCTGCTGAAGCGGGGGCTGAGCGCGACGCTGGACGAGTTTCTGATGGCCGCCGAGTACATCATGAGCGAGGGGAACTACGAGGTGATCCTGTGCGAGCGGGGCGTGCGCACCTTTGCCGATCACACGCGGAATACGCTGGACCTGAGCATCGTGCCGGCGGTGCAGCGGCTCAGCCACCTGCCCATCCTGGTGGATCCGAGCCATGGCACGGGCAAGCGCGACAAGGTGCTGCCGATGGCGCGGGCGGCGATTGCGGTGGGCGCGGACGGAATCCTGGTGGAGGTGCATCACCAGCCGGACAAGGCGCTGTCGGACGGGCCGCAGTCGATCTATCCGGAGCAATTCGCGCGCATGATGCAGGAGATCGGCCAGATTGCGCCGGTGGTGGGGAGGACCCTGAAGGATGGGGCGCACCGTGAGCCGGCGGCCGTGGGATCGGCGGCAGGGGTTTTCAGCCGCTGGGGTGCTGCGGCGGGGGCGCATGACTGAACGATGGAGCAGGTTAGAAAGTGACGCAGACCTGCAGCCAGATCGGGAAGAGAAGCATCCCTCAGGGGCTAAAGCCCAGATCGATTTTGGGGCAGTTGCGGCAGGACTGAAGTCGCGCGCTTCCAAAACTTTGCCGGAGCCAGGATTTTTTCCGAAGCGCCTTAAGCCAAGCCCTTACAAAGCTGCTTTTCCTCTCGCGATTGGCCTGTTCGGGCTGGCGCTGGCCGGGTGCCGGCGGCATGACTTTCCGCAGTACCCGCCGAACTACCGCGAATATGCGTACGTGACGAATGGCGTGAGCAACACGGTGACGGTGCTGGACGTGGTGAATGTGCGGCTGGACCGCGAGATTCCCGTAGGCCCGAACCCGGTAGCGGTGGCGGTGAGTCCCACGCGCCACGAGGCCTACGTGGTGAATTCGGGCACGGCGGGGAACCTGGGGTACGTTTCGATCATCAATGCGGAAAGCAACGCGGTGGCGGCCAATATCCAGGTGCACCGCCAGCCGGTTTCGATCGATCTGGACGCCAGCGGGGACCGGGCCTACGTGGCCAATGCCGGCTCGAACACCATCTCGGTGCTTGACCTGAAGGCGCGGCGGGAGATTGCCACGATCGGTGCCGGGGAAGAACCGGCGGAGGCGCGGCCTTCGCCGGATGGGAAAACGGTGGTGGTGCCGAACCGGCGCGGGAATTCGGTGAGCCTGGTGGATCCGGCGCTGCGCACGGTGCGCGCCTACTTCGAGGGCTGCCCGGGGGCGTCGGATGCGGTGGTGCTGCCGGATTCGTCGAAAGCGTTCGTTGCCTGCTCGGGCGGGCACCAGGTGATGGCGATCTCGCTGGCGCGTTCCGATGCGCACCCGGCCGAGCCGGATCGCCTGGAAGCCGTGCTGGACGTGGGCCGCGCGCCGGTGCAACTGGCGCTGAAGCCGGATGGCGGCGAGTTGTTCGTCTCCAATTCGCAGTCGAACTCGATCTCCGAGGTGGTGACGACGACCAATGATGTGGGCGGAGCCTACCTGATGGGCGACGACCCGGTACATGGCCTGGTTTCACGCGACAATTCCCTGCTGTTCGTCGCCAACCTGCGCTCGCAGGAGGTGACGATCTACTCCGTGGACGACGGCAAGCGGCTGGGAAACATCCACGTCGGCGACGGACCGGCGGCGATGGCGTTTTCGACGGCGGGGCATCTGCTGTTCGTAGTGGATGCGCGGTCGGGAGACGTTGCGGTGGTGCGCACAGCATCGCTCACAAAGCCAGGACTGCATTCGGTGTTCACCATGCTGCCGGCGGGGCGGGGACCGAATGCGATCGCGGTGAAGGGGTTCGAGGTGCAGTAGGCGGGACGACCTGAACTAAGCCACCGCCAGCTTTCGACGTCCGACGGATGCGGCTGTCGGCTTGATTTTGATTTCGATGTCGTAGCCAAGGCGATTCAGACATTCCATCAGCTTCTGCTCAGAGAGGTTGGAGAAATCCCCGCGCATCAGTCCGGATACCTTGGCCTGGGAGATGCCCATGCGACGGCCAGCATCCTGCTGGGTCGAGCCCATGCGGCGAATTGCGCGCACGATCTCGATAACAAGCCCGGACTTAATCTTGAGCCGGTCAGCACCGGGAAGGGCCAGGTCAGCAAAGACATTTCCGGAACTGATTTCAAACGCTGGCTGGTTAAGAACGCGACGGGGCATCTCGTATCTCCTTGGCTAAAACTTCCATGAGATCTTCTTCGCTGCTCCCGATCCAGAAGAGGCGCCTTTCCGGGTTGTCCACGGCAAAAGTATACCAGAAGAGGTA
The DNA here is from genome assembly GCA_963706455.1 of uncultured Acidobacteriota bacterium. GTDB lineage: Bacteria > Acidobacteriota > Terriglobia > Terriglobales > Acidobacteriaceae > Telmatobacter. Next base: position 81,009 of record CAVPNO010000093.1, on the reverse strand, counting down.
TAGGACGATCGGAGGAATCTCAGCTCGGCGCTGCGCTCAGGGTGACAAACAGAAAGCGGCTCTACGATTTTCTCGTACCCAGGCGGGCGACGCTGTATTGTGCGCCGGCGAAGAGGATCAGGCCGGAAACATAGGCCCACATGAGCAGACCCACGGAGATGTAGAAGGGGCCGTAGAGGGACCTGAGGTCGAGGTGGGGGAGGATCGCCACGAAGACATATTTTGAGAAAAGCCAAATGAGGCCGACCACTACGGAGGCGCGCAGCACCGGCCGCCACGGAACCTTACAGTTGGGCAGCAGCCAGTAGATGGAGAAGAAGAACAGGATGCAGGCCACGCCGGTACAGAGCGCCAGCCAGAAGTAGCTGATGCCGTTGTAGAGGAAGTTGTCGGTGTTGTGGAAGAACACGAACGCCAGGGCCTGGCGCTGGCCGGCGGCGAGCATGACGCTGGCAAGGCCGAGGATCACCATCAGGCCGGCGAGACCGAAGGCGACCAGCTGGTTCATGAGGTAATTGCGGCTTCTGGCTACGCCCCATGCCTGGTTGAGGGCTACCTCGAGGGGCAGGAAAATCCCCGTGCACGAGATCAGGATCATGACCAGGGAGAGCACCTGGACGCCGTGGCGTGGCGCCTCGATCATGAGGTTCTTGATGATGAAGTCCTGGTTGGAGGGGAAGAAATAGATGACCATCTGGCTGACGGCCTCGGCCATGGCGTTGGAATGAAGCACGGAGATGGCGATGGTGTAGAGCAGCACGATAAACGGAATGAAGGAAAGGATGGCGTTGGCGGCGACACTGAAAGCAAAGGTGTGGACCTCGCTGTCGAGGAGGTACCTGAGCATGGCAGTGCCGTCATGACGGAGGCGGTACCACTTCGACTGGGTGACGGGCGGAACGGGGGCCAAAGCGGCCGGTTGCGCCGTAACGGTGTCGGTAACATCCACGACACCGGCAACTTCCGCCGCACGCGAGACGAAGCCGGGCGTTTCCGTCCGGAAACCAGGTTCTGAGACAGTAGACACGCGGGACCTTTCTGGAATGGTAATACGGACCTTCACTTGCGAATGCGCGCCACGCGCGCGTTAAAAGAAGGAGTTTCTTCAAGGATAATCCTTTTGCTCAGGATCCGCCCGGCGGGGCGTGCACCGGAGGTTTATCCGGAGTGCATTTTCCGCTTGCATCCGGGCAAAATTCCTGCCATAACTGGAGCACACCGCCGGGGCAGCGAAGCCTTTGGCGGAGCTTCCCAACCATTCCAGGAAGGCCATCGCTCGCGTGTTAGTTGAAGTCGGTTTCTGTCGTTCTGCCGCACCATTCTCCCCGCGCGGCCCGCGGTGGATACAAGGAAGCGGTACGGCGCGGAGAAACGAAAATTCGCGGGCGGAATTCGAGGCACCCAATCCTACACAAAGACGCTTTCCCGACACCGCCTCCGCGGGGCCTGGGGAAGAAGCTTGCTTTGCCGATGAGCCTCCGGAGATCGTCGCAATCCCGGTCGCGAGGCGTGGGGGAGATTCGTGCCCTACATGAAAAGGAGAAGTGCATGAAAGAGCAGGGTGTGGTGAAGTGGTTTAACGGCGCGAAAGGATACGGGTTCATCCAGCGCTCAACCGGGGAGGATGTGTTTGTGCACTTCTCCGCGATCCAGGAGAACGGGTATAAGACGCTCAACGAGGGGGAGAGTGTCGAATTCGAATGCCAGCAGGGTCCCAAGGGACTGAACGCCGCCAACGTGCTCCGGGTTACTTAAGCGCCGGCGCGGCTTTCGCGGGGGTGAAGGCCGCTGCTTCCCAGAATCAGTTGTTGACAGGAGGAACCCCACCCTGGCGAGGCCAGGATGGGGCTCCCCGCCTGGTTCCCTGCAGATCTTCCTGCTGATCCTCTGACATTCCCAGCTTGTCAAGCGCCCAGGTTGCGGCGGCGCGCAGGCCTTCGTCGGTTTCGGCGACCCACTGTTTCAGCCGGGCGGCAAAGCGGCTCTGACCGCTATTTCCCATGGCAATTGCCAGGTTGCGGCGCAGGCCGTTGAAGCCGGGCCGGCGTACCGGGGAACCGTTGAAGGCCTTTTCGTAGTCGTGGCGATCGAGCGAGGCGAGTGAGTCCAGCGCGGGGTTGACGAGTTCCGGACGGGCCGCAAGTTCGGAGTCCGCGCTGACGGGGGCCTTGCGATTCCATGGGCACACATCCTGGCAGATATCGCAGCCGAACACGTTCCGGCCGATGCCGTCCATGAGCTCAGTGTTGATCGGACCGCGATGTTCGATGGTGAGATAGGAGATGCATTTGGCGGCGTCCATCTGGTAGGGCGCGAAGAGCGCGTTGGTAGGACATGCATCGAGGCAGCGGCGGCAGGAGCCGCAGCGATCGGGAACGGTGAGCGAGGCGGGTTCCGGATGCACCTCGATCGAGGTGAGCAGAACGCCAAGAAACACGTAGGAGCCGAGGCGGGGATGAATGAGGCAGGTATTCTTTGCGGTCCATCCCAGGCCCGCGGCGGTCGCGAGAGCGCGTTCCACGACCGGGCCGGTGTCGACGTAGGCGCGGGATTCGAATGCGCCGCATTGCCGGCGCAGCAGGGATTCGAGTTTTTTCAAGCGCTTGAGCAGCACCTTGTGATAGTCGCTGGGCCGGCGCTGGCCCTTTTCATCGACCCGGCTGGACCAGGCATAGCGGGCGATCCAGGATGTGGCCGCGGGCGCGGGATCGGTGGAGCGGGGCTGGGCGCTGTGGTAGCTCGCCATGCACACGATGGCGCTGCGAGCCCAGGGAAATGGGGTGGAGACGCGCGCACGCACCAACTCCCCTTGTTCCGTGACGCGGCGCAGGTAATTCATGGTTCCCGCGCGGCCGTTGGTCACCCAGGTTTTATATCTTTCCGCGTCGCGCGTCTCATCAGTGTGAGGCAAGGCAACCAGTCCGGCTTCGCTGAAGCCCGCTTCGAGGGCCCAGGAGCGGATCTGGTTACGTTTTAAGTCCGCGTTCGGGTTGTGAGCGTCGATATCCATAGGAAGATCGTTTCCACTTTAGCGACAAACGCAAAGACGTCGCGAAGGTCCACCCCACGGACGAAAGGCCGTCCGTGGGGAGCCCGAAGGCGGGGCACCGGTCTTTCCCAAGTCCCAAAGCCGGGGACCTGGGGCACTCAGATCGTCGTTAACCAAACGGCGGCTGGTCCGTTGAATGAAACGAAGAAGGAACCAAACACACCACATGCTACGTAATAGTTTGCAGCATGTTCAGAACCGGACGGGGGATGGACGAATCGAACACCCCGTTTCGGGAATCTAATAAGTGGGATTCCTGTAAGTTCAACCTTTTCAGCAGATTCCCACGATGGTGAATTTGGCCGTCCGAGTGCAATCTCTTAACGTGAGACCGTTTGCGGGTTTGTTCTTCGTATCACATCATCCCGCAACGGTCTCCCCGAACACGGAGGTTCGTATGAACAACGCACTCTGCCAACCCGATGAAGGCACGGTAGTCGTGCCCGATTCCATGACCGAACTGGTACGCGGGGTAGAGCAATGCCTGGTCCAGCGCGTGGCCCCCTTGCTGCGCGAACGGGACGTGGTACTGGATCTGAATCGTGTGGAGCGCATTGATGCCGCCGGCATCGCGGCCCTGATCTCGCTCTACTCAACGGCACGCCAGCACGGGCACTCATTCGCAGTGAAGTGCGTTTCGGCGCGCGTCGAAGAGATGCTGTCGCTGGTGCGCCTGGACGAGGTTCTGATTTCCCACAATGCGGTGTTCGCCTCGCAATGCGAGCCCGCCTACGAGCGGCCTGCCGCGTAATTCCGCCAGGCCGCTTCCAACATGTTCGTTCTTCCCTTCCGAGCTTTTCCGCCCTCCTAAAAATAACAGCGTGTTTCCTTTAGCTGCTGCGTCACTGTGACGCGGGGCACAGGCAAACATGCGTCCCGGGCGATATTCGTAAATGCGAGTCTTCTGAAGCACGCGATGCACACGGCGAATGGGTCGTGATCCGGCTGCGCTCAGCAAAATTCAAGGTCCTTGCATTTGACAAGGCCAGCCGCCGTCTACGACCCTTTGAAGCGTACATCCTTCGCGGAATTTCAATGCCTCTGCGACGGCCGCACTGGCGGATCCGGTCGCCTGGCGAACCGATTTACATACGATATGGAGGGTTCATCCCATGACGCAGGGCGTGATGGAACAGCCGGTTGCCGAGAAGGCAGCGAAAACCGCAACCCCAACCCAATATGTTTACTTTTTCGGCGGCGGCCATGCCGACGGAAACGGGAAGATGAAGGACGTTCTCGGCGGCAAAGGCGCAGGCCTGGCCGAGATGACCAACGCCGGTCTGCCGGTGCCTCCCGGATTCACGATCCAGACGGAAGCTTGCCGCGAATACATGCGGGGCGCACTGAATCCAAAGATCGACGAGCAGATGCTGGCGGCCCTGGACAAGCTGGAAAAGATGCAGGGCCAGAAGCTGGGCGCGGGCGACAATCCGCTGCTGGTGTCGGTGCGCTCGGGCGCGAAGTTCTCGATGCCGGGGATGATGGACACGATCCTGAACCTGGGTCTCAACGACCAGGCGGTGGAAGCGCTGGCCAAGCGCAGCAACAATCCGCGGTTCGCGTACGACTCGTATCGCCGGCTCATCCAGATGTTCGGTGACGTGGTGCTCGATGTTCCGAAGAAGAAGTTCGAACACATCTTCGACGGCGTGAAGGCCAAGCAGAAGGTCAAGTTCGACTACGAACTTCAGCCCGCGGCGCTGAAGGAGATCATCGCCGAGTACAAGAAGCTGGTGAAGAAGGAGACGGGCAAGGACTTTCCGCAGAAGCCGCTCGAACAGCTTTCGGCCGCGCGCGACGCGGTCTTCCGCAGCTGGCAAAACGATCGCGCCAAGACGTACCGGCGCATCAACCACATCGACGACTGGCTGGGTACAGCGGTGAACGTGCAGGCCATGGTGTTCGGCAACCTGGGCGAGAACTCGGGCACGGGCGTGGGCTTCACGCGCAATCCGGCGACGGGCGAGCACGTGTTCTTCGGCGAGTACCTGATGAACGCGCAGGGCGAGGACGTGGTGAGCGGCGTGCGCACGCCGATGCCGATCAGCGAACTCGAGAAGGCCATGCCCGAGGTGTACGACCATCTGAAGGCCATCACCTGGAAGATGGAAAAGCACTATCGCGACATGCAGGACTTCGAGTTCACCATCCAGGACGGGAAGCTGTACATGCTGCAGACCCGCAACGGCAAGCGGACGGGTCTGGCGGCGGTGCGGCTGGCGATTGACATGGTGAAGGAAGGCCTGATCACGCAGGAAGAGGCGATCTTCCGCGTGGAGCCGAACCAGCTTTACGACTTCCTGGTTCCGCGGCTGGTGGAGAAGGGCGAGAAGATCGAAGTGCTGGCGACGGGGCTTCCGGCCTCGCCGGGCGCGGCCGTGGGACAGATCGTGTTCACCGCGGAAGAAGCGGTCAAGCACCATCAGAAGGGCGACTATACGTCGATCATCCTGGTCCGCGGCGAGACCACGCCAGAGGACATCGCGGGTATGGAAGTGGCGTCGGGCATTCTGACCTCGCGCGGCGGCATGACGTCGCATGCGGCGGTGGTGACGCGCGGCATGGGCAAGTGCTGCGTGGCCGGCGCGGGCGACTGCGTGGTGGACGAGGGCAAACGGGAACTCCGGGTGAAGGGCAAGACCTTCAAGCAGGGCGACTGGATCTCGCTGGACGGCACGACCGGACGGGTGATTGAAGGCCAGCTGAAGACGCTGCCGGCGCAGCCGGACGATACGGACCTGGTGAAATTCATGAGCTGGGTGGACCCGGTCCGCAAGCTGCGCGTGCGCGCCAATGCGGACATTCCCCGCGACGCGAAGAATGCCATCTCCTTCGGAGCCGAGGGCATCGGCCTGTGCCGGACCGAGCACATGTTCTTTGCCGAAGACCGCATCGAGCACGTGCGCGCCATGATCCTGGCGAGCAACGAGAAGGACCGCCGCGCGGCGCTGAAGAAGTTGCTGCCGATGCAGCGCGCCGACTTCGTGGGTATCTTCAAGGCCATGGGATCGCTGCCGGTGACCATCCGCACCATCGATCCGCCGCTGCACGAGTTCCTGCCCAAGCGGGAGGAGCTGATGCTCGAGATCCAGCATCTGGAAGACACCAAGCCCCGCTCGCCGAAGATCAAGGAACTGCGCGTCCTTCTGGCGCGGGTGGAAGAACTGCACGAGATGAACCCGATGCTCGGGCTGCGCGGATGCCGTCTCGGCATCACGTTCCCGGAGATCACGGAAATGCAGGCGCGGGCCATCATCGAGGCTGCGGTCGCGGTGAAGAGCAAGGGCGGCGAACCGCATCCCGAGATCATGATTCCGCTTGTCGGCTCGGTGGAAGAAACGCGCAACCAGGCGGCGATCATTCGCCGGGTTGCCGATGAGGTGTTCGCGGAGAAGGGCGTGAAGGTCGACTACCTGGTGGGCACGATGATTGAGATTCCTCGCGCCGCGCTCACGGCCGACCATATCGCCGAAGAGGCTGAATTCTTCTCGTTCGGGACCAACGACCTGACGCAGACGACGTTCGGGATCTCGCGCGACGACATCAACAACTTCCTGCCCGCGTATCTGAAGGCAGGCATCTTCAAGCAGGATCCGTTCGCCACGCTGGACCAGGCGGGCGTGGGACAGCTGGTGAAGATGGCTACCTCCAAGGGACGCAGCACCCGGCCAACCCTCAAGGTGGGCATCTGCGGCGAACATGGCGGCGATCCCGAGTCGGTCAAGTTCTGCCACAAGATCGGCCTGAACTACGTATCGTGCTCGCCGTTCCGTCTGCTGACGGCGCGGCTGGCGGCGGCGCAGGCGGCGGCCGAAGAGACGGCGGGGGCGGGACACAGCATGAAGTAAACCAGCCCAGCGGGCTATCGCCAACGAGGGCGCGGCTCAAGGCCGCGCCCTCGCTGTTTTTGATACCGGAACAACCCCTCTCAGCATCGGACCTTCTGACCCATTCGTGCCATGTTGCCTGGTTGTACCGTCCCCTGACCGTTACTCGGGGACGTTGTTACCCGTGCCCGACATTTGGACACGGTTGACATCTTTTCTCATCGCCGCCATCGAGGTACCATCGTTTTACTTACTCGCGAATCCAACCACGATCAGCGACCTGAAACGAGTCGCGGGCAAGACCGAAGCACTCCCCCCAATTCAATCTGCGAGGTGTTCGATGGACCGCTGCGTTCCTACGCTGGTGGTGTGTTTACTGGGATTTGGGATGTTTTCGGGTCCTGTGAGTTACGGCCAAACCGTGGTTCATCCGGCGCCCGCGTCGAAGGTGATTACGGTAACCGTTACGGAGTCACGGCGGGCCAAGCATGGGCCCGAGACGGATGTGGTGATCGCCCAGGCGGCCGGTTTCCCCAACGACACCTGCGACGTAATTACGACCTTCGACGTCGTGAAGCGATACGAGGAAAGGCAGACGTGGAGCAACATCCAGCAGAAGATCAACATCGTCGTCGACGGGACGGCGTATCCTGCGAAGTTCCGCGACGTGGGGTTCTATCCGCTGGGCCTGAACCTGGCGTGTATCGATTTTGAGTCGCCCGCGGTTCGTTCCCGGTTGCAGCTTGCAGTTCTTCCGCTGCAGATGGACCCGCCCGACTCCCCATCGTTTTCGTATGACGACACGGAGATTGCCAAGAGCGACCCGGGAACTCCGTTTCTGAATACCAAGGGCGAGGTTTCGTCGGTTCTGATCGCGGAGCCGAACGGCCCCATCGAATTTGCGTCGGCCGATCAGATTCGCATGTTTCTCAATGTTGCGGAGGGATTCTCTCCGTGGCCCAAGCTCCGGCCGCGTTCGTATTCGTACATTTAGAGGGAGTCTCGTAATCATTCGGAACCGCGGGCGGGTTTGGAACGATGTTCCAGGCTGAGGACATGGGGATGTTTCTTACGTCCCTCCGGGACTGGGGATCATGTTGTGCGCTACCCCAGGGTTCCGCTGCGCTCCACCCTGGGCTATCCTCTTGCGTTCCCTACGGGAACTTCAGGGCGTTCTCGCTTGATCACCGCTATCTTCGTGCGTTCCTGCGGGAACTTCAGTGCGTGCCCGCCTGACCGCCCGCGACCTTCTTGCGTTCCCTACGAGAACTTCAGTGCGTGCTTGGCTGCGTGCTCGCCTGACCGCGGCGACTTCCGATGGTTTGGATGGGAGCTTCAGCGAAAGGCGTGGGAAGATCTCCTCGTGTCGGGGCTGCAATAATAAACCTCGGCCCTAAAAAGGAAGGGCCGTGGATGCGCAAGGCGTCGATCGGGCTGGTGATGTTCTTTGTGTGCTGCGCGGCGGCGCGAGCCAAGCCCGTGGCTCTGTTTTACCTGACTGATGAGCCCGGCTCGATCCGCTCGTTCCTGGCGCATGAAGCGAAGATCGATCTGCTGGTACCGACGTGGTACTCGGTGGACGAAAACGGGCTGGTGACCGGCGCGCCCAACCGCACCGTGCTGGAAGCGGCGCATCGCGACGGCCTGCCCGTGATGCCGATCCTCGCACTCTTCGGCAAAAAGAAATTCCATGACCTGGCCGGAAATGCAGCGGCGCGCGGACGTATGGTCGAGGCGCTGCTTCGCGAGACGAAACTGCACGGCTACAGCGGATTCCAATTTGATTTTGAGAATATCGATTACCTGGATCGCGACGCGCTCAGTTCGGTAGTCGCCGAGACGGCGGCCGCGCTGCACAAGGCGAACCTGCAACTGAGCATCGCAACGGTTCCCAATGCGCCGGGCTACCCGGGCCAGGGAGGGTTCGCGAAATGGATCTACACCGACTGGCGGGGCGCGTACGACCTGGCGGCGCTGACGAAGTCGGTTGACCTGATCTGCCTGATGACCTATGACCAGCAGACCCTGTGGACCATGCCGGGGCCGGTTGCGGGCTGGCAGTGGGTCAACGAGAATCTCGAGTACGCGCTCAAGGTGGTTCCGCGCGAAAAACTCTCGCTGGGAATCCCGCTGTATGGCTATCACTGGTATACGAGTGCACCGACGACGGACAAGGCTACGGGCGAGGAGAAGCCGAAGCTCTCCGCCGATTACATCGGCGCGCCCGATGCGATGCAGTTAGCGACGGCTTACGGCGGCAAGGTGGAGTGGGACGAAGCCGATCACAGCGCATTTGTCTACTTTTATCGCGACCAGATGCGGGAATGGATTTTCTTCACCGATCTGCGCACGTTCCGCGACCGGTACCAACTGGTGAAGGATCGCCAGTTGCAGGGATTTTGTTCGTGGGTGCTGGGAACGGAGGATGCGGAGATCTGGGGTTTGCTGCCGGACCGGAAGTGAGGCCCAGGGCGATCAAGTACATAGAGGTCAAAGAACATCGCAAGAGTCGTGGAGAACTGGATGGCGTATTACCTGGCCGTCGACGCCGGCGGGACAAAAACAGAATTCCTTCTTGCGGAGGAAGATCGCGAGCTGGGCCGCGCGGTGACGGGCACCATCAAGCGGGTCAACGCGGATGCGGAAACGACGGCGCGCAATCTGCGGGAGGCGCTTGCGGAACTTGAGCGGACCACGGGTGTGTCGATGAGCCGGGTGACGCGGACCTGCGTGGGCACGTCGGGGAACACGGTTCCGCTGGTCACTGACTGGCTTCGCGAGGGATTCCGAAAACACGTGGCCGGACCGCTGCTGCTGGTGGGCGACGTGGAGATCGCGCTGGACGCGGCGTTCTTTGGCGGGCGCGGGGTTTTGGCGCTGTCCGGCACGGGATCGAACGTCGCGGCGCGCGCAGGCAATGGAGAGATGATGACCGCGGGCGGGTGGGGGCCGATTCTGGCCGACCAGGGCGCCGGCCACTGGATCGGGATCGAGGGCCTGCGGCGCGGATTCCTGGCACGGGATGAGAGGCGGCCCACCGCGCTGCTGGAGGCGGCGCGGCGGCTATGGAACCTGGGCAGCCTGGAAGCGCTGATCGAGTTTGCCAACACCCAGGTTCCGGCGCGCTACGGGTCGCAGTTCGCGCGCGAGGTGGTGGCGCTTGCCGATGGGGGCGACACGGTGGCGCAGGAGATCCTGGAACAGGGCGGAAAGGACCTCGCGAGCCTGGTGGAAATGCTCATCGAGCGCATGCGCGGCATCGAGGGGGACGGTTTTGAGGTTCCCACGGTGGCGTTTGCGGGCAGCATCCTGGCGCATGTCGGGCGCGTGCGCGCGTCGATCGAGCGCACGCTGCGGGCGCGCTATGCGGACATCCGTTTCATCGAGAAGGCGGTGGATCCGGTGCGGGGAGCATTGTGGCGGGCGATGCGGGACGAGGGGTTAGGGGTTAGGGGTTAGGGGTTAGGGGTTAGGGAGTCGGTCGAGGATGTCGAGATGCGTCTGAAATCCGTCTGGTCATGGCATAAGGTGTCGATTCTCGTGCTTGCTGCGTTTCTGGCGCGGGCGGCGTTCGCACAGGATGCGGGGGACATTCGGCCGGCGCCGTACCAGGTGGCGTGGCAGGACCTGGAGTTCGGTGTCATCCTTCATTTCTCCACCAATACATTTCTGGATCGGGAGTGGGGCGACGGGACGGCGAGCCCGTCGACTTTCAATCCCAGCGACTTCGATCCGGAGCAGTGGATGAAGGCGATTCGCGACGCGGGGGCGAAGTACGTGGTGCTGGTGGCCAAGCACCACGACGGGTTCTGCCTTTGGCCCACGGAGCAGACCGACTACAGTGTCAAGGCCAGCCCGTGGCGAAACGGCAAGGGCGACGTGGTGGGCGACGTGGCACGGGCGGCGCGGAAATACGGGCTGAAGTTCGGCGTGTACCTGTCGCCATGGGATCGGCATGACCCGCGCTACAAGGACAACGCGGCGTACGACAACTATTACAATGCTGAGCTCGAGGAACTGGCCACGCGCTACGGGGACCTGGTGGAGTTCTGGCTGGACGGCGCGGGCAGCGCGGGCCACGTGTACGACTTCAAGAAGATCATCGAGACGCTGCGCACTTATCAGCCCAACGCGGTGGTGTTCGCCGATACCGGTCTGTTCGAATACGGCGATGCGCGATGGGTGGGCAACGAGGCGGGCACGGTGGAATACGAAAACTGGAACGTAATCGACCGGCACGGCTACCGGCGCTGGCGGCCGGTGGAAGCCGATACGCCGCTCCGGAAGATGCACTGGTTCTGGCACCCCAACGACGAGGGGTCGCTGAAGAGCCTGGGCGAGCTGCTCGACACCTATGACAAGACGGTGGGTCGCGGGGCGCAGCTGATGCTGGGGCTGGCTCCGGACCGGCGCGGCCTTCTGCCAGAATCCGATGTGGCGCGGCTCCGCGAATTCGGCGCGGCCTTGCGCAAGCGAGCCGGCAACAATCTGGTGCTGGAGCGCGCGGCAACGAAACCTGATCTGCCGGCGGCGTTCGACGGCGATCCCGACACGTTCTGGTCGGCGCCGGAGGGTTCGCACCACGCCACGCTGGAAGTGGATTTCGACCACCCCGTGACGTTCGACCACGCGCTGACGATGGAGTGGCTCAACGACGGCCAGCACATCGAAAAATATGCGATCGAGACGTGGAATGAATCCGCGCACCAATGGGAGCGGGTGACCGGGGGAGAGGCGATCGGGCATGAAAAGATCGACTCGTTCGTGTCGGTGACCGCGGGCCGGGTACGGTTGAACATCCTCTCGAGCACCGGCGAGGCGCACATCCGGGAATTCCAGCTGTACGACTGGAGCGGATTGAAGTTCTGATTACGTCGGACCCGTCTTAGAGAAGCTATCCGTCATAGAGATTGCCGTGCGGTGAGAGCATGCTTTCTTCCGCCCCCTGCGGGGGCTGGACGTAGTTCTTCACAAGCATCCTCCGGGCTCACGCCCGGGGCTACCATCTTGCGCGCGCTTCGCGGGCTTTATCAGGATGGGGACCGCGCCAGGCACGCCGTTTATTCCTGCGCGATGAGGGAGGCTGCAGCTTTGGGCACATCCGCGGTAGAGGCATGGCACCCGCAGGAACGGCGGATGACCAGTTCGAGAGGAAGGACGACCTTGTGGCCTTTGGAGGGGAACTGGCCGCGCGAAATTCTTTCGAACAGGAGGTTGGCTGCGGTCTCCCCGATCTGGTAGACCGGCTGGCGGATTACGGTAAGCGCGGGCTGGAGGACATCGGCGACGTCGAAGTCATCGAATCCGGCTAGCGCGATCCTGCCGGGGACGTCGATTTTGAGCACATTGAGCGCATGCAGCATGTAGCGCATGGTGAGGTTATTGCCGGCAAACAGGGCGGTGGGGGGATCGGACTCGGTCAAGAGCGAATGGACGGTGGTGATGGTGTGCTCCTGGGAGACGCAATCGATGTAGACCTCGGGGGTGAGGCCTGCCTTGATCATGGCCTCCTTGTAACCGGCGTAGCGTGCCTGGAAGGTGAACAGGCCTTTGTTCAGGCCGAAGAAGGCGATGCTGCGGTGGCCGTGTCCGATGAGATGGGCGACCCCGGCGCGGGCGCCGGCGCGATTATTGACGACCACCGAATCGAACCGGGAATCGGGGGCCGGCCTGTCCAGGGTGACGATGTGGAGGTGGGAAAAGGCTTCGTCGCGCAGGTACTCCTCGGCGCCGGGCGCGGGGATGAGGATCATTCCATCAATGCGGCGGCGCAGCATGAGGCTGGCCTGCTTGCGTTCCACGTCGGTCTTCTCGTCGGAGGTGGTGATGAGCACCGAGTATCCGTGCCGGGTGGCCACGGTGGAAATGGCATGGGCGCAGGTGGCGAAGAACGGATCGTAGAGGTAAGGAAGGATCAGGGCAATGGTTTTGGAATGCACCGAGCGCAGGCTGCGGGCCAGTTCGTTGGGCTGGTACTTCAGCATGCGAATGGCGCGCTGCACGCGGTCGGAAGTGGCCTTGGAGACGTTGGCGCTCCCGCTGAGGAAGCGGGACACGGTCATCTTGCCCACGCCGGCGAGTTGAGCCACGTCGGCCATGGTGGTGGTGTGGCGCAAGGAATCCTTTTGCCTTCGGGTCGAGTGCGGCATCTCTCAAACGAATACGGGTGAAACGTATTCTGCCTTTCCGGATTTCACCCCGGCGACGAAAACCGTCGCCCATGATCATGCACACTCCGAGCACTCATCCGCGGATCGCGCAGGTGTCCGCGGCGCAGCGAGGCATCGCCCATTTGCGTGCATTTTCATACTAGTCCACGGGCCTGCCACCGTAAACGGAAGAGTTCTCAGGGGATGGGCGGCATTTGAGGGGCAATTGGGGCCGGGCGGTTAGCATCTAAGTAGTTTGAACACGCACCCGGGTTCGGTATGGTCCGGCTGGATTCGGTTTAGCCGGTTTTGTTTCTTTGCCACTACAGGATCGTGCAAGCTACCCGTTTTCAATACCATCACGGCTTCTAAAAGAAGGCTGACGAATGTGCAAGACACTCTTGACTTTGGTATCGGCACTGATGTTCGCTGCCGCTGCCTATACCCAGGAGATTCCCAGTTCCAACCCCGGCAGCGAGACCGCCAATCCGCTCGGCCAGGACCAGGTGAACTGTTCCGATCCGCTGATGGCGGCGTCGTCTCTCTGCGCCGGCGATTTGAATTCGACCACGCTTCGGGGAGGGGTGAATGGAGTGCCGGGCTCGCCCCAGGTCCCCCGCCCTTCCCAGAACCAGGTGATCACTTATACCGATGAAGGGGGGCGGCCGACTTCGCGGGAAAAGAGCACGAACATTCCCCTGCCACCCGAGCCGCTGACCGAATTCCAGAAGTTCACGGCGGCGACCACCGGGATGGTGCTTCCCATCTTTGGGGCCGACCTGTTTCAGAGCGTGCCCTCGACGTTTGCGCCGCTGAATAATGTCCCGGTACCGCCCGATTACGTGATTGGCCCGGACGACGAGGTGCGCCTGAGGGTGTGGGGCCAGGTGAACTTCAATGCCAACCTGCGCGTGGATCGCACGGGCGACATCTTTGTGCCGCAGGTAGGCGCGACGCACGTGGCGGGCACGCGCTTTTCCGATCTCGACCCGGTGATCCGGGCGGCGGTGGGAAAGATTTACCGCAACTTCGACCTGTCGGTACAACTGGGCGAGATTCGCGCTATCCAGATTTACATCACGGGAGAGGCGCGCCGTCCGGGGGTCTACACGGTCAGTTCGCTGAGCACGCTGGTGGACGCGCTGTTCTCGAGCGGTGGCCCATCGGTGCACGGGTCCATGAGGCGCATCGAGTTGCGGCGGGGCGGCGCCGCGATCACCACATTCGATCTGTACCGTTTCCTGATTGAAGGCGACAAGTCAAAAGACGCGAAGCTTTTGCCCGGCGACCTGGTGTACATTCCCTCGGTCGGGGCACAGGCGGCGGTGCTGGGCAGCGTGCGGCGGCCGGCAATTTACGAGATGTTGCCCGGAGAGACGATGGCCGACGCGATCAAGGACGCGGGCAACTTGACGTCATTGGCCACGGACGCGCGCGTGTCGCTGGAACGGAACGCGGAGCGTATCGGCCGCCAGGCCATGGAGGTGAAACTCGACGCGGCGGGAATGGCCACGCCGATGGAGGATGGCGATATTCTGCGCTTGATCTCCATTGTGTCGCGCTTTCAGAAGACCGTGACTTTGCGGGGCAATACCGCCAATCCGGGCCGGTTCGCATGGCATGCGGGGATGCGGCTGAGCGACCTGATTCCCGACAAGGAATCGTTGATCACGCGGGATTACTGGTGGAAGCGCGCGGGGCTGGGATTGCCTTCACCGGAATTCGAACCTGTGCCGGCGCTGTCAGTGATGCATCAGCCGGTGAACCCGATCGACCTGCCTCTGCAACAGTCGTTGATGCGGCGCCGGGCGGCGGGGAGCACGCCGGAGACGCAGGCGCAGCAGGGCAATGGGGGGAATGGGCAAGCCCAATCGCAGAGCGCCGCTCCTCCGGACTCGTATTTCTGGGATAACAACCAGGCGCCGGCCGCGAACCAAGGAAACGGTTCCAATGCGGGCCAGGCAAATCAGCAGGGTTCGTCGGCGGCGAATGGGCAACGCCCGGCCGGACCCCGGGCCAGCCAATCGGCGCTGGCTGAGCCGGAGGATGAGACGCCGCAGCAGATCAATCCGCCAGCGGCGCGACGCACGGAAGTGAAGCTGAGCGTGCCGGAAATCGACTGGAGTTACGCGGTAATCGAGCGCATGGACAAGGGGACGCTGAAGACCACGCTGATTTCGTTCGACCTGGGGAGGCTGGTGCTGGAGCACGACTCGGCGCAGGATTTGGAATTGCAGCCGGGCGATGTAGTCACGGTGTTTTCGCAGGCGGACATCCACGTTCCCATCGCGGAGCAGACCATGCTGGTGCGCCTGGAAGGCGAATTCGTGCATGCGGGGACGTACAGCGTTCACCCCGGCGAAACGCTGCGCACCCTGGTGGAGCGCGCGGGGGGGCTGACCCCCAACGCCTATCTTTATGGCTCGGTCTTTACGCGCGAGTCGGCCCGGGTGCTGCAGCAGCGGCGCATGGACGAGGCGGTCCAGACGATGGTGCTGCAGATGCAGCGCGGCAACCTGGCGCTGGCGTCCTCGCCGCTTTCGACGGGCCAGGACCTGGCGGGAATGGCGGCGGCACAGGCCAGCGAGCAGGCTTTGATCGCCCAACTGCAACAGGTTCGGGCGACGGGACGGGTGGTTCTGGCATTCAGGACGGAGTCAAAGGGCACCGAAGTGATTCCTGAAATATCGCTGGAAAACGGAGATTCGTTTCTGATCCCGTCGGTGCCTTCGACGGTGAATGCAGTGGGAGCGATCTTCAATCAGAACTCGTTTCTTTATCGTCCTGACGCGCGGCTCGAATCGTACCTTCAGCTGGCGGGGGGACCGAACACCGACGCGGACCGCAAGCATATGTTCCTGGTCAAGGCGAACGGGGCGGTGGTGAGTCGCGGATCGGTGAAAGGCGCGTGGGGGGACGAATTTTTGCGGCTCAAACTCAGCCCCGGAGACACGATCGTGGTTCCTGATAAATCCATCAAGCCCTCGGCTCTGCGAGAACTTCTGACCATTCCGGCGATCTTCTCGCAGGTGATGTACGGAGTGGCCGCGGCGAACATCGTGTTCTGACCGCCGAGGCGATATAGACACTTCGAGCGAAACGCGGCTCCGCGCGTCTGTTCGCATAGAAGAGGCAAGCGGCTTCCATCGAACACCTTGCCGGCCGGACGCCGCATCCGTAGCCTCGCATAATCATTTTTGGAGGCGAGATATGAACTTACTGCCGCATCCTGCGGGCAGAGCGGGAATCTTTGTCGCAATCCTGGCCGGGTTGGCGCTGCCCATGATATCGATCGCGCAGACGCCGCCGGCGGAGAACAGCGCGGCGGAATCGAAGAACATTCCACGCCTGGTCGAGACGATTCATCTGAAGAATGTCACCGCGCAACGTGATATGGACGAACTCCAGACCGACCTGCGCAACATGTTTTCCATGGCGAGGGTGTATGCCGTCCCGGCGCAGTACGCATTTTCCATCCGCGCCACACCCGAAGACATGGAGGCAGCGAAGAAACTGATCGCCGAACTGGACAAGCCGCACAAAGCCTATCGGGTGACGTATACCATCACGGAACTCGACAATGGAAAGCGCACCGGGTCGCAGCGCGTGGCACTGGTGGTGGTGGCGGGCGAAAAGTCGTTTATGAAGCAGGGCAACCGCGTGCCCATTGTGACGGGGATGTACAACCAGGAGACGACCAAGTCGAATTCGCAGGTGCAGTACCTCGATGTCGGACTCAACATCGAAGCCAACCTGGATGGAGACCGGCTGCGTTCCAGGGTGGAGCAGAGCACGGTCTCGGAGGAGAAATCGGGGATCGGGGTGCAGGATCCGGTTGTGCGCCAGACTACGATCGAGGCCACGTCGGACATGACGAGCGGCAAGACGATCGTGATCGGATCGCTCGACATTCCGGGAACGTCGCGACACCAGGAGATTGAAGCGGTGGCTGAGCCGGTCCCATAAGCCCATGCGCGCCGATGGAGACTGGTGCTTTCCTTGCGGCGGATTTCACAACGAGGATGCGTCAGAATATCGAGTTCCCGGCATCGGGCATGTCATCGAATCAGACGGAACGCTGCTGGAACTTCACGATTTGCCCAATGAATGGGAAGCGGAACGTCAGGCCAAGGTGCGAATTGGATTCGCACTGCGTTGGGAGAATAGACGGCATGGGGAGGTATCGTCCACGATCCGGGAGCTTCGGACGTAACCGCGCGGTTGTGGACCTTGTCGGAGATTGCGAAATACCTAGTTTTCGTCCACACTCACTCTTTTGATGACGTGCCAAGAGCCGGAGACTGCGTGTGTTCCAGACAGTGCCGCACCGGTACGCACTGCCGTCATTTCGTCACTTACAGGCCTTTCGCTAGATTCGGAGAACTCGCTTGTCTTGACGGACAACGTCTGGCCATCGGCAGCAGCAGTGAGGGTCTGTTTGAGGTAGGTTCTACCCCCGCTCTTGATCGTGACTTCGATGGTTTCCGGGTTGATGATCTTTTCTGAAATGGTGCTGTGCTCATGGCCGTTCGCATAAGCCACGGGACGCCGATCGATCCCGTTTGCTGGCACATCGATCACTATGTTGCAATCGTCGCAATGAAACAAACCATGGGGTACGTAAGAGAGATTAAGCTTGGGTGACGGTATCCTGTCCTGCGCGAGCAAAAGTGCCGGACCCCAAAGCGCGATCGTTACGGACAAAGTGTAGGTAGCAAACCGTACCAGCCTTTTCATTCGGGATCTCCTCCTTAGATTTCGACGAGCACTGAACGTTAATGTCACGTGTTCATCAGACGGAACTATCTAGTGCCATCCTATACCGGCCTGACATGAGGCAGGTGGCCCACGCAAGGTATTCGAGTAATGAAGCTTTGCGCGTTAGTCCGAGATGAGAGCCTGTGCCCCATTCATCGCGGCTTCATCGCGATGAGTGGGCGTTAATCAGACCTGAAACCCCTAGCGAAGCGGTCGTATCACCGCCTATGGGGATGTTTGGAAGAACAACCGCAGATCCTTCGTCGCGGCGCTCCTCAGGATGACAACGGGATGAGGGGAGAGCGATGCGGGCCTATCGCCGCGTACACTTCCCCAACACCCGACGGGGAGTGCCGGGGCCGGCGGGCGGCACCGTTCGGCCTGGCGAAGACGTGGCCCGCCAAGGGGCACGGGCCTTGAGCCTTCCGCAGAGCGATGGCCTATGATGTAGTCTTTTCAACGAGAATCTTTTGCAGGTGATTCATCCCCCTGGCAAAGGCGCGTGAGAAAGCGCTCAAGGGGAAATGTCGCATCCGCATTCGGAGCTTGAAGAAAACCATGCCGCCGACTACCGCCACGGAAAAGACGCTGCTGCTCTATAACCGGATCCTCCTGCTGGTCGCGGGGCTGGGAGGCTTGCTGTACGGGATCGACGTGGGCATCATCGGCGGGGCGCTTCCGTACCTGGAAGCGACATCGAACCTGACGCCGGCGCAACTGTCGATCATCGTGGCGGCGGTGCTGCTGGGGAGCGTGTTCTCCACGCTGTTTGCCGGGCTGCTGGCGGACTGGATGGGACGCAAGCCGCTGATGATCGTGAGCGGCACCGCGTTCGTGCTGAGCATTCCGGTGATCGCGCTGTCGGGCAGCTACGAGTCGCTGTTTTTTGGGCGGCTGCTGCAGGGTTGCAGCGCGGGGCTGGTGGGGATCGTGGTGCCGCTGTACCTGGCGGAGTGCCTTCCGGCGAGCAAGCGCGGAGGCGGAACGGCGGTTTTCCAGTGGCTGCTGACGCTGGGCATTTTTGTGGCGGCCTGCATCGGCATCTACTACAGCTACCACGTGGCCGAGGTGGCGCGCACCGCGTCGGCGGCGGTGGTGTTCGACGTGAAGAACCACGCATGGCGGCGGATTTTCTGGATGTCGATGCCGCCCGGGATTCTGTTCGTGCTGGGCGGGTTTTTCGTGTCGGAGTCGCCGCGGTGGCTGTTCCGCAAGGGGAAGAAGGACGCTGCCGCTACGGCGCTGCGCCGTTCGCGCACTGAAGAGCAGGCGACGGTGGAGATGGGCGAGATGGAGCAGATCGCCCTGGAAGCGGCGCGGCCGAGCAAAGCGGCGCGCGGGCGCGGCGATTCCCTGCTGCAACGGCGCTATATCCTGCCGTTCCTGCTGGCGTGCGTGATCCTGGCGTGCAACACGGCGACGGGCATCAACTCGGTGGTCGGGTTCAATACCAACATTCTTCTCGAGAGCGGACTGGGAGACGTGAGCGCGCACTGGGGCTACGTGGTGTTCACGTTCTGCAATTTCGCGTTCACGATCGTGGGCATGACCCTGGTGGATCGGAAGGGGCGCAAGTTCCTGTTCACGCTGGGCACATCGGGCGTGATTGTGGCTCACCTGTGCGCGGCGGTGATGTTCATGCGGTCGGAGGCGCACAGCTACGATGTGCGGGACGCGTTACAGGCGATGGTGACGCCGGACCAGGGGCTGAGCTACCGCTACGATGAGGCCGCGGCGCAGCGGTTGCTTCCGGCGGGCGCATTCAATGGCGAGCGCACGTCGCTGGCGGTGATTTACTCCTATGGCAGTTTCAACGGGACCACCAACCCGGTGCGGACCGGGGAAGCAGGCGGCGCAACGATTGAAATCAGGCGGTCGGACGGCGTGCCGCCAGGCAAAGTGCAGGCGTTCTTCTCCAATCCCTTCGCCGATCTGGATGCGGCGCGGGCGGCTCCGCTGAAAATCGAACATGCGTATATCGCGCCGGTGCCGAGCGCCGCCAACGGATGGCTGATGGCCATCTTCCTGTACCTGTTCGTGGCGTTCTACGCTTCGGGCCCGGGCGTGTGCGTGTGGCTGGCGCTGAGCGAATTGATGCCCACGCGCATCCGGTCGAACGGAATGAGCATCGCGCTGCTCGTCAACCAGCTGGTCTCGACGACGCTGGCGGCCATCTTCCTGCCGGTGGTGGGCAAATTCGGGTACTCGAGGATGTTCTTCCTGTTCGCGGGGTTCACGGTGATCTACCTGCTGACGGTGGTGCTGTTCCTGCCGGAAACGAAGGGCAAGACGCTGGAGGAGATCGAGAAGCATTTCGAAGGCGTGTAAGTGGGCCGGACAAGGAGAACAGTCGGCGCACTTCCCTGTTTCCTGCTTTGCCTTGCGAATGGCACAATAGGTCAAAAGCATTCCCCAGCTTTCAACCCATCGATTTCTAAAAAAAGGAACAGCTCCATGGCCGCGGAATCTCCTCTTGTCTATCTGGCCGTCGAAGTCGAGCGAAAAGGTGACGTTTCTATCGTCCGCTGCCGGGGCAAGTTGATCGCCGGGGTTTGCGGCACTCTCTACCAGAAAGTGCACGGTCTGATCCCCGACGGTAAGAAGATCGTGCTCGATTTGTCGGATCTGGAGTGGATCGACAGCACGGGTGTCGGCACGCTGGTGCGGATCTACGCGGGATGCCGATACGGGGACTGCCAACTGCAGCTTATCCATATCGGCGCCCGCGTCAAGGAACTTCTGGTTCTCACCGGTCTGCTCGGCGTCCTTGCTTAACCACGGAGCGACCGGCGTCTCGACTGACGGCACGGGTGGCAAAACGTGGACCATTGATCAGCCCGCTTTACTGAGACTCGAACGCGGTGATCCGCTCGGAGTTCGGGGGCATTTTTGCTTTCAGCCACGGCTGGTCTTGCAGGACACGGGTGCACGGTCCGAGAGAGCAAATTCTGATTTGCCTCTTTTTGCTTTCCGAGAGCAGACGCTGCAAGACGTCGCGCAGAATTGAGCCGGTGAAAGGGGAAAAGAGGTAGAACACCGCACCGCTGGAAAGGTCCGCTTTCCGAGCGTCCGCGGCGACGAACCGAGCGCGGTCCAGGTTGAGATTCCGGGCGGATTCCTGTGCGCAGGCAACGTAGGCCGGCTGAAGCTCCACTCCCAGAGTGCGGTTTCCGGTCAGGATCGATGTCAGCAAGGGAACCTGTCCCAATCCCGATCCAATGTCCACCAGAACGTCGTCGGGGGACAAATTGGCGACGGCGATCAGGTCAAGAATGTGACGGGCGGGGGTGGGTTGATAGGGCGCCATCTCCGCGGATGGCGGCAGGATGGTTTCGCCCGGTTCCCGAAGGTGGAGCACCCCGCTGACGATCTCGTCTCGTACATCGAAGCCGAGGCCGGGCCGTGGGTTGTGACCATCTTCGTCGCTTACGGGCTCCATCAGCCAGCGGCGCAGGATGAATGAATGGCCATGGCGGGCGATCCGGGAGCGGGCGGACTCGTAGAGCGCCTGGTTGGCGGCCTCGAATTGAAACCGGAGCGCCCTGAGGCGGTCGATCAGAGCCGCCGAATCCGGGCACGTCGCGCAGGCCCACTGATCCAGGTGAGAGATCGCGTCAAGCTCATCCATGGCGGTCAAACGGCCGGCCAGATGCCCGGGCCGCAGGAGATACCGCTCCGTTGCCCGGCGGAGGAGGAAGCGGCGCAGGGGATCGCAGCAAGCGATATCGCCGGATGGGGAAAGAGCCGTTTGCGAAGTTGACATATCAACTACGGTAAGGGCGCAGTGGTTGTCATGTCAACCAGGCGGGTGATAGGCTCGATATGACCATGGCCGCAAAACCGCTGTCCCCGCGCGAACTTCGCATCTGGCACGCATTCCTGTTCATGGGCGAGGATGTGCTGGGGCGAGTGGGACGCGACCTGGCGCAGGAAACCGGACTTTCGGGACCGGAGTTCGGGGTTCTGTCCCGCCTCGCCGGGATCGGCAGAGGCCGAATGCGCCAGCAGGAACTTGCCACCGTGATGGGATGGGAAAAGAGCCGGCTGTCGCATCAACTGACGCGCATGCAGGAACGAAATCTCGTTCAGCGCCTGGCTGGCGAGGACCACGCGACTTTCGTGGTGCTTACCAAAGCCGGTCGCGAGAAACTGCAATCCGCTCTTCCGGTCCATGCGGAGTCGGTGAGGCGCAACCTGCTTTCGCGGCTCTCGGCAGAGCAAATCGATACGATTGTGCGGGTGAGCAACCTACTCGGCGAGGAGGAGGACTCCAGCCTGAAGTGGTGAATTCGGGTTGACTGCGCGCGCCTCCATTTGAGCCCGCTCACCCGGAATATGCAGATCCTTCCGCTGCCCCTTCGTGCGGCTCAGGGTCAGCGCCAGGATGACAACTCTGAAGAGTGTTGGACCAGCCCACTTTGCGAAAGTCCAGAGGGCAATTGCATTATCCGATCGACATGACCAGCTTGCCGAAGTGGCTGGCTTCTTCCATGCGGGCGAAGACCTGGGGGGCGTGGGTCCAGGGGAAGTCCTCGCCGACGGGGCGCATCTGGGTGAGGGTGATGGCCTTGTTCATGTCGAGGAAGTCCTGGCGCGAGCCGACGTAGATGCCGCGAATGCGGGCCTGCTTGTGGAGGATGGCGGGCAGCGGCAGGGGCTCGTCGGGGCCTGTCAGTACGCCGACCTGGGCGATGGTTCCTCCCATGCGCAGGGCGCGCAGGGAACGCGGCAGCGTGCCTACTCCGCCAACCTCGACGATCAGGTCTACGCCCTCGCCGCTCTGCTCGAGAGCCCAGCGATCCCACTCGGGATTTTCATGGTAGTTCAATCCGGCATCGAGTCCGAGATCGTAGGCGCGCTCGAGTTTCTCGTTGCTGCCGGAGATGCCGATGACGCGGGCGCCCTTGAGGCGGGCAAACTGGAGGGCGAAGATGGAGACGCCGCCGGTGCCCTGGATCGAGGACTGTGCCGCCCGGCTTGAGGTCGCCGGCGCAGAGGGCGTTCCACGCGGTGACGGCGGCGCAGGGCAGGGTGGCCGCTTCCTGGTAGCTCATGTGCTCGGGGAATGGGACCAGGCCGTTTTCGTGGAGCACGATGAACTCGGCGAGGGTGCCGTCGATGTCGCCGCCCAGGGCGCCCTTGACCTTGAGCGGGCGAGGGCGGCCCGTCGAGCCAGTTCTGCATGAAGATGCCGGCCACGCGGTCGCCCGGCCTCCACAGGGTGACGCCGGGACCGGCGGCGACGACTTCGCCGGCGCCGTCGGAGCAGGGGATGCGGGGCAGCTTGAGCTTGGGGTTGTAGACCCCTTTGACCATCATCAGGTCGCGAAAATTCAGAGAAATTGCATGAATTTTCACCAGCACCTGGCCGGGGCCGGGCTCCGGGAGTGGGTCGTTCCGCAAACTCCAAGGAATCAATGCCAAAGGAAGAAATCTGCCAGACGCGCATGCGCTCTCCTGCCCTTATTGTCAGGCATACAATCTTGTACCTTTGATGCACCGGTCCCCATTCTGGGGGATGAATTCCGGTGAAAGCCCCCGTAAAATGAAGATATGGCTCGTGGTTGGGAAAGTAAATCTGTGGAGGAACAGATGGCAAGCAGCCAGCAAGTATGCGCCTGTGCCGATGGGGGCAAGTTTCGCGAATCCCGAGGTCAGGCGCGAAGCGGAGCACCAGAGGGCACAGCGGTTACGGCAGAAACAGGCTTTGAATCTGCAACGGGAGAATATTCTGTCGCAGCGAACGTCGAATCCGGCACGCAGAAATGCGCTGGAATCGGCCTTACGAGACATTGAGGCACAGATCGCTGAATTGAATTAGACCCCAACCCGCCAAGGCGGGTTTTTTAGTGTCGGGACGGACCTGGATGGGGACGGTTGGGGTTTCTGTTTTTAATCGAAAGCCGGATTCCGGTATGAGGTAGTTGGAAAAGCGGGAGTCCGGGAGGCAACCGCAGCCGGAGACCCCTGAAAACATGGGCTGGTTTCTTACGTCCCTACGGGACTGGGGTTCATCTCGGGTGCTATCGCTTACGCTGGGCTAACATCTTGCGTTCCCTGCGGGAACCTGGGCGCGTGGTTCATCCCTCGATGACTTCCACAGCGCAAGTTTTTCCGGGCAAGTCGGACATGGAGCGTTTCCCGCACCCGAAATAATGAAAATGCAACTGCGGATCCTTCGCCTGCGGCTCAAGGATGACAGTAGCAGAGGGTGGGCACGAGTTATTGCCACCAGGATGGGGCACCGGCAGATCGGGACCCGCGTGATCCCGGTTTCCTGATCCCTGATCACCCTTCGCGGTGGAACAGGATCGAGTTGGCCTGGTGGGTGGTGGTCATGGACACTCGGGCGATGTTGACGTGGTCAGGGCGCTTGGTGGCCCAGACGATCACCTCGGCGACGTCTTCGGGGGTCAGCGGCGTGACGCCTTTGTAGACCTTGGCGGCGCGCTCGTGATCGCCGCGGAAGCGGACCAGGCTGAAGTCGGTTTCGACCATGCCGGGGTCGATGCTGGTGACGCGCAACGGAGTGCCGAGGACGTCCTGGCGGAGGCCGTCGTTGATCAGCCTCTCGGCTGCCTTGGTGCCGCAATATACCGCTCCGCCGGGGTAGGCGAGTTCGCCGGCGGTGGAGCCGAGATTGACGACGTGGCCGCGCCCGCGCACCACCATCCCCGGGACCACCGCGCGGGTGACGTAGAGCAGCCCCTTGACGTTCGTGTCGATCATCTCTTCCCAGTCTTCA
This sequence comes from uncultured Acidobacteriota bacterium, assembly GCA_963706455.1. GTDB lineage: Bacteria > Acidobacteriota > Terriglobia > Terriglobales > Acidobacteriaceae > Telmatobacter. Next base: position 56,481 of record CAVPNO010000093.1, on the reverse strand, counting down.
ATCTTGCCCGTGTAGAGCTTGTCGAGGCCGCGGCTGAGGCCGGCATTGTTCACCAGGACATCGATCGCGGACCACTCGTCGGGCAGGTTGTCGATGGCGTTCTGGACGGCGCGATGGTCGCGGACGTCGAGGTCGATGGAATGGACCGCGGGGGCGCCCTTCTGCAGGCACTCCGAAGCGACTTCGGCGAGCCGGGCGGCGCGGCGGGCGGCCAGCAGCAGGCGGGCGCCTTCGGAGGCGAACGCCAGCGCGGTGGCGCGTCCAATGCCGCCGCTGGCCCCGGTGATGAAGACGATCTTTCCGTTCAAAGTCATGTCGCTCTCCTACCAAGCCCTATCCTATCCAAGCAACGGAGTGGTTGGGTGTGACGGCCCGCATGGGTGCGCGGAATAAGATGGAAAAATGCGCATCATGGCGATCGCATTGCTTTGGCTGGCGGTGCTGTGCCCGTCGGGCTGCGGGTATCACACGCTGGGGGCGGCTACGCATCTGCCCGCGAACGTGCGGACCCTGTCGGTGCCGGTGTTCGCCACGCGGACCGAGGCATACCACACCGAGGCGGTGTTGACCAACGCGGTGATCCGCGAGTTCGCCGCGCGCACGCGCCTGCGGGTTTCGCCGGATTCCGGGGCGGGCGCGGACGCAGTCCTGCACGGAACGATCCTCTCGCAGACCGTTGCGCCGCTGACCTACAACACTTCGACCCAGCAGTCGTCGAGTTACCTGATCACCGTGGTAGTGGCGGTGACGCTGACCGATCGCGAGGGCAAGGTCCTTTACGAGAACAAGAACTACACGTTCCGGCAGCAGTACCAGTCGACGACCAACCTGGCGACGTTCTTCGATGAGAGCCCGGCGGCGGAGGAGCGGCTGTCGCGGGAATTCGCGCAGGCGCTGGTGGCGGATGTGCTGGAAGGAATGTAAACAGGGGTCAGGGATCAGGGGTCAGGGGTCAGGGATCAGGGATCAGGGGTCAGGGATCAGGGGTCAGGGGTCAGGGATCAGGGGTCAGGGGTCAGGGATCAGGGATCAGGGATCAGAGGGCCGGGCCGATGCGGTGCGGGCCAAGTTGGACTCGTGTGGTTCGTGAATCGCAACAGTAACCGCGTACTGAGCACGGATCCCTGACCACTGATCCCTGTTGTTGGTATTCTGGGGGCGCATGGGGAATCCATCAGAAGACTGCAGGCGGGTGAAGTGAGCGCCGGACGGTGGGGTGCGGGGTTCACCGCGGTGGGGCGGTTTGTCGCCGAGATGGAGGCCGCGGGGGCAGGGACCGGACCACTGAAGCCGGGGTACGTGCTGGCGGGCGACGAGGTGTTCCTGCAGGAGCGGTGCCGCGCGGCGGTGGTGAAGGCGTTCGTGCCGGCAGACCTGAAGGACTTCTGCCTCTCCGATCTTGACCTTGGCTCCACGTCTATTTTCGAGGTGCTCGACCGCGCGCTGACGCCGTCGCTGATGGCGCCGTTCCAGGTAGTCTTGGTGCGCGGAGTGCGGCAGCTTTACACGCGCGGCGCCAAGAAGGATGAGTTCGCGGCGCTGGACCGCTACTTCCGGTCGCCCAATCCGCAGGCGCTGGTGATCTTCATCGCCGATTTTCTGCGCATCCCTTCCGACGTGCGGCGCATGGACATGGACGACAAGAGCCGCTTCGAGCGGCTGAGGGAGACCCTGGGCGAGCACTGCGGCGTAGTGGAGCTGGCGCGGGTGAACGAAGAGGACGCCATGCGCTGGATCGCGAACATCGCCCAGGAGGCCGACACGCGCGTGGATCCGGATGCCGCCCGCGAACTGGTGGACGCGCTGGGCGCGGACATGATGTGTATCGCGTCGGAATTGGAGAAGCTGCTGCTCTACTCGGCGGGGCGCGGGCGGATTACGCTGGGCGACGTGGAGACGATGGTGCTGGGGGCCAAGCAGCGCTCGCTGTACGAATTAACCGATGCGATCAGCTCACGCAACCGCGCCCGGGCGCTGGCCCTGCTGCAGGGATTGCTGAACAGCTCCGATGGCGCGGAGGACTCGGCGATCGGGCACTTGTACATGCTGGCGCGGACGTTTCGGCAGATGCTGGTGATCCTGGAGAAGAACGTGCGCGACCCGCGGGCGATCTGGCAGGCGCTGTGGCAGGGGTTCCGGATTCCTCCGTTCGCGGCCGACGACCTGATCCACCAGGCGCGCCGGTACAAGAGCCGGCGGGAACTGACGCGGGCACTGCGCCTGATTGCGCGCGCCGACCTGGAACTGCGTTCGTCGCCGCCCGACAAGCGGCTGGTTCTGGAGCGTCTGGTGTACGACCTGGCTTCGGAGGGACGGCCGGAAGCGTCGTTGCTGACGGGCCAGCTTTCCTTTGAAGGATAGCGGCCAGGAGGCTGTCGCCCCTACGGGGCTCCGGGGTCATTTGTTGCCCCTCACCCAGGACTGACGTCCTGGGCTAACTTCTTCAGTCCCTCCGGGACTGGGCGGCACTCCGTTGATCGATGCATTTGCGGAGGGGACTGGGCGGCGCTCCTTTGATCGGGTGCATTTGAAGAGCGGACTGGGCGGCGCTCCTTTGATCGGGTGCATTTGAGGAGGGGACTGGGCGGCATTCCTTTGATCGGGTGCATTTGAAGAGCGGACTGGGCGGCGCTCATTTGATCGAGTGCATTTGAGGAGTGGATTGGGCGGCAGTCCTTTGATCGAGTGCATTTGAGGAGTGGATTGGGCGGCAGTCCTTTGATCGAGTGCATTTGAGGAGTGGACTGGGCGGCAGTCCTTTGATCGCGTGCATTGGAGGAGGGACACTGCTTTGATCGCGTGCGGTTCAGGCGATGCCGCGGGCGTTGAGCCAGGCGCCGTATTGGCGGTCGTGATCTTCGACGTGGGACGTGTACCAATCGCGCAGGAACTCGAGGATGGCTCGCGTATAGAGTTCATCGCTGTGCTGGGTGCGAAGGGCGGCTTCCTCGATTTGCGTCAGCAGGCGCTGGTGGGCGTCGCGATGCTCGGCCGATCCGGGAAAGGAATGCTTCTCGAGCAATTGCTCTTCGCAGGCGAAGTGCATGCGCGTGAACTCGATGAGGCGGTACAGGCGCCGGCTTACATGTTCGCGTCCCTTGCCGTGGACCATGGCGAGTCGAATGTCGTTCAGCGCGTCCATCAGGACGGCGTGTTGCTCGTCCATTGCCTTGACGCCTACCGCGCAGGCATGGTTCCACGTCAGCTGGGTCACGATGCCTCCGATGACCTCGAGGCAGAATTTCAGAGTGGCTTTCTCACGGGTTGATACAGCGGAGAAGTCCTAGCTTTGGCCCCCGACAGATCTTTTCCTCTCGGTGAAATGGAATCCCAAGCCACTCTGAGGACAACATTACCCATGATGGCGATTCCGCATTTTGCGCTACGTCATTCAAGGTTTCGTCGAGAGCGGAAAAAGAGGATTACGTTGGGTATGCCGCAAGTTGTCAGTGGTCAGTGGCCGGTTGTCAGTTACGTGCTCCGCCGGCCAGATGAGCACTGAAAATTGAAACATGATCCTGTTGGCGCACAATAATTCTGTGTACCCGTTTTCACCGCTGATCGTCATCGCCGCCCTGCTGGCCCTGGCACCTTACTTCTGGGCGGGATTCTGTCCGTCGAGATTCACCGGGTGGGTGCGCGGCCTGCCTTTGGCAGCACGGATAGTCCTGCCCTCGATGTTGTGCGTGCCGTATGTTCTTGTATCCGTCGACCGGGGAATGTTTTCTCCGCGATGGCTGGCGCTCTACGCGGGGCTGCCGGTGGCCATGGCGGCATGTCTCAGCTTGGCGGGCTCGCGGCGCAGCAAGGGGCATTGGCTGGAGTTCCTGATTCTGGCCATTCTGGGGCTTTCGGTGGACCTGCGCTGGTTCGAACGGGCCTGGCCGGCGCACCTGGCGATCTTCAGCAAAGTCCTGCTGCTCGATGCCGGCATCTATGCGTTCGTGGCCGTGAGGCAACTGGAGGGGGTGGGATTCGATTTGCGGATCAGGTTGCGCGACGTGCTGGTCGGCCTGCGCGAGTTCATTTTCTTTTTTCCGATTGCGCTGGGGCTGGGGCTGGCGCTGGGGTTTCTTCATGTGCACCCGTTGGGCGCCGGGATGGGCGCGACGGCGCTGAAATTTGCCGGCGCGTGGATCTTCACGTTCTTCTTTATTGCCGTTCCGGAGGAGCTCTTCTTCCGCGGATGGGTGCAGAACCTGCTGGAGAGCCCGATGGGGCGCGGGCGAGCGCTGATGGTCACGGCGATCCTGTTCGGGCTGTCGCACTTCAACAAGCGCGCGGTCTTTTTCAACTGGCGCTACGTTTTACTGGCGGCCATTGCGGGGATCTTCTATGGGCGGGCATGGAGGAGCAACCGCCGCGTGGGGGCTTCGTCGGTGACGCACGCGACGGTGGATTCAGTATGGTCGCTGTGGTTTCGCTAGGACGGCGCCGGCGTCGGGATGATTTTCGATATAGGTGAGATAGCCGATGCCCACGCGCATGTTGTGATCGATGGCGCCGGGCACGGTGATGCCGATGGAGATGCCGAGGATGGCATGCGCGATGGCCAGGGGAACCAGGTTGCGATAGTGGAGGAAGAAGAGACAGGAAGCCAGTCCGAAGACCAGGGTGATGAGCGTGAGCACGGGGTTGGGCAGATGGGCGATGGCGAAGAGGCCGGCGGTGAATGCGGCCGCGGAGGTGGCGTCGGGCAGCAGGCGCAGCGACCGCGAGAGGAAGAACCATTGCAGAATGATCTGCTGCACCGCGGCCCAGAGGACGTAGAGTCCATATTTACGCAGGAACTGAAGGGGCGTCTCCGGCATGTGGAGAGTGTGCAGCCGGAGCGCGAAAACCACGGCAATCCCGGCCACGGACATGGCAAAGGCCACGGCCCACAAGGAACGCACCAGGTTGGCGGTGCAGAGGCCCATGGGCCGCAGGCCTTCGAAGGAGAGCCAGGCAATGTAAAGGATGATCGCGGCGGCGATCACCCACAAGGCCGCCTGCCAGGGGCGCGGGGTCCAGATGACAAGGAGGATCAGCGCGTAAATGCCGCTCAATTCCAACAGATCGCGCCGCCGGGTCCGGAGCTTGCTTTTTGCTCGTTCGGTGGCGCTGATCCCGGTGCCTTTCATCCTGTTTTCATAAGATGCGCACTCTTCGACAGAAGTAAACGCGCACCCGATGACCTCGCCCCATTGCCGCGACTTACGGCAATTTGCAGAGTGACCGCACTTGACTCGACATCATGGACCTTCGCCGCGCGAGAGTACTTGCGGTGAATCAACTCCGTGTGCGCCGAGGTACCGCCGCTCTGTAACTGGAATAGACGCAGCGTGCACTTATTAGTTGCGCGATTTTTCCGTTCGTTTCAATCTTCTACTCAAGAAAAATGGCGGGCTGCGGTTCGTGGGCGCGGGTGGTGAGGGTGATGGCGGCGCCCAGGATGAGCGCGCCACCCATCCAGGCATGCGGGCCGAGGTGCTCGCCGAGCAGCCTGACTCCGAGGTAGGAGCCGAGGGCGGGCTCGATATTGAGAAACACGCCGGCGCGGGATGCCGGGACGTGATGGATGCCCCAGTTCCAAAGGAGGGTGGTGGTTGCGGTGCAGGCCAGGCCGCTGACGGCGAGGGCGGTCCAAGCAGTGGCGCTGACATGCAGGAAAGGCGGCGGCGAACTCGCGCTCGACACCCAGGGCTTGAGCAGAGACGGACCCAGGATCCAGACGGCCAGCATAAGGGTTCCCGCCATGATGGTGTAGGCGGTGACCACGGACGGACTATGGGAGAGCATGAGTTTCTTGTTGAGCAGCACCCAGGCCAGGGCAACGCACAGCGAAGCGACAACCATCAGGTCGCCGATCAAGGTGGGCTGTCCGTGCGCGGCCGGTCCGCGATGGCCGCCGAGGACGATGAGCGCAGCGCCGATGCTGGAGGCCGCGAGGGCTGCCCATCCGATCCAGTCGAGGCGCTCACCGGCGAACAGAACGGCCGCAGCAGCCAGCAGCACGGGCATGGTGCCGACCATGAGAGCGGCGTGGCTGACGGTGGTTCGATCGAGCCCGTGAAACTGCATGAGGAATTGCAGAGGAACGCCGAAGAAGGCGGAGATAAGAATGAGGCGAATTTCGCCTTTGGAGAAAGCGACGCGATTCAGGAGGACGACGGGAAGCATTCCCAGGCAGGCGAAAAGGAAGCGGTAGAGCACCATGTGTTCCACGCTCATTTCGTTCATCGCCAGGCGACCGAAGTAAAAGCCCGTGCCCCACAGGCAGCCGGCCAGCGCGCAGGCGCCATAGCCCAGGAACTGTATGCGGCGGGTGATGGGTGCCTCCGGTCACATCTGTTGTAACTGTCGCATACGGTGTTTTGGTTTACGCACGCCGTTCTATCCGCCGATGATCTTGGAGCCCCAGAGGAGCAGGAGGATCCCGAGGATGATGCGGTAGACAGCGAAGACGGTGAAGCCGTGCTTGCGCACCCACATGAGGAACCACTCGACCACCCCGTAGGCCACGATGAAGGAGACGACGAATCCGATGGCGAGAACGATCCAGCGCTCGCTGTTCATGGTGACGTGGGCTGCTGCCTGGGCGCCGGCCGCCAAGGCTGCCTTGCCGGGATGAAGCTCTTTGAGCAGATCGTAGGCGGTGGCGGCCAGCATGGTGGGAATCGACAACAGGAAGCTGAATTCGAGAGCGGTGGGGCGGTCCATGCCCGCGAGCTGGCCCGAGGCGATGGTGGACATGGAGCGCGAGGTACCCGGAAAAATGGCGGAGAGCGACTGGCACAATCCGATCCAGACCGATTGCGGGAGGGTCATCTCTTCGACGTGAATGGTGTTGGGCTCGAAGCGCGTGCTCCACGCGTCGACGACCCACATGATGACGCCTCCGGCGAGCAGCGCAATGGCAATCACCGTAAGGCTGCCGAGGTTCCTGTCGCTCCACTTCTTCAGGGCCAATGCCGGAACGGATGTGCAGACGAAAGCGACGAGGGTGAGCGACAGGGGGTGGGTGAAGTAGTTGCGGTCGCCGCGCTCGCCGCGGGGGAAGGTGCGCCAGAACTCGAGGATGCGGGGCAGGTAGAGGATGAGGAGCGCGAAGATAGCGCCGGCCTGGATGACGACGGTGTACATCTTCCACCAGGCGTCGTCCAGGGGGAGCTTCATCAAAGCTTCAGCGATGCGCAGATGCGCGGTGGAACTGACAGGCAGAAATTCGGTCAGTCCCTCAACAATGCCCAGGATGACAGAGAGTATGTAGACGTTCAAAGAGCCTCCGGAATGCGCGCGGGGGCCGTGCCGGCCTGGCGTGCGCTCCTCAGATGTCTGCGTGCTTCTTTTTGATGATAAAGCCCGGATGGGGGGATGGGCGGGCCGCAGTCGGGCACGGAACGAATTCCACCCGGAACCATGAAAATTCCGGTGAGTTCTGCCGTCCCTCCGGGGCTGGGATCTTTATGGATCGCCATCCCAGGGTTCCCCCTTCCCCTTCGTTACACTCAGGGTCAGGGTCCACCCCGGGCTATCTTCTTGCGTTCCCTACGGGAGCTGGGCGCGTGCTCATCGGGTCCCGATGACCTTCCCGATGCAATTTTCAGGACGACAACAAAATCACATCAGTCGGATTGGCGCTCGATGCCGTAGACGGGGATTCCCTGGTCGAGTTTGAAAGCGATGGCCAGACCGCGCGCGGTGTAGTCGGACTGGGGAAACTTGTCTTTCATGCGCGCGGCCAGGTCGTGGGCGTGGGACTTGGCGGCGTCGGCTTTCTTGTCGCTGTTATCGGCGTTGAACATGTCGACCAGCACGGCCTGGCGGTAGAGGGCCTGATAGAGGGCCTGCGGAGTGCGGGGGCCATCGGGATACTCCGAGGAGTATTTTTCGTAATACTCGGTTTCTTTTTCGGGGCACTTTTCCTGGCCCTGCCAGTCGCCGCAGAGCTTGTTGTCGATGAGTTCGTAGGCAGCCAGGGCGGCCTGTCGCGAGCGGGGCCAGGCCTTGATGATCTTCTTCATTTCTTCATCGTCGATTTGCTCGCGCATGTAGGCTTCGCGCTCGTGCGCGGAGGGGCGGGAAGCCACGTCGGCTTTCTGGATCTGCCAGAGGATGTCGGCGGCGCGCCAGGCGGCTTCGGGAGCGAGGGTGGAATCGGGGAACATCTCGGCGACGCGGCGATAGAGCAGGCGGGCGGTCTGGGCGGCGTGGGCGGGGCCGCGGGGATCGCTGGCGAGGGCTTCCTCGTTGGCCGCCTCGCCCATCAGGATCTGGTCGCCGTTGGGAGTCGTTTCCACCACGACGCCTTTGGCCTCCATCCATCCGGAGATGGGAGGGGGCGTGTCCTGGGGCGATCCGATGATGGGCTCGTCTTTCTGGCTGACCTCGACGATATCGGTGTTGGCATAGACGCGGATCCACGGTCCGCTTTTTTCGGCGATGACGAGTTCGCGTCCGGGCTGGACGCGGTCGACCTTCTGGCCGCCGCGGTCGGGGGAAACGTAGAGCCACGTGACTCGAAGCGCCGCAGCGCGCGGGCCGGCGAGGGGCTTTACGATCTGGTCCTTTTTGGGCTTCTGTTCGCACAGGGCGGGCAGGGCGATCAGCAAAGCCAGCGCAATGGAAATCGATGAGAGAGCGGGGGGTTTCATCCAAGGCATCCTATTCGGATAGACGTTACACAGTCTCGGTCAGCACTTCGGCGAGCATGGCGGGGTCGACGTTGCCGCCGCTGATCAGGGCGACTGCTTTGCGGAAAGGCGGCAATTCGGCCGCGTGGAAGAGCAAGGCCGCGGTGGTGACGGCGCCGCTGGGCTCGGGCACCAGGCGCGCGGTGGCCACGATGGCGCGCATGGCGGCGCGAATCTCGGCCTCGGTCACGGTGAGGACTCCGTCCACGTAGGCCTGGATGTGGGCGAAGTTGCGGACGCCCACGCTCTGGGTGCGCAGGCCATCGGCAATGGTGCGGCTGGTAAGCTCGGCGGGCCAGGTGACGATGCGGCCGGTGCGGAAGCTCTCCGCTGTGTCGCCGGCCAGTTCAGGTTCGATGCCATAGACCCTGGTCTGGGGGCAGAGCAGCTTGATGGCGGTGGCGGTGCCGCTGAGGAGTCCGCCTCCGGAGACGGGCGACGAGAACCAGGTCGACGTCGGGAAGGGCTTCGACGATTTCCAGGCCGCAGGTGGCCTGTCCGGCGATGATCTGCTCGTCGTCGTAGGGAGGAATGACGATGTAGCCGTGCTGGCGGACCAGCTCTTCGGCTTTTGCGAGGCGCTCATTCGACGCCACGCCCACATCGACGATCTCAGCGCCGAGGGCGAGCGTGGCGGCTCGCTTGATGGCCGGCGCATTGGAGGGCATCACGATGACCGCCTTGGCGCCGACCGCGCGCGCCGCGTAGGCCACGCCCTGGGCATGATTGCCGCTGGAGTAGGTGATGACGCCGCGCCGGATCTCGTCGGGCTTGAGCTGCAGGATCTTGTTGGCCGCGCCGCGCAGCTTGAAGCTGCCGATGGGCTGGAGGCTTTCGGCCTTGAGCCAGACCTGGCTGGCAGGGCGCAGGGCGTCAAACGGCGCGCGCACCAGCGGAGTTTTTACGGCGATGCCGGAGATGCGCGCGGCGGCGGCGGTGATTTCTTCGATGGCTACCAGTTTTTCAGTTGTCGTCGTCATGGTTGGATGACCGGCCCACGCCCTCGATTCTATCGGGCCGGGCCGGGCCTGCGGATGGGCATCAGCTTGAGATGGGGAAAGAGATTGTGCGAGACATCCTGTCCCTTGGACGGGCCGTGCCACGGCGGCCGGACGATGATCCTGGGATCGATTTGCGGGCTGTCCGGCTTGAGGCGCGGCAGGTCGATGGCGGGCTGCACGAAGATGAAATCGTGCTTCATGGGAGGCAGGGACTTGAGCGTTTTGAAGTCCGGCGCCGCATGGGTGAATTTGTCGGGCAATTGAAACAGCTTGTCCGGATCGATCTTCTGCTGGGCGGAGGATTGGCAGAAGGCGGCCGTTGATACGGAGAGAAGCGCAAGCCAGGAAAGCTTCATAGCGCACCTCCTATGATGAGGACGCATTTCCGCGAACAAGGATAGCACTCTCGCTACCGGCGGATTGCGATGGGGTGAATCCGAAGGGGCCCGATGGTTGGGAGCGCGACAAAAATGCCGGTCCTTCGACTGCGGTCGCTACGCGACCTGCGCTCAGGATGACAGGCCATTTGGGTGGGTGGCGGGCTTTGTTTCGGGGCTGTTTTCGCGAACGAGAAAGGCGGTCTGCCAGCGGGCGGGGTCGTATCCGGTTTGCTCGGCGACGGCGCGGAGATCCACCTTCAACGCCTGGCCCGGGAACTCCGCCGGGATGCAGGCGCAGATGCCGGCGGCGATGGGGACGGCAAACGGAAGCTCGCGGCGGATGTACTCGGACCTGCGGCTGCTGACTTCGACCTGGTTGTCGGCGAAGAGCTCGTTGAAGTACTCGGGCTGGTCGTGCGAGGAGGCGCCCAGCAGCCACGGCCCGAAGCAGAGGGCCTTGCGGCCGGGGCGCGACTGCACGCTGTCGGCGCTCTGGGCGCGGACGTCCATCCTGTACCGGACGAGGATTTGATCGCCGGTCTGCAGGCTGGGAACGCGCGGGTCGTCGAGGGGGTTGCCATTGTGCGTCACGATCACGGCATTGGCCCATGCGGGCTTACGGATTACCAGGGAATTCGCGCCCACCGCGTTGAGCACGGTGAGGCGAATTTTGCTCTCCGTCGCGAGGGAGGAGCGCGCCTCGATGATGACGTTTTGCGACTTCCACTTGCCGTCGATGGGAAGGTCGTAATGGATTTCGCTGCCGGACTGGCGGAAGACGGAATTGTTGAGGTCGGCAAAGGCGCGCAGGCCGTGGAGGGTACAGCACCACCACGCGCGCACTTCGACCATCTCGGGGGTGAAGTCGTCGTAGAGTACGGCGTGGCCGAAGTCGCCGGTGGAGAACTGGTTCATGGCGAGTTCGTTGAACAGGACGCGCTCGGCGGCGGCGAGATATTTTTCCTCGCCGGTAGCGCGATGGAGCGCCAGGTTCAGACGCAGCCAGTCGCATTCCGCGCAGCCTTCCGTGCGTTTCTTCTTGGGCGACCACGCTTCGGGCACGCCGCCGGTGATGAGGATGTCGCCGGATTGGGTGATTTCGTTCCAGGCCGAGACCACGCGGTCCAGGTGCTTGGGGTCGCGGGTTGCCTTGAAAAGATCGAGCGTTCCGCGGACGCTCGAAAGGTAGCCGTGCACGTGATCGCCGGGGCGGCGGGCCATGCGGGTGGAAATGTCGGCGCAGAGGTCGCGGTACTTCTGGTCCTTTGTTGCCGCATAGAGCGCGGCGAGGCCTTCGGTCTGCTGCGTCCAGCAGATGTAGGAGGTGGCAAAGTGACCGGCACCGAAGTCGTCGGCCATCTGCTGGGAGTTGAACGTGGGGCCGATGCCGAGGAGAAAGTCGCCGAGTTTGCGGGCCGCGGCGAGGGCTGCGGGATCGTGGCGGAGGGCGTGATACTCCATTAAGCCGACGAGGAGGCGCCCGTTGCCCCAGAGCAGGGCGAGGTCGTAGTCGGTGGGATGATCGGCGTGGAAGCTCTTGCCGAAGTAGCCTTCGGAATGTTGCAGCGGGAGTGCTTTCCTGACGAATTCGTCCAGCACCGGGAAGTCTTCGCCGTAAGAAGCCGAGCAGGCCGACAGGGCGCCGATCCAGCGTCCGGAGACGTCGCCGCTGAACATGGTAAAGCGGCGGCCGGGCTCGCCGCGCAGATCGGCGAGCAAGAATTCGGGAGTGTAGGCGGGTTGGGCGCCGTGCAGGACACGATCGAGGGTGAGGTGATAGCGGTCGGAGTGCGGTCTGGCTGCGGCAGGCGTGGCGGTTGCGCGGTCGGAGACGGCGGGTTGAGCGAGGAGCACTTCGCGGGCGAATGGAAGGGCGGCGGAGGCGGCGAGGAATGATCTGCGGTTCATGAAGGGCCTCTGCGAGAATGACGCGCGCGGGCGGCCCAAGGATATCACTGGCGGGGACCCGAGCATGGTCCACGAATTTCATTGGATCAGTCCAGCATCCCGAAATGCAGGTCCTTCGGCTGCGCCGGTCTGGTAAAACGCGACCGGCTCGTCTCAGGACGACAACTGGCGAGAAACAGGCTCTTCTTAGATTTCCATGATGACGGGCATGATGAGGGGGCGGCGGCCGGTGGTTTTCTGGATGAGGCGCTTGAGGTCGACGCGCACTTTTTCTTTGACCATGCCGTAGTCGGTCTTCTGCTCGCCGCTGAGGCCGTCAAGGGTTTTGAGCACCACTTCGCGGGCTTGCTCAGTGACGTCGGCGCCGCCGAAGCCGCGCATGACCACTTCGGGCGGCAGCTCCAGCTTGGCCGTCTTCTTGTTGATGGCCAAGACGGCGAGCACGATGCCGTCTTCGCTGAGGACGCGGCGGTCGCGGATGACGAGGTCCTCGACGACGTCGATGCTGGAACCGGAATCGATGAGCACGCGGCCGGCGGTCACCTTCTCGACTTTGCGGGCATCGTCGCGATCGAGTTCGAGCACGTCGCCGTCCTCGATCACGATGGCGTGCTCGACAGCGCCGGTTTGCATGGCGATTTCGGCGTGCTTGCGCAGATAGCGGTAGTCGCCGTGGACGGGCACAAAGAACTTGGGCCTGACGAGGTTGATGAGGAGGCGCATTTCTTCCTGGCAGCCATGACCGCTGACGTGAATGAGCCCGTGGGACCCGTCGTCATAGACGACGTTGGCATCGCGCCGGTAGAGGTGATCGATGACGCGGAATATGCTCTTCTCGTTGCCGGGAATGATGCGCGAGCTGAGGACGACGGTGTCGCCGGGCTCGATTTTGGCGTGGCGATGGTTGTCGACGGCGGTGCGGCTGAGGGCGCTCATGGGCTCGCCCTGGGTGCCGCTGATGAGGATCATCAACTGGTCGACGGGGTAATCGCGCATCTGCCCGGGATTGATGATGAGGCCGGCGGGGACGTTGAGGTAGCCGAGGTCCTGGGCGATCTCAGTGCTTTCGACCATGGAGCGGCCGATGATGGCGATTTTCCGCTTATGCTCGCGGGCCAGTTCCATGGCGATGCGGATGCGGTAGATGGAAGACGAGAAGCAGCTGAAGAAGAGTTTTTTTCTCGCCCTGGCAAAGATCTCATCCAGCCGCGGGCGCACGGCGCGTTCGCTGGGGGTGTATCCGGGGCGCTCGACATTGGTGGAGTCCTGGAGCAGGGCGAGCACGCCGCGCTTGCCGTACTCGGCAAAGGTGTGCAGGTCGAAGGCCTTGTCGTCGAGGGGGGAGAGATCGATCTTGAAATCGCCGGTGTGGATGACGATGCCGACGGGGGTTTCGATGGCCAGGGCGACGCAGTCGACCAGCGAATGGGTAACGCGGATGGGCTCGATGGAGAACGGCCCGATGGTGAACTTCTCTTTGGGCGTGATCTCGATAAGGGTGGTTTCGTCGAGCAGGTGATGCTCTTCGAGTTTGCCTTCGACAAAGGCGAGGGTGAATTCGGTGGCGTAGACGGGGACCTTGATCTCGCTGAGGATCCAGGGCAGACCGCCGATGTGGTCCTCGTGGCCGTGGGTGAGGACGATGGCGCGCACATGCTGCCTGTTTTCAATCAGGTAGGTAATGTCGGGGACGACGATGTCGACGCCCAGCAGTTCCGACTCGGGGAACATGAGCCCAGCGTCGATGACGATAATGTCGTCTTCCCAGCGGAGCGCAAGGCAGTTCATCCCGAACTCGCCCAGCCCGCCCAGGGGAATAATCTTCAGTTTTTGGATTTGCATTCCGGTTCCGGTAAAAGCGGTGGTCAGGGATCAGTGGTCAGGGATCAGTGATGCGCGTGAATAAGTCTAGTGTATCCGATGGCAGTTCGTAGTTCGCAGTTCACAGTGGAAAAGCGCGCCGGTGCCGGCGTGGCGGAAGACTGAGAACAGTGAAGTGGCTGCTCCGCTATAATCGCGCACGAAGAATCGAGGCTCATGGTGAAGAGGCTGGTTGGGATGGCGTTCGTGTGCCTGCTGGTTTGCCTGTACGCCGGGGCGCAAAAGGACCCCTGCTCGACGGCGGGCGAGGACAGTGCGTTTTTGGGAATCCGGACAATCCGTTTGTGGCCGGGCGACGCTCCCCAGGCGAAGGGGAAGGCGTGCGAGGATATTCCGACCCTGACGATCCTGGCGCCGCAGCAGGGGCATGAAAACGGCTCGGCGGTGGTGGTGCTTCCGGGCGGAGCGTACTGGGGCCTGGCCGCCAATCTCGAAGGGCGGCAGGTGGCGGACTGGTTCACGGCGCGAGGGTTCCGGGCGTTCATCCTGCAGTACCGGCTGAGTTCCAATGGATACCTGCTGCCCGTTCCGCTGCTGGATGCCAGGCGGGCGGTGCAGACGGTTCGGGCGCGTGCGGCTGACTACCACGTCGATCCCAACCGCATCGTGATCATCGGCTTTTCGGCGGGCGGCCACCTGGCGGCGCTGGCGTCGACGCAGTTTGTTGCGGGAAACGCCGACGCCGAGGACCCGATCGAGCGGGTCTCGAGCCGGCCGGACTTCAGCGTTCTGGGTTATCCGTGGATCGGGGCCATTTCGAGCGACACGTCGCACTTGAGTTATTGCAAGCTCTACAAGGTGATGGACCAGTGCGAGGCCCTGCGTGCGGCTTACTCCCCTGACCTGTTCGTGAGCAAGGAGACGCCACCGACGTTCTGGTTCCACACGTTCAACGACGAGACGGTCCCGGTGGAGCAGGGTCTGCGGTATTACGAAGCGCTGGTGAAGGCGGGGGTTCCGTCGGAGGCGCACATCTTCGCCAACGGGCGGCATGGCGTGGGGCTGGGCAAGGCCGATGCGGCGCTCGATCAGTGGCCGAATTTGCTGGAGATCTGGCTGCGGGCGCAGGGGTTGATGGCGGTGCGCAGTGGTCAGTGATCGCAGTGATCAGTGGTCAGTGGTCGGTGCGGGAGTTTTTTCTGAAACGATGGGCTGACCGTTGCGCACGGACGGGTGTCTTTTTCTTACTTCTGGATGAAGAATTCGGCCATGTCGAGGGCGGTGGCGGCGGCGGCGGGCGGATTGGGGAGCTGCAGGGCTTCCATGATGGTGCGGAGCAGGCTTTCGTGCTGATAGACGGTGCTCGATGCCTGCGTGTATCCGGAGGAGACATTCGGTCCCCAGAAGGCGGCGACCACGTGGCCTCCGCCGTGTGCGGTGTCGCTATCGGCGGCTTCGTCAAAGACTACAACCAAAACGCCGTCGCCGCCGGGCTGAAAGGCGGGGTTGGCCGAGAGCGGGGCAATCACGTTGGCCTGGAGCCATCCATCGGCTTGCTGCACCGACGCGCTGTGCGCATCGTCGTTGATGTCGGGAACGATGGAGGAGAAAGGGGGCAGCGCGTTCTTTGCGGCGTCGGCGCCAAACTGGGGGAACGGCCAGAGCACCGCGTTGGCGACCTGGCTGCTGCCGGCGATGTCGGACAGGAGCGCAAAGGGGTTGTGGCGAATCAGGTACAAGCCCTTGTCTCCGCCAATGTAGCCCTGGGTGATTCCCTCCGCATAGACCTTGAAGGGAACGTTATTGGTGAGCATCCGGCGAGCGAGGCTGTCGACGTTCTCGACGGCGGTGGAGGCGTCATCGGTGGTGAGAGTCTGGCCGGTGGTGAGCATGAAGTAGTTGCCGATGGAGGGATGGGAGTCGGCGTAATAATTCGTGGCCAGGGCGCCTTTGGCGATCATGGCGTTGAGATGCGTCCAGCCGCCGGTGTTGCCCACCACGGTGGAATAGCTCTGGTTCTCCTCCACCACGAGCACGACGTGTTTGCTGGCGGGAACGACGGCTCCGCGAGACCCTCCGGAGGTGGACATACTAGTGGATGTTCCTCCGCAGCCGGCAAGCATTCCGGGGAAGGAGGCGGCCAGGATCGCCACCAGCACAGGATGAAACCAAACGCTCTTCATTCCCCACCAGAGAGCCCGGAGGCCGTGACTCGCCGGTCGGGCTGGAAAACCACGCGACGCGTTGGCAGATGTCACCGAATACCCGCCTATCGGTGGTGAGAAGTCGAGCCGGCGTCCGAGGTTGCACGGCAACCCGGGCGAACGGAGGCTGGACCTTCGGATGCGTCCTAGCGACGGTAAACCACGTCCCTTGATCGTTCCCTTGTTTTTCGGCGGGGACGATGGCTTCTCAGATCCACCTCTATTATGGTTCACTCAGATGCTTTGGAGGCTCTGCTCATGAAATCAGTCCGTTTGCCCGGGTTGCATGCGGCGGTGATGACATCGATCCTGCTCGGCGTTTCTCTGGTTGTGTCCGGGGCCGTGGCCCAGGAAACGCGAAACACGGAAACGAGAAATCCTGAAGCGAGAAACCAGGCGCAAGCGGCGCCGGGACAGGCGCAGACGGGGGATCAGCATGGAGACCAGCACAAGGATAACGAGAACGCGCCCATCCCGCCGGAGAAGACCTCGGCGACCCGGCACGAGATGACGCTGGGCGGCAAAACGCTGCGCTACACGGCGACGGCGGGGACGCTGCTGATTCGCGACGAAGAGGACAAGCCCTACGGCAGCATGTTCTACGTGGCGTATACGCTGGACGGGGCCGAGGCCCGGACGCGGCCCGTGAGCTTTCTGTATAACGGCGGTCCGGGATCGGCTTCGCTGTGGCTGCACATGGGGTCGTTCTCGCCGGTGCGCATCACCACCGACAGCCCCAATGCAACGGCGGGACCGCCGTTCAAGCTGGTTCCCAACGACGATTCGCTGCTGGACAAGACGGACCTGGTGTTCGTGGATGCGCCGTTGACGGGCTATTCGCGCGCGGTGGGCAAGGGCACGCCCAAGGATTTCTTCGGCGTGGACCAGGACCTGCACGCATTCGACCGGTTCATCATCCGCTTCCTGAGCGTGAACCAGAGGTGGAACTCGCCCAAGTTCCTGATCGGGGAATCGTATGGGACGACGCGGTCCGCGGCGCTGGCCGACATGCTGGGCAATGACGGCGTGCAGTTGAACGGGGTGGTTCTGATCTCGTCAATTCTGAACTACAACATCCGCGCGGGCGGCTACGACACTCTCTATGTCGGCAATTTTCCCAGCTACGCGGCGGCGGCGTGGTATTTCAACAAGATTCCGAACAAGCCGGCGGACCTGAGCGCGTGGGTACAGTCGGCGCGTGAATTCGCGTCGGGCGCCTATGCGCATGCACTGTTTGAAGGCGATCACCTGGGAGCGGCGGAACTGGACAGCGTGGCCAAGGAAGTGAGCCGGTTTACGGGGCTGAGCGTGGACTACGTGAAGGAAACCAACCTGCGGATTTCGCCCACCCGCTTCCGCAAGGAAGTGCTGCGCGGGGATCGCAAGACGCTGGGCCGCTATGACATGCGTTTTGAAGGGGTGGATGTGGACGCGGCGGGCGAGAACCCCAGCTATGACGCGTCCGATACAGGGATCAGCGGGGCGTTTGTAGCGGCGCTGCACGACTATCTCGAGGGGGAATTGAAGTACCAGAGCACGGACACCTACCGACCGACCGCATACAACCTGACCGGAGGGCAGTGGGACTGGAAACACCGGCCGACGAGCGGGGGCCCGGGGATGGGTCCGGGGGGAGGCGAACAGACGCAGCCGTATGTAGCCGCCGACCTGGCCAGCGCGATCCGCAAGAATCCTCACCTGAAGGTGTTTTCGGCGAACGGGTATTTTGACCTGGCGACACCGTTTTTCGCCACCGAGTACGACCTGGACCACATGGAATTGTCGGAGGAATTGCGGGGCAATGTGCAGTTTGGGTACTACCCGTCGGGACACATGATTTATCTGAACGTGGACGCCCTGCACAAGCTGAAGGACGACCTGGCGGGGTTCATCACCAGCGCGACGCGGCCGTGAACGACCGGCGCGGGCTTGCGGCTGTCGATATCACGGTCCCACATTGGGCTGGTTCTTGCCGAATATGCCTTTGTGGTTATTTTTGCGCGGTGACAGCGCGGGAAATTTGGCCCTAAAAAGTAAGAGGCGGGCTAACCGGAATCGGGAGTGGAAGGATTCCCGAAACCGGCCGCCCGCTGGACCCTGAACCGGGTCTAGGTGGTACTTTTAAGTGTAGGCCAGATTCTGCGGAAAGCAAGCTTTTTTTGGGCGAATTTACAATTCGTGACCACAGTCACAGTTGTCTGTCCAAAGGCTCCCGGCGCGTTGCCACGGAGGGGTCTGCCCTGATAGAAAATAGGGTTCCGCTCTAAGAAAGTGACCGATTCTACCGCCTGATCGAAATCGATTACCAGCATGATTAACCTCCTTCAACAAGCCGGGATTCTTTTGTTTGCGGCGGATGGCGCGGTCACGCAGCCGTCCCTGGTGGACCAGGTGGGGCGGCTTCTTCTTGGCGCGGTGCCGACGGCGTTGTTGTTTATCGTGCTGGTGCTGTGCTACCAGTGGCTGATACAGAAGCCGCTGACGCGAACGCTGGAGGAGCGGCGGGCGCGGACCGAAGGGGCGATCGAGAATGCCCACAAGGCAATTGGACAGGCCGAAGCGCGCGCCAACGAGTACGCCAACAAGCTGCGCCAGGCGCGCGCCGAGATTTTCAAGATGCGTGAGCAGCGCATCAAGCAGTGGAGCGCGGAACGGGACTCGGCGGTGGACGAGGCGCGCAAAGCGGCGGGAGCGCGGGTGAGCCAGGCCAAGGTGGAACTGGAAGCCGAAGCGGAGAGCGCGCGGCGGGAGATCCAGGTTTCGGCGGCGGATCTCGCCCGCCGGGTGGTCCGCGCGATTGTGCCGATGGCGGCCGGGAGTGCGCGTTGAGGATGGTTGGGAGTTTTCGTTTTTCGGGCCGGGTGCTTGGCTTTGCGGGTTTGCTGGTGTGCGCCGCGGGATTGACGGCGGGGCCCTGGCGGTTGGCAGCGCAGGAACCGGCCGCGGAGGGGCAAGACGCCACGGCACCAAGGCATGAGCCGAGATTCTCCGCGCCGCCGGGCCACATCAAGGCCGAGGAAAAAGAAGAGAACAACATTTACCGGCACACGCCGCTGGTAGGCGCCATTTCCGACGCCGTCTTCCATGACGACAAAAATGCGACCGATCCGGAGAAGGTGGAACTGCGCAAGAAACACATCGAGACGACCGCGCGGACGTTCGAGTGGATCAACGCCGCCATTATCCTGCTGTGCATCATCATTCCGATTGCCAGGATCCTGCCCAAGGTGATGCGCAGGCGGTCCGCCACGCTGAGCCAGAACCTGGAGACGGCCCGCAAAACGACCGATGACGCCAATGCGCGCCTGACGGCTGTGGAAGCGCAACTGTCGCGGCTGGACGAAGAGATCGCCAAGATCCGCGCGCAGGTGGAGGAAGAGAGCAAGCAC
Source organism: uncultured Acidobacteriota bacterium (assembly GCA_963706455.1). Taxonomy (GTDB): domain Bacteria; phylum Acidobacteriota; class Terriglobia; order Terriglobales; family Acidobacteriaceae; genus Telmatobacter. Next base: position 37,103 of record CAVPNO010000093.1, on the reverse strand, counting down.
GACGAAGAGCGCATCAAGGCTTCGATCGACGAGGAGCGGGAGCGCATTGTGGCGGCGGCGGAGCAGGAGATTGGCGCGGCCGCGGCGCACGCCCGGCGCAGTCTTCGCAACTTCGCGGCCGATATCGCCATTGAGCAGGCGGCCAAGCAGCTGGTGCTGACGCCGGATACGGATCGGGGGCTGATTGCCGAGTTCATCCGCGAAGCGCAGGGCGAACCGGGCAACGGCGCTGCGAAGGGAGGCAGGAACTAAGATGGCCGCCTTTGTATCTCGCTACGCCCGCGCGTTCGCCGATGTGGTTGCGTCGGCGCATCTCGATGCAGCCGCGATCGACCGGCAGCTGAAGGACTTTCTGGACACGTGGGACGGCAGCCGCGAGTTGCGCGAGGTGTTCGAGGACCCATCGATCCCGGCGCCGCAGAAGGTGGCGGTTGTGGACACGATGAACAAGAAGCTGGGGATGCAGCGCGAGCTTCGCAACCTGATCGCGGTGCTGATCAATCACGACAGGATTGCGCATGTTCGCGAGGTCGCCGACGCATATCGGCGGGAAATGCAGGAGCGGCTGGGGATTCGCCAGGCGGAGATCGTCACGGCGCGCGAGTTGAGCGAGATGGAGCGCGACGCGCTGATTGCGGGGGTGGCAAAGTTGGCCGGTACGAGCATTCAGGCGACGTTCAGGCTGGACGATAACATTCTTGGCGGCACCGTAGTCCGCATCGGCTCGACCGTGTATGACGGTTCGGTGCGGGGGCGGCTGGAGCGGCTGAGAGAGGTGCTGGGCAGTGATCAGTGATCAGTGGTCAGTGATCAGAAAGCTCCTCAACGAAAGTGAAGTGCAGGATGGCAAGTGCAGTAGCGGCGCAGTCTTTTCGGGATTTGGTTGTCTGGCAGCGATCGATTCAAATGGCGACGACGGTGTATCGCCTGACCAGCGGATTTCCGAAGGAAGAAATGTATGGCCTGACCGGTCAGATTCGACGCTCAGCGGTTTCAGTGCCGAGTAACATCGCGGAGGGGCAGGGACGGCTCAGCACGGGGGAGTTTCGGCAGTTTCTGGGCGTTGCCCGCGGATCAAACTTCGAACTGCAAACCCAACTTGAGATTGCCCGCACATTGAACATGGGAGACTCCGAGCTGATTTACGAGGCAGAAGGCCTATCGCACGAGGTCGGCAAAATGATTCACGCGATTCTGGAGAAGATCAGCCATCGAAGCACCGAAAACTGACGACTGACCACTGAGAACTAAGGAACACACATGGCGCAAATCAAGGCAGACGAGATAACGCAGCTACTTCGCGAGCAGATCGCGAACTATGACTCGAAGATCCAGGTCGACGAGGTGGGGACGATTGTGTCGCTGGGCGACGGGATCGCGCGGCTGCACGGGCTGGACAAGGTCATGGCCGGCGAACTGCTCGCCTTCCCGCACGGGGTCGCGGGGCTGGCGCTGTCGCTGGAAGAAGACCAGGTGGGCGCCGTGATCATGGGCGAGTACACCGAGCTGAAGGAAGGCATGGAGGTGAAGCGAACGGGCACGATTCTGTCGGTGCCCGTGGGGGAAGCGATGATCGGCCGGGTGGTGAACGCGCTCGGTCAGCCCATCGACGACAAGGGTCCGATCGCCACCTCGCAGACGCTTCCCGTGGAGCGGCTGGCGCCGGGCATCATCGACCGGCAGGGCGTGCGCGAGCCGATGGCCACCGGCCTGAAAGCCATCGATGCCATGATCCCGATCGGCCGGGGCCAGCGCGAGCTGATTATCGGCGACCGTCAGACGGGCAAGACCGCGGTGCTGCTGGACACGATCATCAACAATGCCAAAAACGATCTGATCTGCATCTACTGTGCGATCGGCCAGAAGCGGTCGTCGATTGCGCAGGTGGTGCAGACGCTGGCTGAAGCGGGCGCCATGGGGCACACGATCATCGTGGCGGCCTCGGCGTCGGAGCCGGCGCCCATGCTGTACCTGGCACCGTACGCCGCGTGCGCCATGGGCGAGTTCTTCCGCGACAACGGCAGGCACGCGCTGGTGATGTACGACGACCTTTCGAAGCACGCCATGGCGTACCGCGAAATTTCTCTGTTGCTGCGCCGTCCGCCGGGTCGCGAAGCGTATCCGGGCGACGTGTTCTATCTCCACTCGCGGCTGCTGGAGCGGGCGTCGAAGCTGAGCAAGGAACGCGGGGGCGGGTCGCTGACCGCGCTGCCGGTGATCGAGACGCAGGCCGGCGACGTTTCCGCTTATATTCCCACCAACGTCATCTCGATCACCGACGGGCAGATCTTTCTGGAGACGGACCTGTTCAACTCCGGGGTGCGGCCGGCGGTGAACGTGGGCCTGTCGGTGTCGCGCGTGGGATTTTCGGCCGCCATCAAAGCAGTGAAGCAGGTGGGATCGACGCTGAAACTGGACCTGGCGCAATACCGCGAGCTGGCGGCGTTCGCGCAGTTCGGCTCCGACCTGGATCCGCTGACCCAGAAGCAGCTCAACCGCGGCTCGCGCCTGACGGAACTGCTGAAACAGCCGCAGTTTCATCCGCTGACCTGGCAGAAGATGACGGTGATTCTCTTCGCCGGCACCCAGGGGTACCTGGACGACCTGAAAGTGGACCTGATTCGCGGGTTCGAGGATGGGCTGTATCCGTACCTTGAGAGCGCGCAGCAGTCCATGATGGAGGAGCTGACGCAGAAGAAAGCGCTGGACGACGATCTGCGCAACAAGCTGCACGCCGCGCTGAAGGAATACAAGGCGAACTTCGTCAGCCAGCAGCAGGAAGCTGCGGTCACGGCGTGACCGCAGCTTCCAGGGATCAGGGGTCAGGGGTCAGGGGTCAGAAAGAAGCGCTGAATGAGTAATGGAACTGTTCAGTCATTTCGGGATCTAGTGGTTTGGAAGAAGTCGCTGCAAATGGCCCTTTCGGTGTATCGGTTGACGAAAGCATTTCCTCGAGAGGAAACCTACGGATTAAGTAGCCAGATGCGCCGAGCGGCGGTCTCCATTGCCAGCAACATCGCAGAAGGCCACGGAAGGCTGAACACCGGCGAATACCGGCAGTTCCTCGGGGTGGCTCGCGGTTCCAATTTTGAATTACAAACGCAACTAGAAATTGCGCGAGGCTTGGGAGAAGGAAACCTTGAACTGCTGGATGAAGCAGAATGTCTCTCGCACGAAGTCGGAAAGATGATCTACGGAATTCTCGAAAGGACCAAGGATAGGGTCAGGAACAACTGACCAGAGCAGCGAACAAACACCTGGGCAGGACATGTCCAGATTCAGCACGAATGTCCCTGATTCCTGATTCCTGATCCCTGATCCCTGGAAAGCATATGGCAAACGTCCTCGACCTCCGGCGCCGCATTCGCAGCATCAAGAACATGCGGCAGATCACCAAGGCCATGAAGATGGTCTCGGCGGCACGGCTGCGCCGCGCGCAGGAGCGGGCGCTGGCGGCGCGGCCCTACGCCCGGATGATCACCAGCGTGCTTGAGTCGCTGGCGCGGCGCGTGGACGCGTATGACCCGGAGACCGGGAACCTGCGCCACCCACTCTTTGCGAAGCGCGAAGAAAAGCGCGTGCTGCTGGTGGTCGTGAGCGGGGATCGCGGGTTCGCGGGGGCTTTCAATTCCAACATTGTGAAGGCGGCGCTCAACTTCATCAACAGCAACCCGGGCAAGGAAGTCGACATTGAAGCCGTGGGCCGCAAGGGCCGGGACCAGATGCGGCGGCGCTTCCCCATTGCCTCTTACACTGAGCAGACCACGGAAGATGGCGGCAAGGTCCAGGTGCGCAGCGAGCGCAAGGGGCCGGTTGAAATTACGGGCGATCACCCTGGAATGCTGATCAAGCTGGAGACGCAGCGGGTATTCGAACTGGCGGAGAACATCATCGAGCGCTTCGTGCACGAGGAAATCGACGCCGCCTACATCGTCTACAACGAATTCAAGTCGGTGATTTCGCAGCGGGTAGTGGTGGAACGGCTGCTGCCCAGCGTGAAAATCGGCGCCCGGGAGATTGCGGGCGCGGAAGAGCCGACCGTGGCGGAGCGCGAGCGCGCCGGCGAAGCGGCCATCAGCGCGGGAGTGCCGCTGGAGCCGGCCGATACGCACGAGGCCGATGAAGAAGCAAAGAAGTTCGGCACCGCCAACGTGGACTACATCTACGAGCAGCCGGCGGAGGAACTGTTCAACGCGTTGATGCCCCGCTACATTGCGGCGATGCTGTATCACGCATTTACGGAGTCGGTGGCTGCCGAGCATGCGGCGCGCATGACGGCCATGGATGCGGCTTCGAACAACGCTTCGGACATGATCGACGCCTACACGCTGCAGATGAACCGGGTGCGGCAGGCGGCGATCACCAAGGAGATTATTGAGATCGTGAGCGGGGCGGCGGCGGTGTAAGAGACAGGGGTCAGGGATCAGTTGTCAGTTGTCAGTGAGAGGGCTTAGTCCCTGAGAGTATTGCGAGCCGGGCCGAAGAATGCGGCCGGCGAGAAGGCAGAAATGGCACAAAGTACAGGCAAAGTAATTCAGATTTCGGGGCCGGCGGTGGACGTGCAGTTTGAAGAAGCGACCATGCCGCCGATTTACCAGGCGCTGCGCGTGACCAGCGACGGATTCACGGTCCCCACTCCCATCAACGTGATCCTCGAGGTGCAGCAGCACCTGGGCGAGGGCCGGGTGCGCACGGTGGCCATGGAAGCTACCGACGGGATGGTGCGGGGGATGAAGGTCGCCGATCTTGGCGGGCCGATCCGCGTGCCGGTGGGCAAGGAGACGCTGGGGCGCGTGATCAACGTGATCGGCGAACCGGTGGACGAGCTAGGCCCCATCGGCGAGAAGCAGCGCATGCCCATCCATCGCCCCGCGCCGCTGTTTGACGAGCAGTCGACGCACGAAGAGATGTTCGAGACCGGCATCAAGGTGATCGACCTGATCCAGCCGTTCCTGAAGGGCGGCAAGATCGGGCTGTTCGGCGGCGCCGGCGTAGGCAAGACCGTCATCATCCAAGAGCTCATCAACAACGTGGCCCAGCAGCACGGCGGCTACTCCGTGTTTGGCGGAGTGGGCGAGCGTACCCGTGAAGGCAACGACCTGTGGGTGGAAATGACGGAGTCGGGCGTCATCAAGCCGGGCAACTGGCAGGAGTCAAAGTGCGCCCTGGTGTACGGCCAGATGACCGAGCCGCCCGGCGCGCGCCTGCGCGTGGCCCTGACGGCGCTGACGGTGGCCGAGTACTTTCGCGACCAGGAAGGCGCCGACACGCTGCTGTTCATCGACAACATTTTCCGGTTCACCCAGGCGGGGTCGGAGGTATCGACGCTGCTGGGGCGCATGCCTTCGGCGGTGGGATACCAGCCCAACCTGGCCACCGAAATGGGTGAGCTGCAGGAGCGGATTACGTCGACGAGCAAGGGTTCGGTGACGTCGGTGCAGGCCGTCTATGTGCCCGCCGACGATCTGACCGATCCGGCGCCGGCGACGACGTTTGCGCACCTGGATGCCACGACCGTGTTGAGCCGGCCGCTGTCGGAGCTGGGGATTTATCCGGCCGTCGATCCGCTGGCGTCGACGTCGCGCATTCTGGCCGCGCGCGTGGTGGGCCAGGAACACTACGATGTGGCCCAAGGCGTGAAGAAGATCCTGCAGCGCTACAAGGACCTGCAGGACATCATCGCCATCCTGGGTATCGACGAATTGTCGGACGAAGACAAGCTCACCGTGGGGCGCGCCCGCAAGGTGCAGAAGTTCCTGTCGCAGCCGTTCCACGTGGCGGAGCAGTTCACCGGCATTCCCGGCCAATACGTCAAGATCGCCGACACGGTGCGCAGCTTCAAGGGGATCCTCGACGGCAAGTACGACGACGTGCCGGAGCAGGCCTTCTATATGAAGGGCGCGATCGAGGAAGTTCTGGAAACGGCGGAGAAGCTGAAGGCGACGGCGTAAAGGCAGGGATCAGGGTTCAGTGATCAGGGATCAGCATGACCTTGCCTTACCAAGGAACTGACCCCTGCCCCCCTGACCCAGGGCGACTGAAAGGAGCCGCTCATGGCTGATGAAATCAATTCGCTGCGCGTGCGGCTGGTGACGCCGGAGCGCATTCTGTTCGAGAAGACGGCGGACGCTGTCGAGTTGCCGGCCAAGAACGGATACATGGAAGTGCTGTACGGCCACGCGCCGCTGCTGGCGGAGCTGGGAGCGGGCGATGTGCGCATCCATGGAGGCGGCGCGGAGGGTGAGCAGATCTACAACGTGAGCTGGGGATTCGTGGAGGTTCTTCCCGATCGCGTCACCATCCTGGCTAACGATGCGCTCAAGCCCGAAGAGATCGATGTGAACCGTGCGCATCAGCAGCTCGACCGCGGCCAGAAGATGTGGAACGAAGCGGGCGAGAGCGAAGAGGCCTTCGACAAGGCGCTGCATGTGATTGCCGAGGCGGAAGCCAAGCTGGCTACGGCGGAAGAGAAGTCGTCCTCCCAATCGTAGCGGCAAGCTTTGACGGCGCTGCTCCTTCAAGCAGGCTGTCAGTAGAAAAGCGACCGCAGTCACAGATGCGGTGCGGCACCCAGAAAATATTGAAAATGTGGATGTTTCTTACGTCCCTCCGGGACTGAGGATCATGGAGTTCGCTGCCCCAGGGTTCCGCTGCGCTCCACCCTGGGCTATCTTCCTGCGTTCCCTACGGGAACTACAGTATGTGTTCGCCTGATCGTTGTGATTTTGCCGATGCAATTTTTAGGGCAGTCGGGCAGGGAGCGTTTCCCGCACCCGAAACAATGAATATGCAACCGCGGATCCTTCGCCTGCGGCTCAGCGACTGTCTTTCTTGTCAAGAGCATTTTAGGCGAGCAGCGAAGCGAAAAGCGGGTTATGGAAAAGATGGAAAACGATAGAACTGTTTCCCATCTTTCCCACAACCGCGGCGACTACGGCTACGGGTCAGTTAGATTTTTTCTAAAAGCAACGATGACGGGCCTGGTTCGACGGCGGCCGCCAGACGTTGTCTGACGTCTCGGGCTTTGGCGTTGAGCCGCACCAACAGTTTGTGGGCCAGAGCGATGCGGATGACTTTGGGTGGTTTGCCGGCCTCCCTGAGCCGTTGTTGGAAGGCCATGAAGTCGGGCTCATAGCGGCCCACAACACTGGCCACAATGAAGAGCAGATCGCGGACCGAGGCGCGGCCGCCGCGCACCACACGTCTGCCCTGGTACTTGCCCGAGTCGCGGGCCAGCGGCGCCACTCCGGCCAGCTTGGAAATGGTTTTGTTGGACAAGGTGCCGACCTCCGGCATTTCCGCCATCATGCGGGCCACGGTGCGGTCGGCCACGCCCTTGATGGTGCGAAAGGCCTGGTTGAGTTCACCCCACAGCGGATCCTGCTCGATGAGCTTGGCGATGCGCTGCTCCAGGTCGCGGATCTGACGGTTCACAACGGCCAGCAACTTTGTGAAAGAGGCCTGCACCGAGCGGTCGGTGACCAGCCGCTGCTGGTTCAGCTGGGCGGTGCGGATGTCGGTGAGCTGACGCAGGCGCGTGACCAGCGCACGCAGATGCTGTTGGCTCTGCGGAGCCAGGCACGCGGGCGGCGACTTCTTCACTTCCGCGTACCAGGCGATCATGCCGGCGTCGATGCGATCGGTCTTTTCCAGCGAGCCCATGCTTTCGGCGAACTGGCGCACCGCGCGCGGGTTCAGGATGGCTGCCGGCAGGCCTTGTTGGGAGAGCAGCGCAAAGGCCTGCTGCTCGTAACCGCCGGTGGCCTCCATGGCGACTAACTCCACCTGATGCGCCTGGCAGAACGCCCCCAGTGCGGCGATGCCTTGCGGGGTGTTGGGGAAAGAAGCGGCCGCGCCTTGCTGGCCGATGCGGGCCTCGAGAGACTTCGAAGCGACATCCACTCCACAAATGATCCGTGTCACGGTAACCTTCCTTGTATGTGCGATCGAAGTCATGCGACTGTTCGGTCGTGCGTGACTTGGGCAGCGGTCCCTGTGCTGAGCCTCGGTCGAAAGACCGCAGGATGAACGGGAGCCGTCCGCCCGCGGGGGAACCGATGCCTCGGTTCCCCCACTACGACATTTTCGCAATTCATGTCGCTGATTCAGAGATACAAGGGATCAAGTACATGAAAGCCGAAAGGATGCACGCGGACATTTCATGAGGAAAGAGAATGCCGGCGGCTCAACCCGCCGGTATTCTTTTTTCCAATAGAACGAATCGCAGGTCCCTCACTGGCCCCCTGATCCCTGACCCCTGATCCCTAATCCCTGCCTTTGTGACCCCCATCACCTTTTCCGGTGCGCTAAAGCACATCCCGCTCACAGCTTTGGTGACAACCTGTCGTGTTGCGAGGTGGGCGAATGGGCCATGACGGCACCGCGTATTTGACTCACCCGGGTTTGATTCTGGTTGCCACGGACCTCAGTGATCAGGAACGCCTGATTCCTTTTGCTGTGCAGCAGGCGGAAAGTACCGGCGCGCGTCTGCTACTCTTGCACGTCCTGGCAACCAGCGAGTCGATGGCGGTCGATGCGGTGGGTATGCCGTACTACGATCCGGCCAGTGCAATCGAGACGGCCGGCAACATGCTGCAGGCCTGGTGCGCGGTGGCGCGCACCCGCAACGTGTTTTGCGAGGGCCTGGTACGCGAAGGCAACGCTGCCCAGCAGGTCATCGCCACGGCCCGACAGTTCAAAGCGGACCGCATTCTCCTCGGTACCCGGAGCCGCAGCAAGATGAGCAAGCTTTTGCTCGGCTCCGTGGCAGAACAAGTGCTGCGCTCGGCCCACATCCCGGTCTTTACCGTGGGTCCCGAGGCTCATCTCCCGGTGGACGCCGCTGATCCGGAAGGGATCGTATTGCACGCCACCACACTTAGAGAGGCCTCCCGCCCGAGTGCAGTGCTTGCCTGCCAGATCGCCTCTTCCATGAACCGCCGCCTGGTTCTGCTTCACGTTCTGCCTCCGGCCGACGAGATGCAGCGCAAAGGCCTCCCCATCGGCGCCGACTCGCTCGCCCTGCGCCAGTTGCGCATCATCGCCCACGAAACGGACTGCGGCTGCAACGTCGATATCGAGCCCAAAGTGGTGCACGGCAATCCGGCCATCGAGATCCTTGCCGAATCCTCGGAACGCCGCGCCCGCCTCATCGTGCTTGGCGCCACCCAGCGCAACGCCCTCCAGAACCTCACCCGTGACCGCACCATCTACAAGGTCCTGGCCCATGCCCGCTGCCCGGTATTGACGCTCCGCGAGCCCAGCGCCGAAAGCGAAGAAGCCGTCCTCGCCCGTCTGGCAACCCACCTCTGAGGTCTGCCCGCGATCCCTCGACCAGCCAACGGCTCTCGGATGGGAATCAACGTGGCGAAATGTCGATCAACGCGTAACGAGCACGCGATGATCCAGGCCCAAGCCGAAAACGGTATTGATCTCACAAGTCCCGAATTGAGTTCAAAGAAAAACCAGTCAGGTGCGCCCTGTACATATACTCTTCTAAATTGTACATACAGAATGATAAGCTACAGGAAGGGAGTTCCCCGCAATGGCTTCTACCCGGCGTCGTACAGTTCATAAGAATTTTCGCCTTGATCCGGCGCAGATCGCTAGGGCCCAGAAGGTGCTCGGCGCCGCTACCGAAACGGAAACTATCATTCGCGCCCTCGACCACGTCATTTCCGAGGCGGAGCGTGATCGACTAACCGCGGCAGCAAATCAGCGTTTTCTCAAGAGCGGCATTGTCATCGACGATGCATTCGGAAGTCTCGGATAGCGATGCCGATCCTGTTCGACTCTTCGGTCTACATTGCAGCCTTGCGCCCGGGTGGAGGTCCTTCTCTTCTCTCTCACCGTTGGACCTCGGAAGCGCCGTTGTGGCTGAGTTCTGTAGTTCTCGAGGAACTCTACGCAGGGTCCCGCTCTGATGACCGCCGTCACTTGGAGAGACTCGAGCGCGATTTCGATAAAGCTAGACGTCTGCTAGTGCCGAATCTCGGTGACTGGACAACCACGGGCAGAATTCTCGCCGGCATTGCTGAGAAGCATGGATACGAGAGAATTGGCCAGGCGCGGCTGACAAACGATGCCTTGATTGCAACCAGTGCTGCTCGCCTTGGTATCCGGGTGCTCACCGTCAATGCCCGGGATTACGCTCTGTTGGCGAGCTTTTGCCCGCTTCGATGGGAGGCGCGATCGTTTTAAGGGCCAATCCGCTCCACAGCGTCACGTAATTGTTCCGCATCGGATCAGCAGAGTAGAAAACATAGGCATCATCTGCTTCGCCTGCGGACATCTACAGGACGCTCCAGCCGCCGGGACGATGGACGCCTCCGCCGACGGCCCTACAGGCTCATGGGTGAGCTAAATCGCACACGACCCCACTCGGACAGTAGGGCATCTGGAGATTTCGAGTTTTTCACTGAGAACTGAAAACTGCCGCCGACCCTATGCCGTCAACCGCTCCAACTGATCCGGCTGCACGATCGTCAGGCTGGCGCCCTTGATCGAGATCCACTGGTCGCGGCGGAACTGGTTCAACAGCCGGGTCACGGTTTCACGCGACGTCCCCGCCATGTTGGCGATCTCCTCGTGGGTCAGCGCCATCGTAAAGCGGATCTCCGGCTTGCCGCTCGAAGCCGTGCGGCCCCAGTCCAGCAGCAGCCGTGCCAGGCGGCCGGCCGCAGACCCGGAGAGCGCCAGGCGTTTGGCATCGTGAAACACCGTCAGGTATTCGCCCGAAAGCGACTGCGCCGCATGCATGCTGGCGATCCCGTGCCGGCCCAGAAACTCGACGAACTCCTGCTTGCGGATGGTCTTCACTTGGCAGGGCTCCAGGGCTTCCGCGGTCACCTCGTGGGGAACATTGGCCAGCACCGCGCTCAGCCCCATCACGTCGCCCGGCCCCGCGATCTTCAGAATCATGGTCTTGCCGTCGCGCGATGTAGAGGAGATTTTCACCTGCCCGAAGCAGATAATGAACACGTTGCGCGCCGGATCGCCCTCATTGAACAGCTTCGCGCCCCGGGCATGGCTCATCATGATCCCGATTCCATCGAAATCCTGCAGTGCCTCTGTGGTGAGATTGCAGAACATCCGGAGATGACGGTGCTCGCAGTTTAGGCAGTCTTCCGGGGGGTGATGAGAGTGAAACGAAGCCATACTTTCTCGTCGGATCTTTACACCCAAGTATAGCGCATTTTTCTAGTTCCAATTTGGTTTTTTCCCGGCGAATTGACCCCAGCCGGACCCCAAATCAACCCTGCCCGGCGCCCCGCCGGCCGTCAAGCGATAGCTGCCGTGGATGGCCCCTTCCGGCGGGCTCGCGTCAGGTGAGTCAAGGTCGATATGTGATAGGCCCGCGACACTTCCCGCGCAAGTTCCTCCAGCAGGTGCATCCGCAGCGGCGGATGGCTCTGAAACGCCTGCTGGAGCGCATCGATGGGCAGCATCAGAGCGGTTCCCGGAGTGTGCGCAATGAGCGTATACGTGTGAACCCGGTCCCCCAGAACGGCTGCCAATTCCACCAGCTCTCCGGGCCGGGATATCCCCAGCGTGACCCGCATCGAGAGCCGTTCCGCGCGTTTCAGGAACTGGCCCGAGACCACCAGGTACAATCCCTGGCACGCCCCCGACTGGCTGAAAACGATATCCCCGGCCGCAAAGGAGATCGATTGCGCACAAGCGGTCAGCAAACTGCTGGTCTCTGGAGGACACGCCAGCAGTTCCACAAGTGGATGCGTCGAAACCGCATCCAACCGCTTTTGTCTTGCGTCAGTCTGCATGACCCTCCTCGTCTTTAATCCCGCTGCCGTGCCGGGGTCCCTCTCCTGATTTCGCCGTCCGCAGAAACCACCTGGTGAGTCTCAGCTTCTCGACTGCGGACGCTCCCTGAATCCCAACACCGCCAGGAGACCGGTCCAGTGGCCCACTTGGTCCCAACTTGCCTGCCGGCCGATCTCCTGGCGAACTTGTTGCCTGCGCTCTGGCCCAATCGAATCCCGGCCGTCACCCCCCAATGGCCGCCCCTCGATGCGCACCCATCTCCTAATGGGTCGCTGAAACCGGCTCGGAGGGTTCACCGGTCGCGGCAAGTGTCTCCACCGGGACGCAAAGTACCGGGCAGCGCGAACTGGCCAGCAGCGCAAATGCGGTCCCGTGCTGTCCCGGCGAGTCGCTCTTGCGCTTGACTCCCGCCACCAGGATGCTCGGCTTGTATTGCTCGATGGCCTGCGCCACCGCTTCGGCCGGGCTCCCGTCCTTGATGATCATGCGCATCGGACAATCCGCCGTCGGCGTCAGTCCGAATTCCTCCAACCCCGCCCCGGATGGGTTCAGAATGGCGGATCCTTCCGCGGACCCGCGCGCATGGACAACCAGCAGCATCCGCTTGAATACAACGGCCAGCGACTGCGCCGTTTCCGTCGCCGCCCGGGTTGCATCGTTTCGCTCCATGGCCAGCATCACCGGCCCGCCGGGAATGGGGCGGAATTCGCCCGCGTTCCAGTCGGCCGAAACTGCCAGCACCGGACAGGCCGACTTTCGTACCAGTTCTTCGGCGATCGATCCTACTGCAATCGGGCCCGCTCCCTCCCGGCCACGCGTCCCGATCACGATCAGTCCCGCCCCGTACTGACGCGCAACATCGATCAGCATGTCCACCACCGCTCCCTGCCGGATCTCGGAGTGGCTGCGGATGCCTTCGCGCAGCAGGTCGGCCGACAGTTCGTCCAGCACCGCCCGCACCTCTTCCGACAGCTTCTGCCACACCCGCCCGGGCACCCCGTCCACGTTGGCATACTCCAGCGGGTCGGTTCCGTGCGCCAGAATCAGCCGGGATCCGTAGGCCGATGCCAGCTTGCGGGCATATTCCATGGCTCCATCCGCGCGCCCTTCCAGGTCGGTGGCCACCACGATGCTCTTCAGTCCGCCGGCAAAACTCATGGTTCCTCCCTGCGCCGCTGTTCTCCTCACAGCGCACGAATTCTTGCCCATCGTTAAGTGAGTCTGCTCTTTAGCCCTTGAGGGGGGCAGTGACAATATGCACCCGGGGGTGTGACTCGGGTCACAGGAAAAGCGGCCTCACGAGAATGTATCGCAGTATACCGCCGACCCGGCGCCCGCGCCGCACACGATGCGCGCGGTCAGCGCGTCCACGACGTGCTCGGTCAGGGTGCCGCCCATGGCACACGGGGCCAGGATGTCGAGTTCGGTGGCGACGAGCGCGTCGATGCCGTCCACGGCGCGGACGTCCGGGTGACGGGCGCGGACCGCCTGGATGGCGTCGGCGTTCACGTCGCAGACCACGACGTGCGCTCCGGCCTCGATGAGATGGTCGACGAGCCGGTGACCGACCTTTCCCACCCCTTCGACGCCGACGGTGCGCCCGCGCAGGCTGGTGCTGGCCCAGGCGTGATCGGCCGCCGCTCGCATCCCTTGCATGACGCCGAGCGCGGTCAGGACCGAGGAGTCCCCGGCGCCGCCGTTGGCGGTCGTCCGGCCCGTCACGTAACGGCATTCCCTGGCGATGATGTCCATGTCCTCGCTGCGCGTCCCCACGTCGCACGCGGTGATGTAGCGGCCGCCGAGGGAGGCGACGAAACGGCCGTAGGCGCGCAGCAGCGCTTCGGTTTTGACCTGCGCCGGATCGCCGATGATGACGGCCTTCCCGCCGCCGAGGTCGAGGCTGGCGAGCGCGTTCTTGTACGCCATGGCCTTGGACAGCCTGAGCACGTCCCCGAGGGCCTCGTCCTCGGTGCCGTAGGGATAAAAGCGGGTACCGCCGAGCCCGGGGCCGAGTGCGGTGGAATAGATGCCGATGATCGCCTTGAGCCCCGTGTGGGTGTCCTGGCAGAAGACGACCTGCTCGTGGTCTGCCCCGGCGGAGCCATTCTGGATGTGGGACATCGCGAACACGTTGGTCACGGTAGCGACTCTCCTCATCTCGTCCGGCTCTGGTTGAGCCGGATCGGGAACAAGAGTATTGCCTGGTACGCGCCCTGTGTACCGGCCGGTAACCACAGCAGAGATGATCTCGTTACCTGGAATCCTGCCGTTGGGACGTCCCGTATGTCACGATACGACAGTGATGACTTACGCCGCGTATCTCCGGGTCTATGAGCCGGTCTCGGCGTTCCCCGAGCCTGACCGCTCCCGGTGGGCGGCGTACGCGGCCTCGCCGACCCGGCCGGCCAGGCGCGGCTCGGTGGCGGCGGAGCATCTGGAGGCCCTGCGCCGGGCCGCCGCGACGCCTCAGATCGTGGTACCCGACCGGGAAAGTGAGCACGCCTACGTCCGCCGGGCCGATGGCGTCACCTACGTATGCCCGTGGCAGACCAGGCTGCGCTGCCTTATCTCCTATAGCCGCGTGCGGTCGGCCCCGGGCTCGCCGCTGGCTGGCACGCTGCCGGCCGGTGAGGAGGAGCGGGCGGCGGCGGCCATGGCCCGGCTGGCGAGGGAAAGACGGGAGGGCGGGGCCCGGCTGCACATCCTCGCCAGCAACTGGGCCGTGCCGCTGGCCTGGTTCGTCCCGTTCGCGGCGGGCGAGCGGTGGCTGGCCCTCGGCCTGGGCCAGAGCGCGCGCCAGCGCCGCAGACCGCGTCCCGCACGCGGGCGCTGGTCTACACGACGCCCATGTCCCGCGCGCGCAGGCGGGCGGCGCGTGGCCTGGCCGCGCTGCGCGGTGTGCCGTCCGGCTACGCAGGCGCCGCGTGGGAACCGCTGCGCGCGGAGGCCGAACTAGCCGAGGTCGGCAAGTGGCTGGAGGAATTTCACCCTTATTCGCTGGTGGAGCTCGATTATGGGGGGTTGGTTCACGTGCTGAGCGACGAGGCACTACGCGGCGATCAGTCCGTCGCCGAGATCGGCGCCGCCGTCGATGCGGCGGCTCGAGGCGACGGTGAGCTCGCGGTGGCGATGTACAAGCGCGCCCGCAGCCGGTGGCGCGCCTTCGCCGATATCGAGAAGGCGAACTGAGCACCAGGTCGGCCCGGGGGAGGGTGCCCGGGCACTATTTCCGAATCTGGTGCGATGCGACTATAAGTATCGCTAGAATCACCGTGCGTGACAGTGATCGGCGGAGCAACTGGGCATCCCGGTACAGAATCTTTGCGCCTGGTGGTCGACGCGTCACGGCTGGTGATGGCAATATGGTCCGTGTCGGCCAATTAGGACATCCCCGACAGGCTCCACACGGAGCACCAGGCACAACAAGAATCGCAGGATCGCAACATTGGTCCAGGAGGAGAGGCCACCACATGTCCGCACGTACACCAGAGGCTGAGCCGCTGTTGACGCCCGCGGAGGTCGCCACGATGTTTCGCGTCGACCCCAAGACCGTCACACGGTGGGCGAAGGCCGGCAAACTGACCTCGATCCGCACGCTGGGGGGACACCGGCGCTACCGGGAGACTGAGGTTCGTGCACTGCTCGCGGGTATTCCGCAGCAGCGTTCCGAGTGACCGCCTGCCGTTTTCACCGGACGGGCGCATCAGCCCGGCTCAGGGTGGACACGGCGGCACTCGATCAAGGGAATGGGGGGTCGGCCCCGGTGGGGCATGCCACATCGAAACTGCAGTCCGGCATCGCGAGCGATACGCCGGGCAAATCGCGCAGGGCATGCTGCCGGGGCCGGTCCGCTTTGAGGGGAGGGTCGAAGGAATGCGTGATCCAGAGTTGGTGGCACGCGCGAAGCGGGCCGCGATGCGGCTGGAATCGGCATGGGAACAATGGCGCGCGCTGCATGGACTCGCAGTCGCGCCCGGGCAGCCGGTCGTGAGTTACGTCGGCTACTCGCTCAAGGAGCCATGGGGTGAGCCCCGGGTCGTGATCGGGATCGACGCCGACGAGGCCGAATCTCTCGCGGTGTTTCTCGACCGCGACGAATGCGTCCACTGCGCCCAGATCCCGCGGCAACAGGTCCGGCTGTCCGAGCCGTCGCCGGCAAGCACCGGTGAGCACGCCAGGTCGGCAGTGCTCGGAGCGCCGGTAACCTTCAGCGTCGGCCGTCACGCGCCGGATCTGATCGAGCTTATAGAACATGGTCGTCCGTAGCAGAGTCGCGCCTTTACGAAAGGCAGCGACTTTGCCGAGGAGGAGGTTGGGGAGTGCTACGTTCCCAGTGGCGGGATTCGTGACCGCACTTTGCGGAGGGTAGGTAGGCTTCAAGTATTCGGCGACCTTGGCGTCCGGCGGATTGCCCTCGCGATAGTAGCCCCCGCCGCGATCGCCGGAATACGACCCGCTCACCGTCGGTTGATACGGGACCTTCAGCAGCGCCGCGAGGGCCTTGCGGGCGGCCTCGAAGCCGTCCGGATCGCCGTCCCGTATCTCCTGGACCTCGCGGTCCTGTCGGACCGCGTAACCCACCGACCCCGCGGTCTTGAGGTAGTCCGCAAAGTTATCCGTATAGTTCTGCGACAGAAAACTGCGGTGATACTGGGTTTCTTGCTCAATGGACATGGCACTCACTCCGTGGTTGTGCGGTCACGGTTCGCTGCGCCCACCGCGTCCGCTGGTTCGTTACTCGATCTTTCCCGGCCTATTTCCCCTTCCCCTCCAGCTCCGCGACGAGCTTCTGGAAATCTTCCCGCTGGCGCAGGGGATCAAGATCGGTGTCTTTCTTCATGTGCGGCACGTCCTTGTAGCCCTTGCTCACCGCCTCGCGGAGCAGCTTCATCGCCGCGTCGCCGTAGAACTGCGCCGCTGCTTCGCGCTGCTTGTCGTTCAGTTTGTCGTGCTTGGCCACGATGGGGATGCACCGGCTCAGAAAACACGCGGCGTCGTAGGCATCCGCCGGCGCGTTCCAGCCCAGGTCCCGACAGGTTTCGGCGGTGCGGACGGCGTCTTCCTGCTCCAGCAGCCCCGCGTGGACCTCGGTCAGCACGTCCAGATGGTTGCGATAGAACTGGCGATAGGTCGGGTGGCGGGGGTTGGCCTTCAGGGCGGCCAGGTGGTGCGGCCGGCCCTCCAGGAGCAGCCGTTTGGCGGCGGCCCAGTTCCCCTGCTGCTGATGGAGAAGCGCCAGGTTCACGTAGGTGCCCGCCAGGTCGTTCCGCAGGTCCGGCTGGTTGGGGAAGTCGGCCGCCAGTTGCTTGTAGAGGCTCTAGGGCCTGGTCGAAGTCCTGCTCCGCCTCCTTGGGCCGGCCCGTGTCCAGCCAGCAGAGTGCCCCGGTTGTCGTGGCTTGGGCCAGGTCCTTGCGGAACTCGGGTCGGGAGGGGAAGTCGGCCGCCAGTTGCTTCTGGAGGCTCAGGGCCTGGTCGTAGTCCTGCTCCGCCTCCTGGAGCCGGCCCGTGGTCACCAGCAGAAGGCCCCGGTTGCTGTGGCTTCTGGCCAGCTCCTGGCGGAACTCGGGTCGGGAGGGGAAGTCGGCCGCCAGTTGCTTCTGGATGCTCAGGGCCTGGTCGTAGTCCTGCTCCGCCTCCTTGGAGCCGGCCCGTGGCATCCAGCAGAAGGCCCCGGTTGTTGTGGCTTCTGGCCAGCTCCTGGCGGAACTCGGGTCGGGAGGGGAAGTCGGCCGCCAGTTGCTTCTGGATGCTCAGGGCCTGGTCGTAGTCCTGCTCCGCCTCCTGGAGCCGGCCCGTGTCATGCAGCAGATTGCCCCGGTTGTTGTGGCTTCGGGCCAGCTCCCGGCGGAACTCGGGTCGGGAGGGGAAGTCGGCCGCCAGTTGCTTCTAGATGCTCAGGGCCTGGTCGTAGTCCTGCTCCGCCTCCTTGGGCCGGCCCGTGGCCTCCAGCAGAAGGCCCCGGTTGTTGTGGCTGGTGGCCAGCTCCTGGCGGAACTCGGGTCGGGAGGGGAAGTCGGCCGCCAGTTGCTTCAGGATGCTCAGGGCCTGGTCGTAGTCCTGCTCCGCCTCCGGAAGCCGGCCCGTGTCCTACAGCAGAAGGCCCCGGTTGTTGTGAGTCTTCGGCCAGCTCCTCGGCGGAACTCGGGTCGGGAGGGGAAGTCGGCCGCCAGTTGCTTGTAGATGCTCAGGGCCTGGTCGTAGTCCTGCTCCGCCTCCTTGAGTTCACCCAGCGTGCGACGCATGTTGCCGACCCGCACATCGTCCCTCCGCCCGCACCGCTCGGCTGTCGGCGTCGTCTCCCTTGATCGCGGCGAAGGCATCGAACTGCGCGATGATGCCGCGCAGGAACGCCCGGTCGTCCTCCGTCAGCACCGTCCCCTGGGCGAACTTCCGTTCGACCACCTGTCCGCGGTCATGCTCCGCAAGGCGGCGAACGCTTGCTGCCGGGCCTTCGTTTCGTCCGCGCGGCCAGCTGTCCGCTTTCGGGCCGCCGGGCCTGCTGTTCCGCTTTCAGGGCCGCATCCTTGGCGTCGCGCTCGTCCACGGCTTCGTGCTTCTTCGCCTCGGCCAACTGCCGCTGTTGGTCCGCCCGCAGCAGGCCCCACGTCGTGCCGGCAATGCCGCCCAGCAACGTCAGCAGCACCAGTCCCGCCGCCATCACCGGCCCCTTGTGCCGCTTCACAAATTTCCGCAGCCGATACACCGCGCTCGCCGGCGCCGCCAGCACCGGCTCCCCCGCCAGGTAGCGCTGCACGTCCATCGCGAAGGCCGTTGGCCGTCTCGTAGCGGCGGTTGCGGTCCTTCTCCAGCGCCTTCATCACGATCCAGTCCAGCTCGCCGCGCACCAGCGCCGTCAGCTTGTGCGGCTCCGTCTGCCGATGCGCCGCGATGCTGGGCAGCGTGCCCGACTGCGACAGCTTCGTGCTCGGCTTCGGCGGCTCCATCTCCTTGATGACCCGCAGCATCTCGGCCAGGCCGGCTTTCTCCAGCTCCTTGCGGCTGAACGGCACGGCGCCGGTCAGCAGCTCATACAGGATCACCCCCAGCGCGTAGATGTCCGAGCGGGTGTCGATGTCCAGGTTGTTCAGCTCGGCCTGCTCCGGCGACATGTATTCCAGCGTGCCGACGATGCTGCCGACCTCGGTGTAGATGCTCTGCTCCGTCAGCCGCGGCCCGGTGGCCTTGGCCACGCCGAAGTCGATCACCTTGGGCACCGGCCGGCCGTCGTACAGCCCGACCAGGATGTTCGACGGCTTCAGGTCGCGATGGATGATGCCCTTCTGATGGGCGTGCTGCACCGCCTGGCAGACCGGGACGAACAGCTCCAGCCGCTGGCGCGGCGACAGCTTGGCGTCGTCGCAGTACTTGGTGAGCGGCAGCCCCTTGACCAGCTCCATCACGAAGTACGGGCGCGCCGTCCGCCGTCGCGTCGATGCCGGCATCGAAGACCTTGGCGATGTTGGGGTGGTCCATCAGGGCCAGCGCCTGCCGCTCCTGCTCGAAGCGTGCCAGCAAGCGGTGCGTATCCAGGCCGGCGCGGATGACCTTGAGGGCCACGCGGCGCTGCACCGGCTCGATCTGATCGGCGACGAAGACGACGCCCATGCCGCCTTCGCCGAGCTTCTCGCGCAGCTTGTAGCGGCCGGCGAAGATCTGGCCCGGTTCGATGGCGGGAACGTAAAGCTGGGTCGGCGCCGGTTCGGCCGCGGGCAATTCGCCGGAGTCGTCATGGGCACGGAGGAGGTCTTCGACGCAGCGGCGCAGCTCGGCATCGTCACCGCATTGCCGCTCCAGCACCGCCGGCCGAGCGGACGGCGGCAGCTCGGCCACCGCCTGAAAGACGCTCTGGACGCGCTGCAAATCGATCGGCATGGGGGGACTCCTCATAGGACCGCCCTGGGAGCGTTCAGAAGAAATCCAACAGGAGGCAACAGAGAAAACAGAGGAAAACAATTCTTCTCTTCTTCTCTGTTTTCTCTGTTGCCTCCTGTTAAATGTCTTCCCAACGCTGTTACATGCGTAAACGGCGTGGCCAGCTGTCGAAAAAACTTGGCGGAATTTCAAGATTCGCCCAGGACGCTTTTCAGCCAGGCGCGGGCGAAGGTCCATTTCTGCCGCGCCTGATACATCGTGATGTCCAGCGCGGGGGCGACCTGTTCGTGAGCCAAACCGGCAAAATGGTGCATTTCGACGACGCGGGCGGCCAGCGGATCGACGCCGGCCAGTTGCGTCAGCGCCTCGTCCAGCGCCAGCAGACGGTCATCCGGGTCGGACCCCGCGACGTCATCGAGCGCCACCCGCTGCCGGTCGCCGCCGCGCTTGCGGCTTCTTCTGGCCCGCGCCCGATCGATCAGGATGCGCCGCATCGCTTCGGCGGCGGCGGCGAAGAAGTGGCGGCGATTGTCGAACTGCTGGTCGCCGATCAAGCGCAAGTACGCTTCATGGACCAGCGCGGTCGCATCGAGCGTCTGCCCCGGCTTCTCCCCAGCGAGCTTCTGCGCGGCGAGTCGGCGCAGCTCATCGTAGACCAGCGGCAACAGTTGTGCGGCGGCTTGCGGATCGCCTTGTTCGATGGCGGACAGGATGCGCGTAACTTCACTCATGGCTGTCACCGGGGAAAAAGGAATTTACCACAAAGGACACAAAGGACGCAAAGGACGCAATTAAATTCTTTTTTCTGCCCTTTGTGTCCTTTGTGTCCTTTGTGGTGAATGCCTTACGAGCAATCTCAGTCGGCGACCAGGCGCCGCGTGCAGTCGATGAACAGCCAGGTGACGGCCGACAGCGCAGGCACATGATTGCGACGCCCAGGAATAGTCCCTCCCAGCCGAAATGGTCCTTGAGGTTGCCCAGCACGGGACCGGCCACAAAGCCGCCGATCGCCCCGGCCGTATTGACCAAGCTGAACACCGTGCCGCTGGCCCGACCCGACATCTCGGTAATGGTGCCCCATTGCGTCGGCAGGCTCCAGTCGCCGAAGATGCGCGCCGCCAGCAGGACGACCATCGCCACGCGGCCGTCGACCATCTGCACACTCAGCAGCACCAGCCCGGCCGCCACGAATTTGCCGGTGAAGGCGATGCCGCTCCGCGCCCAGCGGCGGCGCGTCGTCCGCCGCAGAAAGTAGTCGTTGAGGACACCGCCCAGGATGCCGCCGGCCGCGGCGCCGATCAACGGCAGCGGCGTGAACAGGCCCATCTCCGGTCGTCCAGACCGCGGCCGTCCTTGAGAAACATCGGGATCCAGTACACATAAAGTTGATCCTGAAAGGTGCTGAAGAAAGCGTAGGCCAGCATCATCCCCAGGCTGAACAGCGAGCCGCGATTGAGTAGCAATGTGCCGCGCTTCGCCGTTGTGGCGGCGGTGCCGGCCTCGATGTCCTCGCGTTCGACGTCATTGCACCAGGGATGCTGCCGCGGATGGTCGCGCACCATCAGCGCGAACAGGCGCCAGAGCAGACCGGGCGCGGCGATGACCAGCAGCGAGGTTTGCCAGGGCAGCCCCAGCATCCCCATCAATATGGTGGCGATGATCGGCGGGGCACAGGCGGCGCCGAGCCGGCCGCACGCCGCCATCACGCCTTGCACCGAGGTGCGGATCGACAGCGGAAACCAGTTGCGCGACAGCTTGCTCATCGCGGGATAGGCTCCCGCTTGCGCCAAACCGAATCCCGAACGGATGCCGAACAGGCCCGCGAAGCTCCGCGTCCAGGCGATGCCGGGCACCCATGCCGACCAAAGAAGGATGAGGATGGTCAGGACGAGTCCGGCGCCGAAGTAATCGCCGGCCAGTCCGCCCGGCACCTGGCCGACGGCGTAGGCGGCTTGGAAGGCGGAGTCGAGCCAGCCGAGATCGGTGGCGCTGATGTCGGGATGTTGCTTGGCGAAAGTCGGCTTGATGATGCCCCAGGAGTAGCGATGCAGATACAGCAGCCAACTCGCCGAGCAGGCCAGGGCGAAGATCAGCCAGCGAACCTGGGTGGGGCGCTCGGCGGGGCCGGCGTCGCGACTGTCCATTGATGCCGTTCCTACACGATGCGAATCGGAGTGGGCCGTTGCCGGCGCGGATCAATTCTTGTTCGCAGGGATTTTATCCAACAACGCTTGCATCGCCGACGCCAAATTGCCGCCTTGGATGGGCACCTCGTAATGCAGATTGGAGTTCGGTTGGGCCGGATTCGGCGCGACGCAGCCGAGCACAATCCCTCGATCGGTCTTCGACAGCCCACACCCTCTGGCGCCTTTAGCTTGGAGCTGTGCCCAGAGGGCAAGGACATCCGGCGCGGCCGTCACGCTGCCCGCGAGTTGGACATCCGGCGCCTTGGGCGGCACCGGCGCTGTCGGGGCCGCCGGCGTGGGAAGCGGTTGCAGCGGCTGGAGGACGACGGGCGGCGTTGTTACCGGCGCCTGCCAACCGGCCGCGCCCGCATCGGTGGGGATGCGCGGCGTCGGAGCGGTCGTCAGTCCGGTCAGGGTGTGCGAGGGATCCGGCGCGGGCAGCGGCGGCACCGTCGCGGCCGCCGGCGGCTGATAGGGCAAGGCAGGCGGCCGAGGCGGCGGCGGCGCACCGTACAGCGGATCGTTGCTGTTATTGTTGGCGAAATCGTCGGGAGCGCAGCCGGCGAAGAGGCCGAGGAGCGGCAGCAGCAAGGGCGCCGACTTGCGAATGATGACCTGTCTCATGCCGTGTCCCTCGCAGATTGACGCACTTGCCTGTTCTCCCCTCCTTCGCGAGAAGGCTCGGAGAGAAAGGATTGCGTCATAGCGGCGACGGCGAATGGGTGCAAGATCGATTCGCTTCGGATCGTCAAAAAGAATTCCAACAGGAGGCAACAGAGAAAACAGAGAAAAGAAAAGTTCTTTTCTCTGTTTTCTCTGTTGCCTCCTGTTGGAATTCTTTCAACAATTATTCCCAATCTTTTCCCGCATCCAGGCGGCCGGTGAACAGGCCCAGATAGCTTGTGTAGCGCGCCAGGCTGATCTGCCGCCGATCGACGGCGCGTTTGACGGCACAGCGCTCCTCATGCGTGTGCGTGCAGTCGGGGAAGGCGCACAGCGGCACGAACGGCCGCAATTCCGGGAAAAAGCCCTCCACTTCCTCCGGCAATGATGTCCCACAGCTCGAACTGACGGATGCCCGGCGTGTCCACCACCCAGCCGCCGAAGTCCAGTCGGATCAGCTGCGCCGTCGTCGTCGTATGCTTGCCCTTCTGATTCACGTCGCTGACCTCGCGAACCCGCAGCTCCAGGTTCGGCTGGATCGCGTTCAACAATGACGACTTACCGACGCCGCTTTGTCCGGCAAACACCGTCTGCCGGCCGCGCAGCCGCTCGCGCAGCCGATCGATCCCCTGCCCCGTGGGGGCGCTGGTCAGAAACGTCGTGATGCCGAGCTGGCTGTACAAGCCGATCAGCGACTCGAACGGTTCCGGATGCACAAGGTCCGCTTTGTTCAGACAGATGATCGGCTCGATACCGCCCTGCGCGGCGCTGGCGAGATAGCGATCGATCAGGTGCTGCTTCAGGTCCGGCTCGACCAGGGCCATGACGATGACGACCTGATCGACATTGGCAACCAGGACGTGTTCTCGACCGCGCGAGGCCCGCGTCAAGACGCCATGCCGCGGCTCGACGCGCTCGATCAGTCCCCTCGATCGTTCCTGGCCGGCCGAATCCAGACGCGATCGCCGGTCGCCACGATGCTGCGTTCGTCGATGGTCAGCGTGCGCAGCAGCCGGCGCACGCGCACAGCGGTACTGCCGGCCGTCCTCCGTCTCGACGACGCTGATGGGACCGTGGACGCGCAGCACGCGGCCAGGCAGGCACTCGCCGGCGTCGATGGCCGGCCGATCCGCTGTCTCATCGCCACCCTGCTCCCCGACGGTTTGCTCGGCAATGATGGTGCGTCGGCGCGACAGATCGCCCTTGGCGCGGACGCGCTCATCGCCGGCGGTCGCCTCATCGGTGAAGCCGTGATCGTGGAAGCCGCGCGTCCACTGCTTGGGCCGCGGCGGCTTGGAGCGGTTCTTCCGCAGATCGACACGGACTTTTTTCTTTTTCGACATCGGGTCGCGGTCTCCTTCCGCGTCATTGTACCAAACGGCTATAATGGGCAACGCGGGCACGGCCCGTTCCTGGGAGGCAGGTTCGATGAACGACCAATGGCAATCGCTGATCACGATCGAGCCGGGCAAGCGGAGCGGCCAGCCGTGCATTCGCGGAATGCGGATCACCGTGCGCGACGTGCTGGAGTACCTCGCCGGCGGGATGACCGTGGCGGAGCTACTCGCCGATTTCCCTGAACTGACCGAGGACGACATTCGCGCGTGCCTCGCCTATGCGGCCAGCCAACTGCCGGGGTCCGCGGCGTGAGCTTGCTCTTCGACCAAAACCTGTCGCCGTGTCTGGCTGGGAGAGGCTATGGAGACATCAACGATGGGAAGGGTGCTGGTGACGGCCCGACTCGAAAACCTGGAAGACGTGTACAAGGCCGCTCAGGGCACCTTGCCCGCCGACCAGGTGCGAGCTGTCGAGGTGGTTGATGCTCTGATTGATACGGGCGCGACCGGGCTGCTGGTGCCGCGCCGGTCGATTGCGCAACTCGGCCTGTCGGTGCTGCGGACGCGGCCCGCCCGGACAATCGCGGGCAGTGTGGAGGTGTCGATGTACCGCGCCGTGCGATTGACTGTGCAGGGCCGAGACTGCATCAGCGATGTCGGGGAGATCGGCGATGAGTTCTCGGTTGTCATCGGCCAGGTGCCGCTGGAGTTGATGGATTGGGTTGTCGATCCGAAGCGGCAGCGGCTGATCGGCAACCCCGAACACGGCGGCGAGCAGATGATCGATATCTCGATACACGAACCCGGTAATGGTGTCCGGTTGGAGTCCCGGCTTTAGCCGGTCTTGGCCGTCCGCACCGGCTAAAGCCGGGACTCCAACCGGACAGCCTCAGCGGGTTCATGTATGAGTCGGCCGAATTCCTTGTTCGGCGATGGAGGCGTCGTGAGGGTACGCTGTCGCTCAAATCGGGCGCGCGACCTGTCCACTCCTTGGGGTGTTGGCTTTTCAGGCCCCCCCGACGACCTATGCGCCGATTTGGAGATCGGCAAGGAGTACGTTGTTTACGCGATCGAGTGTTCGGCGGAGGGGGTGCCGGGGTACATCCTCTCGCGGGGAGAACTACTCGTACTACCCGCTGCACTACCCGGCGGAGTTGTTCGAGATCCTGGACGCCAGACCGTCAAAGCATTGGGTGGTAGGCTTCTGGCCCGCGCGGATGCTCCCCGGACTCACACAGCAACGCGTTCTCCCCCGTGTCGTTCTCGGCTTCCCAGAGTGGGCCGCTGACTGGGGGTTCCACTACTGGGTCACCGAGAAGCGGGAACCCGAACTATCCACATGGCGGCGGTACAAACAGCTCTTGGATGCAGAGGCAGATGTACCGAAGGGGGAGACGAGGTGACGCCGGGAAGAAGGGGGACGGGAGCATTTTGAGATATAAGCGACAAAAATACTTATATGATCTTTTCTCGAAGTAGCGAATCATCACCCGTTCGGGTCGTCGAGCAATTGCTGCAATCGCTCGCCGAGCGGCGGCGGGAAGCGGGCCGGCCAGGTCGCGTCAATGAGACCGACGCCGATCAGGTCCAGCAAGTGAACTTGATCCTTGCGACGATTAGGCGATCAACTTCATGCGCACCAGCGCCTGCGAGCGTCGCCACCTGAAATTCGGCCGCCCGCTCCGACTCGTCGAGATCCGGCGACGCGTGTTCGTAGTCCGGCCGCACCTTCTCGCCGGCGAAGAGGACATGCACCCCGCCGCTCGGCCGTGCCCTGGGGGCCGTCGATGAACATATCCACGTCGAGGAGTTGATAATAAACGAACCCGGCTGCTTCGAGCGCGGTTCGGGCGGCGGGCAGGTCGATGCGCCGGATCAACAGATCGACATCGCGCGTATTGCGGACAGCGTCCTCATCGACGCGGGCGACCCACTCGGCGACGGCGTTGCCGCCGACGACGGCATACGGCACGCCGGCGTCGTCGAGCGCTTTGGTCGCCCTCCGCAACCGCTCTTTGACCTTTTCCGCTGCCATGAGCGCCCTTTCCCACCCGATGGGTCCGGCTGCCGCGTCTGCCATGATTCACGCTTCCTTCCGCTGCCTATCGCCGAGTGATGCTGTCCGGCGTGAGTATAACACGGCCGGCGGCGTTTCGGAAACTCGACTTGCGGGTGTAGACTTTTTTCTTTTTGGACATCGGGTCGCGGCCTCCTTGCCCGTCATTCGACCAGTCGGCGGGAAGCGAGTGAGGGATGGCCTTGACGCCATAGTTCCGCTACGGGATCATGCGAATTGTTGAAGGACCAAGAACAGCCAGTCAACAGGAGGATGGCCGATGTGGCGGGTGATTTTGTCCATCTCATACACCAGTGACTTCGGGTCCGGGCTGCGCAACAACGTAGTGCCGATTTTTCAGGCTCTTGGACTCCACCATACCGCGACCGGCACGTTCGAGTCTCCGGCCGTGGATCGCGTTCGAGCGGCGAATCACCTGGCGCAAGTCCTGCAAGCCATTGCCAATCCTCAACAGTTTCCGGAAGTTCACGCCCAAGCGGTGCTGAAACATCTCTGGGTCTACATCGATCGCGTGGTTTAGACAAGGAACACCGACCGGAGAGAAACCGAAGGAGGTCAATATGTCTCAATTCCACGTCGTCAACGAGAGTACCGAAGATACGATTGAATCGACCGACAATCTTCAGGACGCCATCCGTATGGCTCAGGAAGCCGCGCGGCAGGGACCGATCGGCGATCCGGTTTCCATTCTCGACAGTGCGGGCAAGGCGGTTAGACAGTTTCTCCTGATGCCGGATGGGACGGTAGCAGAACAGGCGATTGCAGGCCAAGGCAAGCCGTCGGGAACCCAACCGCAGGTACAGCCCGTCGGTCACGTCGCGATAGCAAACCGATCACAAGATTAAACAGCCACGAAAAGTAGCGATCGAATTCACCTTCGTGTCTGGCTGGGAGAGGCTATGGAGACGTCAACGATGGGAAGGGTATTGGTGACGGCCCGGCTCGAAAACCTGGAAGACGTGTACAAGGCCGCTCAGGGCACCTTGCCCGCCGATCAGGTCCGGGCCGTGGATGTTACCGATGCCCTCATCGATACGGGCGCCACCGGGCTGCTGGTGCCGCGGCGGTTGATTGCCCAACTCGGCCTGTCGGTGCTGCGGACGCGGCCGGCCCGGACAATCGCGGGCAGTGTGGAGGTGTCGATGTACCGCGCCGTGCGGCTGACCGTGCAGGGGCGGGACTGCATCAGCGATGTCGGGGAGATCGGCGATGAGTTCTCGGTTGTCATCGGCCAGGTGCCGCTGGAGTTGATGGATTGGGTTGTCGATCCGAAGCGGCAGCGGCTGATCGGCAACCCCGAACACGGCGGCGAGCAGATGATCGATATTTGAGTGGGTGGAGCGAATCATGTCGCTCAATATCGGCGTAGGTGATGGCTCCTCCGTGATGCCGGTTCAGGGCGAGCCGTCGCTGTTCCTGCAAAGTGATGGCTATTACTGGTTCCTCCACCCGCTATTTGAGCGGCTGGCGGCAGAGACGGGCCAGCACATTGACCTGTACGGCGATGCGTCGTTCGCTGGAGAAAGTCTAGTTGCCCTGGAGCGGGCACTCGCTGAAGCACGGCGGCTTGTGAACTCGCAGCCCGAAGAGTGGTCTGTTCATGTCGGCACTCAGGTTTCCCCAGAGTATCGCGACCTGTACCGGCCTGTGGAGCGGAAGGCAATGCTGGCTCTGCTCGATCGGTGGGAAATCGTGATCGAGCGGGCCAGGCAATTGGGCCAACCAGTTGTCTGCTTCGGGGACTAAAAGCTGCCGGACCAGTAGACCATGCCACAACAGGCGGCACCATCTGCCGCGCCTCTCATCAGCCACCCCATCCATCATCCGGCGCTCCTCCGATCTAACTTCCTCTCTCCGCATGGGTTACGCACCGCCCCGCAGCCCCGGCACACCGTTTGCCATTTGTTCACGTCAACGTGTCCTCTCCCGCCCAACCTCTCCTCGCTCTCCCCGAATCCCTGTTTTTCCGATTCGTCACCTTTTCGAGGAGGCATTGTCTCATGCTCGGCTACCTGATCGACATGGACGGCGTACTTTACCGCGGCTCGCAGATGATCCCCGGCGCGGATCGTTTCATTCGCGCTTCGCGAGCCGCGGATGTGCCCTTTCTGTTCCTCACCAACAACAGCCAGCGGACGCGCCGCGACGTGGCGACGCGGCTTCAGCGTCTGGGGATCGACGTCGGCGAGGACCACGTTTTCACCTGCGCGATGGCGACGGCTCGCTTCCTCGCTCGGCAGAAACCCAACGGCACCGCCTACGTCATCGGCGAAGGCGGACTGCTCACCGCTCTGCACAACAACGGCTACGCCATCGTCGATCGCGATCCGGATTACGTCGTGGTCGGCGAGGGACGCACCTTCACGTTCGAGGTGATCGAGGCCGCCCTGAATATGGTCCTTGGCGGAGCGAAATTGGTCGCGACCAACATGGACCCCAACTGTCCGACGCAGCACGGCTCGCGGCCCGGCTGCGGTGCCGTCGTCGCCATGCTGGAGTCGGCCAGCGGCATCAAGGCGTTCAGCGTCGGCAAACCCAGTCCGGTCATGCTGCGCGGCGCCCGCAAGGAGTTGGGTCTGGAGTCGGACAAGACCGTTGTCATCGGCGACACGATGGAAACCGACATCCTGGGCGGCACGCAGCTCGGCTACAAGACGATGCTGGTCCTGAGCGGCTCGACACGCCGCGACGACCTGGCCCGCTACGCCTATCGGCCCGATCTGATCGTGGAGTCCATCGCCGATCTCAGTCCGGACCATCTGAGCGAAATGTTCGAGGGATGTTCCAGCACGGACATCGCCTGCCGCGCCCTTGGGCACACTCCCCCCGCCTCGCCAAACGGCGTTCGGCCGGTGTCGGTGTAAACTGTGAAATCATCGGGAGTTGTGGAAGGAATGGCTGAGGTGAGCGGATGACGGCACGAGGTTTGCTTTCGTTTAGGTAGCGCTCGCAAAAGCTCGCGGCTAAACGAAAGAAGGCCGACCATGAACCTCCCTGACCCATCACGGTTGAGCGATCTGCCCTCCGATGTGGCCGAAATTTCACTGTTGCTGCCCGGCTGGCAGTTGCAAGCGTTGGAGAATGCGGCCGAGGCCCGCGGCGTGACCTCGGCCCAACTGGTTCGCCGACTGCTGCGCGAGTTCATCAACCGGCAAGAAGACGACGAGTTGGAGCGTGACGAAAAGCTCAACGCCGCCTGTCAGTGGTGAATGATAAAAACGGTTTCGCTGCGGCGAACCTTTAGCGTCCCTTCCTTGGTCCCGCCAAGTGGCAGACTCCCGAGTGCGACGGGGGTCCAGCCGCTGGCGGGATTCCTTTTTTAAATCTCTCACCACGAAACACACGAAAGACACGAAAAAAAGAAAAGAAGAATTATCTTTTCTTTTTTTCGTGTCTTTCGTGTCTTTCGTGTGTTTCGTGGTGAGTGATCCCCGTTAGGCCAACTCTCGATCACTTCAACCACTTATCCAACCACTCATACGCCGCCTTGCGCATCTCCGGCGGAAACTCATGTTTGCAATCGGGATGCAGCGCCGACAATTTCTCCTTGGCCCCGAGCAATTGGTAGACCGGGTTGGCGGCGGTGATGCAATCCTTGACGCCGGACACCTCGAAATTCGCATCGCCGGTCGGAGCGCTGGCCAGGAACGCCCGCGGTGCAAACGCGGCCACGACCTCGGGAAAATCGAACGGCATCTTCTCCGGCTTCATCTCGTACACGTCGGCGATGCGCGGCATGTAACCCTTGTGCGACCAGCCTTTGAGATTGCCGCCGTAGTATTTCGGAAAGGCGTTGAAGCCGCAGCTCGATACCATCGCCTTGATGCGCGTATCGAAGGCGGCGGTGAACATGGTGTTGTGGCCGCCGAGCGAATGGCCGATGCAGCCGATCTTGCTCGCCGTCCACCTCGGGCAGCGATTGCAGCAGATCGATGGCCCGCATGTTGTTCCAGATGGCCTTCATGGTGGCGCTGGCGTAGCCGTGGCTGTACGGATCGAACTTGTACTCGCCGAAATTGGGATAATCCGGGGCGAGAGTGACGTAGCCGCGCTCGGCCAGGTTCCAGGGCGTAGTGCAGATTGGGCTTGCGCCCGAGGCCGGCCGGCTCGTCCTTGCCGACCTTGCCGTTGGTCTGGTGCAGACAGAGGATGGCCGGCACCTTGCCCTTGATGCCCGTCGGGATGAAGAGATAGGCCGGCACGCGATCATCTTTTTCCACGGCGAAGGTCAGCTTCTTGCGAACCCATTTGTCGGTCTTCTTTTCGTCGTCGATTTTGACATCGAGCGGCACTTTTTTGTCCTTGCCGGGCAGCGGTCCCATGACGAGCTGCATGTTGGCGAGGATGTGTTCGCGGCGCTTGGGCCAATCGTCGGCCTGGGTGATGGGGTGTTCCTTACCGCCGGCGTCGCGCCAGACGAGCAGCTGGGTTTTGTCGGGATAGAACGGCGGATCGGCGGCCAGCGCCGGCGCGGCGAGCAGCAGGGCAACGGCGAGAATCGGGATGCGGTGGGTCATGGTATGCCTTGCGCGGTGAATAGGAATAGAACACGGATGAACGCGGATTGGACGGATTTTCACGGATCAGACCAATCCGTGAAAATCCGTCGCATCCGTGTTCATCCGTGTTCTATTCCTTTAATTCGTGAGTGGCGACGCGGAAAGTGAGTGAAACGCCGTGACATGCGCTCGGCGTCCGTGCCTATCTCTTCACGGATGCCGCGGGCCGAAATTCCGTCGGCCGTTGCGGATTTTGGTTGCAGCGCCGGACTTTCCAGGGTTGAATAGTCCCGTTCTCATCTACTCTCTTCGCAGGAGGTCGCATGTCCACCGCCGCCACGTGCCCCCTTTGCGCCGGGCCGCTCCCCGACGACCGGCAGCCCTGTCCCCAATGTCACGCCTCGCCCGAATGGATCGAGCAGGGCCAAGCCATCGACTTCGCCTTGCGCAACTTCGAGGAGTGGCGCAAAAAAGGCCTCATCAGCGAACGCTGCCTCAACGACCTGGCCGACTACTACGCCCGCCAGCGCGAGAAGTGCGCCCGCCTCGCGAGCGAGGATCGGCCGATCCCGGAAAACGCCGGCCTGCTGCCCTTCGGCCGCTGCTGGAGCTGTTCCGTCTCGTCCGACACTCCCCCGGAGTATTGTGCCGACTGCGGCATCCCTGGAACACGCCGGCGGCGCGCTGTTGCGCTTTCTGACCTTTTTGCGTCGCGAAATCAAGAACCACGGCGAGACCGGCCGATTGCCGCTGGCCCAAACCCACGACTACGGCAACGAAATTCGCGAGCGCATCGCCGCCCTGCGGCACAAGCTGGAGAAGCAGCGCCTGCCCACCGTCGAAGCCGCCGAGGAGCCGCGACCGTCAGGGAGCGGTCTGGACCGCTCCCTAACGGTCGCGGCTCCTCGCCGCAACTTCATGGAAATTCTTCTCGACCGCGCACCATCCAATGTCTGCTCGGCCTGGGCGGCGCCATGCTGGTCATTGGTCTGGTGATTTACCTGGCCGTGCTGGGCATTTTCGAGAACGCCGTCTCCGTCGCGGTGCTGCTCGGCATCACCAACGCCGCGGTGCTGGTGGGCGGCTGGACGATCATCCTGCGCCACCCGCTATCAACTCGCCGGCCGTGCCCTCACGCTCCTGGCCTGTCTCGTGATGCCGCTCAACCTTTGGTACTACGACTACAACGGTCTGATTACGTTCGAGCATAACCTGTGGCTGCCGGCCCTGGCCTGCTGCGTTCTGTATGCGGCCTCGGCGTTGGTGCTGCGCGATCACCTGTTCGTCTACGTCCTGTTCGGCGGCATCGCCCTGACCGGATTGCTGATCCTGGCCGACCGGCATCACTTCCACGAGATCGCCCTGCCGTCTGCCGCTGCTGGTGGTGCTGGGGCTGATCGGTCTGCACCTGAAGCGCGCCTTTGCCGAGGGCGAGGGACCGTTCACGCGGCGGCGCTTCGGCATGGCGTGTTTCTGGAGCGGCCAGGCGCTTTTGGCGAGCGGTCTGCTGCTGCTGCTGGGCGGACAGTTGGCCGGCTGGCTGCACGGGCCGTTTTTGCAAGACCTGGGACTGATGACGGCACCGGACATCTCCGCTTCCAGCACCTCTTGCATCACCGCCCGCACGATCTCGCGCAGGCCATCGGGGCTCTACGCGCGAAGCCGTTGACGCTGGCGATCGCGGGCTTAGCTTCACTTTTGGTCATGGTGGGGTTCCTCAGAGGGAATTCGAGGTGACTTCGACATCACCAGCCTGCCATGACCGCCTCTCGCCTTCAGCGATTTTGCAGAACCCTCAACACACTACTGGCGTAAGCTGCCGCGAGGACCTTGCCAAGGTTGGGTCGAGGGTTCGAATCACTTCGCCCGCTCCCGTCGTCATTGGGTGTCTCCAATGACCCGAATTTCTTACATCCGCTCGGCTAAGTTAAGTGCAAGCTTGCAAACCCGGGCGCCTGTAGGAGACGTGACAGCGCTAGCCAACGCATGCGGACGCTTTGTTCCAGCTTCAGGACGCCGAACGCTCCCAGTCTCTGGGCATGCTCTGCTCAAGGGCCCAACCAATGCCGCAGTCTGCGCTTGGCGAGCTTTGGCGGGGGCCCGAGAAAGCGGTCTTCTGTCGAAGGTGCAAGTTGCGCCAGAGCACAGGACCGACCGTTCCTGAAACACCTTGCGAACGCGCCAGTTCGACCCTTGCGGACCTTCCAGATCGGCCCTGTGAACCAGCGAGAAGCACGCAAAAGCGGAAATTGGCCGACAGCGGATCAGTTCGTGGCTCAGGTCCTGGAGACGACCGCGCGGTAGATCAGCAGCACGATGACCGCGCCGACGATGGCGACGACGATGCTCCAGACGTTCACCCCAGTGACGCCGCCGTAGCCCGCCAGGCTCGCGAGATAGCCGCCGACCACCGCGCCGATGACGCCGAGCAGGATGTCCATCACGATGCCCGAACCCGTCTTGTTCACGATCTTGCTGCCGATGAAACCGGCGATCAGACCCAAGATGATCCAGGCTGAAAATGCCCATGTCCGTCCCTCCTCAAGGGGGTTGAGTTGGCGTCGCCGCGGGCAGAGCTGCGAGCGCAAAGCTCGAGGGTATTGTCGCTGCGCAGACAAGGAAAACGCAAGGTGGGCGCCCTGGCCATCCGCGGCTTGGCCGCGAATCGCTCGGCCGGCTGGGAAAAGGCGTTCGTCGGTTTTGCGCGCGATCACCGATGCGCCGACGACTTCAGCCGCCAGTGGCCCGGCGCCTTCCAGCCACCATTGGCCCGGTGAACTTCTTGGCGGAGCCGCCGTTCTGAGCGATGCCGAAGCAGGTATCCGGATGATCAGCCCGATTGATGGGCGCTGCTCCGACACACTGCCTTTGTCGGACTGCGAGAAGATAAGCCGGCGCGCGAGGTCGCGAACAAACTTAACTCGAGTCGTTTCCGCGATCAGCGCCGAGTCGTGGCGTTCAGGAAACCGCTGTACGCCCCGCCGGAGTGGTCTGCGGCTTTCCGCAACGCCTCGACGATTGTGTCGTCGAACTCGACTGGAGCGACCGCCCGACGCTGGCTCCGGCTCTGAATGAGATTGTCGAGGACCTCCGCTATTCGGGTCGTGTCCTCGGCCTCCACGCGAAACTCCTTGCCGGACTTGCACGGCGTAAGCCGGGACCACCCGACACTGTGCAACGGCAAGCCGTTCTCATGCGCTCGCTCCCCTGCTCATCACGCCGTGAAACTTCTCACATTGCTCCATTGCTTATCCCATGGCGATCAGACTTTCGCCGCTGACGCCGTGAGACGGCCTCGATTCGATAGGTGACAAGCGCGAACAGCATCCAGCTCGAATAAAATGGATTTCCGGCCGCAACGACCAACTCGCCGGCGATTGGGCCTATGGCGGCTCGTTGCCAGACCTCGGCGAGCGTAGTCAGCGGCGAAGGATGGATGGCAAGCTTGCCATAGAATGCAATGGCCTGGACACGAGATATCCACCGTATGTTCGGCGAAGTCGGCGCCCAATCGCACGAGCGTAACTGATGTGATAGTCCGGGTTGCGATAGTCTTCGGCGAGCAACTGGCCCGCTCCGAGCCGCGCCGCGCGCCTTCGTCGCTGAGCATTGGCGCGTAGAAGTCCGTCTCCAGCAGGCGTGCGCGTGCGCGCCAAACGTTGAAATAACGATAACGACGAGCCTCGAACAAGAGGAACACACTGACGAGAAGCCCGACAAGGACCATAGGCAAGGGCGAGGCCTCGGCATTGCTGTAGGTTGCCGATAGCGCTATGCCGGTTGTGACAACCGCCCAATTCGTCGAGCTGTCAAGGCGTGTACGCCAAACTGTGCTGCGGTAGACTTCGCCACGGTAGAGATGAGCGAGTGCGCCGATTTCTGCGGCGGTGAACTCAGCAGCGATTGGGGCCGTCGGCTCGCGCAACTCTGCTGGTGCCATGGACGTTCTCCCTGGAAATAGTTGTTACGCCAGTATAGTGCGGACGCCCTGATCACCGCTAAGCGATCTTCTCCTGCACGTTTCCATCTTAAGCGGTCCCTGGAACGTCACGATCAGCCGACGAGGCTAAGCGCCTGTTTCGGCTCATTGCGAGCGTCAAGCTTCGCCGCAGCTTTCGCATCTCTAACCAGATCAAATCGTTGTGCTGCGAAATCCTCTCCGCTCGTACCGAAGTACGCATTTCCTGTTACCGTCAAACGCGTACGCCGCGCGACCTCAGCAACTTGTCAGTGGAAATGAGATGAAATTGGCTAATTGGAGAGACGCAGAGTGGAAGTCATATCGAACTTCTTCTAACCATGCTAAAACGTGTGGGGTGGAAGCAATTTTGTGGGAGCTCTTCGCCCTTCCGTCCGAACATGAAACGGCCGCCATAGAGGTCCGGATGGATCGGGTTGCGAAAGCGCCTGTCGCTTCCATATCCGGTGCGAAAAACGCATACGATCGCCACTTCTACGCACAATGTAACGCCGACCAGGATAGCCGTGATCCCGGCGCAGGGAGGCGATCTGAGAGGTGCGCCAGTTTTGAGCGTGCTCCATCTCATCAACCCGCTTTATTCCGCTTCCGGTTTGGCGGTCGGCCTCGTGGTCGGGTTCACAGGAGTGGGCGGCGGGGCGCTGATGACGCCGCTGCTGGTGCTGTTGTTCGGCATTCATCCGGCGACCGCCGTCAGAACCGATCTTCTCTACGCCGGGCTCACGAAGATCAGCGGTTCCATTGTCCACGGATTAAATAAGACCATCGACTGGCGGGTCACGGGCCGCCTCGCGTCAGGGAGCGTTCCAGCCTCAGCGTTGACGCTGGGGACGCTCGCCTATTTCGGCGTGATTCGAAGGGAGCGAGCGTTGCGATCACGACGACGCTCGGTTTCACGCTCATTCTGACAGCCGTCACCCTCCTTTTCCGGCGGCGGATTTTGCAGCGCGCCGCCGCGTTCTTCGACAGGCGAACCGATCGCGAAATCGATGTGCTGACGATGGGCCTCGG
Source organism: uncultured Acidobacteriota bacterium (assembly GCA_963706455.1). Classification (GTDB taxonomy): domain Bacteria; phylum Acidobacteriota; class Terriglobia; order Terriglobales; family Acidobacteriaceae; genus Telmatobacter. Next base: position 1,698 of record CAVPNO010000093.1, on the reverse strand, counting down.
GACAGTCCTCGGCGCGCTCGTATCGCTCTCTTCGGTCGGCGCGGGTGCCATGGGCGTGACCGCGTTGCTCATGCTCTATCCGAAAATGCCGACAGTGCGCGTCGTCGGCTCGGACATTGCGCATGCGGTTCCGCTAACCCTTATCGCCAGCGTGGGCCATTGGTGGCTGAACTCTGTCGACTGGGCGCTGCTTCTCTCGCTGCTGATCGGGTCAACTCGGCGTCGCGATCGCGAGCTACTTCGCCTCGCGCGTTCCTCCACTCTGTGCTGCGACCTCTGCTGGCCGGCGTGCTAGCCCTCGTCGGCGGCAGGCTTGTCCTCTAGTCCGGCAACCGATCTGACCCCGGGGCGCTGGTGGGGCCGCTCGCCGTCCGTGGCGCGCATAAGAAGAAGCTTCGCGCGCCGGCATAGACGCTCGTCCAGGTCCCAGCCGTTGCAGCGAATGGCCTTGAAAAACAGAAGTTTGACGACCAAAATCCACGCACTCGCCGACGCGTTGGGCAACCCTATTCAATTCATCCTGACGCCTGGCCAAGTCCATGACATGCGCGCGCCGACTTGCTCGACGGCGTGGCTTGCGGCGCTCTGATCGGCGATAAAGGCTACGACGCCGACGCCTTAATCGAATGGCTTCGGCAGGCCGGCGTCGACGTTGTCATCCCGCCCAAAGACAAGCGCCGGCCGCCAGTTGCGGGCGGTCTGCATTCCCGCAACAGTCGCGACCAGTTCAGTAACAGGCATCCTCCTCGACTTCGCTGGCGGCTTCGTCGGCGTCCTCATCGGCTTGTGTGACCCGACTTTCCTGTGCTGCTTTCACTTCGTCAGTCGGGTTGACCGAGGCGACGAAGGCGACATAGGCGATGCGATCACGCTGATCGCCGTTAAGGACAGATCGACGGGCGCCGCCATTTGCGACGGCGATCGCCAGCGCCGGAACGCTGGCCAGGGCGGCCGACGCTGCATTTGAACGCCTCCACGGTCTTCGCGAGCACCATCAAATCGCGCTGCATCGTGACGGCGCACCTGGGCGCAGAAAACAGGGGCATCCCATCCAGCCCAGCAACGCCTAACGAAAGCGCCCCGACAACCGGGGCGCTCCCAAACTTCAATCGTCAGACTCTCGCGCGGCGATCTTGGCCGCCTTGCCCTCAAGGACGGCCTCTTGGCGGTCGTTATGGGAATCGCCCGGGGCTTCATCGCCTCTGGGACCACCCGCAAGAGGTCGACCTACAAGCCCGTTCTCCAGGCTCGCGCCCTTGATCTGGACATGGTCGGCGAGCTGGAGTTCGTTCGAAATTCCGCTCGGCAATGCCCTGGTAGATCAGGTCGCTCTCCTCCTCACCGCTGCTCTGTTTGTTGCCGCGGATCGTTAACACGTTCTGTTTCACCTCGATCGAAAGATCAGCGCCGGCTGAACGGCGATGTTCGGATCAATCAGATCGCTGCGCAGTGCACGCAACCGGGCTGCGTGCCGATCCTCGTCGGAGCAGGTCAGACGGCTGTATCCGACCACGTCGGCGGCCAGGATCGCAGCGAGTTTGCGGGTTTCGGCGGTCGGTCCCCTTTTACAGGATCCAAATAGCACAACGACCCCCTCAGGTCGCCCTTCCGCGAACGATAGGGAACCTGGAGCCTTTGGCCGAAGGGCCGGCTGGCTCGTCGAGCGCCAGTTCCGCACACGCTCGAGCGATGTCACCT
>CAVPNO010000092.1:0-83952 GCA_963706455.1 uncultured Acidobacteriota bacterium | reverse complement strand
GTTCGACCTGCAGAACCTGCGGGACGACGGCGTCGGGTGCATGGATCTCGGCGCCGGCCCACACCTTGCCGGGCTGCAGGCGACGCTGGGCCCAACCGGCTGGACCGTGCGCCGCACCGAGATCGACTTCGCAGGCGCGACCGCCACGCCCGGGCGATCCGACACCATCGCGGCAGTGTCGGCACAAGACCCGGCGGTGACCGAGGCGCAGACAATCAGCTGCGGCGACCTGACGATAACCCACGACGGAGTCCAAGCAGCCTTGCAGCCGTGAGCAGCCTTTTGACCCATCGCTCTGGCGACCCGTCGACGGCTTCGGCGACCTTACCGACATCACGTATCACCGCCACATCGACGACGGCACGGTCCGGGTCGCGTTCTCCAGCGCCGAGGTGCGCAACGCGTTTCCGCCCGCACACCGTCGACGAGACTGTACCGCGCGCTCGACCACGCCCGGATGTCCCCCGACGTCGGCGTGGTCCTGCTCACCGGGACGGGCTGAGCCCCCGCGACGGCGGCTGGGCGTTCTGCTCCGGCGGCGACCAACGCATCCGCGGCCGCACCGGCTACCAGTACGCGGCAGGCGAGACCGCGGACACGGTGGATCCTGCGCGCGCCGGGCGGCTGCACATCCTGGAGGTGCAGAGGTTGATCCGGTTCATGCCCAAGGTGGTGATCTGCCTTGTCAGCGGCTGGGCCGCCGGCGGCGGGCACAGCCTGCACGTGGTGTGCGACCTCACGCTGGCCAGCCGCGAGCACGCCCGCTTCAAGCACGCGGACGTCGGCAGCTTCGACGGCGGCTACGGCAGCGCATATCTGGCCAAGCAGGTCGGCCAGAAGTTCGCCCGGGAGATCTTCTTCCTCGGCAGGCCCTACACCGCCGAGCAGATGCGCATCGGATGGGCGCCGTCAACGAGGTCGTCGACCACGCGGAACTGGAGACCGTCGGGCTAGAGTGGGCGAAGGCGATCAACGCCAAATCGCCTCAGGCGCAACGGATGTTGAAGTATGCGTTCAATCTGCTCGATGACGGGCTGGTGGGTCAGCAACTGTTCGCCGGCGAGGCCGCCCGGCTGGCGTACATGACCGACGAGGCCGTCGAGGGCCGCGACGCGTTCCTTCAGAAGCGTGACCCGGACTGGAGCCCGTTCCCCCGTTACTTCTGAGGCCCGCGGGTTCATAGACTCGACGGGTGAATCCTTTGAAGCGCCTTCCCAGGTCAGTGGTCATGGCGAGCATGCGGCCGCCCCTCTCCCAAAAATTGCTGCGGCACCGGCCGACCGGAGAGCCTGTCGACCTGCGCGGCAAGCGCGTGGTGCTCACCGGTGCGTCGTCGGGCATCGGCGAAGCGGCCGCCGAACTGTTCGCACATGAGGGCGCCACCGTGGTCGTCGTGGCCCGCCGGCAGGACCTGCTCGAAGCGGTGGCGCAGCGCATCACCGCGCAGGGTGGCTCGGCGTTCTCGCTGCCGTGCAACCTGTCCGACCTGGCCGCCGTCGACGACCTGGTGAAAACGGTCGAGGACCGCATCGGCGGGGTCGACGTTGGTCAACAACGCCGGCCGGTCCATCCGCAGGCCGCTGGCCGAGTCGCTCGACCACTGGCGCGACGTGAGCGGACGGTGACGGCGCCTGAAGCTCTACTCGCCGCTGCGGCTGATCCGCGGATTCGCTCCGGGCATGTTCGAGCGGGCCGACGGGCACATCATCAACAGGCGCGATCGCAACGGCGGCAGGACTCCGCGCAGACCCGGCAATGCGGCATATGGGCATGCCGCTCGCACTCATCGCCGCAGCTCTGGCAGATGGCCGCGCAGGCCCTCAGCAGCAACCTGGTGGCGCTGGGGTCAACTTCCGCCGGGCGGCTGAGGACCCCGGCGGTGGCGGTGCAGATATCGGCGCAGTCCAGGCACAGCCGGATGCATTTGACCATCTCGGCCAGGTTCTGCTCACCCAGGTCAGCGTCGGTGTCGGCGATGCAGGCCTGAGCGCAGTCGCTGGCCGCTTCGATGGCGGCGGCCAGCAGGCCGACATCGACGGCCGGGGGGCGCGGGTAGGCGTCCAGCATCTGCCTGACGTATCTCATGGTCACTCCCTTGCGGGTGGTACTGCGATTCTGCTTAGGTCCTAGTATTCCGTGCGGGCCGCCAACGGGCGGTGAACAGACAACGCCAGGACAGTCCGGCTACCGGATGCCAGCAGAGACCCCCGCTGTTAGCTGTGCTTCGCTAGCACAGCCTGGACCGCGGCGTTGGTCGCGGCCGCGCTGAGGTCATCGGAGAAGACGCCGCCGGGATAGGGGACGACCCATACGTGGAGCATCTGCGCGGTGTACCTGTCCTGCCACGTGGCCGGGTAGCCACCCCGAAGCTGGACGCCGAAGCCGGCGATGGCCTGGTGTCCGCTGACACAGTGGCCGGCCGGGTGCGGACTTCCTTGCCCGCGAGGACAGGAGTGCTCATACCACAGATGCTAGGTTCGCGATCACGCCGCCGCATCGGCCGACAGGCCGAATTCGAGCTACATCTTGAGGCGTACGTAGGGCCGGGGAGGACGCCGCCGTCCAGGACACACTGCTGGCCGCCGGGCATCCGGAACGAGCTGTGGTGAGCCTATCCGCGGCGGAGCAGGGCGGCCACGGGCTGGCCGACCAGCGGGCCGGAGCGGTCCGGCAGCCGCACGATGATCGCGTCCTGGTGCAGCGCGGCCCAGACCAGCCCGTCCTCCAGCGGCACCTCGGTGCCGACGTCGGAGTCGCCGACGATGAACTCGGTTGGACGGCGCCCGATCCGGTAGCTTGCGCTGCCACCGTCCCGTGCGAGGTCAGCCGCCACGAGCAGCACGGCGACCTGCTGCTCGGCCAGCTGCTCGGCGACGGCATCGATCCCGTAAGCCGCGCCCGCGGCGGATGAGGCAACCAGGTTCCCGACGGCGCCGATGGCCTCGCCGGTGATCCCGTCCAGGGCGGCGCCGATCCGGGCGCTGAGCCGGTCGTCGCTGTCCGTGGGCACCGGCCCTGTGGCGATCGTGGTGACCGGGCGGAGCGGACCGGGCAGGTGGCCGGCGACGGCGTCGAGGATGTGCTGGTCGCCCGCGCCGAGGACGATGTGCGCGCCGACGCTGGCCGCGGCCTCGGAAACGCGCGCGGCGATGGACGCGGCGTTCCGCTCGCCGCCGCTTTCCGACTCGCTGCCGGTCACGTGCCGCTCCCCGTGGTGCTGCGCGGGCGGCCGATCCGGATGGGTATCGCGCCGCGCGCCTGGGGCTCCGAACCGCCGGGCGGGACGCTGGTCGCCGACGGCGTGGGCGATGACCGCGGCGTCGCCACGGTCCGCCATCAGGACCACGTGGGCTGGGCGGCGCGCGGCGAACGCGGCCGCCTGAAGCAGGTACGGCAGCGGCCCCACCCGGACCTCGGGTGCGGCCGCCCCGTGCGGCAGCCGCCGCGTGAGCAGCACCTGGCCGCGCGCCGCGACCACGATCCAGGTGCCGCCTGCGAGCGCGTTCCCGGCGCCGACGGCGAGCGCCTGGGCGGTACGCTCATCGGCGCCGAGCTTGACCGCCTCGCGGGCGGCATCGGCCAGGGCAACGTCCCAGGCCTGCTGCGGTTCAGACTCCGAGTCAGGCACCTCGACCGTGGCCGTCGCCAACCTCTGGTCCCCAAAGCGTAATACCAACCTGACTCGAAACCCATTCTACGAATCGATGCGGGGGGTGTCTCCAGGAGACCTGATCTTTTCATTCGTAGACGCGAGAATTGTGGCGATTGGGGTCGCAATGTCCTATTGCTGGGAATGCCCAAAACCGGCCGAGTTCGGAACCACTCGACAATATTGGGAAAACGCTGGGTGGAGGGTGAGAGTCTCATTCCGAGGAACCCCAGTTCCTCGTTTTAATGCCCGCTCCTTCATCGTGATGTCAGCTGGGGAGTTTCATCGCCGACAGAAGTTCTTTAAATCGAGGCTCCCGCCGCAGAGGATCGGCTTCGGGCGCGACCCACACCGCAGTCATTTCGGGAGAATGCACGCGCACCGCCTTTTCGAACCAGTCGAGACATCGGGGCTTATCTCCAAGGCCAAGGTAGACCAATCCGATGGCCCACGGGCTCACGTATCTCTGGCGCGACTCGGCCAGTAGACTCTGTAATTGGGAAATTGCTTTCGCGCGATTTCCAGAAACTCCGTAGGCGTACGCCAAAGTCGGTGAAATGATTTGGCTGGCTTGGTTGATGCGGTGCGCGGTTTCAAGATCGGCAATTGCGGCTGGATACTTACCCTGCCGTAGCAGGACTCTGCCGCGCCACAGATAAGCTTCAGAGAATTCCGCGTCCATCGCAATGACTTTGCTGAGCTGCTTGTAAGCCTCGTCGTAGCGACGCTCCCAAAAGAGCACCGTGCCCCAATCTGTGGCGATGATCCGCGAGGCCGGATCCAGCGTCAGGGCCTGTTGCATCTCACGATTTGCTTCCTCGAAGCGGCCCATCTGCACCAGGTAAACCTCGCCATACCAGTGGTGCACCGTCGCGTAGTTTGGATCCAGAGTCACGGCGAGCTTGAACTCTCGTTCTTCGTCCGTGAAGTTGTACTCACCGCTAAGCAGCAAAGCCAGGGCGGTGTGCGCTTCGGCCAGGTCAGGATCGAGGAGTAGGGCTTGGTTTGCGGCCTTCTTTCCCGCCGCGACGAACTCATCCCTTGGACCAGTGTTGCCGGCAAACAGAGCATAAGTTTGAGCCAATCCGGCATACGCGGGAGCGTAGTTCGGATCGATGCTGATGGCCTTTTGAAAGTATTCGCTCGCTCGCTCCAATGCATCGCCGTCGCGCTTGTTCCAGAAGTAGCGGCCTTGCAGATAATCTTCATATGCCTCCGGGTTGACCGTACGCCCAGCTCTCAGCAAGACCCGTTCTCCAGGAGTAAGCGTGACTTGAATTTCCTCAGCGATTGCTTTGGCCACTTTGTTCTGGAGGCTGAGGACATCGTGCAGGTCGCCCTCGTAACTCTGTGCCCACAGATGCTTATCGAGCGGAGCCTGAATCAATTGGGCGGTGATCCGCACCTGGCTTCCGGATTTGAGAATTGTGCCCTCGACCACCGCGTCTACACTCAGTTCGCGCGCGACCTGCGCGATGGGTCTGCGAACACCTTTGTATTGCATAACCGACGTCCGTGAAATCACCCGCAGCGACTTGATTTGCCCCAGGTCTGTAATGAGCTGGTCGGTCATTCCGTCCGCAAAGTACTCCTGCGTCGGATCGTTGGAGAGGTTTTCGAGCGGCAGCACCGCCAGCGACCGAATCCGGGGCGCCCCTAGGGCATCCGAGCGCGTTGAAAAAAGTCCCCATGCGCCTCGCCGGACGCCCGGTATCACCCCAAGAACAAGTGCCAGCAAAAGCAGGGCTCCGAGGGCTGCGGCCCAAGCTCGAGAGCGACGCGATCCTAAATGTGTGTGGGAGGACGGGGGAACAGGCGCTGAAAGGCTGGCCGGAACCTCGGGCACTGCTGCCACCATCTCCGTCCTCGACACCGGCGCGATGAAGCGATAGCCCCGGCGGGGGACGGTTTCGATGAAGCGTGGATTGTCCGCCGAATCGCCGAATGCAGTCCGGAGTTTCCGGATCGCGGTGTTCAATCCCTCATCGAACTCAACGTGAGTGTCGACGGACCAGAGCTGGGACTGGAGATCCTCTCGCGTGACCACCTCTCCGGGGCGTTGCAGCAGCATGCTCAGGACACGAAACGGCTTCTCCTGCAAAGCGATTCGTCGCCCGCTTTTATACAGTTCACCCGCGCCCACATCGACCTCGAACTGACCGGCGAAGATGCGACCGCCGACGCGACCTCCGACACTCCCATTCCCGGCCATGGTCCTCCCACAGAGTTCCAACATTCTCTCATGAGTGAACTGTAGCGCCGGGTAAACCGAGTTCAGCAGGCGGGCTAAACCTTTAAGGCTGACGAAGTTGGAGGGTTATGCAGAATTCAGAGAAGAATCTTCGGCGGGACATACGAAAGCGCGGTAAAAAGGGTGTGCGTTTCCACGAGCAGAAACTGCTCAAAACAAAATCTAGCCACATTAGCTCCCCGCCCTTTGTTGCCAATTGATTCGCCGACTTCGCTCCTATCGGTCAGCTGGACTCGGTGAGGAGGTCTTTGCGACGAGGCGTTATTCAGTGCGACGGACGGGAAGACGATGGCCGTAACTACTACTGGGACCAGAGCGGACGGCACGGCATTCAGCAGGTCTCGCTGTTTGAGAGGCAGTAGCACCGTGCCAGAATAGTCCGGCGTGTGGCATAAACCGTTGATTGGGTGCGCCACGCCAATGGCCGCCTTGGGCCTTTCCAAGAAAGGGTTCCGAGATGCAGATCGATCGCAGAGCCTTCCTGGGGACATTGGGTACTGCGGCGGCAATCAGCGCCATGCCATCGGAGACGCTGGCCGATGCACTCGAGCACCACATGATGGAAACGCTCGACGAGCAGACGACGGCCAACGAACTCAAGGTGCGGCGCGGCGCCGGGTTTCTGTTCGGCGGTCCCAGCCCCTCAGAAAGGCCCCTCCCTATCACTCCGAATCTTGAGCCCATTCCGGAAAGGCCGACTCTGGCAGACTTTTTCAAATATCGGTTTGCGCCGGCGACGCACGTCCTGCAAAGCGCGACTCACGCCATGAAGGCCGGCGAGAAAGAAGAGACGGTTCTCGCCTGCCTGCTTCACGATGTTGTTCTGAACCTGATCAAGGTCGACCATGGATGGTGGGGCGCTCAGATGCTAGCTCCCTATGTTTCGGAAAAGATCAGTTGGGCCATTCGCTACCATCAGGCTTTGCGCTTCTATCCGGATCCATCTGTGGGCTACGAGTACCCAGAGATGTACAACCGCATCTTTGGCAAGGATTACGTGCCGCCACCCTATATCAAGAAAGCTTACGACGAGGCCCGCAACCACAAGTGGTACATGGAGGCGCGCATGATCACCGTGCATGATCTTTACTCGTTTGACCCCAATATGAAGGTCTCGCTCGATCCGTTCATCGACATCATTGGAAGGCATTTCAAGCAGCCCAAAGAAGGGCTGGGCTACGACAACAGTCCGGTGGCGCACATGTGGCGGACAATGATTTTTCCGGACTGCCCACTCTAGGTGATCGAAAACCACGGTTTACTCCAGCCAACAAGAGGGCGGCGTGGTTCCGGCTTGCAACCCAAGTACGCGCATCGCACACTTACGCCGACCCAAACGATTAGCTGCACGCAGAACTGGCGCGGCAATTGGAATCGAGATCATCGGGCCACCGCTCACGATCCCCTATTTAATACTGGCAATCGCAAATCTCAGGAGCCATTCATGAATCGATTCCCTGCGGCCTTCCTCCTCAGCATCACCCTGACTTTCCCCTCCACCGTCGAGGGCCAAACTAAGCCCGGGTCGACGAACTCTGCGGACACCCTTCCCGGAACTAACTGGCAAAGAATCGCTACTTCCACGGAGCCCGGTTGGTCCAAGGAGAGACTTGCCGTGGCTCGTCAATTCGCAGAGAACGATTCAATTCACACCTCCGCGGTGATGATCGTCCAGGGCGGTCAAGTTGTCGACCAGTGGGGAGATTTCGACAAAAAGATTGACTGCTATTCGATCCGAAAGAGCCTGCTGAGCGCTCTTTATGGAATTTACTCGGCTGAAGGCGTCATTGACGTCAATCAGACCCTTGAACAGCTCGGCATCGATGATTCTCCCGATCCGCTAACTAAGGAAGAAAAGCAGGCGCGCATCGTGGATCTGCTTCGCGCACGCTCTGGCGTGTACCACGCGGTAGATTTTGAGACTGAGTCCATGCAGAAAAGCCGGCCACCCCGCGGGAGTCACGCTCCGGGCACGTTCTGGTATTACAACAATTGGGATTTTAATGTCCTGGGGACGATCTTTGAAAAAAAGACTGGCCTGAAGATCGGCGACGCCTTTTATCGGCGCATCGCCAGGCCCATTGGCATGGAGGATTTCCAGCCGAGCGACGTCTTCTATTTTGGTGGTCCACTTTCCATCCATCCCGCCTATCACTTTGAAATTACCGCCCGCGACATGGCGCGTTTTGGCTTGCTCTATCTCCGTCACGGCCGCTGGAACGGCAAACAGATCGTGCCTGAGGCCTGGATCGAAAAAAGCAGTCACGCCAGTGAGATGGTGAAGTCCGATGGCGCGGATCACGGCGGTTACGAGTATCTCTGGTGGGTAGATTATGGCGGTGTTCATTTCCCTGAAGTCTCGCTTCCGGGAATCTACTCCGCGCGGGGAAACGGGGCTCATTACATTTTCATTATTCCAACCCTGGACATGGTCATCGTGCATCGCACGGACAACGATCCTCCGGTCAAGGATGCCAAGACCATTACGGAAATAGCGAACCGGGCGTTGCCAGCCAGCCTGAACCGGGCACAATTCGGTCATCTGGTGAAGTTGATTCTTGACGCGAAGACAAGTCACTGATCGCGGATGACAGCACCCCGTCGAAGGAGAGCATATGGCGATGACACGCCGAGAGTTCCTGGGGAATTCCCTCGCTGTCGGAACCATGAGTCTTGTGTCCCATCTCGACCTGCCCGGCGACTGCGCGGCAGAGCGTCAGAAAGTGATGTTCTCGCCTTCACACATGTAACTGTCATCGACGCGACCGGGCGGCCCGCTTTGCCAGAGCAAACCGTCCTTGTTAAAGGCGACCGCATCTGTGGGCGCACGTGGCGACACGGGCCGCGGCCTCCAATGCCGGCAGGCAAATCAGCTAACTAATATCCTGCTTGCCATGAACGGAAGCGGCGCCAGGCGCAGGATGTGCCGAAGTGCCAAGTACGAATCTCAAGCAGTTTCAAGAGGAGAATGCCGCTATGCACATCGATCGCCGATCCTTTCTGGCGACGCTCGGCACGACAGCGCTTTTCGCGTTCGCTCACCTTGGCGCAGTTGCGAGGGCCCAGCAGCCACAGGCGATCGTCATTTCCCAGCGAATTATCGGCAGCGCAACGTACATCACGCACGTGACGGCAATCGACACGGAAGCTGGCAAAGAGATTCAAGATCGAACGGTCATCATTTCGGGTGATCGGATTTCGGAAGTAAGAGACAGCAACGGGATGAAGCCACCTGCGGGTGCAAAGGTAGTGGACGGCCGAGGCAAGTATTTGATTCCGGGGTTATGGGACATGCATGTGCATGCGGTGTTCGCGGAACGTATCGACAGCATGTTTCCAATGTTCATTGCCAACGGCGTGCTCGGCATTCGAGACATGGGAACGTCCATGCCGTTGGCGGAAATCGAGCAATTGCGCAAAGACGCGAGAAGTGGTGCTAGACTCGGACCGATCATTGTCGCCGCTGGCCCGATTCTCGATGGTCGTCCTAAACCGTTCCGGCCTAATTTCTTAGCCATCACTCAGCCGGCGGAAGGAAGAGATGCGGTAGATAAGCTTGGTGCCGGCGGCGCTGATTTAATCAAGATTTACTCCTGGTTGTCGCGCGACACATTTCTTGCCATTGCCGCCGAAGCGAACAGACTGAAGATTCCATTTGGCGGTCATGTGCCGTTTTCCGTGTCGGTCCTCGAAGCCTCGGACGCCGGTCAGAAGAGCATGGAGCATTTATATGGAGTAGTTCTGTCGTGTTCGTCGCGAGAGGACGAACTACGGACAGAGATGCTCAAAAGTGGTGTCAACCTCCCTGGTCCCGAACGAATCCGACTCGAGATGGACGAGGCCACTGCTTCTTACGATGGCCGCAAGGCCACAAAAGTATTCGAACATCTCGCCAAAAACAAAACCTGGCAGGTTCCCACGCTCGATGTGGTGGTGCCCTACGCCTACTCGTTTGACGCCCGCGTGACCACGGATCCGCGACTGAAGTATATTCCGGCGTCTGTTCAGCAACGCTGGACCGAGGAAGCCAAATCCTCAACCGACGGAGCGACAAAGGCGAAAACCTTCGAGCAGCGATCTCAAATCGTCGGCGCTATGCAAAGAGCCGGTGTCCCTATGCTGGCAGGGACCGATGCAGCGTGGTACCAACCGTATACCTTTGCCGGATTCTCGCTGCACGACGAACTCGTTCTGCTAGTTCGCTCCGGCCTAACCCCGGCGGAAGCACTGCAGAGCGCAACAATCAACTCCGCGCGTTTCTTAGGAATGGAAAAAGACTTGGGTACAATCGAAAGAGGAAAGGTCGCGAATCTGGTGTTGCTTGACGCCGATCCTCTTGCCGATATTCATAACACCACGAAAATCCTGGAGGTGTTCCTAGCGGGGAAGGAATTTTCTCGACCCACGCTCGACCAGATGTTGAAAGAGGCCGAGGCCGCCGCAAAAAAAAAACGATGACCGGGTGGATCGAACAACTGGCCCATGAGACTTCGGATCAGGCATAAGAATGGGACTGATGCCATTCATTGCAAAGGAGACGAAAGCATGAAGGCCGATGAGTTTCCATCAAATGGCAATCACCAGAAAGGCCCTAATACCACCTCGACGGCCACGCACGTTACTGAATCACGCAACTGCGGTATCGGGGCGGGACATCGTGACATTCTCCGCGGGACCGATTCGTCTTCGATCTGCGCGGCTTGCGAGAAACTCGGCGAATATCCAGCATGCCCCTATCGCAGCCAGATTGTAGACGGCGGCACCCCATGTTGCCTGATTGTGCGGTCGGATAAAAATAGGAGGTATTTCTACAAAACCTTCAAACAGCAACAGCATCAACGCAAGAAGCCGGGCGGCCAGAATATCCATAATTCCAAAGCAAATTGCACTTCCTGCCAGGAAGAAGGCAATTCCGGTCAGCGCCGCCCAAAAATAACCAAACGACATCCAGTGCGGAACAATGCTCGCGAAGACGCGAATGCCGGCGAGATGAGTCAGGCCGAAGATGACAGCGGGCAATCCCAGCGTCCAACGCGCGGCGATAGCTGCTCTCTTTTGCAACAGGGAATCCGGTGCGGCGGTGGAAGCGTAAACGATTGCTGCCGGAGCGACGAGCATCAACTGTTGAGCTAGCCCGAAAGAGATGCCGAATAAAACGTCGATTCGCCAGCCAAGCGCATGAATTCCGGCATAGTACCGAGGTAGCCAAAGTGTCGCAAAACTCAAGTAGGCGATGGCGGATGCCGCGGCGCCAATCGTTGCCCTGCGACGCCACAATATTACGAGTCCCGCTGCGACCAGCCAGACGCCTGCGAGGTAGGCCAGCGTGTGTTGGCCAGGAAGATTCTTGCTCAGGGATTTGATGGGCTGATGGGAGGCCTCGAGTGCACCCCAGGCGATATCCAGAATGCCGGTGAGAGCAGTGCCCAAGCCATAGAACCAAACTCCAACTTTCATCCGTTGATCTCCCATGAGTGATTTAGCGAGAAGCCCTGAACCCGAGGACGATACACGCGTTCTTGACTTCAGAACTGATAATATGGCGGCAGTGGTACATCGAACAGAGCCATTTTCGTAAACTCGATTGGACCATTTGAGATGCCCAAAGCCGTTAGCGCGTTTGAGCTCACTCTCAAAAGCCGGTCGCGCGATCAGACCCTGACCACTTGGTTGTATGGCGAACTGCGCTCTGCCATTTTGGAAGGTCGGCTCGCGCCGGGCTGCAGACTGCCAGCATCCAGAGATTTTGCCAGCCAGTATGAACTCTCCCGGGGCACAGTCGTCAGCGTTCTGGAGCGTTTACAAGCCGAGGGGTATATCACCTCCCGTGTCGGATTCGGTACGTGGGTCAATCGCGTAGAGGCGCCTCGTCCGGCCCGCCAGGCAGCCACGACACCGGCATACATTCGTCGCGTCACTTCGACATACAAACGGCTGCAACCCTGGGTCGACCTGGCTTTTGCTGGCCGGATCCGCCCCTTCCGGATCGGGGTTCCAGCCATCAACGAATTTCCGTCCGACGTTTGGGGACGTATTGCCGCCGGTCGAGCGCGTAATTTCAGGTCATGGTTAGAAAAAGAGGCTGATCGGCGCGGGTATCGGCCATTGCGCGATGCAATCGCCGAGTATTTGCGCACGTCCCGCGGGGTGCGATGCACTGCGGAACAAATCGTCCTCGTTTCCGGAATACAACAGGCGCTTGACCTTTTGGCACGGCTGCTCTTGAAAAAGGGCGATCCGATATGGATGGAGGATCCTGGATATTTCGGAGCCAGAGTCGCCTTCGACAATGTTGGAGCCATGATGATTGCTGTACCAGTGAATGATGAAGGGCTGTCTGTTTCCGCCGGAATCAAGATCTGTCCGGATGCCAAGGGTGCGTACGTAACGCCGGCTCACCAATTCCCGCTTGGGGTAACCATGTCGCTGGAGCGGCGGATGGCCCTTCTTACCTGGGCCTCACGCGCCGGCGCTTTTGTTATTGAAGACGACTATGACAGCGAGTATAGGTTTGAGGGACAGCCTGTGCCTGCCCTGCAAAGTCTCGACAATCAATCCAGCGTTATCTTCATCGGATCGTTCAGCAAAACGCTCTTCCCAGCCTTACGCGTGGGGTACGTGGTATTGCCTGCGCCGTTAATAGATTTCTTTCTGGGTTTCCGTTACCGAACAGACTTCCGGAATTCATCCTTTGACCAGGCGGTGCTCTGCGACTTCATTGTCGATGGGCATTTGGCGCGTCATCTGCGGAGGATGCGGAATCTGTATGCGGAGCGCCTCGCAACCCTCATAGAAGGAGCCAACCAACATCTGGAAGGGTTGCTTGAGATCTCTAACGTCAGGGCAGGCCTCTACACGATCGGGTACCTCAAGAATGAAATGGCGTCACGACGGGCGGAAAGGTTGGCAGCGGCCCAGGGTGTTGAGGTTCTTGCCGTCGATCGATGCACTCTAAGACGTCCTGATCCGAAGGCGTTGCTCCTCGGCTTTGGCGGATTTGACGAACTCGCGATACGGCAGGGACTCGTTCGACTCACAAGGGCATTGAGCCAGTCAGCCCTCGGGAAATGAGACCAATTCTCTACAGCGTTCACCCCGCCTTGACAAACTCCGATTACCGGCGTACATAGATAGTGTGTCTACCGTAGACGATCTACCTGAACACGAGAAACTCGGATTGCTCCAGGGGACTCTTGAGGTTCTGATCCTCCGCAGCCTGAAACTGGAGCCGAATCACGCCTACGGGATCTCGCAGTTTCTCCAACAGCAGTCGGATTGCGAGTTTCTGGTGGACAACGGCTCACTATATCCCGCTCTCCAGCGTCTTCTGCAACGCAAATGGATTGCGGGGCAGTGGAGGACATCTCCGAACGGGCGCCGCGCCAGATATTACAGCCTCACCCCGGCAGGACGCAAAGAACTCCTGAGGGCAACCTCGAAGTGGCAGCGATTCGCTGTGGCCATGACGAAGATTCTGGCGCCGGAGGGATGAAGCAATGCTCCGATGGTGGTCAAAGATCGAACTCGTGCTCGGAAGAAGGCGGAACCTGGCCAACGATTTGCAGCAGGAGATGGAGGCGCATCTTCAGTTCGTGGTTGACGAGAATCTAGAACGGGGGATGTCGCCGGAGGATGCGCGTGCCGCGGCGCGACGCGGGTTTGGCAATATTGCCGTCGTGCATGAGCGTAGCTATCAATCGTGGCAACTCCCGGCATTTGAAACACTGCTGCGGGACGTCCGTTATGGGCTGCGCGGAATCTTGAGAGCGCCGGCTTTTGCGCTCATTGTAATTCTGACGCTGGCGGTTGGGATCGGCGCAGACACCGCGATTTTCAGCGCGGTCTACGCAGTTCTTCTAAAGCCTTTGCCATTCCCGGCTGGCGAACGGCTGGTGTGGCTTGGGGAGGCGAATGCAAAGGCCGGCGGCATCAGCGTGACATGGATCAACTTTGAGCATTGGCAGGCGGAGAACCACTCGTTTGAAGCCATGGCCGGGTTCCAGAACGCCGATCTGACGCTTACGGGCCGTGGGCAGGCAACGCTCACCCACGCCGGACTGGTGACGCACCAGTTTTTCCAATTGACCGGCTCACGTCCGATGATGGCAGGCTGTTCACCGCCAGCGATGATACGCCGCAGTCGCCGGCCACGGTGGTGGTCACTGAAAGCTTCTGGGCAAGAATGCTCTCTGCCGATCCGCAGATCATCGGGAAGACGATGAATCTCGACGGATCAGCTTATGTGATAGTCGGCGTGCTTGGAAGAGATCCGGGGTTCTTTCTCAGGCCCGTGGATTACTACCTTCCGTTCCGCCCGAGCGCTGCACAGGCTGCAAAGCGCGATGCGCACGGATCGATGCGCGTGCTAGCCCTTCTCAAGCCCGGAATCACGCTTGCAGAGGCGCGATCGGATCTGAATACGATTTTCGAGCGCCTGGCTAAAACCGATCCAGGTCCTGAAGACGACCATCGCGCGTATGCCGAATACCTCCCGGATGAGCGCACCGGCGATGTCCGCCACGTGTTTGCGTTGCTGATGGGCTCAGTTTTCCTGGTGCTTATTCTGGCATGCGCGAACGTCGGCAGCCTGTTGTTGATTCGCATGACGACTCGGGCGCGGGAGATGGCGATTCGAACGGCGATCGGCGCGGGGCGCAGCCGTCTTGCACGACAACTCCTGACGGAGACTGTTCTGATTGCCGTGCTCGGCGGTGCGGCTGGGATACTGCTGGCGTACTTTGGGCTCCGCGTTCTCGTGGAGCTTGGACCGCACGATATTCCGCGACTCTCCGAAGCGAAGCTGGACCTGCCGGTGCTGATCTTTGCTGCGGCCCTCACTCTGGCAGTTGGGTTGGTCTGCGCACTGGTGCCTGCCTTCAACTCGGGCAATGTCACGTTGTCCATTCTCCTGAGGGAGAACAGCGCCGGATCGGGCAGCAACCGCATTGGACACGCATTGCGCGGGAGTCTGGTGGTTACAGAAATCGCGGTGGCTGTCATCCTGCTTTTTGCATCGGGGATCCTGGTGCGGAGCCTGTGGGTTGCAGAAACGGCGAATCCCGGCTTCGACCCCGAGCATCTGCTTGCGCTTGAATTGCAATTACCGGCATCGCGCTACAAAGGCGATGCGGCCATTCTGGAGTTTTACGACCGCCTTGAGGCAGCCCTCCGCCTGCAGGCAGGAGTTGAATCGGTCGGGGCAGTAAACTGTCCTCCCGGAGCCGGGGACTGCGGAGATTGGTGGTATTCGGTCGTGGAACGGCCAGCCCCTGCGCGCGAAGATGTGCCGGTCACACTGGTGAACATGGCGGACTCGGCGTATTTCAAGACCATGCGGATTCGGCTAGTTGAGGGCCGCGCCCCATCCGATCAGGATCGGGCAGGCGGACCCGCAGTCGCGACTATCAACGAAGAGATGGCGCATGCGTGGTGGAAGGACGCACGCTCGGCGCTGGGCCAGCACATCAAACTCGGGGGTCCGTACATGCAGGGTCCGGTTCTTGAAATCGTGGGCGTCGTCGCCAACGTGCCCCAGATGGGATTGGACAGCCCGCCCCTGCCTGAGATTTATTTCCCGTCCACGCAGCGAGTCAGCTCCGCAATGGTGATCTCGATTCGCACGCGAGGCACTCCAGGCAGTGTGGCAGAAGCGGTGAGGAAGACGCTGGCTTCCATTGACAGCAATGTGCCCATCCAATCGTTGAAGCCTTTAGATGCGTGGCTTGGCGAAACGCTGGCTCAGCGACGGTTCATCACGTCTCTGCTGGCCATCTTTGCCGGGATTGCGGTGCTTCTGGCAGCAATCGGCTGCTATGGGGTTCTCAACTACTGGGTAAGCAGCCGGAAACAGGAGATTGCCATTCGTTTGGCCATGGGTGCGGGAACTCTCGCGATCGTTCGTCGCACGGGAAAACAGGCGGCAGGCCTGGGTGTGCTTGGTTTGGCGATAGGCTTGGCAGGAGGCTGGGGCGCATCCCGATGGATGAGCAGCCTGGTCTTCGGCATCAGTGCTCACGATCCCCTTGTTCTTGGGGCAGCAGCGTTGACCGCGATGTTGGTTGTTGCCATGGCAGCGGTGATTCCTCTGTGGCGCGCCATCTCCATCAATCCAATTGAAACGCTCCGTGAAGCCTGAGGGAAGGCGGATCTGCAGGTGCGCCCTGTTGAGGGCCAACCGCCGCGCCGGCCAATCTGTAGCAGCGGCAGCACCTTAACCATCGGATCGTTAGGCATTCGCGGAAAGACGCCGGCTTTGGTTCCGTCCACCAGGTAAGCGCCATAATGACATTGCCTTCTTGAAATGGTCTCGATGTCGGCTCTCTCCTAGATAGATTGGGGATCCCAACCCTTCCGGTATTCGCGATCCAAATATTTGTTGGCTTCCGCCAGGTTAGTGATCTTTCGCGATGCATCATCGTAAAGTAACTTCTTGCCCGTCCGCAGGGCCACGGCGTACAAGTTCACGGCCTCTGAAATGGGTCCGGCGTTCAAGAAGCTCGAGGGCGATTGCGGTCCGCCGCGAACGGCGGTAATCCACTGGCGCATGCCGGCGGAAACCCCGCCCTGTTGGTCCCGGTGCCGCACAGGACCCGGCCCAGCCGGATGCCTGCGCATCCTTCTTTCGGGAATGAGTTGCGGGTCCTCAAGGAAAAAGCCTGCCAGTATCTTTCCCTTGCTGCCGACGAACATCATGCCCTCGATCGGAAGTTCTTTGTTATCGATTTCAAGCTCGGGCGGCGTGGGGGGACGCATCCCGCCGTCATACCATACCAAGTCCACGGCGGCCCGTTTCCCGCTTGCGGGATACTTAAAGCGGACGGTCGAGGCCGTCGGAAACGAAAAGTCGTTATTCACTTTGAACGCGATACCATCCTTCAACCCACACGTGTGACTGAGCGTCGGCTCGACACTGCTGGGTGATCCCAACTCCAGGGCATTGAAGACCGCCCACAGGCTGTAGTGCCCCATATCCGCCATGGAACCGCCTCCGAAGTCGTACCATCCGCGAAATACCATGTGCGTATAGTCGGGCGAATACGGCCGCGCGGCCTCAGGACCCAGCCACAAATCCCAGTCAAAGCCTTCCGGAACAGGAGTCATATCGGTGGGGAGATTGGGGTACTGCGGCCATACGGGACGGTTCGTCCAGTTATGGATTTCACGGAGGGCGCCGATCGTCCCACCGTTGATCCAGGCCATCACCTGATCCATCGATCCGTTAACATCCCAAGGCATGAAATGCGTGGCAATGCCCGTTTCACGGGCAGTGTCGATCACTCGTCTGGCTTCCTGCAATCGATTCGCAACGGGCTTATGCATGATGATATGCTTGCCCCTTTTCATGCAGGCGATGCTGATGGCGCCGTGAAGATGATCCGGCGTCATGATCTTGACGGCATCCACTTCTTTTTCTTTGTCCAGCAATTCGCGGAAGTCGGCATAGGAAGAGCAGCCCTTGAACGTGTCGCCAGCGCGCTCGGTGGCGTAGTAAGTGTCGACAAAGTCTTTGGCTATGTCGCGGCCTCCAGGAACCGTCCCTTCCGTTCCCGCCATCCAGTCGGGCTTACCGAGGGCCTTCCGCAGTTCATTGAGAAGCCCATCCCTTCCCCAATCCCGGTATCCGATTGCATGCTTCGAAGGATCACAAACGGCGACAATCCGGATCTCCGGAATGGCTATCAATTTCGGCATCTCGCGCAGACCCTGGGTGCCCGTGCCGATGTAAGCAAGCGTGATTTTGTCGCTGGGAGGGACAACCCCGCTTCCACCCAGTACATGCCTTGGAATGATAGTGAAACATGCGGATGCTGCTGCGGTTTCAAGAAACTTGCGGCGATTCATCGTATTGGTGACCTTTCTGCCTCGCATCGTATTACGGATGCCAACGTCGTGTGCAGTTTCCCCTCAACGGCCGGAGCATGATTCGCACGTTATCACGCGCCGAAATCGTGTCCGCGAGGCCGAGGACGACGCCGGCCTCCTCGGCGGCAGGGGCAAGTTCCTTCAGGATGTCGCCAACTCTATCCATCTCCACCGAGGTCTCCAGTGCACACCTTCCGAAGAAGGGAAGGAGCACCACGCACACGCCCATACCCTTCGCTGCGCGATGGAAATCGAATGAGCGACCCACGCTGTCGCAATGGGTCGGATTCTAACCAATTCTGGTGCAGGATTGCAGGATTTCGAGGCAGGCAATGCAATTTCTAGATCCACTCGTGCCGACCTGCCCGGAAAGGCTTTCTAGAAGGTGGGATCGGAGAGGGAGTTTGTCTGTCCCGTTGCCTGAAATGAAGCATTTGCGGGGTATTTACGCACAAATCTTCCATTAGAGAATTCATCTGAGAGAAAACATTGGCCTTTTCCTGGCCTGTTCTCTGGTCGCCTAGACAGCGGTGGGACTTTCTGTCTTTGCTCGACTTGGTGTTTGTTCGCGCCACATGCGCAGATTTCAGAGGTTCAACCGATCCAAGGCCTACGCCCCACGAACCGAAAACTGCTGCGGCGGTCTCATCTCCGGAGAGGCACTTCGACGGTAGCTATCGAACTGCCCCAATCCTCAGATCCATTTTTCCGGCGCCGCATCAAAGCTCGCCTTATGGCCGGGCGAGCAGAAGTAATAGATCTTCCCTTTGTATGTCGATTTCGGCGCTGCCGCAGGATTAACGTCCATCTCGCACACCGGGCACACCGGATGCTCGTCCGTTGAAACCTTGACGGTCGCGTACACGGCGTTGGACTCCGGGTTGGTCCAGCCTTGTCCCTGATACTCCGTGTCATACGCCACGCTGGTGGCGATCGAGCGTCCGAAGTAGCGCTCAACCACATGCAGGGCAAGATCAATTCCGGAGGACAGGCCGCCAGCGGTGGCAATATTCCCTGCATCCACAAACCGCGCCCCTCGTTTCACCTGGATATCGGGATACTGATCCAGCGGGTGAAGAACATGATCGCGCCGGCCTGCGGCAAGTCAGTGGGGGTGTTGGACATGGAATAGCGGTCGAAGAAGTCGCGGACGTGGTGAATGGCCATGATGATCATGACCGTGCCGCGCAGGGCGTCGAGACTCGTAAGGCGACTAGCCGGACCAGAAATGGACGGCAGGCGCAATTCCATCGCTGGTGTTCCATCGGGGGAAGTGGGCACGGCGGAGGCTAAGGCCGCCGATGAGCAGACTTAGCAGCAGTATCGCACTCAGAATGGTGATCCCGGCGACATTCATGGAACGGACGATGTCACCGTGGACGTCGAGAGGAGGGGGATTCGAACCGATTCGACGCGATAATTTCGCTCGTCTCTGCGGGAGAAGATATTGTCGACTTGTCTTACGGACGCTGCGCGGAAGCCACCCTCGGAATGCCCTGGAGGTCTGGAATGAATTCGACGCCGCAAAAGCCGGCGCCAGAAAGCAGCATGCGCACATCCTCAGCCTGGCTGAATCCAATTTCGAGCGCCAGAAAGCCTCCCGAAACCAGCGCATCAAAAGCCGCCGGGATCAGGCGCCGGTAGACATCCAACCCGTCCTCGCCGGCAAACAGCGCCAGAGGCGGCTCATATTCGCGCACCTCAACCGCGATCAGCGCACGATCGGTATTGGGAACGTACGGCGGATTGGATACCAAAATCTCGAAGCGTTCCTCCCCCAGCGGCGCAAACAGGTCGCCTTCGAGAAAACGGATGTGCTCCGCCACCCCGTTGCGGTGGGCATTTTCGCGTGCCACCGCGAGGGACGCTGCTGACAAATCGGTCGCCGTAACCTCGGCGTCTCTCAGATGATGAGCGAGCGTCACCGCGATCGCGCCCGAGCCCGTACCCACATCCACGATGCGCGGTCGCGCAAATCGCGTGGCCAGCGCGAAAACCCTCTCGACCAGGTGCTCGGTTTCGCGGCGCGGCACCAGCACGTCGCGCGTCACCGTGAAGGGCAGGCCGTAGAACTCGGTTTCGCCGGTGATGTATTGCATAGGCTCGCCGACGAGACGCCTTTGGACAAGCGCTTTCAACTCCAGTTCGATGCCCGCGGGCAAAGCTTCTTCCCCGTGCGCGATCAGCCACGCGCGATTACAATCCGGATTCCCTTTTCTCATCACGTGGAGAAGGAGGGCTTCGGCGTCAAGGGCGGCGCGATCGGAATGCGTGCCTTCGGCCAATGCATACTGCGCCTCCCGCAGCAGCGACCGGAAACTGGCCCGCTCAGGCGGCCTGGTGGGCATCGCCTTTCAACTGCTCCGACTGGTAATGCGCGATCAGCGCGTCGACAATGGGCTGCAGCCGCCCTTCCATCACGAGGTCGAGCTGGTGCAGCGTCAGCCCGATGCGATGATCGGTTACCCGGTTCTGGGGGAAGTTGTACGTGCGGATCTTCTCGCTGCGGTCTCCTGACCCCACCATCGACCGCCGTTCCTTGGTCAGCTCGGCCTGCTGCTTTTCCATTTCCATCTCGTACAACCGCGACCGCAGCACGCGCATGCCCTTTTCGCGGTTCTTGATCTGCGACTTCTCATCCTGACAGCTCACCACGGTCCCAGTGGGAATGTGGGTGATGCGCACCGCCGAGTAGGTTGTGTTCACCGATTGACCGCCCGGCCCCGACGAACAGAACGTGTCGATGCGCAGGTCCTTGGCTTCGATCTTGATATCAACTTCCTCGGCTTCCGGCATCACCGCCACAGTGATTGCCGAGGTGTGCACTCGACCCTGGGTTTCCGTTTCCGGTACGCGCTGCACGCGATGGACGCCGCCCTCCCACTTGAGCTGCGAGTAAACGCGATCGCCCTCGATGATGGCGATGATTTCCTTGTACCCCCCCACCCCTGATTCGGACAGCGACATCACCTCCACTTTCCATCTGTGCTGCTCGGCGAACCGGGTGTACATGCGGAAGACCTCCGCCGCAAACAGCGATGCTTCGTCGCCCCCGGTACCGGCGCGGATTTCGAGTATCACGTTCTTTTCGTCGTTGGGGTCCTTGGGAATCAGCAGCACCTTGAGCTCTTCCTCCAGGGCCGCCGCACGCGGCTCCAACGTGGCGACCTCCTCGTCGGCCATGGCGCGCAGGTCGGGGTCGGTTTCGGCGAGCATGGCGCGGGCGTCGGCGATCCCTTGCCGCGCCTGCTTCAGCTCGCGGTACTTCTCCACCGGCGTCTCGATTTCGTGCAGCGCCTTGGCCAGCTTCTGATATTTTTCGTGGTCGCTGATGACTTCAGGCAGCGCGAATTGCGCCTGCAACTCGTTATAGCGCTGCTCCATCTGTTCCAGTCGGTCTAGCATATTCGCTTCTCCATGCGGCGCATCGCGCGCAAGACTGCTCTCAGGGGTAACCTCATGAAAATGGGCGCAGAACAGTGTATGCGGCGGGCGCCGCTAGAGGAGGGCCGGAACTGGCTGGTGGAGAACCATACAACTTATCTTATTCTAAACCGAAATCCGGCGGAACACGACCTTGAGACCCGCCTGACATCACCCAGTCCGGATCGGTGCCGGCCGACGTGAATTTCGTCTCCGGCCGTGAAAAGCCAGGAATGAATGTCGTATCGTTTTGAGGGTAAGTTCGACGGATATCGTATCGATGGGCCGGATGATATCCACATCAACCGCAAGCTGCGCGTGCGTGGTCAAGCTCCTGGTGCCCATGTCGAACTTTCCTCCGTTTGCCGAAGCCTTCGGGTGCAGACCGGGATCAGCCCTGGTCCGTCCCGACGTGGATCGCTGCGTCGTCTGGTAGTTCAGAAACAGAAGTTCAAAGCCCTCGGTTCACAGGAACGGATTCACTATCCGGAGTCCGTCTACAACCTGCCCATGCGGCATATCTTCGGTGAGCAGAACATTGCATCCAGTCTGTTTTGCCATGCGGAGGACAAGGGAGCCCCAATACGAAAATCGGTGCAAACGGTGGAAATCGATTGCCGCAAGAATGTCTTCGATTCCTGGCTGACCTACATCAAATCTGGCGAAGACCTCGACCTTTTGGCGCGCAAGGGAGGCCTCCAGCTTGAATTTTCGGGTCACCGCAACGAAGTATTCCTGGAGGACTTGAAGACTCACAACGCCGGTTCGATTCAAGCGATGGCTGCGAATAAGCTCAAGGGACTTGCGCTGCTTGGCGGGTTCCGAGGCATCGTCTCCGTAGACAAGGACGTTCGTATCAAAGAAGCTGCGCGGGGGGCTATCTGCGCTCATACAACTCGTCCCGGTCGAACTTCCAACCCTTCGAATCACCCAACCCTGAGGTGCGCTCGAGAAATTCCAGATCTTCTTCGAGTTGCCGTTGGTCATCACCGGCCAGGTGCTGCAGGTGATCGCGGATCTCCTGGTTCACCGTCTTACCCAGCGCTCGGAGTCTATCTCTCGCCCGCCCCAGTACCTGTTCGTCGATCGAGAGTGTTACATTCATAAACACATAATAAGTGCGCACGTATTATGTGTCAACATAAAAACTAGGGTTCAAAAGCACTCAATATGGTCGCACGCGTTCATGAGCGGGACTTGCAGGCTCGAATCGTGATCGGGCTCGGAATAAATCGTGATCGTGGCCGCCTTGTAGTCTTCCGGCCGGGCGGTCATGATGTTGGGCACAAACATCTGCGGGTTGCGATCGTAGAGCGGAAACCAGGTGCTCTGGATCTCCACCATCACCGTATGGCCGGCCTTGAACACGTGGTCCACATCATGCAGGCTGAACCGGTATTCGCGGATCGATCCCGCCCGCAGCGGCCGTCCCTGGTCGAAGCGGTCCAGGTACCGGCCGCGGAAGATCTCCTCGTTGGTCATCAACTCGTAGCCGCTCATCCGGGGATCGGACGCGTCCGCGGGATACTCGTCGATGAGCTTCACCACCAGATCGTTATCGGTTCCAGTGGTTGAGGCGAAAATGTCCGCCACCACTTCGCCCGTGACAATCAGGTCTTTCTTCAGCACCGGCAGTTTCCACACTGCCACATCCTTGCGGCCAGTCACGAAGCGCTGGTCCTCGGTCAACCAGTCGTACCACTGCGAATTATCGCCGTACGTCGGCTGGATGGGGCGCAGGCGGTACGGGATCGGGTTGGCCGGATCGCTGATGTAGCTGACCTTGGTCGCCGCCTTCGCCGCTGCCCAACTCAGTTTTCCGTCGCCCTCAAGATGCAGGCTGGTCAGCTCGGCCTGGGGGGGCGGGAAATGCGAGTACCGTTTCCACGTGTTCGAGCCGGTCTGGAAGCTGGCCGTGTCTTCCAGATCGAAGCCTGGCTCATCCTTCAGGTAATGCCCAAAGAATTTCGCCTCGATCCGCTCGCGAAATTCCTTGCCGATCGGCCGTCCAAAATCCACATTCCCAAGGTGGCGGGAAGAGGAGGACCAGTACCCGTGCCGCCAGGGCCCGAGCACCAGAAAGTTTTCATGTTTGTCGTCGTGCGGCTCCAGCATGGAGTACTCGATCTGCGGGCCGTACATGTCTTCCTGATCGTAAAAGCCGCCCACGGTGAGGGTCGGAACGCTCACACTCTTCAAATCTTGCTCCACAGCGCGCGACGACCAGACGCTGTCGTACGCCGGATGATCCAGGAACAGTTTCCATGTCGGCAGCATCGGGAAGCCCGATTTCCTCACGTCTTCGGAAAAGCTTCCGCGCTCCAGGAAAAAATCGAATCCGTCATGCGGCTTACCCGTCCAGTCCTTGCCGTAGCTGACCTCGCCGTTCTGCTTGCTCGATTCCATCCCGTACACATAGTCGTAACCGTAAGTCTGACGGAACGCACCGTTATGGAAGAAATCGTCGC
Organism: uncultured Acidobacteriota bacterium; assembly: GCA_963706455.1. Classification (GTDB taxonomy): domain Bacteria; phylum Acidobacteriota; class Terriglobia; order Terriglobales; family Acidobacteriaceae; genus Telmatobacter. Next base: position 60,299 of record CAVPNO010000092.1, on the reverse strand, counting down.
CCATCCACACGTCGATCATCGGAGCCTGGGGCGAAAGCGCTTTGACAGCCGGGTGAGGATCGATGCCGGCCATCATGGTGAGGAATCCCGGATAGCTGGTGCCCACAAATCCCGCGCGCCCGTTGTTTCCGCTCACGCTTTTCAGCAGCCACTCCACCGTGTCGTAGGCATCGGTGCTCTCATCCACTGCTTTAGGATCGTGGTGATCAGCCAACGGCCGGGCCATCACAAACTCGCCTTCACTCTTGAACCGTCCTCGGATATCCTCCCCGACGTAGATGTACCCGTCGCGCGCCAGTTCCGGGCGCTGGCGTGAAAAAGAGGCCCGCGAAGTCCCGTCCACTCCGTACGGCGTGCGCTGAATCAGGAAGGGTAGCGGCCCGTCAATGTCGGCCGGTTTCAGAATCACCGCATGCAGCTTGATACCGTCGCGCATGGGAATCATCGCTTCGGTGCGCTTGTAGTCGTGAAAGACGTGATGTACCGCCTCGCCGGTGCGCTGGAAAACGGCCTGCGGCTCATCGGAGATGGTGGCGCTCTCCGGCCGGCCCGACTCGTCCATCATGAAGTGAACCGTGACTTTGGTGCCGGGAACAGCGAACTGGGTCGCCGCGATCTGCTTTAGTTCGAGCGGAATCTCGCGCTCGTTCTCGATGATGAGCTTCCCGTTCTGCAAATAGAAACTCACCGGGGTATCCGGCTCGGATGGATCAGTGTATTCGCCCACCAGGGCCTCGAGCGAGAGGGGAAGGGCGGCCTGGGCGGAGCGGGATGGGCGCGAGCCATGGGCCCGTCCTCCCGGCAACAGGACTAGATATAAGACAACAAAACCAACGCGCAAGGGCGACAACCAGCTCTCCTTCAATCTCATAACGCATTCAGGCAGAGAGGAAATACGGATGGGTGTTTCTCGCTATTCACAAACTTCGATCCATTTTACATAGAACGAATTGGGTTTCGGCTTCGTCATACTAGTGGAAATGTTGGTTCCCCGCCCTGTAAGGCCGGGCAGCACGACCTCCGTTCTTCTCATCCTCGCCAGCGCTTCACCGGCGTTCGAATCTTATTCACCCGTCGGGGTGCAATTTCTCTGCTCATAACGAGCAGCTGGGGCCTGCATGCGCGTTGTCGGAGTGGTGCATTCCGTCGTGCTGAAAACACTCTTGGGGACCCTCGCCGTGATGGGTCCTCTCTCAGCCGCGCAACTGGTCAGTCCCAACTCTCCGGGAAGCATCGCCGGAACAGTGGTCGACCAGACAGGCGCGGTTATCCCCCAGGCCGCCGTCACGGTTTCGCGCCCCCATGCTGAGCCGGTCACGGTCCAGTCCGACGGGCTGGGGCAGTTCACGATCAACTCCCTGGCCCCAGGAAGCTATAACGTGGAAGCGAAGGCTCCCGGGTTTCGCACCTTTTTCAGGCAGGGAGTTCGCGTCGCGGCGGGGGCCGCGCAGACCCTCACCCTGACGCTGGCTATCGAAACCGAGCAGCAGCAGGTTGTAGTGACCGACGAATCGACGCTCGACTCGAGCCCCGCCTCCAACGGCGGCGCCATCGTGATGAAGAGCGACGATCTGCGTGCGCTGTCTGACGACCCCAGCGAGATGCAGACGGAACTGGAGGCCATCGCCGGTTCCGACCCCGAAACCGGCACCCAGCTTTACGTGGACGGCTTTTCGATCGGACAGATGCCACCGAAGTCCGCCATCCGCGAGATTCGCATCAACCAGAACCCCTACTCGGCCCAATACGACACCCTAGGCTTCGGGCGCATCGAGATCTTCACCAAGCCGGGCGCGGACAAGCTGCACGGCGAGGTCTGGATGCAGGGCAACGATTCCCCCTGGAACGCGCCCAACCCGTTTGTCCATTCCCAGCCTCCTTACCATTCTTATGAATTTGACGGCGACCTGAACGGTCCTATCACGAAAAACGCCTCGGTCTTTGCGGGCATCTTCGGCCAAAACGCCGTAAACGACGCCGTCATCAACGCAGTCGTGCTGGATGCCTCGAACAACCCCGTGCCTTTCACCCAGGCGATATCGAGCACCGCAGGCACGCTCAATTTCTCTCCGCGCTTCGACCTGCAATGGGGCAAGGTGCAGACGCTCACCTTGCGCTACCAACTGGAGCGCACCACCTCCACCCATGCCGGCGTAGGGCAATTCGAGCTGGCATCGCAGGGGTACGCCAGCACCAACACCGAGCAGGTGCTGCAGTTCAGCGATTCGCAGGCCTACGGCGCCAAACTGCTGAATGAAACGCGTTTCCAGTATGTCCGCGACCGCAACAACCAGTCGCCGGTTTCCACCGACCCAACTCTTGCAGTTCAGGGAGCGTTCACCGGCGGCGGAAACAACGTCGGCATCAACCGCGACAACCAGGACCATTACGAGTTTCAGGACTACCTGCACATCTCCCGCGGGCCGCATGACTGGAATGTGGGAGGCCGGTTGCGGGGAATCCGCGACTCCAATTACTCCACTGCGAACTTCAACGGCCAATACACGTTTGCCACGCTGGCCGCCTATCAGGCGACGGTGCAGGGCATGGCCGCCGGCCTCACCCCCGCCCAGATCCGCGCCGCCGGCGGTGGCGCCAGCCTGTTCTCGCAAACCGAGGGCACACCCAACATTGCCGTCACCATGGCCGACCTCGGCCTCTACGCCGAGGACGACTGGAAGCTGAAAGAAGACATGACTTTCAGCTATGGTCTGCGCTACGAAACCCAGACCGGCATTTCCGATCATGCCGACTTCGGCCCGCGCCTGGGCCTCTCCTGGGCTATTCCCGGAGGGAAAAACAAGCCCCCGCGCGCCGTCCTCCGCGCAGGATATGGCTTCTTTTACACGCGCTTTGCGTCCACTGGACTCCTGCAGGCCGATCGCCAGAATGGCACCACAGAGCGGGCCGTCGTGATCAGCGATCCCGATTTCTACCCGGCCACCTGTACAACAGACCCAACCGCCTGCACTACCGCGACCCAGAATGCGCCGGCCATTTACCGCATCCATCCAAGTCTCCGCGCCCCCTACTTGATGGTCGGCGGAATCAGCGCGGACAAGCCGCTCGGCAAGCATGGCTCGCTTTCGCTCAACTACATGTATTCGCGCGGCGAGCATTTGTTCCTCACGCGCAACATCAACGCGCCGGAAGACGGCACATACGATCCGTCGGATCCGTCCAGCGGCGTACGCCCGCTGGGCATCAACGAAAACATCTACGAATACAATTCCGAAGGCGCCTCGGCCCGCCAGCGCCTGGTTTTGAACGGCAATGTGCGCGGCAAGAAGCTCGGCCTGTTCATGCGCTACCAGCTCAGCAAGATCAACGCCAACACGGCCGGATTGGCGACCTTTCCCTCCGACCAGTACGACCTGCATCTCGACTACGGACGGGCGGCCTTCGATATCCGCAATCGCTTCTTTCTCGGGGGGTTCACACGCCTGCCCAAGGGCTTCTCGCTCAATCCGTTCTTCGTGTATCAGTCCAGTTCGCCATTCAACATTGTTCTGGGGCAGGACCTGAACGGCGATACCCAGTTCAATGACCGCCCCGCATTCGCCACCGACCTGTCACGGCCCAGCGTGGTTCATACCAGGTGGGGAGTGTTCGACACCCAGCCCATCGCCGGCCAGAAGATCATCCCCATCGACTACGGCAAGGGGCCAAGCCTGGTGGTGTTCAACCTGCGCCTTTTCCGCAGGTTCAACTTCGGCCCCGTCTTGCCCGAGCCGCCAGCCCCTCAGTCGTCCACACCCGCGGCCAATGCGCCTGCTCCGGCCGCATCCGCCGCCAAGACTCCGCCCAGGCCGCCCGTCAAACCGGTCAAGAAAGAGATTGAGCGCAAATACATGCTGGGCATCGGCATCTCGTCGGAAAACATCCTCAACCACCGGAACCTCGCCCAGCCAGTGGGCGTGCTGGGTTCGCCCCTGTTCGGGCAATCGACGGCGCTCCAAACCGCCTGGGGCAACGGCGGCTCCGCCAACCGCACCATCAACCTCGAAACATGGTTCCGCTTTTAGTCGCGTCCTTCTCGCCTCGAGTGGCCAACGTCGACCGTTTTGAAAGGCACGACTAAATCTATTCTGCTGTTCAGTGCGGTCTTCGCGCCGTCCGTATTTTCTCCGAAGCGATGAGCCCTCCTGCCAGCGGTGCCTGAAATGGGAGTACATCGACGATTCCGGACGAGGGGTAGCTTATTGGGAACTTTCGCCAAGTGCCCTGGGTCTCGCTGCTGAGATCTAGGAAATTGACCTGGGAATCTCCGGACCGGGTTCCCCGAACTCCCAAAATCTGCAAAGATAAAGGTATGACGACCACCGTAGCCGCCCCCTCCAAGATTTTTGCCGACCGCATTGGCCGGATCGAGGTTTCCGCAACCATGGCGGTGGCCGCCGAGGCCGCCAAGCTGCGTGCCCAGGGTGTCAACCTGGTCGATTTCGGGGCCGGCGAGCCCCATTTCCCCACTCCCCGCCATATTAAGGACGCGGCCATCGCCGCCATCGAAGCCAATTTCACCCGTTACACCGTCGTGCCTGGCATCCCCGACGTGCGCAAGGCCATCGTGGACCGCCACGCCTGTGATTTCGGCTCCGACTACGCCCTCGACGAGGCCATCTTCACCACCGGCGGAAAGCTGGCGCTGTTTAACGCCATCCAGGTTCTGGTCGATCACGGCGACGAGGTCATCCTGCCCGTCCCGTACTGGGTCAGCTTCAAGGACATCATTCAGTACGCCGGCGGCAAAGTCGTCTTCCTCGAAACCAGCGAGGGAGAGAACTTCCGCATCACCGCCGACGCCATCGAGAAGGCCATCACGCCGCGCACCAAGGCCATCATCCTCAATTCGCCTTCGAACCCCGCCGGCTCAGTGGTCTCCGGCGAAGATCTCGAACGCATCGTTCACGTGGCCCATGAACGCGGTATCTTCCTGCTTTTGGACGAGTGCTACGTGTATCTGAACTATGCCGGCAAGCCGGTCTCGGGCGGGTCGTTCACCTGGGCCAAGGAGCACCTGGTCATCCTCGGCTCGCTCTCCAAGACCTACTCCATGACCGGATGGCGCGCCGGATTTGCCCTGGCGTCAAAATCGGTGACTGCCAACCTGAGCAAGCTCCAGTCGCAGTCCACTTCCAATGCCTCGAGCATCGTCCAGAAAGCTGCCGTCGCCGCGCTGAACGGCTCTCAGGATTGTGTTGCCGAGTTCCGCGCCGAGTTCATCCAGCTGCGCGATTACATGCTCCAGAAGCTGGCCGAAATCCCCGGCATCACCTGCACCCGCCCCGAAGGCGCCTTTTACGTCTACCCCAATATTTCGGCTTTCCTGGGCAAGGAAGGAGCGCGCACGGCGACGGAGCTCGCTACCCGCCTGCTTCACGAAGCGCACGTTGTCACCGTGCCTGGCGAGGCCTTCGGCACCGGCGAACATATCCGCATCTCCTATCCCGTCACCCGCCAAAGCATCGACGAAGGAACCCGCCGCATGGCAGAATTCCTCAAACAACTGGCCTGAGGTTCTTGTGTCCCGGGCCGAAATGGGACGGCTCCGATCAGCTCCGGCGGTGTATGTTTGCCCCCGGATCACAGTTTGAGCGCGTCGGGCGCCGCAGCTCTTAACCACGCGTAATCAGAAGATTCTGGAACCGGGGCGCTTGTTTTGAAGAGGCCGGACAAGCGGCTGCCTGAACGCGATATCAAGTACTAGTAGAAACAATGTATTCGCCGTCACTGGTCAAACCTTGCGTTTGTCGCTTAGGATGTGTGTTCCATGTCAAAGCGTATTGATTTTCGTCCTGTGATTCTCGCGGGAGGGAGCGGGACTCGCTTCTGGCCGCGTTCGCGGCGGGCCCGCGCCAAGCAGGTCCTCGCACTCGATGGCGAGCGCTCGATGATTCAGCAGACGGTCGAGCGGCTGAAGCCTCTCGCGGGTCTCGATCGGACCTGGGTGATCACCAACGAGTTCCTGGCCCACGAGATCGCCGACCAATTGCATGGCGTGCCCGCCGGGCAGATTGTCTCCGAACCCGTTTCCCGCAACACCGCCCCAGCCTGCGGGCTGGCAGCCTTCATCATTGAACGCCAGAATCCCGATGCCATCCTCGGTGTGTTTCCCTCCGACCACGTCATCTCCGACGAGCCCCGCTTTCTGAGGGCCCTGCAGAAGGGGATCAACCTGGCCGCCGCCGGCGACAACATGGTGGTGATGGGCATTGAGCCCACCCGCGCTGAAACCGGGTACGGCTACATTGAGACCGGCGACTTCACCGCCGACGATGCCGCACTCCGCGTGCGCCGCTTCATCGAGAAGCCCAATCAGATCAAGGCCGAGGAATTTGTCGCCGCCGGCAACTACTACTGGAACTCCGGCATGTTCTTGTGGTCCGCGCGCACCGTGGCCAACGCCGTCCGCGAGCACCTGCCCGAAACCGCACCCATGCTGGAAAAGATCGCGGCCTGCTTCGGCACCCCCGAGTTCGAGCCCTGTTTCCGCGAATATTATCCGAAGTGCGAAAACATCTCGGTGGACTACGCGGTGCTGGAGCCGCGCTCCGCCAAGGGCGAGCACAAGTCCCAGTTGTTCTGCCTGCCCGCCGACTTCAGCTGGAACGACCTCGGCTCCTGGGCCTCGCTCTACGAGTACCAGATCGAAACCCGCCTGCGCGGCGACGGCGACGGGAACGTGGCCGAAAGCGACGGCCACACCTCGATCGACGCTCAGGACAATTATGTCTTCAGCCCGAAGAAATTCGTGGCCCTGGTCGGCGTGAAGGACCTGGTAATCGTCGACACCGAGGACGCTCTGCTGATCGCCCATCGGGACCACTCGCAGGACGTCGGCAAGATCGTCAAGGAACTGGCGATCATGCGCGAGGAGCTGATCTAAGGCGTGCTCATTCCGAGCGTTACGGCTGATTAGAGAACCAGCATGGGACCAAAGGAGCGATCGCTCCTGCCATTCTCTGGTGAATGGAATCATGGTCAATTCTTGCGTCGGCCCGAACGCCGACATGCGGCAGTGCGCTCCATTATTCTTGTTTCTTTACAGAGAGAGTGAGCCAAGAGAAAAATGCCTCACCCACAGATCAAGTTCGGCACCGATGGCTGGCGCGGTGTCATCGCGGACGACTTCACGTTCGCCAATGTCCGCACCGCCGCAGAAGCCATCGCAGCCTACGTTCACGCCAGGGAGGACCCGGCCAAGGGCCTGTGCATCGGCTACGACACGCGCTTCGGCTCGAGGGCCTTCGCCCGCGCATGCGCCGAAGTCACCGCGTCCACCGGAATCCCGGTGCGCCTGGCAAACGACATCACCCCTACCCCCGCGCTGAGCTATGGCGTGCGCGGACTGGACGCCGCCGGCGGCATCATGATCACCTCCTCGCACAATCCCGCCCAGTGGAACGGCGTGAAGTACAAGGCCTGGTACGGGGGCTCCGGCAAGCCCTCCATCATCGCCGAGATCGAATCGTTCCTCGGCCAGCCCGTAGCCAAGGCCGCCACGCCTGCCCCCATCGAGCCCTACGATTTCCTGCCCGCTTATCTCGAGGCCATTGAAAGGTTCGCCGACCTCGACCTGATCGCCAAATCGAACTTCAAATTCGCCATCGACTCAATGTACGGCGCCGGCCGCACCATTCTCTCCAATATTTTTTCCCGTCTTGGAGTGGAGCATGTCCAGATCAGGGGCAATCCCGACCCGCTGTTTCCGGGTATCAACCCCGAGCCCATCGAGCCGCACATTCGCGCGCTTCAGGACGCGGTCGTGGCCCACCGCTGCCACGCCGGACTGTGCACCGATGGCGATGCCGACCGCATCGGCGCCGCCGACGAGCACGGCAACTTCGTCGATCCCCACAAGATCTTTTCCGTGCTACTGAGCTGGGTCCTGCGCCGCAAGGGCTGGCCCGGGGCGGTCACGCGTGCCTTCAATACGACGAAGATGCTCGATCGCATCGCGCACAAGCACGGCCGCGAACTTCTCGAGCACGGCATCGGCTTCAAATTCGTCTGCGACTACATGCTGGAGCGCGAAATCGTGATGGGCGGCGAGGAGTCGGGCGGCATCGGCTTTCAGCGCCATCTTCCGGAGCGCGACGGCCTGCTGAACGCGCTGCTGCTGGCCAACGTGATGGCCGAAGAGGGCAAGACGCTCGGCCAGCTCGTCGCCGACCTGCAGGAAGAATACGGCGAACATCAATACGGCCGCATCGACCTCCACATCCCCGACGACATGAAGAAAGCTGCCATCGCACGGGCGATGACGCTCAACGCCGGCGACCCCGCCTTCGGCAGCATCGCCATCATCCGACGCGAAACTCTCGACGGAGTCAAGTTCTATCTCGACATGGCCGAAGCCAAGGGCAAGCGCAACGCCGCCGAAACCTGGATCCTGTTCCGCGCCAGCGGCACGGAGCCCCTGATGCGCATCTACACCGAGTCGGTTTCGAAGGAAGCGGTGGCCAGGCTGCTCGAAGCCGGCCGCAGGTTTGCGCTGGAAAGCTGATTGAAGGCACTCACTTCTTTACTCGGAGAGCAGCATGTTCATCCACATCTTCGGATTTCGCTGGAAACCTGAGGCCACCGAGGCCGACAAGGCCCGGGCCGCGCGCGACATCGCCGCTTTCCGCGGTCACATTCTCGGCCTGATCGACGTCCATGTCGGCCCCAACCTGTCGCCGCGCGGCCAAGGCTATACCTTTTGCGGGCTGATGACCTTTACCGACAAGGCCGCCGCCGATGCCTACACCGCACATCCCATGCACCAGGCGCTGCTCAAGTGGCTGCGGCCGCTCATCGACCCGGTGGAATTGGACTTCGAAGCGTAAATGGACGACAGTCTCCCAGGTCTCAAAGGCGAGACCTGGGGCACCCGGGATCAGGAATCTGCGTCAGGCGCCCTCGCCGACCGCGCCGATGATCGCCACCTTGGCCCGCTTGCCCAGGCGCACTGCGATCCGGGCGGGCAGCAACTCCAGCGGCGCCAGCGGATTGGTCACCACTTCGCCGTCCAGCTTCACCGCGTGCTCCGAGATTTTGCGATTTGCCTCGGCGCCGCTGGCGGCCAGCCCAATCGCCACCAGAAGCTTAGCCACCCGGATCTGCAGGTTTTCGGAACTCCCGGCCGGCCCGGCCACGTCGGCGTAGGCCACATGCACCTCATCCAGGTCCTCGCTCTCGGCCTTCTGCTGGAACATGCGCGCCCAGTTCTCGGCGGCATTCGCCCCGGCAGCTTCGCCGTGGAACCCTGCCGTAATGGTCCGCGCCAGGCGCTTCTTGATCTCCATCGGGTGCTGCGCGCCCGAGGCAACATCGTCCTTCAGCGCCTCGACCTCCGATCCGCGCAGATCGGTCAACAGAAGAAAATACTTCCACATCAGCTCGTCGGAAACCGACATCAGCTTGCCGTACATCTCCGCCGGCGGCTCGCTCACGCCGATGGCGTTGTTCAGCGACTTCGACATTTTCTGTACGCCGTCCAGGCCTTCCAGGATGGGCGTCATCAGCACGATCTGGGCCTTCTGCCCGTAGTGGCGCTGCAGCTCGCGGCCGCACATCAGGTTGAATTTCTGATCGGTGCCGCCAAGCTCCACATCGCATTCGAGCGCAACCGAGTCGTAGCCCTGCATGACGGGGTAGAGCAATTCGTGGAGGCTGATGGGCTGCTCGGCCTGGAAGCGCTTGTGAAACTCGTCGCGCTCCAGCATTTGCGAGACGGTGAAGTGCGCTGTGAGCCGGATGGTGCCTTCGTAGCCCAGCTTGCCCAGCCACTCTGAGTTGTAGCGCACTTCTGTGGCCTTTTCATCCAGAATGCGGAACACCTGCTGCTGATACGTCTTGGCGTTCTCGTCGATTTGCTCGCGGGTGAGGGGTTTGCGGGTAATGTTGCGCCCAGTGGGGTCGCCTATGAGAGAAGTAAAGTCGCCAACCAGGAAAATGACCGTGTGGCCGAGCTGCTGGAAATGGCGCAGCTTGCGCATCAGCACCGTGTGGCCCAGGTGCAGGTCGGGCGCGGTGGGATCGAAACCAGCCTTTACCCGCAGGGGCCGGCCGGTCTTGCGGCTTTCTTCCAGGCGCTCGCGAAGGTCGCTCACTCGGATAATCTCCGCCGCGCCCTTCTCGAGCAGATCCATCTGCTCATCCACTGGCAAAAACTGGCTCATGTCGAACTTAAGTATAAATTCGCGAAGAGCCGCGAAACCGGCCGCGCAGCCCCTTGAGCGTTGCGCCGAAGGCGTGAAACGATGAACTTTTCGAATCAGAGAGGAATCATGGGCATGAAACCCGCGACCTGCCTGGGACCCCGCTTCACCGTCGTAGCTGCCTTAGGAGTTGCTTTGGTCATGGCCTTCGGCGCCCGTGCGCAAAGCGCGGACGGACAGGCCATCCGGCAATTGATTGCCACCTATGCACACTCCATCGACACCGCCGATGTCTCGATTGCGGGGCAAATCTGGTCGACGTCGCCAGAGGTCTCGTTCATCCATCCGCTCGGCGAAGAACACGGGCTCAAAGAAATTGAAGCCGACGTGTACAAGAACCTGATGGGCACGACTTTTTCCCAGCGCAGACTCACGCCCAAAGAAATCAAGGTGCAAGTCTACGGAGACACGGCATGGTCCGAATTCCAGTGGGATTTCGTCGCCACGGTTCGCAAGGACGGCAGCGCATTCGAATCCCAGGGACGAGAAAGCCAGTTCTACCACAAGGAAAACGGCCAGTGGCGCATCGTGCATGTCCACTATTCCGGCGTCCCCGTCAGCGGCAAGCAAAAGGGGTTCTGAATCAGGTCTGGACGCCCGAAAAAGAGAGCCCCACCCCGGCAAAGCCAGGATGGGGCGCCGCACGCGGCTTTCTGACCACTGACCACTGACCACTAATACCGGTACATGTCCGCCTTGTACGGTCCTTCGACCGGCACGCCGATGTAGTCGGCCTGCGACTTCGTCAGCTTTGTCAGCTTCACGCCGATCTTTTCCAGGTGCAGCCGGGCGACTTCCTCGTCCAGCTTCTTGGGCAGCGTGTAGACGCCTACCTTATACGCGTCCTTGTTGCGCCACAGATCAATCTGCGCCAGCGTCTGGTTGGCGAAGCTGTTCGACATCACGAAACTAGGATGGCCGGTCGCGCAGCCCAGGTTCACCAGCCTGCCCTCGGCCAGGATGAAGATCTCGTGGCCGTCGGCGAACCGGTACTTGTCCACCTGCGGCTTGATGTTCAGCTTGGTCGCGCTCTTGTCGGCATTCAGCCGGTCCATCTGGATCTCGTTGTCGAAGTGTCCAATGTTGCACACGATGGCCTGGTCCTTCATCTTGTGCATGTGATCGAGGGTGATGATGTCCACGTTGCCGGTGCAGGTGACATAGATGTCACCGCGACCCAGCGTGTCCTCGATGGTGGTGACTTCGAACCCTTCCATGGCCGCCTGGAGCGCATTGATGGGGTCGATCTCAGTGACGATCACGCGCGCGCCCATGCCGCGCAGCGAGTGCGAGCAGCCCTTGCCGACATCGCCGTAGCCGCATACCACCGCCACCTTGCCCGCCACCATCACGTCGGTAGCCCGCTTGATGCCGTCGGCCAGAGATTCGCGGCAGCCGTAGAGGTTGTCGAACTTCGACTTGGTGACCGAGTCGTTGACGTTGATAGCCGGAACCAGAAGGGTGCCCTGCTCCATCATCTTGTACAGCCGGTGCACGCCCGTCGTCGTTTCTTCCGAAACCCCGCGCCAGTCCTTCACCACCTTGTGCCAATGCTGCGGATCTTCGGAATGTACGCGCTTCAGAAGGTCCTTGATCACCTGCTCTTCGTGGTTGCCCGAAGGCGTGTTCACCCAGCCGTCGCCGTTCTCGAGCTCATAGCCCTTGTGGATGAGTAGCGTCGCATCGCCGCCGTCATCCACCACCAACTGCGGGCCTTTGCCGCCCTTATGGCTCAGCGCCTGGAACGTGCACTCCCAATAGTCCTCTAGCGTTTCGCCCTTCCACGCGAACACGGCCAGACCCGCCGCCGCAATGGCCGCCGCCGCATGATCCTGGGTGGAAAAGATGTTGCAACTGGCCCAGCGCACCTCGGCGCCCAGGCTCACCAGCGTCTCGATCAGCACTGCGGTCTGGATCGTCATGTGCAGCGAACCGCTGACACGGACGCCGGCCAGCGGCTTCTCAGCCGCGTACTTATTCCGGATCGCCATCAGTCCCGGCATCTCGTGCTCGGCAATGCTGATTTCCTTGCGGCCCCATTCGGCCAGGCTCATGTCGGCTACTTTGTAGGGAAGCGCCGCGATTTCCAGTGTTGTCGCCATCTTTGATCTCCTTCACATCGTCTTATCGTGATACATTGATGTGTATCAGAACCAGCCCATGCCGTCAATTGTGCAAATCCTGCGCGCCCTGGCTGATCCGAACCGGTTGCGCATCCTCCTGCTTCTGAAGGCCGAAGAGCTGTCGGTTGCCGAGTTGCAGGAGATCCTGGTCATGGGGCAGAGCACCATTTCCACGCATCTTTCCCAGCTCAAGCAAGCCGGCCTGGTCGAAGACCGGCGCACCGGGAAGAGCAACTTCTATCGTCCGGCAAGTACGACTCGCGATTTTCTGGAAACGCTGCTCGAGCGCGCCGAAAAAGAATCGAGCGAAACCGCTGCCGACCAGGCTGCCATGCGTACCGTGGTCAAAAAACGCCAGGACCGGATGCGCAGCTTCTTCGACAGCATGGCGGGACGCCTGGGCAAGGATTATGTCCCGGGAAAATCCTGGAAGAGCCTGGCTGAGGCACTGCTGCGCCTGATGCCCTCCATGACCATCGCCGACCTGGGAGCAGGTGACGGGACCTTTGCGCTCCTGCTTTCGCCGCGGGCGGCCCGGGTGATTGCCGTGGACTCGTCGGCGAAGATGCTGGAAGTTGGCCGAGAGACCGCCGTGCGCCACGGCATCGAGAATGTCAGTTTCCGGCTGGGCGACATGGAAGAGGTGCCCATCGACGATGGGGCCGTGGATCTGGTGTTCTTCTCCCAATCGCTCCACCACGCGCTGCACCCGGAGCGCGCCGTCGGCGAAGCGGCACGGATCCTCCGGCCCGGCGGCCGGATCGCCATTCTCGATCTCGCGAAGCATCGCTTCGAGGAGGCGCGCGAACTCTACGCGGATCAGCGGCTGGGTTTCAGCGAGGCGGAACTGACGGAGCTGCTCGAAAAGGCCGGATTCCGGAAGGTGGCGACCTCGATTGTCGACAGGGAAGCAGAACCGCCCCAGTTCCAGACTCTGCTGGCGATTGGAGAGAAGTAAACCGGCCGCCCGAAGGCGGAGACTACATCACGTCCTTGAACGAGCGCCGGGCCATGGCGGCGCGGCGGCTGCTCTTCCGGCGCTGGCGCCGAGCTTCGGAAGTCGAACTGACGCGGTGCAAGATCAGCAGGAACATCATTCCGCAGATAAGCGTGACCCCGACGAGAAAGATTGCCGCGAAGGCCAGAGCGCTATCGTCCATCGCCCGTCCCTTTCCAAAGGCGGCAACATTATGTACCCCTGCCGGATGCGAATGCAAATCTGGGTTTTCGCGCAGGCGGTTCCGGTGCGGTACCATTGCATCCAATCCGCGATGAATTCTGCCGGTACTGCCGTTTCCGCCCGGCGCCCCGGTCTTTCCCGGGCGCGACGCACGGTCCTGCTGAAGGCTTTGGCCGATCCCAAGCGGTTCGAGTTGCTGGAGCGGCTGGCGAAGGCTCCGTGCGCGTTAAGCTGCTCCGCGCTGAAGCCCGCCCTTGCCATTTCCCCCGCCACCCTCTCCCACCATCTCAAGGAACTGGAGACTGCCGGGCTAATCTCGGTCAGGCGTGAAGGCAAATTCCACATGATGTCGCTGCGGCCCGGAGCGCTGGATGCGCTGATGGCGAGCCTGGAGCGGCTTCGGCAGGAAAGCTGTGCGCAGCCGCCCGAAATATCGGAATAAAAAAATCACAACATGGCCTGAATCCAATTCGAGGGCTCCCTAATCAATTCGATAGTTATCGAAATGTCGAATCAAGGACGTTTCGGAGATGGAGCTTTCCTCATGGCAAACATTCAAGGCAAAGTGGCGCTGGTTACGGGCGCATCCAAGGGCATCGGCGCGGGCATCGCGCGCGAACTGGCCGGTCGCGGCGCGGCCGTTGCCGTCAACTACTCCGGCAGCAAGGCCGCCGCGGACAAGCTGGTCGCCGACATCAGGGCGGCGGGCGGCAAGGCGGTCGCCCTCCAGGCTGACCTCTCCAATCCCGAGTCGGTCGGCCCTTTCGTGGAGAAAGTGGCGCGCGAACTCGGGCCGATCGACATCCTCGTCAACAACGCCGGGGTCTACGAGTTCAGCCCCATCGAGGCAGTTACTCCGGAGCACTTCCACAAGCAGTTCAACCTGAATGTTCTGGGCCTGTTGCTGACCACCCAGGCGGCGCTCAAGCACTTCAATCCCAAGGGCGGCAGCATCATTAACATCGGATCGGTGGTCGGCCGCATGTCGTTTCCCAATGCCAGCGTCTACAGCGCCACCAAGGGGGCAGTGGATTCGGTGACGGTTTCGCTGTCGAAGGAACTGGGCCCGAGGGGCATTCGCGTGAACGCGCTGAATCCTGGCATGATCATCACAGAAGGTGTAGAGGCGCTGGGTATCGCGGGCGGCGACTTCGAAGCGCAAGCCGTGGCAGGAACGCCGCTGGGCCGCGTGGGCAAGCCGCAAGATGTGGCCACAACGGCGGCTTTCCTGGCCTCCGATGACGCCGGGTGGATCAGCGGCCAGACGATCTACGCCGCCGGCGGGTACACCCACTGACAACCGGGATCCCCACCTTCTCGGACATCTTTGTCCGCTAAGGTGGGGCTTGGAACCTACACTTTGGGTTCGGCGGCCACGCTGTGGGCCACGCCCCGGCGCTGCTCCCGAGCCAGCACAAGCTGCAGCGACCCGCCCTGCAGAATGATCGAAAAAACCACGACCATATAAGTGGCTCCGAAGATCCAGGAGCCGATCTGCATGGTGCCCAGGGTCTTGGGTACCGAAAGCGCCAGCGCAATCGACAGTCCGCCGCGCAGCCCTCCCCAGGTCAGCGTCGTTACTGAACTGCGGAACTGCCGCTGACAAACGCGCACAATTCCAAGGCACAACGCAACCACCGCCAGCCGCACCAGGGTGACCGAGAAGATCGCCGCCAGCCCGGCGCGCGCGGTGGTCCCATTCAGAGTCACCGCCATGGCTTCTAATCCCAGCAGCACAAACAGCACTGCGGTCTGTACTTCGTCGAGCAGCGTCCAGAACTCATCCACGCGCTCATCGGCGATGCGCCCCGACGGCTTTTTTCGGTTGAAGTGGCGCAGAGCGATTCCCGCCGCCACCGCTTCGAGGGGAGCCGAAAGGCGCCAGAGGTCGGCCAGGACATAGCCGCCCAGCGCCAGCGCCAGGGTGAGCAGGATCTCGACTTGGTAGGACTGGGCGAGGCACATCAGGCGCGACACCAGCCAGGCCCCCAGGGTTCCGAGCGCCATTGCGCCGCCGGACTTCAGCACAAGGATCCAGGCAATGTGCCAGGCCGTGGGGGCGTTGCCACGGGCAATCTCGATCATGGTGAGAAACAGCACCGCCCCGACGCCGTCGTTGAACAGCGATTCACCGGCCAACTGCGCCTCGAGCGACTTGGGAATGCCGATCCGGCGCAGCAGTTCCAGAACGGCGATGGGATCGGTGGGCGAGATCAGCGCGCCGAAGATGAGGCACTCCATCCAGGGAGCGCCCGTGCCCGAGATCAGCATCATCAATCCGGCCACCGCGAACACCGACAGGATGGTGCCCAGCACCGACAGCACCGCCACCGGAAGCTTCTCCCGCTCCAGGTGCTCCAGGTCCAACAAGAAGGCGCCTGCAAAAAGCAGCAGTGGCAGCATTCCGTGCAGAATCAGGCTTTCGAAATCGATGCTGCGCGCCAGGTGCTCGGCCCACGTATGCACGGGAGGCGCAAGCCGGCCTACTGCGGCCAGGCTGAGCGTTGTCAGCACCGTCAGCAGCATGGTTCCGATGGTGATGGGCAGGCGCAGCACCCGCGAGCTCAGCCAGCCGAACAGCGCCGCCGTGGCTACCAGCACGCTGATGATCTCGAGAGTGTTCACGCGCGATCCGAGACCGCCATGATTCGATACTAGCGAAACAGGGAGCGGGGAGCGGGAAGACGCCCTTCAGCCGGGAACTGACAACTGAAGGATGACTACGGTGAACTAAGAACTACGAACTGTATTTACAGCAGCTTTGCCGCATCCTTGGCGAAGTAGGTGACGATGAAATCCGCTCCCGCCCGCCGAATGCCGAGGAGCGACTCC
This sequence comes from uncultured Acidobacteriota bacterium, assembly GCA_963706455.1. Classification (GTDB taxonomy): domain Bacteria; phylum Acidobacteriota; class Terriglobia; order Terriglobales; family Acidobacteriaceae; genus Telmatobacter. The sequence continues at coordinate 43,962 of CAVPNO010000092.1, read as the reverse complement.
AGCGTGGCCCGGTCGCGATCGAGCCAGCCTTTCTCGAAAGCCGCGTGCAGCATCGAGTACTCGCCCGACACCTGGTAGGCGCCGATGGGCACATCGAAACGCCGCCTTGCTTCCCGCACGACGTCGAGATACGGCATCGCCGGTTTCATCAGGATCATGTCGGCGCCTTCGGCCAGATCGAGCTCGATCTCGCGCATGGCTTCGCGCAGATTGGCGCCGTCCATCTGGTAGGTCTTGCGGTCGCCAAACTGGGGCGCCGAGTCGGCCGCCTCGCGGAAAGGCCCGTAAAACGCCGACGCGAACTTCGACGCGTAGCTCAGGATGGGAATTTCGGGGCGGTCATCTTCGTCCAGGGCTCGCCGGATCGCGGCCACGCGCCCGTCCATCATGTCGCTGGGGGCGACAATGTCGGCTCCCGCCCGCGCCAGGCTCGCCGCCGTCTGTCCCAGCAGATCGAGCGAGCTGTCATTCTCCACTTCCCAGCCGTCCCTGGTCTCGACGATCATCCCGCAGTGGCCGTGGCTGGTGTACTCGCACAGGCAGACATCGCCAATCAGCACCAGCTTTTTCGCCGCGCCAGACTTCTTCAGCGCGCGAAGGCCCTGCTGCACGATTCCTTCATCGTCATATGCGCCCGTGCCGTGCTCGTCTTTCGACTCCGGCAAACCGAACAGCAACAGGCCGCCGATACCCAGCTTCGCAACCTCCTCGGCTTCCTTTACCGCCTCATCGACCGACAGGTTGTACACGCCGGGCATGGAGCTCACCGCCTTGCGGACGCCTTCGCCGGGACAAAGAAAAAGCGGGTAAATCAGGTCTCCGGGATCGAGCGACGTCTCGCGGACCAGCGCGCGGAGCGACTCGGTCCGGCGCAGCCGCCGCATGCGGGTTTCTGGGAAAGTCATAGGTAAATTGTAAGGCAGGGGTCAGGAGACAGGGATCAGAGATCAGGGGTCAGGGATCAGGGATCAGAACACCGAGAACTCAACAACTCGGGCGCGAATGGATTCGGAACAAAGTGACTCCATTCCATGAGGCGGCCGGATTCCCTGACCCCTGAACCCTGATCCCTGACCCCTGTCTTTACGGCAGCTGATCATAGAGCGTCTGGTTCCGGTAACCCATAAGGGTGACCAGGGTCCAGATGCCGACTGCCGTCCCAATGGGGATTTTGAGGAGGCTCAAAAACGCGGCGACGATGGCCAGCATGCGCCCCCAGGGGGCGTGTTCCATCAATCCCCAGCCGGCCGCAAGCAGCAGCAGCGCACGCAGAACCACAAACACCCAGAGGAAATGCAAAAACGCCGGGCCAAACCACTCCGGGCGAAACGGTCCCTGCCAGTGACCCCACGGTCCGAAACGGTTGAACATGAAGGCCCTGGCGAACTCCATGCCCACGAAGCTCAGCAGAAGGGTGGCTCCTCCGTAGATGATCCATACGATTCCCAGCACGCGAACCTTGCCGGAATAGCTATCCAATTGAAACTGGAACCCGGGCACCGGAGGAGGAGCAACCGCCACGGGACGCCCGCACCGGGGACAGATGGCTTGTCCTGGCTGAAGACCCTGACCACAACCGCTGCAATACATGAATGCCTCCGTCGGCAGAGCTTTCCCAGTTCAGAGTGCTCAGGTCGCAGGGGATGACCCGGCGGGCAGCCAAATCAAATCCCGCACTAAGAACTACGAACTGTGAACCAGGTCCCTTTGTGCTCCGTTAAGGAGTACGCGCGACGGAGTGCATTCGTTCCCAGCGCTCCTCATGGCGGTCGTCGTGGTAGAGGAGTGCGGATACCCGGCCCTGCTTGTCGTGCTCCACCGTGAGCCGCGTCCAGATGCTCCCCAGCGGATAAAAGAACGAGTTCTGGGACTCTGCCTCGACTTCGGTGACCTCGCCATGCGGGTCTTTCTCATAAAGCGCTTCGCCCTGCCGGAACAGTGTCGCGGCCAGGTGGCCGCCGGCGTCGCGGTACTCTCCCGCAATGCTATCCAGGACGGGCAGTGGGAGCTTGATCGCGGTCGGATGGAGCGGCACCACCAGGCGCTCGGCATAGGCGGGCGGCTCCGGTTCCGCGCCGAGGTGGTGCAAGAGCAGCCATTTGGGCAGGTCTGGTTCGTTGTACGCCCGCGCCCAGGAATCGTGATGCAGCCCCTGGTATATCCATAGCCGCACATTTCCGCCGGCGCTCTTGAAGGCGTTGTACATCAGCTCGCTCTCCCTGACCGGTACCACGTTGTCCTCGCTGCCGTGAAACATCCAGATCGGCGTCCCCCCGATAGCGCGGGCGTACTCGCCGGGCAGCGTGGCGGCCTGCTGCCAGCGCTCGGGCGCATAGCTCCAGAAGATTCCCCCGGCCGCGATCACGATCGCCGCCCAGCGGTGGGGATGCGTCCGGGCCAGTTCCCAGGCGCCGTACCCACCCATCGACAGGCCGGTCAGGTAGGTGCGCGCCGGGTCGGTGTGAAACTCGGCCGTCTCCTGCTCCAGGGCCGCCATCGCCATGTCGAGCATCACCGGGTCGGTCCAGAAATTGGGGAACAAGCACTGCGGCATCACGATGATGAATGGCCAGCGTTCGGGATGGTCGCGCACCGCCAGAGGGAGCCCGATCTGCGTCTGGAACATGCCTTCGGAGCCGCGCTCACCCCGCCCGTGCAGGAACAGCAGGATGGGCCATGGCTTGTGCTCGTCACGCCGGAAGTCCTCCGGCACGTAGACCTGGAAGCGGTAGGTGACCCCTTTGACTTCGACTTTGCGATTCAGAAAGCCCGTTTCCTGGCCCAGGGGCATTGGTAGAGCGGGATGGTCCCGGGGCTCGGTAGCGCGTCCGGCGGCGGGAAGCAACACACTCGCAATGCAAAGGCAGGAAGCCAGGACTCTCGAAAGACGATCCATGCTTGCCAACCATGATAAGGGGATCAAGGCAGGATCGTCAGCCGGCGCTGAGATGCAGTTCACAGTTCATAGTCATCCGCCGAAATCGCCTGCGGACCCCCTGTGGACGAGGGAAGAACTGCGAACTGCCGGTCACGGCTCCGGCGCACCGCGCCGCGTGATCCGCAGGCGCCGCTGCTCCCACTCCTCGCTGTTGAAGATCCGCGGGCCGACTTCGATCAGGCGCGGCATCATGTTGAACACGGCCACCCGCGTCCACGGCTTGCCGCCCCGGGTACGGAAGCCGGTCTCGTTCAGAGTGCTGACGATGGCCGAGTAGGAAAAATCCTGAGCCAGAAGATCCATCATCATCAGCAGAACCTTGTTCTCCGCCTCGTCCACCTCCAGCCGCTTGCAGTCGGTGGAAATCCGGAGGCCGTAGGGGATGTCTTCCGCGAAGGCGCCTTCCGGCGGAGCCTCGCTGTCAGGCAGCTCACGCCGCCATTCGATGGAAACCATCTGCCACCCGGCAGCCGAACGCTGCTGGATAATGTCGGGGCTGAAGGGGCCGGAAACCACATCGCGAACACGCTCGAAGTACGCCATGGAAAGCCTCCGTAGACACGGGTACGCCGAGGTTCGTGGCAATTCAGCGGCCATATCACAAGGGGCTCCCCAGTGCTTCAAGATGAGCAACCACATAGTCTTACCTGCGCGGCAGGCACGGCCATACCAGGGAACTTCTGCCCGTTTTTGGGAATCCATGTTCAGTTTTGAACAAAGTGCGATGGCATCTTTTGGTCCCGGAAGCCGCCGGCAGGCGCGCAGGTCGCGCTCAACGTCATGGTGCATGCCGCCACTCTTCGGGGCGGCACGCGGCAAGATGGTGAGGGTGGAAGCCGAAAGCCGGTCCATCTGGATCTTTCCGCCCTCGATCCTCCCGACGAACCGTATCAGCCGTAATCAGCGGCTTACTCCCGCACCCCGATCCCGAGCGCTTTCATCTTCCGGTAAAGGTGGCTGCGTTCCAATCCGAGCAGCTCCGCTGCCCGGCTCACGTTATTGCGCGCTTCCTCGATCTTCTTCAGAATGAAGTCCCGCTCGTAGGCGTCCCGGGCCTCATGCAGGGTGGAAAATTCCTCCGCGGCCCGCGACGTCGTCTTGTGCGTCAGCGGCGGAAGTTGCTTGCGCTCAATCCTGAGGGTGCGCGGATTCAGAATCAGAATCCGCTCGATCACGTTCTTCAGTTCCCGCACGTTGCCCGGCCAGTGATACTGCGCCAGGGTTTCCAGCGCCTCGTCGCTGATCTCGATCCGCGGCCGGCCGTACTGCCGCCCGAACTCCGCCAGGAATTCCCGCGCCAGGTGCGGGATGTCCTGCTTTCGCTCCCGCAGCGGCGGCACAAAGAACGGCACCACGTTCAGCCGATAAAAAAGGTCCTCGCGAAAGTTGCCTTTCGCTATCTCCTCTTCGAGATTCTTGTTGGTGGACGCAATCAACCGAACGTCCACGCGCAGGGGCTGCGTCCCTCCCACCGGCGTGAACATGCCGTCATCCAGGGCGCTCAGCACCTTGGATTGCGTCTTCAGGCTCATGTCACCCACTTCGTCAAGGAACAGCGTTCCGCCGTCGGCGCGTTCCAGGGTGCCGCGCTGTTCAGGCGGGCCGCCCGGCTGCACTCCATGCCGGTAGCCGAACAGCTCCGCCTCGATATGGGCTTCGGGAATGGCCGCGCAGTTCAACTCCACGAAAACGCGGTCGCGCCGCAGGCTCTCGGCATGAATGGCCCGTGCGATCAGTTCCTTGCCCGTGCCGGACTCGCCGTAAATCAGCACCCGCCCGTTGGTCGGCGCCATCAGGCGGATCTGCTGCCGCAGCGCCTTCACCGGCACGCTGTCGCCGGTCAGCACCGAGCCCACGCTGAACTGGCGCTTGAATTCCAGGTTCTCCGTGCGCAGACGCCGCGCTTCGACGGCATTCTTTAGCACGATCAGCGTGCGATCGAGCGAAAGCGGCTTTTCCAGAAAGTCGTACGCCCCCAGCTTGGTGGCCTTGACCGCCGTCTCGATGGTCCCGTGGCCGCTGATGATCACCACTTCCGGCCTTCGCTCCGGACCCATCTGCCGCACCTCCGACAGCACGTCCAGTCCATCCCGGTCAGGCAGCCAGATGTCGAGCAGCACCACGTCGTAGGGCGCATCCTCAATCAGCACCAGGGCCTCGGCCGCGGTCGCCGCGGTCGCTACGCCATAATCCTCCTCCCGGAGGATCTCCTCGAGCGAAGATCGGATTTCCGCTTCATCATCCACCACCAGCACGTGGTTCATGAGCGCACTTCCTTCACCACTTCCCCGGACTCGGCTTCGGCCGCCGTGGGCGATGGCATCAGCGGCACGCGAAGAATGAAACGCGCTCCCTTGGGGCTGTTTGACTCGGCGCGGATCGTGCCGCCGTGTTCCTGCGCGATCTTGGCTGCGATCGAAAGCCCGAGCCCCGTCCCGCGATGCTTGGTGGAGTAGTACGGCAGGAACAGCCGCTCGCGGATTTCGTCGGTCAAACCGTGGCCGGTGTCGGAAACCGCCACTTCCACCGACGTTCCGTCCTCGCTCAATCGGCTCTGGATTCCCAGCACGCGCAGCAGACCCCCGTGCATCGCCTCGGCAGCATTGTCGATCAGGTTGGCCAGCGCCCGCCGGATGGCCTCCGGATCGGCCATCACCGGCGGTATCCCGGGTTCCAGATCGCGTTTCAGCGTGAGGCCATCCAGCCGTCCGGCGAACAGCGCCAGGGCCTCCTCTACCACCTGGTTCATGTCGCACACCCGCGGCTGCGAAACCGGGAACTGCGCCAGCGCGGAGAACTGGTCCACCAGCGTACGCAGCGTTCCCACGCAATTCAGAATCACCTCGCTGCATTTGCGAATGATGCCCGGCGACTCGGGCTGGCTGCGGTCCAGATGCTTTCCGATCCGCTCCGCCGAAAGCGCAATCGGCGTCAGCGGATTCTTGATCTCGTGCGCTACCCGCTGGGCCACTTCCTTCCACGCCATCTGGCGCTGCGCCCGCAGCAGCTCCGTCGCATCCTCCACCACCAGCACGCTGCCTGGTCGCCCCCTCACCAGGTCCAGCCGCGCGCTGGTGACTCCCAGGTGCACGTTGCGCCCGCGCGCGTGCAATTCCACCTCGGTGGATGCGGCTCCCATGCGATGTCCCCGCCGGATGACCGCGGCAAAGTCGTCGGCGCAGTCGGCGGGCAGCAGCGAATGAATGCTCTCTCCGCGCAATTCGGAGTCGCTGCCCAAGCCCATCAGCGCGGCAAACGCGCGATTGGCCTGCAGCACCGTTCCCGCATTGTCCAGAGTCACCACTCCGCTGGGAATTGTCTCGAGAATGGTCTCCAGCTCGCGGCGGCGCTGCTCGATGGCCTGGTTGGCGGCGGTCAGTTGCGCCGAAGAGGTCTCCGCCAGCCGGCGGCTCGTTTCCAGGTCGGCGGCCATGTGGTTGAAAGCGCGCACCAGGTCGCCCATTTCCCCGGTCGTGACCTGCTCGACCCGCTCTTCATATTTCCCGGCGGCGATAGCGTCCATGGCGTCGGCCAGGGCCGACACCGGCCGCGTGATCTGCTTGGAAAGAAACATCGCCAGCCAGACGCTGGCGAAGAATACCAGCACCGTCACCAGCAGCAGCAGCAAAAAGAAGTTGGAACGAACTCCCTTGCGCAAGCGGAACAGTCGCCAGTACTCCGCCGCGCCGGCGCGGATCCGGATTGCGGTTTTGCTCAGGCCCTGCGGGATCGGCAGCGCTACGACCACGATTTTGCCCGACGCCGTCGTCGCCCTTCCCAGTTCGTATTCGTGTCCTCCCACCACGATGATGGGCGTGTCGGTACGCAGCGCCGACTGCAACAGGCTGTCGGAAAAGTCCCCGTTCAGCGGGATGGTCCGCTGCTGCTCGCCCTCGTCGAGCCATGGCACCAGGTACGATGTGCTGGTCTCACCGGGCTCCTGGAAACCTGCGATCTTCCTCCGGTCCTTCCCGTACACCATGACGAATCCGCCCGTCAGGGTGATGCGATGCGGGGTCAGAGCCTCCCGCAACCCCGGCAGGGCAATGTCGGGCGCGCCCGAGGCAGAGATCGATTCGGCCTCCACCCGGGCGTTGTTGGCCACGTACTCCGCCAATTCGTGCACCACGCGGGTTGAATCATCGTGCAACTGGGTCGTATTGGGCGAAAACCAGCGGTCGATGGAACGGTTCATCAGCTGAAAGCTGAACAGGAACATCAGCACTGCGGGCGTCAGCGCAATCAGGGCCGCGCCCAGCACCATGCGCGTCCGCAGCCGCGCTCCGAGGGCGCTGCTCCCCTGGTCCGCATAGAGCTTCAGGACGTTCCTCAGCAGCAGTGTCAGCAGCACCAGCAGCAGGAGGAACAACACCATCGTGAGCCCGGTAATCGCCAGCGTCTCGCCCGACGTTTCCGGATTCAGAAAGCTGATTCCCGAGGTGTTGAACCAATTCAGGCAGCCCAGCAGCGCAAAGAACAGCACCACTCCCAGCGAAAGCAGGAGCACGGCGCGCCGCCGGCGGTCCTTACTGAAGAACATGGGGCGATTATAGTCAAGGTTCTAGCTTCTAGCTCCTAGCTTCTAGCTTCTAAAGAATCAAATCTTCCGTGCCCATCTTCGTGTCTTTCCCCAGGTCCCGACGACAGGCCTTCGGCCGTGGACTAGTGGGGCGCGAAGATCGGAGACCACGAACCCCAACAGTACCGGTGTGATCCTCCGGCTTCGCAACACCTATGGGGAAATAGAAGCTAGGAGCTAGAAGCTAGGAGCTCGCTTTACGCCAGCACGTCCGCCGGCGCCGTCCACGCCTTCTTCTGGCTCTCGGCTACGCCGCGATGGGTCAGCGTCCCCATCCAGGTATTGAGGCCCTCCGCGAAACCCCCATCCTGCCGGAGCGCCTCGCGCGTCCCGAGGTTGGCGATCCGCAGAAGGTAAGGAAACGTCGCGTTGGTCAGCGCCAGCGTGGACGTATGCGGCACCGCCCCCGGCATGTTGGTCACGCAGTAGTGGACCACGCCATCGACGGTGTAGCTGGGGTTGGAATGCGACGTGGGGCGCGCCGTCTCCACGCAGCCGCCCTGGTCGATGGCCACGTCCACAATCACCGCGCCCTTCTTCATCCGGCTCACCATGCCGCGGGTCACGATCTTGGGAGCCATGGCGCCGGGAATGAGTACCGCGCCGATCACCAGGTCCGCTTCGTGCGTGGCGTGGGCGAGGTTGTAGCTGTTCGAGGCCAGTGTGTACACGCGGCCGTTGAAGATATCGTCGATCTCGCGCAGCCGGTTCAGATTCAGATCGACCAGCGTGACCTTGGCGCCGAAACCGAGTGCGATGCGGGCGGCGTTGGTGCCCACGATGCCGCCGCCAACAATGGTCACGTGCGCCGGCGGCACGCCCGGAACCCCGCCCAGCAGAATCCCCCGCCCGCCGTGCTCTTTTTCCAGATACGCTGCGCCCACCTGCACGCTCATCCGTCCCGCCACTTCGCTCATGGGCGTCAGCAGCGGCAGCGTGCCCTGGCGATCGCGCACCGTTTCATACGCGATGCCGATCACCTTCGATTTGAGGACCTGGTCGGTCAGATCGGGCAGCGGCGCCAGGTGGAGATAGGTGAACAGCACCAGGCCCTCGCGGAAATAGGCGTATTCCGGCGTGACCGGTTCCTTGACCTTCACCACCGTGTCGGCTTTGCTCCACACGTCGGCGGCGTTGGCGACAATCTCCGCCCCTGCTTCCTGGTACTCTTGATCGGGAAAGCTGGAAAGCGCGCCCGCGTTTGTCTCCACCAGCACTCTGTGGCCGGCGTCGGCCAGCGCCTTCACGCCAGCGGGGATCACGCTTACGCGCGCCTCGTTGTCCTTGATTTCCTTCGGAACCCCGATAATCATCGCTCTTGCTCCTGCAGTGCATCCTTTTGGGAAAGGCTGAAACTGGGTGCCCCAGGTCTTGATTTTGAGACCTGGGATGGCTGACCTCCGTGCCGCGAATCACACTTCGAAACTAATCCATCTTCTCCCGCGCGTCTTTCCAAAGGTCGATGCCCGCGTCCACCGCATGTTTGTCGATTTCCTTCAACTCCGCCTCGCTGAAATCCAGCTTCTTCAACGCATCCAGCGAATCATCGAGTTGCTGCACGTTGCGTGCGCCGATCAGCGCCGACGTCACGCGCCGGTCGCGCAACACCCAGGCTATGGCCATCTGGGCCAGCGTCTGCCCGCGCTTCTTTGCAATTTCGTTCAGCCCCCGCGCCCGGTTTATGTTCTGCTCGCTAAGGAACTGTTGCAGCAGCGAAGAGTTCTCCGCGGTTGCGCGCGTATTTTCCGGCACGCCTTTCAGATACTTGCCCGTCAATAGCCCCTGCCCCAGCGGAGAAAACGCGATGCATCCCGCGCCCACTTCCTCCAGCGTGTCGAGCAGGCCCTGTTCGATCCAGCGATTCAGCATGGAGTACGAGGGCTGGTGAATCAGCAGCGGCACGCCCATGCTCTTGAGGATGTTCGCCGCCTCCCGCGTGCGCTCCGGGCTATACGACGAGATGCCGACATACAGCGCCTTGCCCGCGTGCACGGCGGAGACCAGCGCACCCATGGTTTCTTCGAGCGGCGCATTCGCCCACGGCCGGTGCGCGTAGAAGATATCCACGTATTCCAGGCCCATGCGCTTGAGGCTGTCATCGAGCGAAGCCAGCAGGTACTTGCGCGAGGCCCCGATCCCATAAGGCCCCGGCCACATGTCCCAGCCCGCCTTGGTGGAGATGACCAGTTCGTTGCGCAGCCCGCGAAAATCCTTGCGCAGAATCTCGCCGAAGTTTTCCTCCGCAGAGCCGTAGGGCGGACCGTAATTATTGGCCAGGTCGAAATGGGTCACGCCGCGGTCGAAGGCGCGGCGGATCATCGCCCTGCCTGTCTCGAACACATCGTTGCCGCCAAAGTTCTGCCACAGGCCAAGAGAGATGGGCGGCAGCACCAGGCCGGACCGCCCGCAGCGGCGAAACGTGGCGTGCTCATAGCGCTTCGCATCGGGAACGTAGGTCATGCACTCTCGCTCCGTTGACTATGCTTGATTTCCGCGTGCGGCACCTGACCGCCGCAGTGTCCCGTAGAAGTATGTCACAGCGGGGCGGGGAGGCAGCCGTGACGGCGGCGCGGGTCTACCACCGAATCTGCTCCAACAGTTTCCTCAGCTTCGCTCCGTTCACCGGATGGATGGATTCGACAAAGGCGACGCGGCCGGCAAGGTGCAACCGAAAATCAGCATGAGCCGTGCGGTTCTGGCTCTGCCAGCCATGACGGATGCAGTTCGTCAGTATGGCCTTCAGGCGGTCGACGTCGTCGCGGGGGACGTTCAGGCGTTCATTGGTCACGAGCCCGGCAAGGTGCTGACGCACTCCCTTGCGCATGACGCGCGTCTTGTGGTAATTGACCGCGAACCCTGACTCAAGAAGAATCGCCGCGACCGACATAGAGAATCTTTCCGCACGCGCAGCGAAATCACGATCTCCGGAGAAGGCCAGGTCGTCGGCATATCGCGTGTAAGCGGCTCCAGCCGACTTTGCCAGACCCGCAAGACGGCAATCGATGCGGTACAGGCAAAGATTGGCGAGAGCCGGCGAGGTGGGCGCGCCCTGGGGCAGGTGCGGTCGGGAATAGAGCCGCCGCGCATCGTTGAGTGCGTCAGGCGTTTTGTTCAACGCCGAATCCTTCCATGAGGAAAACCGAAGCGCGTTGGTACAGAGCCCTCCAAGGATGTCGGCCACCCGTTCGGGATAGCCGATGGTGCGGAAGAATGCTTGAATGCGGCGCGCCGGGAACGACGGAAAGAAATCTTCCAGATCCATGCGGAGTACGACGGCGCGGCCGACGTGCGGAGAGGCGAACGTTTGAATCGACCGGCCCTTCACAAACCCGTGTGCGGCCGGATGGGTTGGAACGTAATCCAGGATGTGGGTAAGGATCCTGCGCTGCATGTGCTTCAGGTGTTGCTTGGGGGATTCAATGAGGCGGATCTTCCCGGACTTTTTGGTCAGGACTGTGTAGTGGTAGTGCGTGAGGCGGGGGTCGCGCTGCTTTGGATTGATGCCTTTCAGATCGGCGTACCAGCCAAGTTCGTCCACCGTCAGGTTGAACCAGCTTGCCAGGCCGGCCTTCGACTCGATCCGCGGAAGGTTCCAATCCGCCGCGGCCGGCACAGGCAGCATCGGCTCAGGGCCGGTCATCCACGAGCGGACGGCAAGCTTCTTGCCGTGACGATCCCAGGCGCGCCGGAATGCTGGATCGTTACGAATGAATGCGACAACTTCGCTGTGTCTCGGGCGCACCTGCCCGTCGAACGATGCCTCGAAGCGCCCGGCAATCGACTGAAGCCAGCGCCAGGGCTTGCCGAGCGCAATCCCGGCGCGCCTCACAATTTCGTCGCGATCCGAGCCACCACACAGAAAGCAGCGAGCGAGAAGATGGAGAAGAGCCGGATTGGGCGGCGGCCGGAACAGTGAAATGCTCCAACGAGTCTGACTTTGCGGGAGCTGCTTGCGCTGGGAGGCGCAGGAGGCTCGCGCGGTGAAAGCTCAGGTATTCAGGTTCCCCTGGGGTAGCCCCAGAGAGGCGGAGCAGGCTTGCGCCGACTTCCTCCGGCTTGGAGCATTCCACTGCCGGAAAGATCATAGCAAACCGACAAAGTTGCTTTTGGGAAAACACCGCCTCGATATAGCGTTCCGATGCCCCCTGGGTCAGGGTTTTGGGGTGACGGCCCGGGGCGGTGCGCCGTCTGAGGTGAGGCCCAGTTTCTCAATGAGTGCATGGATCGCGGCGGCGGCTTCGTCGCCGGAATCCAGGGCGGAACGGAAAAGGTCGGCAGGAAGAGGGTCGGGTGTGGGATCGCAATTCGCGGGCTGATCGAGGGCCATTTTGAGCCCCAGGAGAAGAATGGAGGCGCGGCGGGCGCTGATGCGGCCGGCGGCGAGACCCTGGAGGACGCTGTGGATGGCGGAGGTGATTCCGTTCCGGTCGAGAGTTGCGGGCATGTGGACGCGATGCCCGGTGGACGGGTGTTGGCCCCGGGGCGGAATGCGGCGGCCGTGGTAGTAACAGAAAGCGCTGCCGCGCATGGCGGGCGACTGGCATTGGAGCCCGCTGGGCATGATGTGACGGCAATTGGTGTACATGGATTTCCCTTTCCGGGGTGCCCCCTCCCCCTTCCCCTCCCGGGTGTTTTCGGCAAGTTGGCATGCGAAAAGGGGTTGCCGGCGCGGTTCACCCGTAAAGACCGCCTTTTCATGACGGTGAACCTCAAAGTCGTCAAGCGGCGGTGTTTAGAAGAAGGATGAGCCCACCGGGTGGCGGAAGAGCCCTTTTTGCGATTGCGAGTTCAGGATAGCGAAATGCGGGAAATTATCTGCAAAATGAGCGCTGGCGCAGCTGGCTGAAGATACGACGGTTACGAAATATTTTTTGGGAAGGGGCTTGACGGGTCTCGGGGTGAACCCCGGGATGAGACAGACCAGAAGTGAATCACCGCCTGACGTTCGGCGTGGGAACCAGATCGCAGTCAGGGAAGTATCGTCCACGACACTCCCGGAATCGTCAAACTAGCCCGAAACACTATCATTCTTGGCATGCCTAGTCTTCGAGTTCAGATCGTGCGCTTCGTGGATGAGGAACCCCAGCCGGGAATTGTTGAATCGCAGTTTCGCGATGCTCAGGACCGATTACATTCGATCATCGACAAAGTGCCTTTGTTCACGAGCGCTCACCTGTGGTCCGATTCTGACTACCCTCAGCCAGGGTTTATAGAATGCCGCGTGGTGGAGAGAATTCCCGATGCGCGCGGACACCTCGCACGGATAAACATAGAACCCTACCATTTCGAAATTACAAACGAGAGTCCAGAATTTGTGGTGAGAGAAGCAGAACTGGCTGAGATCATCCCGTTTCGATATGGGGGATTCTGGGATGTTCCTCGATACATTCTGCTGCGTTATCGTGAAAGGACTCTCCTTCTTCAGAGTCCCTTTGACGACAGCATGGATGAGTACCCAGATTTCTACTCTGTTTATCAGGTGCCAGACGCGATTTCACAATCAGTGCTGGGAGGAGATTGGACGCTTCTTGAAGGCGCGGAGTTGCGCTTTGTTGGGGAGGTACCGATCAGCACAGTGGCATTTGATCCAACCAAACGCCGCACGCTCGATTCATCCTGTCTCGAACATCTTTTTGCTGTCCATGTTTGAGTCACCGCGATGGGGAAATTACGGTTTGTGCAACAGAACCCGCCGCCTGTTGCTACAAAGGTAACGGCAGAGTGGTCCACTAACCTCCCGGAACCGCGGGTATCATCCAGAAAGCCATGGTTTTGTTCGAGAACAGAGTGATTAAGCCCATCGTCAATGGATTGTCTTGGCTGCTGATTGCGATTGGCGGACTGTCCTTCTGGGTCGGGGGCCGCGCCCTCCATGAGTTCGCAGGAATCGACAGGGCCATCGCTGAGGTCGAAGGTCTGGCAGGTGCTGCGGTGCTCATCGCATTGGGTGCAGGCTTGAGGGTGGCGGCAGGTCTGCCCCTCTCGAAGCGATCTGGTCGTTCTGACTAGAGGAGTGCCAACGCCGGGGCGAAGAAACGGGTTAGGTCCGAGTCGGCCACCACTCGACCGGAACGGCTGTTCAGTCTCGGTGAGCAGGACGAGGCTTGGGCGCGGTGACAGTGTTGCTCTGCACGGGAACCACGCTGCCATCTTTGAGCATGATTTCAACGGAGGCGGGCTGATTGCCATTTGCCGGAATCCGCCTATAACTCTCATACGTGGCGGCCAATGACTGACGCGGCGGCGCGTTGAACTGGAAACCGGGCTGAATGGTCTTCAATTGCGCCTCGGTGAGTGGGCTTTCCATGTTCACGAGGAAGTCCGCCACATGAGCATCCTTGGCATCTTGAGTAACAACAACTTGGATTTGGCTTGCGCTAACCGCGATGACGATACCGGGGACAAAAGTGTGCTGGCCCCGAAGCAATGCCCAAACCTTCTCGGCATCTTCCGGGTATCCCATAGCCAGAACAGTTTCTTTGTCAATCAGATTTGAGCAGCCGAAGCCGCAGTTTTGGGCAAGCTCGGCATGGATCATCTCGGCTACAGAAGGACCGGGCGCAATTGTGAACGAATCCGGGGGGAAGATGGAGTTTCGAGCCTGTCGCTTGATGTCGTCGAGTCCGTCGAGGTGGCCGTGGTGTTTCTTGTAGTAGTACTCCAGCTTCGGCTCGATTTGAGCCTTCTGTGGCGGCAAGGCAAAATTCCACACGTGCGCGTAGAACCAGACGGCTTTCACCAGATTTTGCGCATCCCCCGGCGAACTATAAGCTTCGGCCAACAGTAACGTATCGCTAAGCCCGCGTGTATTGGTCTCCTCATCGGATAAGAGCTTCAGTTCCTCCGTGAATTGCAGCTCTGCATCCTTGTAGTCACGCTTCGACAGCGCGTCATCCAGAGCAATCGCTGAATGAAATGCAGGAAGAGCCTCATGCAGGGCTTTCTGCCAGTCGGCCTCCGAAGTCCCATCCGGTTTAATCAGGGCAAGCCCCTTACGGGCAAGGTCGGCAGCCCTATCGCAGGATTCAATGTCTTGGAGTTTGCACCTCTCCGTATGTGAGTTCACGGAGGCAAGGATGCTTTCCAGATTGCTCGGACGGGATTCCGCAAGTCCTAACGCAGCGGCAATCGCTGCAAAGAACAACGGAGTGCATTTCGCGGCTATTCTGCCCAAGATCGGCATGTCGGAATCGAGTGTACCCCCGTTGAGATGATTCCGGGTGGATAACCGCGTATTCGGACATAACGAAGGGCAACCGCAGATCCTTCGGCTCAGCGACTGTCTTTCTTGTCAAGAGCATTTTAGGCGAGCAGCGAAGCGAAAAGCGGGTTATGGAAAAGATGGAAAACGATAGAACTGTTTCCCATCTTTCCCACAACCGCGGCGACTACGGCTACGGGTCAGTTAGATTTTTTCTAAAAGCAACGATGACGGGCCTGGTTCGACGGCGGCCGCCAGACGTTGTCTGACGTCTCGGGCTTTGGCGTTGAGCCGCACCAACAGTTTGTGGGCCAGAGCGATGCGGATGACTTTGGGTGGTTTGCCGGCCTCCCTGAGCCGTTGTTGGAAGGCCATGAAGTCGGGCTCATAGCGGCCCACAACACTGGCCACAATGAAGAGCAGATCGCGGACCGAGGCGCGGCCGCCGCGCACCACACGTCTGCCCTGGTACTTGCCCGAGTCGCGGGCCAGCGGCGCCACTCCGGCCAGCTTGGAAATGGTTTTGTTGGACAAGGTGCCGACCTCCGGCATTTCCGCCATCATGCGGGCCACGGTGCGGTCGGCCACGCCCTTGATGGTGCGAAAGGCCTGGTTGAGTTCACCCCACAGCGGATCCTGCTCGATGAGCTTGGCGATGCGCTGCTCCAGGTCGCGGATCTGACGGTTCACAACGGCCAGCAACTTTGTGAAAGAGGCCTGCACCGAGCGGTCGGTGACCAGCCGCTGCTGGTTCAGCTGGGCGGTGCGGATGTCGGTGAGCTGACGCAGGCGCGTGACCAGCGCACGCAGATGCTGTTGGCTCTGCGGAGCCAGGCACGCGGGCGGCGACTTCTTCACTTCCGCGTACCAGGCGATCATGCCGGCGTCGATGCGATCGGTCTTTTCCAGCGAGCCCATGCTTTCGGCGAACTGGCGCACCGCGCGCGGGTTCAGGATGGCTGCCGGCAGGCCTTGTTGGGAGAGCAGCGCAAAGGCCTGCTGCTCGTAACCGCCGGTGGCCTCCATGGCGACTAACTCCACCTGATGCGCCTGGCAGAACGCCCCCAGTGCGGCGATGCCTTGCGGGGTGTTGGGGAAAGAAGCGGCCGCGCCTTGCTGGCCGATGCGGGCCTCGAGAGACTTCGAAGCGACATCCACTCCACAAATGATCCGTGTCACGGTAACCTTCCTTGTATGTGCGATCGAAGTCATGCGACTGTTCGGTCGTGCGTGACTTGGGCAGCGGTCCCTGTGCTGAGCCTCGGTCGAAAGACCGCAGGATGAACGGGAGCCGTCCGCCCGCGGGGGAACCGATGCCTCGGTTCCCCCACTACGACATTTTCGCAATTCATGTCGCTGATTCAGAGATACAAGGATGACAACGCGAGAGGAGGTTGAAGCGGGCGAAATTACCGCCGATGCTTCCCTTTTGCTGAGGCTTCGCCCAGTCAGCTGTGCCGGGGGCGAACCTGCCCGGGCAGAGGAGGCAACGCTCACCTCGGGCAGGCTTGGAGCATTCCACTGCGCCAAGGTGATCCCAAAGTGCCGCCCCTCGGACGAGGCTACTCCGCGTTATCGATCTGGGCGCGCTGCAGCTTATCGGAATAATCCACATACACCGCTTTCCACGTGGTGAAGAATTCGATGGCTTCGGAGCCTTCGCGGTGGCCGTTGCCGGTCTGCTTGACGCCGCCGAACGGCAGATGCACTTCGGCGCCGATGGTGGGCGCATTGATGTAGGTAATCCCCGCCTCCAGGTCGCGGATCGCGGCAAACGCCTTGTTCAAGTCCTTCGTATAGAGCGCGCTCGACAGGCCGTAGTCAATGGAATTGGCGATGTCGACGCCCTGTTCGAAGGTGTCGAACTCGACCAGCGCGATCACCGGCCCGAAGACCTCTTCGCGCGCGATGCGCATGCACCTGGTGACGCCGCCTACGATGGTGGGGTTAAAAAACGTGCCTTTGCTGAAGGCACCGTCTGTAAGAGCGTGACCGCCGCAAAGAATCCTGCCGCCTTCGCTCTTGGCGATGTCGACGTACCTGGCGGAGGTTTCGATCTGCGATGCGTTCACCTGGGGGCCCACCTCGACTGACTCATCCAGGCCGTTGCCGATCTTCAGCTTCTTCGCCCGCTCCACCAGTCTTTCGGTGAACTCCGCCGCAATGCCCTTCTGGAGCAGGATGCGGCTGGTGGCCGTGCACCTCTGCCCGGTGGTTCCGAAGGCACCCCAAAGGGCGCCATCGAGCGCCAGTTCCAGGTTCGCGTCGTCGAGCACGATCTGCGCGTTCTTGCCCCCCATTTCGAGAGACACGGGCTTGAAGTTGGCCGCCGCGCGCTGCGCCACCCGCGATCCCACTTCGCTGGAACCGGTGAAGCTGATGGCGCGCACGTCCGGATGCTCGACCAGCGCATTACCCACCGAGCCTCCGCCGCCGCAGACGATGTTGACCACCCCCGGAGGCAGGCCCGCGTCCACCAGCGTCTCGACAAGGTTGTAGACGGACAGCGGCGTATCCGTTGCCGGCTTGATCACGCAGGTATTGCCACCCACCAGCGCCGGGAACAGCTTCCACGACGGGATCGCCATGGGAAAGTTCCAGGGCGTAATCAGGCCCACCACGCCCGACCGGCATGCGCACGCTCATGGCGAATTTGTTCTGCAGTTCGCTGGGGGTCGTTTTGCCGAACAAACGTCTCCCCTCGCCGGCCACGTAGAACGCCTCGTCGATGGCCTCCTGCACATCGCCGCGCGTCTCCGCCAGGACCTTGCCCATCTCCCGCGTCATGTCGTGCGCGATACTTCTCCTTGCGCTCCTGTAACAGTCTTCCCGCGCGGTAGAGGATCTCCGCCCGCTTGGGCGCCGGAACCAGCCGCCAGGTCGCAAATGCCTTCTTCGCCGCGGCTACCGCGTCGGCGACATCTTCCGGCTCCGACGCCGGAAACTCGCCCACAACGTCCGCATGGTCGGCGGGATTCATGTTTGAAAACGTATTTCCGCTGCGGGCAGGCACCCATCGCCCGCCGATGAGATTGCGATATTCGTTCTGAGGCATAGTCTCTCCCCTGAACCGCGAAGGAACCACGATGCCACCCGGCGAGGAGCCCTATGTGACTCTCGTGCGTTATCTCTCTCGGTTCGACGCCACATATGCGGTATGCTGAGAATGCGGCAAACCATTAAAGTTTATAGCAACCGGCATGTCCTATAGCCCAGCCCCGGCCCGCTCAGCTTTGGTCGCTGGCCGTACAATACTCCCGTGAGGTAGAAACCAGGCTCTCCATGTCTTCGAACGGCTATCCATCGCGCTCTCCGCGCACGCACGGCCTGCGCTCGCTCTTCAGCATGTTTTCGAGCGATCTGGCCATCGACCTCGGCACCGCCAACACGCTGGTCTACGCGGCCGGGAAGGGCATCGTGGTCAACGAGCCCTCCATCGTGGCCATCAACAAGAACACCGGCGAAGTGGAAGCCGTGGGCAAGGAAGCCAAGGAGATGCTGGGGCGCACGCCCGGCAACATCGTGGCCATCAAGCCCATGAAGGACGGCGTGATCGCCGACTTCAAAGTCACCGAGAAGATGCTGAACTACTTCATCCAGAAGGCGCACAACCGCAAGATGCTGGTGCATCCGCGGATCGTCATCGGCGTGCCTTCGGAGATTACCCAGGTGGAAAAGCGCGCCGTCGAGGACTCCGCCTACCGCGCCAAGGCCAGCGAAGTGTACCTGGTGGAACAGGCGATGGTGGCGGCGATCGGCGCCGGCCTGCCCATCACCGAGCCGGGCGGCAACATGGTGGTCGACATCGGCGGCGGGACCACCGACATCGCCGTCATTTCGCTTTCCGGCATCGTCTACTCGCGCTCGGTGCGCATGGCCGGCAACCAGATGGACGAGGCCATCACCAACTACCTCAAGCGCAAGTACAACCTGCTCATCGGCGAGCGCACCGCCGAACACATCAAGATGGAGATCGGCTCGGCCTTCCCGCTGGACAAGCCGATCACCATGGAGATCAAGGGCCGCAACCTGATCGAAGGCGTGCCCAAGAGCATCTCCATCGACGACAGCGAGATTCGCGAAGCCCTGGGCGAGTCCATCGCCGTCATCCTGAACGCGATCCGCGTGGCCCTGGAGCGCACCCCGCCCGAGCTTTCGGCCGACATTTCCGACCGCGGCATCGTGCTCACCGGCGGCGGCGCGCTGATCAAGAACCTGGACAAGCGCATCCGCGAGGAAACCGGCCTGCCCGTCTCGGTGGCCGACGATCCGCTGGCCTCGGTGGTGCTCGGCACCGGCAAGATGCTGTCCGACTTCCGCCTGCTGCGCAAGATCAAGATCGATTGAATACAGTGGTCAGTGATCAGTGAACAGTGATCAGTTTCAGCGCCGGCCGTGCGGGGAACAGTCCACTGACCACTGATCACTGACCACTGATCACTGCTTCATGGAATCCTTCTTCGTCCGCTATCGCAACCTGCTGGTGCTGCTGGCTCTGCTGCTGGTCCAGATCATCGGGCTGGCGGTGCAGGTGCGCCGCACCGATGCCGGACACAGAACGCTCGATACCGTCGACAGCTCCGGCGTCCGTCTCATCCGTCTGTGGGCCAATGCCATCGTTTCCCCGGTCGAACGGGTCGTCGAGTACTCCAAGACCGGTGTGGGCGGGTTCTGGCAGAGCTACATCGACCTGCGCCATGTCCGCCAGCAGAACCGGACCTCGCAGGAGACCGTCGACCGGCTGCGCCTGGAGCAGGCGGCCCTGCTCGAGGACGCGCGCCAGGGTCAGCGCCTGCAGGCGATGCTCGACTTTCAGCAGAAATACCTCTACAAGACGCTGCCCGCCCAGATCATCGGTTCCAGCGGTTCGGACCAATCGCGGGTCTTCTATATCGACAAGGGCAAAGCCGACGGCCTGGCCCGCGACATGGCGGTGATCACGGCGCGACGGCATCGTGGGCAAGGTCCGCGACGTATTTCCCGCACTCCGCCCAGGTGCTGGTCATCAACGACCAGACCAGCGGCGCGGGCGTCATCCTTGAAACCACGCGCATTCGCGGCATCCTGCGCGGCAATGCGGAGGGCCAGCCGCAGATTGTCGGCATCCTGGCCGACCAGCGCATCAAGCCGGGCGAAAATGTGCTCACCGCCGGGGGCGACCAGATCTTTCCCCGCGGGCTGCCGGTGGGCGTGGTCGAAAAGGTCGATGAGGACCCCGACCGGGATGGATTCATCAACATCATCATCAAGCCGGCCGCCCACCTCGACCGGCTGGACGAGGTCCTGGTCATCACCTCGACCGAGCCGCGCTTCTCGCCACAGGAGAAGAAGGACATCGCCACCAGCGAGGCGCTGAAGAGCGCCGATGCCGCCGCCCTGTCGGAGCAGCGGAAGGCATCGGCCATCATGGCCGAGCGGCTTCCCGGCCTGACCGATCCCAACGCGCCGCCCAAGCCGGCCCAGCCTGGGCCGAACGGCGCGCCGATCACGCCCACGGCGCAGGTGCCCAAGCTACTTCCGCCACAGCATCCAGATCGGTTCACGCCCGGACATGCCGATCAGCCGCAAGGCCAGGCCGGTGCTCCGGCGCCGAAAAGCCCTACCGTGAGCAAGCCGGCAACGAGTCCGGACAAGAATGTTGCCGCTCCTCCCGGCTCTGCCGAGCCCAAGCCCAAGTCCCCGCCCAAACCGAATGAACCGCCGCAGGCACAGCCGCAGCCGCAAAGGAATGAATAGATGTCAGTGCTGACGGCCAAATCCCGCCGCGATCTCGAAATCCACCGCTACCCCGTTCCGGTCTATCTCGCGGCCCCGGTGATTGCGGTGGTGTTGCAGGCGCTTCTGCCCCGCGTCCTGGGGCGCTTTGCGCTGTTCGATCTCCCCCTTGTGGTTACGGTCTACTTCGCCCTCGGCCGCCGCAGCCCCATCCAGGGCATGTTCATGGGAGGCATCCTGGGCATCTTCGAGGACGCTCTCACTCACCACCCTATCGGCGTCAACGGCATCGCCAAGACGGTGGCGGGCTTCCTTGCCGCTTCGGTCGGCGTGCGCATCGACGTGCAGAATGCCACCATCCGCCTGCTGCTCAACTTCGTGCTTTCGCTCCTGTGCAGCGCCATCGTGGTCTTCATCCACCGCGTCCTGCTCGGCCTCGAACTCCACTGGAACTGGCTCCTGATGCTGTTCGAAGCCATCGGCAATTCCATCCTCGCGCTGTTCCTGTTCCCGTTACTCGATCGATTCCAGATGCGGGACTAAGTCCACGCCGAAAACGTCTCTTTTGAGCCTAACTTCTTTGGGCAAAACTGTGTCTTATCGTGCAGGGAACGCTTTACCGGCTTCGATTGCAGGTGGAGGCACCGTATGAAGCTCCTGTTCGATCTCTCGCTCCGAGGCGTCGCTGCGGCTCTGATCTGCGCATTGCTGGCGCCACCGCCCGTTTTCGCGGCGCCCAAACCCGTCAATCCTGAAACCATCCACAGAAAGATCGTGACGAAGGGCATCGGAGGGTGGGTATGTATCGAGGAGGCGAACGGAATCCTGCTCGTGGGCCGGATTACTTCGGTCCAGGAGCAGGAATTCGGCATGCAGCTTGAGAACTATCCCGAGGTCACCATGATCAAATACGCCGACGTGGTTCGGCTGCGCACCATCGGCCTTGGCGGCAAGGGTGTGGCGATTCTGATGGGCGTCACTGTGGGCGCGGCGGTCGTTACCGGCGTGCTGATGCACAACGCCTATGAGAACAGCAAGCCCACGCTACCGGCACAGCCGCCGTCGCCGGTATTTCCGTGATCGATTGACGCAAGATCGGGTCCGGGCGACGGCCCGCAAACCGCCAGGACCGCGGCTCTCGCGGATGCACGGTCCAAAAGTGGAGTCTTCGTGCCCCTCATCGTGCTCGCGGAGCTCGCGTGGGTGCACCGCGGTCCATGGGCCGGGGAGCGGATCTTGAGAACATTAGAGAGCTTGCTCCGCATTCGCGGGGCTCCGTGGCGAAGGCGACCATTACTTTCGACGAGCAGTTCGCCAGGAGCGCCAAGGTGAACGCTTGAAATAGGACTCCTTCATGGCGGATGATGAAATGACAAATCAGCGATAGAACCAGTCGAATAAATAAAACGATTCTGGTTGTACTCTAGAAACAGGCATCATGTATCAAGACGCAGCGAGCCGTGGTGAAAAGCTGTCCACTGTTAAATCGGCGGTGGTGCAGTACGGCGTCCTGTTGTTGCTGCTCTCCCTGGCAGCGGGCCTGTGGCGGCTGCAGGTGCTGGGCGCCACCAACTTTCGCGAGCTGGCCGAGCAAAACCGCATCCGCAAAGTTCCCATCCTCGCCCCGCGCGGCAAGCTCTTCGATCGGGAAAACCGCCTCATCGTCGACAATTACCCCTCTGTGACCTGCTTCCTGATCCGCGAGCAGAACAAGAACCTCGACGCCGACCTGCCCATCATTGCCCAGGGCCTGCACCTCGATGTGGACCAGTTACGCGCACA
Source organism: uncultured Acidobacteriota bacterium (assembly GCA_963706455.1). Taxonomy (GTDB): domain Bacteria; phylum Acidobacteriota; class Terriglobia; order Terriglobales; family Acidobacteriaceae; genus Telmatobacter. Next base: position 21,747 of record CAVPNO010000092.1, on the reverse strand, counting down.
GCTAAGGCATTTTCGCGTCGCTCCCGGGTATCAGCCCATTCCCATCAAGCAGGACATCACCGCAGATGAGCAGGCCTTCATCGAGGCCCATCGCAACGAATTGCCGGAGCTCGAGACCATCGAAGAGGAACGCCGTCTCTACCCGCGCGACGGTTTTGCCGCCCACCTGATCGGCTACGTCGGCGAGGTCAGCGAAGAGGACCTCAACCAGCCCCGCTACGCCTACTACCAGCCCGGGGATGTGGTCGGCAAGGCCGGCGTGGAGGAGACCTACGACCAGATCCTTCGCGGCGAGGACGGTTCACGCGATGTCATCGTCGACAGCCACGGCCGCGAAGTAGGCGTTCTCGGCACCGACCACGCCAAGCCGGGCCATGACCTGAAGCTGACCATCGACCTCGACCTGCAGCGCGAGGCCGAAATCGCCCTGGGCGACAACAACGGGGCGGTGGTGGTGATGGATCCGCGCAACGGCGAAATCCTGGCCCTGGTCTCCCACCCCAGCTACGATCCCAATGCTTTCGCGGTTCGCATTCACCGAGATGAGTGGAACCGGCTGATCACCGACCCGCGCCACCCGCTGATGAACAAGGCCATCCAGGACCAGCTTGCCCCAGGCTCGACGTTCAAGATCATCATGTCGGCCGCGGGCCTGCAGGAAGGGATCGCCCAGGACATGAAGGTGATGTGCAATGGCGGCGCCGATTTCTACGGCCGCTTCTTCAAGTGCGACAAGCACCACGGCCTTCTCAGCATTCACGAAGCGATTCCAATGTCGTGCGATACATATTTCTACACGCTGGCGCAGCGGCTGGGGATCGACAAGATCTCCGATTACGCGGTTTCATTCGGCCTGTCGCAAAGGACGGGGATCGACCTGCCCAACGAGATGAGCGGGCTGATGCCTTCGACCAAGTGGGAGATGAAGAACTTCCACCAGAAGTACTACGCCGGCAACACCATTTCGGTGGGCATTGGCCAGGGCGAGACCCAGGTCACGCCCATTCAGCTTCTTCGGGCGTTATCCGGCATCGCCTCGGACGGGCATTTTGTGCGCCCCCACAGCGTGGCACCCAGCGAGCTTCCGCCGGACTTCTATCATGCCGTCGTCGACTCGTTCCCCGGTTCGGGGGATAAGGTAGTTCCTCTCGACGAAGACACCTGGGTGACGGTCACCGAAGGTATGGCCGCCGCCACCACGCCCGGCCTTTACCACACCGCCGAAGGCGCCCACATCGAAGGCGTCGACTTTGCCGGCAAGACCGGCACGGCGCAGGTGGTGGGCGGAGGCGACACGCACGTCAGGGGCGGCGAGCGGACTCCGAACTCCTGGTTCGTAGGCATGGTACCCCGCCGCAATCCCGAACTGGCCATCGTGGTCCTGCAGGAGCACGGAGACTGGGGGTCCAACTCAGCGAAGATTGCGCAGGCGATCGTGGTGACCTACGTGAACAAAAAGCGCCGTCAGGACCGCAACCTCCTGCAGCAGGCGGGAGAAAACAAGCCTGTCGAAGTCGGCGCTGTGTGGACCGCGCCCGCTCCCCCCGATCCGGATCACCATGAGCCCGCCCAGGAAGATGCACTTCATGCGGGGCACTTCCTGGTCGATCCCTTGCGCGCCGCCAACGAGATCGCCGCCAGGCAGACGGGATGGCGGGAGTGGTTAAGACGGGTCCCGCCGGGCCGGCCCGAAGGACAGTTCTGATGCGCCGTTTCCTCAGCTTCCGGGACTTCGACTGGGGTCTCCTGGCCCTTGTGCTGGCCCTCTGCACGGTCTCTGTCCTCGAAATCTATTCCGCCACCCTGCACACCCATTACGTCGGGTTCCATACCAAGCAGATCTGGTACATTGCCGGCGGCCTGGCGGCCATGGCCCTTTTCTCGAAAATCGACTACCACCGCCTCCTCGACTGGGTGCCGTGGGCCTATGGGGTCAGCGTCGTCTCGCTCCTGGCCGTACGCGTGATCGGCCACAAGGAAATGGGCGCCCGCCGCTGGATCAAGCTGGGACCCATGCACTTCCAGCCGTCCGAGTGGGTCAAGCTGGTGCTCATCCTGGCGATGGCCCGCTACATCGCCAACCTCGGCGGCCGGAATCTGACCTGGAAGGAAATCTTCAGGGGATTCGCCCTCGTGGGCGTGCCCATGCTGCTGGTCCTGGCGCAGCCTGACATGGGCACCGCGCTCACCTACTCGCCGGTCCTGGTGGCGGGCCTGTTTCTGGGCGGCATCAACTGGCGGCAGGCGCTCATTCTTTCCACCGCCGGCCTGCTATTCGCCTTCGGTGTGTGGCACAGCGGCAAGGTGCTCAAGCCGTATCAGAAGGCGCGCCTGACCAGCTTTATCAACCCGGGAGACGATCCGCGCGGCTCCGGCTACCAGATCCTCCAGGCCAAAATCGCCGTGGGCGCGGGCGGCATCTGGGGCAAGGGCGCCGAGAAAGGAACCCAGACCCAGGGAGCTTTCATTCCCATCCCCCACGCCGACTTCATCTTTGCCGCGTTCAGCGAGGAGCATGGGTTCGTAGGCGCAATTTTTGTCCTGCTGCTATACTTCTTTATATTGATGCGTTTGATTCAAAACGCTCAAACAGCCGCCGACCTGCCTGGTTCCCTCATTATCATGGGCATCGTGGCTGTGTTGACCTTCCAGATCGCGGTCAACGTAGGCATGGTCATAGGCTTTATGCCGGTAACCGGAATCCCGCTACCCTTAATGAGTTACGGCGGATCGTCGGTTCTGTTTACCTTCCTGGCGCTGGGCGTGGCGATGAATGTCCGCATGCGCCGGTTCGTAAACTGACGCACAAACGAGTTTTCACTCCTGGCGTCCGGATGGACTCAGGAGAGTATTTCAATCATTTTTCGCCGGCCAGGGTTCCAGATGGATGCCCGGGCCCGGCAGGTTAGGTTCATGAGCACGCAGAAACGGGTGCACCGTTCACAGCGTCTGAGTCGTCCGGAGCGCGCCGGATCGGGAGCTTTTCCCGGCTCCCACCTTGTCGCGCGGCATCTCTGGACAACTGCTGTGAGCGGTCGAACGGCCCCGGTCTGGTCGATCCTCTGGTCGGCCCTGGCCTGGGTGGCCACAAAATTTCTGCTTCCGGATTACCCTATAAGACAGCTCGTTCGGCCAGCTCCAAAGGCTGACCGCAGCGGATCGCCGCCCCCACCGGTGCGGTCCCGCGCGGCCCTGGGCAAGCAAGCGTCTCCCCGGTCATCCATTCCGCGCATTCCCTATCCTTCCGGTCCCGTAAGTCTCCATCGACCCTTGCCGCATGGCCCATTTGGGCCCAAGGCCCCGGCTGCCTCACGCCGCCGGGCGGAAAGGTACGATGGCAAAGGAAATATGCATCTCCAGCACGCCGCATGAGACGCGGCTTGCGATTCTTGAAGACGACCAGCTCGCCGAAATCTACTACGAACGCGAAAACGAGTACACGCTCGCTGGATCGATCTATAACGGGCGTGTAACGCGCGTCCTTCCCGGCATGCAGTCCGCATTTGTGGACCTCGGCCTGGAGCGTGACGCCTTTCTTTATGTAACCGACTTCCTCGAGCTTGAAGACCAGGACGAGTCAGAAGAGCTTGAAAAAGCCGCCGTGGCGGGAGGCAACCAGCCGCCCCGCGAAGTTCGCCACGGCAACGGCCAGCAGCCGAGCCAGCGGCAGGAGCCTCGAGCCGATCGCCCGGGGCGTACCGACCGGGATCGCCGCCCGGTAGAACCTGCCGCCACCCTCTCCCCCGTGGAACCCGACGAGCCCGAGCTCGCCGCTCCCACGCGCCATGATGCGGATTCGGACACAGAAGGGGCCTCAGAGGGAGGCAAGCGCTGGCGCGGGCGGCGTCGCCGCCGCGGAGGCCGCGTTGCCCCCGTGTCGGTCTCCGATCCGGTCGAAACCGAGGCCTCGGCCGAGACATTTCTCGAGCCCTCCGAAATGGACGATCCCGAGGTCGCGCCTGAAATCCACGCCGCGGGGGAATCCGCAGCTCCTCCGGAAAGGTCCTCATCCGCACATTGGCGCCCGGCCGCCGAGCCGGCAGCCCGTACCCCGCGATCCGATCGCGCGCCTTCGCCTTTGGTGCTGCCCGGCGAGTCGCTCTCCAAGTACGGCGGCGAACCCCTGTCCGAAAGCTCCAAAGCCGAAGCTCCGGCTCCGCCCCCTCGTCCCAAGAGCACCTTCAAGCCCGCCACCTTGATCGAGAGCCCTCTTGAATGGGACGGCACGGGCTTGCTTCCCGGAGAATCGCTCTCCCGCCACCGCCAAGCTGAACCCGGAACCTCGGCCGCCGTTCACGGCGAGCCCCAGGGGGTCTTCGCCGATGCCGCGCACCCAGCCCCCGCCGAAGAGGGCTTCGTGGAGGAAACGGAAGAGCTCGCTCCACAGCAGGAGGCCCCGATCGCCGAACCCGCCGCATGGGCCGCGGAGACCAACGAAATCGGCTCGGACGAGGAGTTCAAGACCGAAGAGCTGGTTATGGAGGAGGAGCCGCTGCCCGGCGCTCCCTCCGAACCGCAAGTCGCGGTCAATCACGACCCCTTCGAATCCGATTCGTTCTTTTCCCGCGGCTATGCCCAGGAAGAGCATTCGGGCGAGGCACGCGATTCGGGTGAAGACAGCAACTTTGCGTCGAACCCCACTGAGCCCGCCATACACCAGCCCGACGCCGACGAGGCAATCGCCGAGCCCACCCACATCCTGACCACCGATCCCGACAAGCCCGGCGAAGGAACGTCGGAGCCGGACGCGGACGATCGCAGCGCCTCTCACCGCATCGACCCGAACCCGCCCAGCGGCTTCCGCCTGTTTGGCTTCGGCGGCGGCAAAAAGAGATCCGACGAACCCGCGCTCCCGCCTTCGGAGCCCGCACGCTCCGAGCCCCAGGCCGGAACAGCTAAGTCTGTCTCCGCGTTCGCTCCCGGCACGGGCGTCGTCGAAGAGGAAGTCATCGAAGGGGACGAATTCGAGGCTCCCCGCCATCATCACAAGTCGGACGAGCACGACCTGGACGAATACGAGGAGGAGGAAAAGCTGCACACCCAGATCCGCTCCGGCGAACTGGGCGAAATGCTGCAGGAAGCGCACTTGGATCACCGCATCCAGCTGGACTTCGAAGAGAAGGGCGGCGCCGAAGTGGAGGGCGAAGACGTCTTCGACATCGACGACGAAGACGAGGAGGACGAGGCCTCAGAGCCAGAAGCCGTTCCGGCCGGCAACGCCGCTGCGGAGCCTGCCCAACCCCGCCGCGACCGCGGGGGCCGCGCACGCCGTGGTGGCCGCGCCCCTCAGCAAGGTGGCCGTCGAGGCCCGTCGCGCCGTTCCGCACAGACCTCCGACCTGCCCATCATCTCCGACCTGTTGAAGCCCGGCCAGGAGATCCTGGTTCAGATCGCCAAGGAGCCCATCGCCAAGAAGGGCGCCCGCATCACCAGCCATATCGCCCTGCCCGGCCGGTTCCTGGTCTTCATGCCGACCGTCAACCATGTCGGCGTCAGCCGCAAAATCGCTTCCGAAGAAGAGCGCCACCGGCTGAAGCGGATCCTGATCAGCGAGCGCGGCGAAGCCTCCGGCGGCTTCATCGTGCGCACCGCCGCCGAAGGGGCATCCGAGGAAGAACTCCGCTCCGATCTCCGCTTCCTGATCCATCTCTGGGAGGAGATCAAGCAGCGCTCGGAAAACTCCAAGTCGCCCGCCCTCATCTATCACGACCTGTCGCTGATCGAGCGCATTCTGCGCGACCAGATCAGCGCCAACTTCTCCGCTATCTGGGTCGACACGGAGGTTGACTACGAACGGATCGTGCGTTTCCTCAACCGCTTCGCCCCCACGATGGTCCGCCGGGTGAAGCTGTACACCAAGGAGACTCCGCTCTTCGAGCACTTCGGCATCCAGGACGAAATCTCCAAGGCTCTGCGCTCCAAGGTCTGGCTCAAGTCGGGCGGCTCCATCGTCATCAACCAGACCGAGGCCCTGGTCGCGATCGACATCAACACCGGCAAGTACGTGGGCAAGACGGCGCGGCTCGAGGACACCATCGTGAAAACCAATCTCGATGCTATCCCCGAGATCGTCCGCCAGATCCGGCTGCGCGACCTGGGCGGCATCATCATCATCGACTTCATCGATATGGATGAGCGCAAAAACCGCTTCAAGGTAATGGCCGCCCTCGAAGAAGCGCTCAAGAACGACCGCGCCCCGACCAAGGTTCTCCAGTTCAACGATTTTGGCCTGGTCGCCATCACCCGCAAGCGGGTCAAGCAGTCCCTGGAGCGCACTCTCAGTGTTCCCTGCCCCACCTGCCAGGCGACGGGCATGGTCAAGAGCCCGTCTACGGTGGCCAATGAGATCTACATCGAGCTGCGCAAGATGCGCCGCCATTTTGAGAATCCCGACGTCGTGCTGCGCGTGAATCCCGAGACGGTCAAGACCCTGAAGGCCACCAACGCGCGCTGGCTCACGGATTTCGAAGAACTGATCGGCAAGAACATTCTGGTAAAGAGCGATCCCGCCCTCCACCCCGAGCAGTTCGACATCCAGGGCTGATTTGACCCTTCCAACCGGGTACCCCAGGTCTCGATTTCGAGACCTGGGACTCCCACACCATCCCCTCGTTCCGCTGCTCCAACGCAACCTCGCGGCAAAATCGGTGTCTAACTGGTTAGCGAGATGTTCCCCGCGGACTCTCTTCACCTGGGTCGAACTACACTTGATTGCTTTCGGCGGGAACAGCCCCGCTCAGCCGCGGTTCTCGGGGCTGTGCTGTTATTTCTGCTTCGTTGAGGTTCAGACATGGCATTTCCTGTTTCGTTGTCATCGTTGCGGCGAGTTGCCCTTGCGGGAGCCGCGATTCTAATCTGCGGCGTCCTGGCGCAAGCACAGACCGCAAGCCTCTCCCACTCCTCCCTCGCGGCCGATGATTCGAGTACGGTCTCTTCGGCCTCCTGGTCCAGTTCCACCGATTTCGCGTTCACCGACGCCTCTTCAGCCGAGCCTGGAACGCCGGCGGGCGCGTCCAGTGGCCAGTACGACAATCGCAAGCCCCGCGGCGGACGCCAGTACACCTTTGAAGGCGGAGCGGGATTCAACGCCCCGATCGGCAACGATCTTCCCTACATCACCTGGGGCGGCAACTTCACCGTTGGCGGCGGCCTGCGCTTCGCTCCATGGTTGTCTCTGCTGGGCGAATACTCCTTTATCGACGACAAGCTTCCCGGCGCATTCGTAGCCGCCAACAACCCGGCAGGTGGTGGAAACGGTTCCGGCGGTAACACCCATATCCAGTCCCTTACCGTCGAACCGGTGATCGACCTCTTCCCCAAGTCGAGCAACGGCGCCTACCTGATCGGCGGCGGCGGCTGGTACCACAAGTCGACCAATTTTACCGCGCTGGCAGGTTTCGATTTCTACGGCTACCCTGTCTACGTCAATGCCGCCTCATTCTCATCGAATCAAGGTGGCTTCAATGGCGGGTTCGGAATCTACCACCGCATGGGTGGCGTTTACGGCGACGGCACCGCCAAGTTGTTCGCCGAAGCCCGCTATCTCTGGATCAACACCCCCAAGATCGGCGAAGTCAATGGCTTCGGCCGCACGGAACTTATCCCCGTGACCGTCGGCGTACGCTGGTAAACCGGGTTCCCCGGATCCACGGTTTTGGAACCCGGGATAGAAACAATCTGCAACGCCCCACGGCCACTCCCCCGCGAGTGGCCGTTTTCGTTTGCATAAGCCCGCCAGAATCCACAAAATAGAGTCAAGAAGCAGAATCCATAGAAAAACGCTGCCTGACCCAGGAACCTCCATGTCCGATAAGCCTGTTCGCATTATGAATATCGTGGGTGCCCGCCCGAACATGATGAAGGTGGCCCCGCTGATGGCGGAAATGAAAATCCATCGCGAGATCGACCCACTGCTCGTGCATACCGGGCAACACTACGACTATTCCATGTCGCAGGTTTTTTTCGACCAGTTGAACATGCCTGAGCCGAACTACAACCTCGAGGTCGGCTCCGGCACGCACCACTCCCAGACGGCGGAGATCATCCGGCGATTTGGAGAACTCGTCGCCGCCGATCGCCCCGACATGGTGCTCGTGGCCGGCGATGTGAATTCCACCATTGCCTGCGCGATAGTGGCCGCCAAGGAACACATCCCCGTCGTCCACGTCGAAGCGGGCCTGCGCAGCTTCGACCGCAGCATGCCCGAGGAAATCAATCGGCTGCTCACCGATGCCATCTCCGATCTGCTCTTCACAACGGAAGAGAGCGGCAACATGAACCTGGTAAAGGAGGGAATTGCTGAAGAGAAGATCCATTTCGTTGGGAACCTCATGATCGACTCCCTGGTGGGCGCTATCGACCTGGCGCGCCAATCACCTCTCCGCAGGGAACTCGGCCTGACGGCGCAAGGCTATGCGGTACTCACCCTCCATCGGCCGTCGAACGTGGACGACCCCGGGCAGTTAACGCGCACGCTCGACGCCATTCTCGAAGTCGCGGAGCGTCTCCCAGTTCTCTTCCCTTGCCATCCCCGTACCGCTGCCCGCATTGCCCAGGCCGGCATTCGCGGCCTGAAGACCTGGGAGAGCGGCCCCATCTCCGGAAACGGCCTCTGGCGCATGGCGCCCGCGTCCTACCTCGATTTCCTGGGCCTCGTCGATCAGGCAGCTTTCGTGCTCACCGATTCCGGCGGCATCCAGGAAGAAACCACCTGGCTCGGCATCCCGTGCCTCACCTACCGGGAGAACACCGAACGCCCGGTGACCGTGACCCTCGGAACCAACCAGCTCATCGGCTCCGACCCGGAGCGCCTGCGGAAAGCGGCCCTGGCCGTCCTCGACGGGAATGCCGACAGGTCCGGCGGCACCCGCCCGCCGTTATGGGACGGCAAAGCGGCATCTCGCATTGTCGAAGTCCTCAAGCGGTATTGGCTTGACCGTCCCTTAACGGAAAATCATCTCGCTCAGGCGAAGCTTTGAAGCTCGGCGCTCTCGCCCGAAAAGATGCAAACGGATGTTAGATCCGGGCACGACCACATTCGCCGTGATGTTATCCGTGGCCATTTCGAATGGGAGTACCTGAGAAGTCGCCAAACGCACACCCGAACGAATGGAACTCCCTTACCAAAATCTCAAGAGGCATAATAGGAAGAAGTCTCTCGATGCCCGCCAAGTCCGTTCTGATCAAGAAATACGAGAATCGGCGTCTTTATGACGCGACCCACAGCCGGTACGTCAATCTCGAAGAGGTGGCGGCGTTTGTGCAGCGCGGGTACGATGTTCGGGTCGTCGATGTAGCTTCAGGCGAAGATATTACGCGCGTGATTCTTACTCAGATCATTGCGGACGGCGCAAAAACACCCGGTTCCAGCTTCCCGCTCGATATTCTTCGCCAAATGGTGATCGCCTCAGGGCGCGCCAGCCAGGAGAGCGCTGTTCGCTACACCAAGGCGATGCTGGATTTGTATCAAAGCACGTACCGCGCGATGACGCCGGCCCTGAATCCGCTTGATTTCCTGCAGCATGCCCCCGAGGCGGGGGTGAGGCAGGCCGACGGCGCTGCCGCCGAGCACCCCGGCGCCAGCGGAGCCGACACCGAAGAAATGAAACGCCTGAAAGAACGTGTCACCGAACTCGAAAAGCTGATCTCGTCCTTCGGCTCGAAACCATCTACCCGCAAAAAATCGCGCGCGAAATCCGCAAATCGCAAAGCCTAGACCCCGCGCCGACTCAACGGCGACTTCCCCTCAGGACCTGGGCTCGGTTAGCTTGAGCTGCCCGTTGTCGAGGTTGTCTTTGGCTTCGCAGGTGTCGTCGAAGATCATGGTGGTGCGGTCTGTATCGGTAAACGGCTTCCAGTGGGGCAAGCCTTTCACGTTGGGATCGCCGGTGCGGGCGAAGGCGATCCAGGCATCGCTCATCCTGGCGGCCAGGGAGCGGGCAGCTTCGCCGTCACCGGTCATGCGGTCGCAGCGCGCGGTGTTGTTGAAGACGAAGGCCAGCTCCGAACAGTGAAAAGCCATGGGACGCGCATTGAGTATGGGGGTCTGCCAAGTGAACTGATAACACCAGGCAGGGGCGGCGTTCTGCGCAGATTTGCGCCTGCACTGTTCGATCACGTTGCGGCGAACGCCGGAAGTGGCGATTACACTCCAGAGCTGGAACGGGTTGGCGTTGGGGTAAAGCTGACGATAGGACGCGATGACCTGGCCGGCGCGGTCCTGATATGCATCGGCGGCGCGCTTGTCGAGCTCGACCTGGGTCATGTCGAAAGCGTCGGGATGGCCAATGCCGTTGGTGAACTCGTTCAGAGTGCTTCCGGCCAGCAGCGGCACCGAAGCGGAGAGCGGCGAAGCCTGCGGATCGAACGGGTGCTGCGCGACAATGCGCTCATCCATGACCGGGTACCATCCGGGACGCTCGGACATGCTGCGAAGATTGATGACCCCAGTCAGGCGCGGCGGTCGGGTGACCTTGACCGCGGCGGCTTCAAGGTCGGCGACGGGAAGGTCGTGGAGCTTCTCGACCGAGCTTTTGTCGATGCCAAGTTCCTTGAGCAGTGCGGCGGCGGTGGCGCGGGAGATGTCTTCGTTTCCGACGCGAAGGGTTGAACCGCTTTCGACAACCGCTCGATGGAAGAGGCCTTTGGCCGAGGGCATGGCCATGAGCGTGGAGACTTTGCCGCCCCCGCCGGACTGGCCGAAGATGAGCACGGCGCCGGGATCGCCGCCGAAGTTGCCGATGTTGTCGCGAACCCACTCGAGTGCAGCGACGATATCGAGCATGCCGGCGTTAGCGGAGTCGGCGTACTGCGAGCCGTACTCGGCAAGGTTGAGGTAGCCGAAGACATTGAGGCGGTGGTTGATGCTGACCACCACAACGTCGCCTCGGCGGGCGAGGCTTTCGCCGTCGTAGGAGGGCAGTTCCTGCCCGGAGCCGGCGGAGTAGCCGCCACCGTGGAGCCAGAGCATGACGGGCCGCTTGCGGTGATCGAGGCCGGGAGACCAGATGTTGACGCGGAGGCAGTCTTCACCGGGCTGGCCGTCGTCCCAGTTGAACAACCAGGCTTCCTCGTCGTTGGCCCAGCCGGTGCGCGCGGGCTGCGGGCACACCGGGCCGTAAGTGAGAGAACTGCGCACGCCGGTCCAGGGCGCGGGCTTTTGCGGCGGGAGAAAGCGCGCCGCGCCGGCGACGGAGGCGGCATACGGAATGCCCTTGAAGGTGAAGATGCCGTTGCGCGAGGAGCCGCGAACTTTTCCGGAAACCGTTTCAACGACCCCGGAGTCGGAGTGGGCAATGACACGATCGCCGGCGGCGGGCGCGGCGCCGGGATAATCAGGCATGGAGGAGGCAGTGCGCGAAAGCGCGCCGGCGGCGGCAGCGATGGCCGAGCTTTTGAGAAGAGTGCGGCGAGATAGCATGGGTTCCTCCCTGGTTTTGGGACGGAACCATGCTACGCGCGCGGGCCGGGATGTGGACAGTTGGAGGCAGACGAAGTGCGGAGCGGGTCAACAGGCCAGAAAGCGGAGTAACCAGAAGTTCGCGAATCCGCCCAAGATCCCTGTCTTCGATTGGCAAGTTCCCGCGCGGGATTCTCATCGGATTTGCCCATTCGGGGATCAAGCAACCAGGAGGTCACCTGCTACCATTGCTTTCACATTTCCAAAGCCGGGAGGCTCCATGAGACTTCGCGACCTTGCCTGTGTCCTGTCCCTCGCCGCTTGTTCTTTCCCTTGCCTGGGGACACGATTTCACATCTCCGATACGAGCAAAATTGTGCGTCTCAGCGATCCGGAGATTTCGCCCGACGGAACAGCCGTCGTGGTGGCTGTGGGGCGGGCGAATCTCGATGAGGATCGGACCGACAGCGAGCTGATGCTGGTGGATGTGGCCGCGCGCAGCACGCGGGTGCTCACGCGCCGCGCGCATGCCGGTTTTCCGCGATGGTCGCCGGACGGAAAGGCCCTCGCTTTTCTCGCGGACGACGACAGCAAGCATCTTCAGATTTTCACGCTGGCGATGGAACACGGCGGCGACGCGGCGCAGCTGACCCACTTCCCCACTTCGATCGAGCAGATTGCCTGGCGTCCAGACGGACGAGCGCTGGCCTTTGTCGCGGAGGACAAGGAATCCGAGCGCAAAGGCCGCGACAAGTTCAACGACGCTATCGAGATCGGCAATAACGACTTTCTGGCCCATTCACGACAGATGCCGGCGCACCTATGGGTGGTCGAGTTGCCTTCTTCGCCGAATGCGACGGCGATGCCCGAGCCGAAGAGGCTCACCTCTGGTTCGTGGTCGCTGGCGATCAGCCTGCCGCCAGGGCCTCCCGCCTCGCCCGTGCAGTGGTCTCCCGACGGCAAAACGATCTACTTCGTGAAGGTGCCGACACCGCTTTCCGGGGATGCTCTCCAGAGCTCGGTCCAGGTGCTGGACGTAGCCACCGATCACGAGAAGCCGCTCACGGGAGATTTCAGCCTTGAATCCATTCCGGTGCTGTCGCCTGACGGCTCGCAGATCGCGTACCTGAGGAACCAGGACGGAAAAGCGTGGACGGTGCAGGACGTGCTGCTGACGCCCGCCTCCGGCGGTAGTCGCGGCCGGGACATTACCCGCGGACTCGACCGAAACGTTGTGCGCGCGATCTGGATGCCCGACGGAAAATCGCTGCTGGTGGGAGCCAATGACCGCACCACCGCGGCACTCTGGATTCAGCCCGCGGATGGCAGCCCCGCGCAGCGCATCCAGACCGGCGATTTCACGCCGGCGGAGCCATTCTGGGTGGACGCCAGCGTAGGATCGCACGGCGAGATCGCGTTTGCCGGCAGTACCCCGAGCGACCCTTCCGAGCTGTTTTTTATCGACGCACAGCACAGCGCGCCGGTGCAACTGACGCATCTCAACGATGAAATCGCCAGCCGCGAAATCGCGAGGCAGGAAACGATCACCTGGCCAGGCATGAAGGGGGGGCCACTCTCCGATGGCGTCATCACCTACCCCATCGGCTACCAGCCCGGGAAGAAGTATCCGCTGGTTCTCTATATTCACGGCGGACCAACGTCGTGCTCCAAGCAGACGTGGACCATGTTCTCCCAACTGTTCGCCGCGCAGGGCTGGATGGTTTTCGAACCAAACTACCGGGGCAGCGATAACCTGGGCAACACGTACCAGGCGGCCATCTGGAACGACGCGGGACAGGGTCCGGGCGAGGACGTCATGGCCGGACTGGCTGCGCTCGAAAAGCGTGGCGGCGTGGATGAAAACAACATCGCGGTCAGCGGATGGTCATACGGCGGATTCATGACCAGCTGGCTTCTGGGCCATTCCGCCATCTGGAAGGCTTCGGTGGATGGAGCCGCCGTCAACAGCTGGCTCGATATGTATAACCTGAGCGATGGCAATGTAACGGTGGCGGAAAACTTCGGAGGATCGCCGTATACCAGCCCCGAGCGCATGAAGGCTTATCTCGATCAGTCGCCCATCACCTATGTGCAGAATGTGCGCACGCCTACGCTGGTGATGTGCGATGTGGGGGACTATCGCGTGCCGATTACGCAGTCGTATTCGTTTTACCGCGCCCTGCGCGACAACAAAGTGGTGACGCAGTTTATTGCCTTCCCGATTGGAGGCCATTCGCCCGGCGATCCTCTGCGCCGACAGGATATGATGCGGCGCTGGATCGAGTGGCTCGGCCGATATTTGCCGATGGATCCAGGAGCGGAAGCGGCCCCTCCCGCGCAAACGACCATTTCGGAGAAAGAATAACCGCGGTAAGTCGTGCTGCGGCGGAATTGGCGGTCTGATCCTCGCTACCGCATGCCATTGCAAATGTCGTTGACCGGCTAGCCGGCCCCGAATGTTGTCGATGATTTCTTCTATGTTATGGAGGAGGGCGACACCATGCGCATTCTGATGAACCATGGCAAAAGATAATGCCTTGCCGACCTGGGCCGGCAGGAGCGTGGGATCCATGTCGCAGGCATGATTGAAATCGTCTCGTCGAAGAAATCAGGAGACCTATTCCGGAGCTCCGCACACAGCGTCGAAAACACCTGTCTCCACCGTCGCCCCATGCTTCATCTGGACAAAAATCCTGTATCGACCCGCCGACGGAAACCCATATGGAAACGAAACTGCATTCGGCAGCCCGGAATCGGCATTTGCCATGTTCATTTCCGGCATCGAACCGCCCTCCAGCCCTGTCTTCATGCCGCCGCCGTCCGCATTGGCCATCATGAATGCCGCCATCGCCATCGTTCCATTGGGATGGATGTGCGCAAACACGGTCCCATCCGTCTTGATGAACGCGGCATGTCCCAGCATGCCCATGTAGAGCGCCATGTCCCGCGCCGGCTGCCCTTGCGCATCCAGCAGCACGAAACGGAAATCGTACGGCGTATTCGCTGCCAGCCTCGCCGGCGCTTTCCATACCATTGTGTACCCGTCGGAAAGTTCGAATCGCTGGTCGCCATGCGCCGGACCGGCTGCACTCAACGGCGCATCCTTTCCGGCCGCATCGTCTCCGGCCAGCGCGCGCCCCGCAATCGCCGGCAGGGTTACGGTCCCAACCAGCGTCTCGGGAAAGCCCTGGGAGTGCACCACGTCGGCATACAGCCGATATTCCCCAGCCGGTATGGATGGCAGGTTCAACTGGAATTGCCCCGTCGTTACGGGATCGGGATGCAGATGATAGACCAGGTCCATCTGCGGCCAGCGAATCATGTAAAGATGCATCAGGTGGTCGTGGTCCGGAATGAAATCATCGAGCTTGCGAAACTCCAGCCAGCCCGGGTCGGACAGATTCAACGCCAGCACGTTCCCCGGCTCCAGCGCAGCCTTCATGACAAGCGGCTTGTATACATATTCGGAGTAGCCCGCCGCCTCCGCCTTCCACCACGCATTGCCGAGAACCACCACTGCCACCAGCAGAGCCAGGGAGATGGCCATCGCAGCGTAGCCGCGCCTTCGGTTCGCCTGCGGAACTGCCGTTCCCGCCTTGAGCTTCGCTTCGGTGGCGCCAGCGCCCACAATGCCTACCATCCCCGCTACCAGCAGCAACCCCAGCACGGCGAGCGCCGCTCCCATGCCCGGCTCCATCTTTCTCGTGGAGAGGGCGGTTGCCGGAAACGGAATCGACAGCTCCCCCGGCCCATTTGCTCCGCGCACGGCAAACCGGATCTGCCATGATCCCGTCCGCATGATCCATAAATGTCCGGTGTATGTCTGGGCGTCGCCCGCCGCCGGGGTCATCGCATCGGGCAGCGGTGGATGTTTTGACGCCTCGCCGGTCAGCGGCACGGGGGTGATCTCGATGCCCGCTATCCCCGGCGTCTCCGACCGGACTTCGACGTCCGTTACGCCCGGAATGACCTGGGGCGGCCGGATTACCACGTTGAGCCGATATGGCCCAGCCTGACCTTCGGCATACACATCCGGACTACCCACGTGGGCGTGCGCCGCAGCCGAACCAGCCAGGGCGAACGCTGCCATCACCACCCACCCGGCCGGCTTCATCTCTGCACCTTCCGCATCCACTCGCCCAGAATTAGCCCCAGCCAAACGCTGACGATCGCGCATACCATGGCGATGCCCAGCCCCGACCACAGTGCCCATCCGTACTCCGGACTGACGAAATGCCGCGTCACCGAGGCCGCCCACGATGGAGTGCCGTAATCGTGCATCGCCGTCGCGAAGAACCGATTGGCCGCCGCCCTGGTCATCAGGAAATCCGCAAACGGCCACTCGGCCGCCACCAGCGACAACACGAACGCCGGCCCGCTCACGGCCGCAACCAGCAGATTGTTGTGTTTTCCGATCCGAGACCACAGCAGGTCGAGTACGATGGCCGGCACAATGATCAGAATGGGGAATCGCGGCGGGACAAAGTGGGTAACGTTCTGGTAGACCGGTCCGAGCTTTGGCGCCGCCGGGAACAGCGGCAGCACGAGGATCGCCGTGATGACCACGGCCATGTAGATGGCCGCCAGCCAGGTCGCCGCCCAGCGGTGGCGCGAAGCCTTCCACGCGGCCGCGCAGATCAGCGGCGGCAATATGGCAACCGCAATGTACGCGCTTGCCTGGTGCAGGGAGATGTCCAGTGTGTACTCCATCACGAAGAACATCGCCAGTTCCAGCATGAGGCCCGCGACATAGAGGAACAGCGCCTGCAGACCCCGGTAGGGACGGCCCTCTTCGATGGCGCGGTTCATGGCCGCCCCAATCAGGAGCAGGGTTCCAATCTTCACTGCAAAGATTCCCAGCACCAGCAGGGCATGCGGCGGGCTGATGATCTTCACGTCCAGTCCATACGCGTTGTGCCACCAATTGTCGAAGGGTGCGGAGGTCAGCATCGCCACGCCGCCCCACGCGCACAGGAACGCGCCCAGCGGCGCCGTGAATCCCAGCACGCGCACGCTGCTCGTCCGCAAGGGAGATGTCTTGCGAAAGGTGGTATCGAAAACCAGGTACCCGGTCGCAATACCCGCCAGCACCCCGCATAAATAGATGGCGATGTGGGCGGGCGTCCAGAACGTGTCGCGTCCGATAGAGCGATGCCACGATACATCCCACTGTCCGCCGATGGTTACAGACGTGGCGGCCAGCGCGCAGCACCAGAGGTACCACGGCACGCGCACCCCCGTTTCTGCCTGAAGGGAAGGGGGCTGAGTCAAGGTAGCCATAGCAACCTCCGCTTCTAGCATAGGACAGCGGGTGGCGACAGCGAACCTGTGACGAACGCGTTTATCCCCGGAAAATGAAACCGGTCCTTGCTGGTTCGTGCCGGAACCTGGAAGGTTCCTTCCACCAGTTCGACGAAGGTGCGCTCTTCGCGGGGAATGACACGACGGCTCTACGCCGTAGCGAAATTGCCGGCCACCTCGCGACCGGCCCGAAAGGGCCGTCGGCCCCATGATTTTTATTTGACCGTAAACGTAACCGTATTGGTTGTCCCTATCGGGGTGGTCACGCTCACCGTACGAGCTGACAAAGTTGCTGTACTTGCGATGACGAAGCTGGCTTTGACCGTAGTGGAGCCGGTAACAGAAAGGCCGCTTACCGTAATGCCGTTCCCCGATACGGTGATTCCCGTGGCGCCGGTCAAGTTGGTGCCGGTCAGCGTAACCGCGACCGTAGTTCCATGCGTTCCCGAGGTGGGACTGATGGAAGTGAGGGTGGGCTTGATGATGGTGAAGGACTGCGACGAGCCCGTCCCGGCGTTGTAGTTGGCAGTCGAGGCGGTGTGAGCTACCACGGTACAGGTACCAGCCGCCTTGAAGGTGACGGTGTTGCCCGATACGGTGCAGGTGGTGCTGGTACTCGACGTCACCGAGGTTGCGCCATTGCTGTTCGTGGTGTAGGTCGGCGAAAAGCTCCCGCCTACCGCGGCATTGGCAGGAATGTTATTGATTGAGACGGTTGCGGCCGCTTTTTGGGCCGTCGTGGACTTCGTCACCTGGCCGGCGGCGGAGTAGTTTCCATTCCCGGGTTGGTTTGCGATCACCGAACAGGTTCCGGTGCCGCTGGTCATGGTGTAGGTCGTCCCCGAGTTGCTGCAGGAACCAGAACTTGTAAACACGACGGCAAGTCCGGAACTGGCACCGGCCACGACCGTAAAGCTCGTGGGGTAGACAGCCGTTGACGGCGGATTGGTAGTGAACGTGATGGACTGGGAGACCTTGGTGGCGGTTGTAAATTCGGTTACGGAGGCCGGCGTGTAGTTATTGTTGCCAGGTTGCGACGCAATCACCGAGCACGTCCCACTGCCGCTGGTGATGGTGAAGGTTGCGCCGGAGTTAGTGCATGAGCCGGAACTGGAGTAAGTAATCGCCAACCCGATGCTCGATTTCGCCGCTACCGTGAAGCTGCCGCCATAGGCCTTGGATGCCGGTGCGTTGGTGGTAAAGCTGACGGTCTGGCCGGCTAATGACGCGGTCACTACTTCAGTTACCGCCGGCGCGGCCGCGTATTCATATGTGCCTCCGAACACTCGGCCTGCCTGGTTGGCAATCACCTGGCATGTCCCCGTGCCGGAGGTCATGGAGTAATAGGGTCCAATGTTTGTGCAAGCGCCGGAACTGGAATAGCTGATCGGGTTTCCGCTCGCACCGCCAGTCGCCGCGACCGTAAAGTTGTAGCCATAGACTGCGGATCCGGGTGCATTGGTGGTGAAAACAATCGTCTGGGGAGCAAGCGTAGCGATGGTTGTCAGGGTCACGCTACCGTCCGCATAATTGGCGTCGCCAAACTGGAACGCCGTCACGTAACACTCGCCGATGCCATTGACTACGGTGTAAATGTTGCCGACGTTGCGGCATTCGTCGCCGCTTTCATAGATCACCGGATTGGTGCTCCCTCCACCCACTGCGGAAACGGTGAAGTTGGTGGCGTAGGCTGCGGTCGCCGGTGGCGGCAGGTTGAACGTGACGGTATTTGTTGCCAACGCCGCGGTAACAGGGAGCGTCACCTGGGCAGCCGCATGAGTTGCGTCGCCGGCCTGGCTGGCAATCACCGAGCAGGTTCCTGTCCCGCTTGTCATGGTGTAGGTCGAGGCCGAGAGGCTGCATACGCCGGCATTGCTCAGGAGCACCGGGTTTCCACTCGCGCCGCCCGTGGCCGCCACCTGGAACTGGGTGTTATACATCGCGCTGGCCGGGGGCGACATCGAGAACGAAATGGTTTGCGGCTGCAGCACGCCGGTGCAGGAGAGCGAGGCGGCCTGCACGGCAGACGCCGCGTTGAGCGCGTTGTCGATGATTGTAAGGGTTCCCGGGATAGTTGCAAGCGCGGTGGGGTAGCAAACGACTCCCACAGTGCAGGATCCGCCCGGG
The DNA here is from genome assembly GCA_963706455.1 of uncultured Acidobacteriota bacterium. GTDB lineage: Bacteria > Acidobacteriota > Terriglobia > Terriglobales > Acidobacteriaceae > Telmatobacter. The sequence goes on along the minus strand of CAVPNO010000092.1, from coordinate 2,921 downwards.
TTGAGCGAGGTTGAGCAAGTCGTCGTCCCCGGATCCTCGGTGAAGCCGGTACCGGCAACGGCAATGGAGGAAAACACAAGCGGCGTATTGCCGACGTTCTGAACGGTCACGATTTGAGGCGTACTGGTGGTGTTGATTGGAGCTGCGCTAAAGGTGACCGTCGGCACCTGCGACCCCTGAACTTCGACGACCTGATTCGAGGTGGTGATAAACACATCGCCGGCCGCGTCAAGAGCCACACCGGTGGGGCTGGCAAGGCCGGCACCGACTTGAGCCTGCAGACCCCCGCCGGCCGGGATTTGCACGACATAGGTGAGACCAGGGTCGGCGACAAAGACGTCACCGGCCGCATCCACGGCGACACCGGTGGGGGTGAGAAATCCACTCCCCAAGGTCGATGACGAGCCTCCGCCTGCCGGGACCTCGAGGACCCGCGCGTTAGCAGTGTCGGCGATAAAGACATCGCCCGCCCCGTCTACAGCCACGCCGTTCGGACTGGCGAGGCCATTGCCGACTTGAGCCTGTTGGCCCCCGCCCGCTGGAACCTCTGCGACATACCCGAGACTGGTATCGGCGATGAAGAGGTCGCCCGCCGCATCCACCGCGACTCCCGTGGGGTTGGAAAGCCCGCTACCCACGGTGGTTTGCGAGCCAGCGCCCTGGGGTACTTCCACGATGCTTGAAGCGCCTCCAGTGCCGACGAAGAGATTCCCCGCCCCATCGACAGCGACGCCGTTTGGGTTGGCAAGTCCGGCACCCACGCTTATTTGCGTGCTGCCCGGCGCCTGCAGTTCCGAGACGCTGGTGCCCGACGCCCGGGTGTAAAAGACATCGCCCGTCGCATCCAGCGCCACTCCCAAAAAGTTTGTTCCGCCTCCGCTCACCAATGTGGCCTGGGGCGCGGAACCGAAGGCGATCTGCGGCCCCACACCGGTGCCGTGCAACAGGGTCGCGGCCAGCAAATTGGGCGGCACCGAAGAATCCAAGAGCTGAACTGCGCCCAGACGCACTCCCGGCGCAGCGGGTGCGAAAGATACCGGAACGCTGCAAATCGACGACAACGGACTTCCCGTGCACGTCGAGGTTCCGCCGGCCGTAAAGTCCAGGTTTGCGGCGCCCTGGGTGACAATGTTGACGGTCCCGAAGTTCACGGATGAATTGATGGCGTAATTCAGCGTGAGCATGCTCGATGCCGTCACCTTGATGCTTCCGAAGTTGACAGAGGCTGCGGTCGCTATCTCGAGGTGAGGACAACGTGAACCCTAAAAAGATCAAGAGTGGACCAGCAAAACAATGGATGAAGGGCAAGGATTTTCGCCTGGCTAAGGAGATAAAATACATTCAGCGTCAGGCGGCTGAACACGACGGACGCTTTGTCACCACCGGACCGCTGGTATTCTTTTCGACCCAAACCGGGGATGCATGGATGCTGGACCCCTCATGTCAATTTGCTGCCCGACTCGCCCGCGATGGGGATCCGGAACCCATCGACTTCGAGGAAACAGACACTCACTACGCCATCGGCTGGAAAGGTAACTACCGCATTGAGGGCCGCGCATTTGTCTACATCGATCGCAAGTCCGGCCGGATCATCACGGTCCTTGGCTATCCCACTGCCAAAATTGCACAATTGGGCTAAATAAATAGAAAAAACTGGTCGCCGCCTGTCCGGCAAAACGCAAATCCCCGGGTCGCCTTCCGAACAAAGTCCCAAAAGCTTTTGCAGGTTGACAGCCGCAGCGAGGAACGAGCGAAGTGCTGTCGAACGCAAAATACCGTTACCTCCCAGCGCGGAGCGAAGCCTGATCAAGGGAGAAACGAAATAAATGTGCAGGGGCCCGCCTCCGGCGGGAAGGATGCCGTTTATGTCGGATTCGACCTTGAGCAGGCGTAGCGCAGCGCTACGAGGGCTGAAGCCGCTAACCAAGCTACCCACAGGGAATGGAGAGAACGTCAGAAAATTTCAAATATGTTTGGTTAGGCTTTAGCCGGCACCCCGGCTTTGTGCCTGGTGGCACCCGGGATGATCATCGTGCCAGGAGTACCCTTAGTCAATGGTGTCCAGGATATGTTCAAGAACCACATGACCCAAGGCCTTGCTCGCCTGGGGCTCGGCGTTCTTATCACGTTGGCGATTGCCTTCGGGCTATTCGTCGCCACCGTCACTGACGGGGGCGAAGATCCCAGTGGAAGCGCCCCTGAAACTCCTTTCCGTCCCCGAGGACGCGCTATTCTCGGCGCTGGCGGCTCTTGGCTACCTATTCCTCTTTAACGTTCCAGGCCGCATCGCCTGGGCCTGTGTCGTATGCGGGATGGCCAGCCATACCACGCGAACCCTGTGCATGCATCTGGGAGTCGATGTTGTGAGCGGAACCTTGATCGGTGCACTGGTGGTGGGCTTCCTGGCCCACGGATTCGCCCGGCATTTCCGCGCTCCCGCCGTCGCCTTCGCCTTTCCCGGCGTGGTCGCCATGATACCAGGGGCGTTCGCCTTCCGAGTCGTGATTGGCGGTCTTCAGATCGTAGGCGCTGCTGCAGCCTCCGCCACTGTTCTCGTGACGGAGACGCTGGCACTCGCTCTCAGCTGTTTTCTCATGGTGGCGGCGATCGCAGTGGGCATCGCGGCCCCGTTGGTCCTCACCAAGAAGGGACCCACAAAGTCGTAGCAATGGGAAGCTTGACCTCGCCGGCCTGAAACAACCGTCGGCGATCATTGGCTTCTTAATCTGCGCTCCGTTAACCTCCTCCAAAGCGTAAACACATTCTAATAAACCAAACCAAGTATGCGTTAGTTAAAAAGAGAAGATAAGCACAACGATCAACGATTGCCGAGCGCGACGATCCGTTTCGAGACCTTCGGCGATTTCAGCTCGCCCTCAATAGTCATTCGTAACTCCAAAGCATCGCATACGTCGCAATTT
>CAVPNO010000091.1:0-47244 GCA_963706455.1 uncultured Acidobacteriota bacterium | reverse complement strand
TCCCCGAGCCAGAAGAATGGCGTTCCGTCGGCGTGCTCGAAATGACGCCCATCGGCACCGATCTTTAAAGAACCATGCTTGTAGTGCGGATTCGTCCCGGCATAGGGCTCGGCCTGCAGCGTGAATTGCTGATCGTGGAGGTCGCGATTCTTCGTGTCGGTGCAGACCGACCGTATTTTGTATATGCCCGGCTGCGGCGGCGCATACCTGACGCTCCAAGTCGAACCGCCCGCCCAGAATCCCGGGATTCGCTCCTCGCCTCCCGAAGGTCGGGTGACGATTGCATCGACATCGACCTGGTTGAACGCGTCGTCGTACTGTTTCCCGCTTACGTAGGACCACTCTGTCGGAGTACCGGCAGTAGCGACCCGCTCGTCCGCGGCCATCGTTTTCCGAATCGAGCCGGCGATGGCCGTTGCGGTCACTGCTTTCACAAAACTGCGCCTCGACAATGCTTCAGACATGCGCGAATCTCCCCGCAACCGGTTGGAAATGACGGGACCCGAACAGCCCAACGATCATCAGGCGGCGGCGGAAACGCTGTCAAGAAAATTGAATTAGTTTACCCATGGAAACATTCGCTTGACAGTTTCCCGCACCCAAACTTAGTTTCGCTTACCGTGAAGCTTGAAGGAAAAGTGGCCATTGTGACCGGCGCGGCCAGCGGAATCGGGCGGGCCAGCGCCATCGAATTTGCGCGCGAGGGCGCGCGCGTGACCGCGGCCGACATAGACGAACACGGCCGCGAGACGGTGAACCAGATACTGGCGGAGGGCCGGGAAGCCTTCTTCGCGCGCGCGGATGTGACCCGCAACGCGGAAATCGCCCGGATGGTCGATGACACGATCGGGCGCTGGGGAAAGATCGATATCCTCTTCAATAACGCCGGAATTCTGCTGGTAAAAACCATCGAGCAGATGACGGAAGCCGAATGGGACCGGGTCATGGCCGTCAACGTGAAATCGGTGTTTCTGGCCACCCGGCACGTCGTTCCCCACATGCGCCGCAATGGAAAAGGGGCCATCCTCAACACGGGGTCGATCGGGAGTTTCACCGGGCAGGTGGGCACTCCGGTTTATTCCGCATCGAAAGGCGCCATCGCCCTGCTCACAAAATCGCTCGCGCTCGACCTGGGGCGCGACGGGATTCGCGTGAATTGCCTCTGCCCGGGCATTACGGACACGCCGATGCTGCGCGAGCATCTGGGGCATGGCGAGGAAGGCGACGCGCGCATCCGGACCCGGCTCTCGCGCGTTCCCCTGGGAAAGATCCTCAGTCCCGGCGACGTGGCGCGGGCCGCCGTGTACCTTGTCTCCGACGATTCGGACGGCATCACGGGAATCCTGCACGTGGTGGACGGCGGGCTGATCGCCGCTTCGGAATTCAACGTGCCGGTATGACGGCGACCGGCCCCGCCTACTATCCTTGTTGCGCAAGGGGAACGAGGGATTCGCATGTCTGCATCTTCGCGACGTTCGTTTTTGTACCGTTCGGCGATAGCTATGACCGCATTGGCAACGCAACCGTGGCGGGCGGCGGCCCAGTCTCCTTTCAAGGTTTCCGTCATTAACGACGAAATTTCCGGCGACTTCGATCACGCCTGCCACGTCGTGGCCGAGGAGTTTGGCTTGAGGTGGATCGAATTGCGGTCGATGTGGGGAAAGAACATGATCGACCTTTCCTCCGACCAGATCGCCGACGCGCAGAAGATCCTGGCCAAGTACAACCTGCAAGTCACCGACATTGCCAGCCCGCTGTTCAAAACCGATTGGCCGGATGCGCCTCGTTCGCAATACGGCTCGAAGGGCGACATGCATGCAGCGGCGGAGGCCACCTTCAAGCAGCAAGATGCGATCCTGGAAAAATCCATTGCGCTGGCCAAGACCTTCAAGACGAACAAGGTGCGGTGCTTCGATTTCTGGCGCATCGACGATGTCACGCCGTTTCGCGCCGCCATCGATGAGAAGCTTCGGTCTGCCGCGGATTCGGCCGGCAAGGAGGATATCCTGCTCGTGCTGGAAAACGAGTTTGAATGCAACACGGCCACTGGACGGGAAGCCGCGCGCACTCTGAACGCGGTCCAGTCGCCGCACCTGGCGCTCAACTGGGATCCCGGCAATGCGGTCATGCGCGGCGAGCTCGATGCGTTTCCGGCAGGCTGGGACTTGCTGCCCAAGAATCGCATCCATCATTGCCATTGCAAGAATGCGGTGAGGAACGATGCGGGCAAGATCGAGTGGGCACCGGTGGACAAGGGCTACATCGACTGGGGGGCGCAGTTCCGGGCTTTGAAACAAGCCGGATATCGCGATGCGGTCAGCCTGGAAACCCACTGGCACGGAGGCGGCACTCCGGAGCAGTCCACGCGTATCAGCTGGGCGGGGATGAAGAAGGCACTCATGGACGCCGGCGCATTTCAAGGATGATGACGCGTGAAGTAATATCCCGTCTTGTCATCCTCACCGGCGAAGATATTTATCGAATCGAAGATTTCGAGACGCTGTGCCGCGAGGACGCGGTAGACAAGATCCATCCCGACCTCGCCACATCAGGCGGAATTCTGCAGACGCATCGCATCGGCGACATGGCATTCAAATATGGCGTGCCGATGGCCATGCACTTTGCGGGCACGCCTGTAAGCTGCATGGCCAATGTGCATTGCGCGGCGGCCACGCGCAACTTCCTCGCGCTGGAAAATCACTCGCCGACGTGCCGTTTTGGCAGGACCTGGTCACCGGCCTCGAAAGGCCGATCATCAACAAGGGCTACATAAATGTCCCTGATGCGCCGGGACTGGGAATCACGTTGAATGAGGATGAGGTAAAGCGCCATTTGAAGCCCGGAACCGAATACTTTGCACCCACCCCGATGTGGGATGAGGCACAGTCGTGGGATGATGCGCTGTTCAGCTAGAACGGCTTCGATTCACAGAATGACATCGCAAGACAATGCCCCGCGGCAACGCCGGCCAGTGCGCTTGCGTTTTTCCGCTAGCGTACCGGCCGGTTGCCATCTGTTCACTTCCGCGGGTTTGCGCGCTGCCTCGGCTTCGCACCGGAACCGCTCAAGGATGTAGCCCCAGCGCTCAGACCGGACGGAGCAGCATTCGTGCCTCCCGGCTCCTGGGAAGGCGCCTGCACCACTCCAGTGATGGACTTGGCTCGATCGCCCGCCATCACGTGAAGATTACCGCCTGTCGGTCCCATGCTACCCAGAACCGTTGGCGAGATGGCTCGCAAACCCAGCTCGCGTTCGCCTGCTGTTGGACCCCGGCTCGATTGCGTGCTGGTGGTGAAATGCATCACGCTGCCCTGCACCGTCCCGTAACTATTCCTGGCAAGGATCCGGTAGTAATACGTCCCCCCGGGGCTCATGCCCGTAATCGCGCATTGGATCTGGTAGGTGGTATTCCCAGAGCCAAGGTCAACCGCATTGGACTGAACTCCTCCGCTCATCGAGCTGTTGACGGCAATCTGGAACCAGGCAATCGTATCGGCTCCATTGGGGTTGACAGTTCCATTGATGGTTGCGGTGGTCGCTGCGATACTCGTCGCGGAGCTGGTGGACACAATGGGCAGCCCCGCCCCAGCCATCGTCTTGAAATTCATGACGACACCTTTGGCGGTGCCCGAATTGTTTTGCGCAACAAACTGGTAGTAGTAAGTTGTGTTAGGGCTCAACCCGGTCCACGTGCACTGAATTTGAAGTGATGCGTTTCCCGAACCCGCATCGTAGGAAGGACTCTGTACGGCTCCGCTCATCGCCGGATTAGTCGCGATCAGGAACCACACGTTTGTATCGGAGCCATTCGGGTTTACATTGCCGTAGACGACCGCGCTGTTGGTCGTGATTCCTCCGGCCGAGCCGGTACTTACCGTGGGCGGACTCGATGGCCGGACGGTCGTAAATTGATTAACGGTGCCCTTTACCGTGCCCGCGCTGTTCTGGGCAACGAACTGGTAGTAGTACGTCGTGCCCGCGGCCAATCCCGTCCAGGCGCATTGAATCTGCAACGTGGTGGTTCCCGACCCGGCATCGTAAGCAGGAGTCTGTACGGCTCCGCTCATCCCCGAGTTGGTCGCAATGAGGAACCATACGTGGGTGTCGGAACCATTCGGGTTCACCGTTCCGTACGTCGTCGCGCCGTTGTTCGTGATTCCTGACGCCGAGCCGGTCGTCACCGTGGGCGGAGTCGAGGGCTGGGTCGTCGTAAAATGATTGACGCTGCCCGCCACCGTCCCGGCGCTGTTCTGGCCAACCACTTGATAGTAGTACGTTGTGCCCGGATTCATCCCCGTGATCGCGCATTGAACCTGCAGAATGCTCGTTCCGGAGCCCGCGTCAAATGGAGTACTCTTCACCGCTCCGCTCATCGAACTGTTCGATGAGATGAGGAACCAGACGCTCGTATCCGCTCCGTTCGGATTCACAGTGCCCGAAACGGTCGCCGTTTTCGGCGTGATTGCGGAGGCGGAGCCTGTCGCCACTGTAGGAGGTTTCGCCTGCTGCTGCGTCGTGAATTGACTGATGTTTCCCTTGGTCGTCCCCCCGCTGTTCTGGGCGACAAGCTGGAAGTAGTACACCGTGCCCGGCTTCAATCCGGCGATATTGGCGGAGATTCCCGAGGGGCTGGTTCCGGAGCCCACGTCCTGTGAACCCGTTTGACCTGCTCCGATCAACGTACTGCTGGTGCCGTACAGGAACCAGAAGTGGGTATCGGATCCTTCAGGGTTCACCGTGCCGGAAAGCGTCGCGGAGCTGGAAGTAACCGACGACGTGGATCCAGTCGTCGGCACCGGCGGCGTCTTGGGCGGAATCACGCTGACGGTTGCCTGCTTGGTCACACCCGCATACACCGCCTTCACGGTTACGGTTTGCAAAGTCGTCGCTGTGCCCGCGCGAACGCTCGTGCTGCCGCTCGACTGGCCAGCGGCAACGGTGTAATTGGTCACTGGAAACAGGCTTGTGCTGCTGGAAGTCAGCTGGATCAATGCCCCGCCGGCAGGAGCCGGAGCGGTAAGCGCAATATTGAGGTTCGCCGCGCTGCCGCTGAGGACCGAAGCCGGAGTGATCGTGAAGCTGCTTAGGCCCGCCACCGGCGGCGCGTCCGTCGAGAACGCCTTCAACGCAACACTCATCGTGGGTTCTACGGTGGTCGCGTCGGTCCAGGTGTTTCCATCGGAACTGATGTAACTTTGCCCAGGACTGGCCGTGGCCTGGCTGGAATAGCCCGATGCGGCGTAGTGAAGCGGAATCGGCCAATTGAATCCAGGCGTGGTCAGCTTGATGACCACTGAGAATTTCTGGCCCTTTGTGATCGCCACCGCCGTGGGCAGAACGATAGTGTTGTACCCCGAAAAACTGATCGTACCGGTGAATGTGGTGGCCAGCGTTCCGCTGATCGGGCCTTTTGTAGCATTGGTGTAGATTTCAACGGTATACGTCGAATTGTTCGAGAGCCCGTAGGTGGCGATGGCCTGCAGTTTGCCCGCAGCCTTGGCTGTAAATACGTTGGCGCCCCATCCGGTCGGGCTTGAATAGCCGATCGAATTGACTAGCCCAAGCGGATCGTACTGGTATTCGGTGGTGTAGTTGGTTGTGCTCTGGTTGTCCACATAGACAAACGATTCCTGGTACGCCAATCCGGCGTCATAATACGAGATCCAGAAAAAGCCATTGGCGCCAAACGAAGTGCCCCAGCTGTTCTTGACAAGGAACGCGCCGTTCCCCGCCGGCCGCGTGGCGAAATTGCTTGCGGGGTAATTATCATCCCAGCCTGCAAGCGTGACCGCATGGTCGATCTTGCACTTGGACGCATTCCCCGCGTTATCCTTGCAGACTTGCGCCCCGTTGTAATAGTAGGCGTCGTTGTTCCCATTCCAATAAGGATTGCTCCACCCCAGTTCATCCGCACTGATCGATACATGCACCCCGCCGTGATTCATGATCGCGGTTTTCAGATTGGCATTGTCGGTGGAACTGGCGCGGGGCGCAAGGAAGATCACATTCTGAACGTGCTTGCGCGGAGAAAGATTCTGTGGAGAAGGATTGGAGCAGTTGCTTTGGCTGGTGCATGATGCGGGTGTGGGGTCCGGATCGTCTGACGCTTTAATCGGACCCGACCAGCGCGCCAGGTAGGCAGTGCTCATCTGCCCGTTGCCGCCGTTACAGACGCCGAAATCGAAGCCGCTCAGGTTATTGAGATTGTTCTCCGAAAAGCTCCAGGTTTCGGCTGGCAGCAAAACCGACTCCATGGAAGCGAAAGTCGCAAACGCCCAACAATCTCCGCATTGAAGCTGGTTTTTTACCGGACTGACTTTGTTGAAATTACGCAGATCGTAACTCGCAGGAAGGCTGCTTGCCGATTGTTCGGCCAGGCTTGGTTGGCCGATCAAGTGAGTGAAGTCCATGGTGGAGGATCTCAAACCCAGCGGGTACCCCGCCGGTGAAAACCTCAACACCGGAATCACTTCCTGGTTGAACCCGTGTTGATCTTCCAGGTAATTCGGGCTGAGCGGTGCCAGTGTGGGTCGCTCGGGTGATTCTTGCGCCCGCCCGGCCAGAGTCATCCCCAGGAATAGTAAGAGAGCAAGGCAGCAACTGACTGCATGTGAGACGGAAGAAAAAGGGCGCACGAAGACCCGTAAAGCACAGGATGCTTTCATAACCTTCCTCGCAAATTGGGCCGTTGAACTTGGGGAGGATGTTACGCCGCTCAGGCGCACAATGCTAATTACTTCTTCGTATTACCTATTTGCAGGCTATGGTTTCTTTCGTGGCGCTGCTCCACGCTTTTCCTCGAGATCCGGCCCATAGATGACTTGTCGGCGTTTCCAGGAAAAAGATTAGAGATCCCAAAGTAATCGGAATCTTATTGCTTGATCACCGTTCCGTCGGGCAGCCGGATTTCACCCCAGCCTCCGTTGAGCGGGCTTTGCGTAAACGGGGCCTTCGCTGCTTCCTTCTCGTCGATCTCGATGCCCCAGCCGGGCTTTTCGCTCACCCACAAGTAGCCGTCGCGCATCTCCGGGCAGCCCTGGAAAATCGCCTGCGTGCGCTCGTTGAACGGAGAGTATTCCTGGATGCCGAAGTTATAGCTGACCAGGTCGAGCGTGACGTTGGCCATGTGGCCAACAGGCGAAACGTCCCCGGGGCCGTGCCATGCCGTCTTCACGCCGAACTGCTCTGCGAGGATTGCGATCTTGCGCGCGGGACTGAATCCGCCGGCCTGCGAAACATGCACGCGAATGTAGTCGATGAGGCGCTCAGAGATCAGGGGCGTCCATTCGTGGGGGCTATTAAACAGCTCGCCCATGGCGATCGGAGTGGCGCAGTTCTGGCGGATCTGGCGGAAGTAGCCAAGATCCTCGGGCGCGAGCGGATCTTCGAGGAAGAACATGCGAAATGGCTCGGCGGCCTTGCAGAATTGCACGGCAAGGTTGGGAGTGAGGCGCTCGTGCATGTCGTGGAGCAACTCCACTTCATCCCCCAGTTCACGGCGGCAGATTTCGAGCAACTTCAAAGCGCGCCGGAACTGCGCCGCGGGATCGAACAGCGGCTTGTCATGAAGAGCCTGCGGCCGGCCTGCTTCCTTGCGCTGCGATCCGTAGCCCGCCATGCCGGGCAAGCCCACCTGCACCCGCACGTGGCGCCATCCCTGCGCCATGAACTTCCGGGCGTTCTCGACGACTTCCTCAAATTCGGCGCCACTGGCATGCGTGTAGGCGTCGACGGCTTCGCGGCATTTGCCGCCGGCGAGCTCATAGACGGGCATTCCGGCCTGGCGCCCCTTGATGTCCCACAGCGCCTGGTCGATGCCGCTGATGGCGTTGTTGAGCACCGGGCCGTTCTTCCAGTAGGACGAGTCGTAGCAGGATTGCCAGATGTCCTCAATGCGGTCGGTGGTTTTGCCCAGCAAAAACGGCTTGAGGTATTTCTCCACGGCGGGTTTCACCAGGTCGGCGCGCTGGGTGAATGTCGCGCAGCCGTAGCCGTACAAGCCATCCTGGTCGGTCGTAATCTTCACCACGGTGAGCCGCACGCCCTGCGGCTCGCTTTCGATCACGCTGATGTCCTTGATCCGCGGAGCAGGCAGCCCACGCGTAGCGCGCGCGGCTTGCTCTTCGGCGGCTGCAAAGCGTGGGGCGAACGCGAGAGCGCCGGATGCGGCGGCAACGGATTTCAAAAGATGGCGGCGGGGGATGGGCATGGATTGGCCTCTTGGAATGCCGGATACAAAGACGTCATTCTACCGCGATTGAACGAGGTATGCGTTCATGTCAGCGGAATGCATCTACCCCAGGTCCTGAAAAAACGCGACCTGGGGCACCCAGCTTCAGAACACTAAGATCAGACTCTAAGTAGGAAGCGTACTCATCGCGGGAAATTTGTACCGCGCCTTTTCGATCGGAGTGCCCGCCACTTCAATGCGCTTCAGGTCGCGGGTACCCACGCCCAGCCCTTCGGCCAGCTTGAGCGTTGAGTCGCATTTCTCGAACGGAGGCGTGCCGCGATCGGCCATCGGATCGAAGCCCATCACCGAGACGGCCACCGCGTCGGTGCACACGCAATTGGTGCCCGCGATCAACAGACCCGGATGGATAGCCTTGTTCACCCACTGTTTGCTCTTCGTCTGGTAAGGCAGTTCGCCGGCCGTCATGGTGTAGATGCCATCGATCACGGCGAGATGAATAGGGCGCGACGCCACCAGATCGGCGGTTATGCGCGGCACGCGGAAACCGGGATCCTTCGATTCGGCTACAGGCTGGGGCGCGCTCTTCGAAGGCCCACGCGACCCGGAATGCATGGGACCGCGGAAGCCGGCCGGCACGATGGCCGGCTCGTCCTGCGGCGCCTCGTCGCTGTAAATGGTCGCCGGCGTGATGCCGAAGCAATTCTTCATCGAGAGCGTGACGCCCGCGGTCCGATGTTCCTTCAGCTTGGCGAGCGAAACGAAAACGTCTGTATCCCGATAGGAGTGGTTCAGGTCGTAGCCGGCGTACATCAATCCGTCGCCGGGGACCATGAAGCGGGCGTACGATTTGCCGCTGCCCAGGAAGTTGGTGTTTTCGAATTCAACCCGCGCCGCCGCGGCGGCCAAGTCCTTCGGCTGCCACCCGGCGTCCACCATGAACTCTTCAAGCGGCTTGGTGCCTCCCGGATTGCTCTCCAGCAACCGGACGCGCGTGGCTCCCGCCTGTCCGAGCAGCGAAACCAGCGCGCCGATCACCTGGGGATGAACCCAATGGGTCATCTGCGTCGACTGGTCGCCCAGCTTCATTTTGGGATAGCCGGTCATGTTGAGCTTGATCGCCACCGTCTTGCCCCGCACCAGCGACGGCAGCCCGCCAAGCTGGTCAAACATGGTGTTGAGGACATCGCGAACCTGGCGGTCGTACTCCGTGCACATTCCGATGGCCACCCGGCTTGCGGGCGCCTGAACCGCGGACAGCAGCGACGGCCCTGCCATGTATGCGCCGGCAGCCATGCCCATCGTGCCCAGAAAATGTCTGCGGGAACAATTCCGTGTCATCCGGTACGACCTCCTCGCGACGGCTTTCTTTTCTAGTATGAGCCTGAGACCGCGCAGAGGGCGAGAAATTTGCGTGGGATGCCCGGCAACGCAAGAACCCGGACCCGCTATAGTTATCGTTTCGGCATGTCGCTTTCGAGCAGACTTCATCGATGACGACCCGGGGCACATCCCGCATTGGAATTCGCGATCTGCTGATCTTATGGATCTTCCTGCTGAGCGCGGTGGGATTCATGGACCGGACCAATATCTCCATCGCCGGGCCGGCCATCCGCGGAGAACTGCGTCTGGACGACATTCACCTGGGATGGGTCTTCAGCGCTTTCCTCATGGGCTATGCGGCCTTTCAGATTCTGGGTGGCTGGCTGGCCTACCGGTACGGACCCCGGCTGGTGCTGGCTTCAGGGGTGCTGTGGTGGGGAGTATTTACGGCGCTGACTGCTCTTCCCAATGCGCGCATGGCGCACGCACTCGCCCTGTTGATCCTGATCCGGTTTGCCCTCGGCGCCGGGGAGGCCGTCATCTATCCAGCCTCCAACCAGTTTGTCGCACGATGGATTCCGGTGGCCGAACGAGGCCGCGCAAACGGCTGGATTTTTGCGGGCGTGGGGACCGGCGCGGGCTTGAGCATTCCGGTTCTCACCTGGATCAACTCCCATTATGGATGGCGCGCTTCCTTCTGGTTCAGCGCCGCCGCCGGGCTGGCGGTGGGCCTGGTCTGGTATGCCATCGCGCGCGACACCCCGGAGGAACATCCTCTCGTTTCCAAAGAGGAGCTGGCCTGTATTCAGGCTACGCGCATAACTGGGGAGGTACGACCGGCGGAGACAGCTGGCTCCTGGGGTGCGGCGATCGGCAACCGCAACGTGGTGGCGCTGACGTTGAGCTACTTCACCTTCGGCTACGTGGCGTGGATCTTCTTCAGCTGGTTCTTCATCTATATGGCGCAAGTGCGCGGGCTGAACCTGAAGGCCAGCGCGCTGGTTTCGATGATCCCGTTTATCGCCATGACGGTGTGCTGCCTGGGAGGCGGCCTGGTCAGCGACTGGATTTCCAAACGCATCGGCCTGCGCTGGGGGCGCGCAGGGATCGCCGCTGTGTCGTTTGCGCTCACTGCCGTGTTCCTGGTGGTGGGCGCGCAGGTGCGCGGCCCGTATGCGGCCAGCATCATTCTCGCCGGAGGCGCAGGCGCGCTGTATCTTTCTCAAAGTTCGTTCTGGGCGGTGAGCGCCGACATCGCCGGCGCACGTTCGGGCGTAGTGTCCGGGGTGATGAACATGGGTTGCCAGATCGGCGGCGCAGTGACGGCATCGCTCACCCCCTATATCGCCGGCCGCATGGGCTGGATCGCGGCATTTGTCTTCGCCGCGGCACTGGCCGCCGTTGGCGGCGCGATGTGGCTGCTGGTGGATCCCAGTCGCGGCAAAATCGAATCACCGGTGCAGACGGGTGCCCCGTCCTAGCTCTGCTGGGGCGGGAAAGGATTCCCCCATCAGAATTCGTAGCGCAACGCGAGTTGAATGAGCCGCGGGTTGGCGGCCGTCGAAGTGATCAGGCCGAAGGCCGGTCCCGCTTCGTGGTCCAGGATGGGGTTGCCAAACTCCGGCCGGTTCAACGCATTGAAAAACTCCCCGCGCAGATGAACCGACCCATACTCTGCCACCGGGAACCGTTTCTCCACCGCGAAGTCGATGTTCATTTGGCTCGGTCCGCGAAGGATGCCGACTCCGCAGTTGCCGAAGCCCGTGCCGTCTCCGATCGCCGGCGCCGGCGCGAACGCGGCAGGGTTGAAGTAACCATCCACGCGGTGGAAGAGCGATCCGCCCGACGCGGGATTCACTCCCGTGCACTGCGCGCGATTGAATCCCGTAAGGTTTCCATACACGGTGCCGGCCCCGCTGTCGATCGGCGTCAGCGGCGTGCCCGATTGTCCTGCCGCGACGGTGGCGATCTGCCAGTTGGACGTGACCGCTTTAAGCGCGGAAGGGCCCCCGGTGATTCCCCCAGCTGAGTAGACCAGGCTCAGCACGGCGCGGTGCGTTCGATCGAAGTCGTTCGGGCCGCGCGCCTGTTTCTGGTTGGTCTGGTCGTTGGTGAGGAAGCCCAGTTCGAAGTTGGACAGCCCGCCCGAGCCGCTGAGCGTATCGAGGTTCTTCGACCACGTATAGCTGCCGAGAAACTCGAGGCCGTGCGAGAGGCGCTTGGTCAGGCTGGTCTCGAGCGCGTTGAAGCGCGAATCGAAACTCGTCTCGCAGATATACGAGCCGGGCGCGATGCCGGTGTAGGGAAGCCGTTGGACAAGGTTCTCAAGGGTGTTCGTAGTTTCTCCATTCACGGGACTTGTGGAACTGGCAAACAGAGCCTGGTTGAATTCAACGCAGCCGGGGACATGCGTGGACTTGGCGCCCACATAGCCGAGCTCGAACAGAAGATTGCGGGTCAACTCGGTCTGAAAATTCAGGTCGTATTGCTGGATATACGGATCGCTAAGATGCGGCGAAATTGCGGCCAGCGACAGGCCTCCGCCCGGCACGCGCTCTAGGAAATCCGGGAAGGTGGACGATGGCGGAAGTTGCGGCACATAAGGCTGCTGGAAGGTGGCGCCCGCATTCTGCGCGCCGGCCAGCGACTGCTTGAAGGAAAAAGGCGGCTGGCCAACCGTCTGCTCGGCCAGGTCGCCCGACATGCGATCGAAATAAATACCGTAACCACCGCGCACCACGCGGGTCGCCGAGCCGGGCAGGCGCGCCGAGAAGCCGATGCGCGGCGAGACATCGGTATAATCCGTCGCCCACATACCGTCGTGAGACGAGCGCACCACCCCGGAAGGAAGCGGGCCGTGATAGTTACCCGGAAGCACGAAGCCGCTGAGCGTTCCCGCAGGCGGCGCGCCGTGCGTGGCGATCGACGGATCGAAAGTGGGCAGGCGTCCGTCAATATCGGCAGGCGGCCCGAAGATTTCGTATCGCAGGCCGGCGTTCAATGTTAACCAGCTGCGCAGGCGCACGTCGTCCTGCACGAAGCCGGCGAAATCGGTGTAGCGCTCGTCCTTGCGGAAGATGCCTGAAGATCCGGTGACGGAAAACAGGTTGCTCACCGGACTGCCGTTCTGGCCTGGATTCTGCCCCCCGCTTTCGCCCAGCAGGAAATCGGGAAAGCTAAGCAGGAACAGGAAGCCGTCGTTGACAAAAGGCACGTTCACATCGACCTGATGGCGCTTGGCCTCCGCGCCCATCCGCAGGCTGTGCAGGCCGCGCGTGAGCGAGAGCGTGTCCTGCCAAACGTAGGTGTTGGTGTCCTGCCAGTAGAAAGGCTGGCCCGCGGTGCCGATGGTGAAGAGGCCGTTCACGGCCAGGCCGGGAGTTTCCGGAAGGCCGGCGGGCGTGGCCATGCCTGCCTCTGACGCCAGGATGGGCTGCGCAATTACCGCATCGCCGTCGAAGCGCATGTAACCAAAACGCGCAACGTTTACCACGTTGGCGTTGAAGGTATGCGTGTCGGAAAGAACGAACATGTGGTTCTGATCCAGCTCGGACGTGCCCCATCCTGGCAGGTTGGCGCCGAAAGGAGAGAACGGCTCGACGGTAGGCGCACGCGAGTAGAAGAACCTTCCACTCAAGTTATTGCGATCCGACAGGGCGCGGTCCACGCTCATCATGAACTGATCCTCGCGGTAGTCTGCGGGAACGGAATAAGTGGACTCACCCACGGCCAGTTGTCCAGGCTGGTTGGCAAGGTTAGTCTGCGGGCTGGGGATCGCGAATTGACCGTTGCCAAATTTGAAGTTCAGCAGGGATGCGGCGACGGGGCCGATATTCGATCCATCGCAGAGTATTTGCACGCCGCCGAACGCCGTTTGATAGCCGGCATTGCCGGGCTGGTTGGCCGGGCAGAATTGCGCGCCTAATGCCGCGGGCGAACGATCGTTCGGGAGTTGAGGAAGAATGGAAGTCACCAGCGACAGGCTCGAGTCACCGTTCTTCTGGCGCGTGCCCTGGTAACCCGCGAAGAAGAACGTGTTGCCTCTGATCAGCGGGCCGCCCAAAGTCACTCCATACTGATGCTGCTTCAGGACAGGGCGCGTCTGCCCGTTGCGCTTGGCGAAGAAATCGTTGGCATTCAGCGCATCGTTGCGAAGGTATTCCCACGCGCTTCCATGCAGGTGATTGCGGCCTGATCGGCTGACGAGATCGACATTGGCGCCCGCGCCGCGTCCGTAACCCGCATCGTAGTTGCCCGTCTGCACCTTGAATTCCTCGATGGTATCGGGCGCCGGCACTGCAGTGCCCACTTCCGACTGATAGCCCGATGCGGAGTTCTGGGAAAGATTGTTCGCGTCAATGCCATTGAACTGGAAATTGTTCCACGTGGTCTTACTGCCGTTGGCGGACACGTTCTGGTTGTTTCTTCCCAGCGCGGCGGCGTTTGGCAGTTCCACCACGACTCCCGGTGAAAGCGCAATCAACTGCGTGTAATTGCGATTCGCCAGGGGGAGGTTCAGGATGCTCTCTTCGTCAATCGCGCGCCCCAGAGTTGACGTTTCTGTCTGGGCCAGGTCGGCCGCGCCATTCACTTCGATCGTGTCGCTCGCCTTTCCCATATTCAGCTTCAGCTCGAGCGTCGCGGTTTCGCCCGCGACCACGGCAACGGAATTGACGACTGCTGTACCAAATCCGGAAGCAGACGCCGACACGGTGTAGACGCCCGGAGGAAGCAAGGCAATCCTGAACTCACCCACACCGGAGGAAGTCACCGCTCGGGAAAAGTGCGCCCCGTCCGCGCTGGCCAGCACCGAAGCGCCCATGAGCGCGGCGCCGCTGGGGTCGCTGATCCGGCCTGAAATTGCGCCTGTCCCCGGGCTCTGCGCCCCTGCCAATGCGGCCGCCATGGCACAAGCGCCATACAGAATAAGTTTTCTCATCGCACCCTCGTAACTGTTGTTTCCATTCGGGGCGAGTATCGGGGAATTCCCCTCTGCCGGTTGTCATGCCGATGTCATCGTTTCGTGCAATGTTCCGCTCCGGTTGTCGATGGCGCGGCGCGCGCGACCCTCACCTTGCCGCGAGGGCACAAGTTACGATGCGATGACATCGTTCTGACAATGCGCAGTTACACGGACGGTACATTCGCTCCATGCCGCACCAGTATGCCGGACCGCTGTCGGCCTGGTGCGAAGTGGAGCTATCACCGTGTCATACCGGAATCATCGCCATTGGAGCCTCTGTCGGCACACGTTGCTGGTGTGGACTCTCAGTTGCGCGCGCATCTTCTCCCAGGCTCCGGCCAGTGGCGCCAGCGAGGCCGGATACATACCGATCATTTCCGGCGGCGCGGGATATGTGCACAACGTGAGCGGAGGCGGGCCAACACTGGAACCCCAGGTGGATCCCGTTCTTCTGCTTCCCTTCGGGCCACACTTGCTTCTGGAGTCACGCACCGATTTCACCGGATTCTTCCAACGCCAGAACTTCACCTCCGGTCCCTTCAAAGGCATGGTCTTCAAGGATGTCGAGTATGCGCAGCTGGATTGGCTTGCCGATACGCACGCCATCGTAGTTGGGGGAAGATACCTGCTCCCCTTTGGCCTTTACAACGAGCGGTTGGGACCCATCTGGATTCGCAACATCCAGGATCCGCCGTATACGGCCAGCGTGGGCACGCGCACCACGGGCGCGGGCGATGGGTTGATGTTGCGCGGCGTCGTCGCGCAAACACCAGGCATGAGCCTGCAGTACTCCGCCTATTTCTCCGTTCGCAGCGGCATCAATCAGTTCGGGTCGGGCCGCGCCGCGGGCGGAGATGGCAGCGTGTATTTTCCCCGGCTGCGCCTTGAAGCCGGCGCATCGGGGCAGCGCTTCCTCCAGAACCAACGCATCAACAATGTCGCTGCCTATATCTCCTGGCAGCCGTTGGAAGGTTCGGCCGACGTCAAGGGCGAGTACGACTACAGCTACTTCGGATACGGCTATTGGCTCGAGGGCGCCTACAAGCTGGACCATGCTTCGACGCACGCGGCCATCCAGAAGGTCCAGCTTGTCGGACGCATGGAACAGGTGTTTCCTCTCCACGGCGGGGGAAACGGTTTGCCCCATGTCGATAACCACAGATTCGACGCCGGGATCAACTACTACCTCAAAGACAACCTTCGCCTGCTGGGAACCTATGGCCGCAACATTAATAACCAGCTGAACACCAACGTCTGGAATGCGGGAATCACCTGGCGGTTCACCATTCCATTGTGGTTTGGAGAAAAGAAATGAATTTCCCCCTATTGGCTTCATGCCTGCTGTTGGTGCCGCTCGGCATGATGGCCGGACGGGCGCGGCAAACCACCGACGACGCCCGCCACGCATCCCCACCGGCGGCATCCACCGCGCAGGAAGACCCCGGCGAGCGCGTATTCATGACCAACTGTTCGCGCTGCCATGCAGCCCCCATGAGCCTGTCGCCGCGCATTACGGGAACCGTCCTCATGCACATGAGAACGCGGGCCCGCCTGTCGCGCGAGGATCAGCAACTGCTGTTGAAATTTCTGGCTCCCTAGCGAATTCTCCTCACTGAGTTGCCTTGGTTCTACTCTGTTTCGAGTTTCCGGCGGAAGGTTGGTTGATGGTCACGAAAACAAAAGTGCCGATTCTGGTCGCCCTGTTTGCATCGAGTTTCAACTGCTTGGCTACTCAGCAACCGGACCGCACCATCGAAATCCACGCCCATCGTTATGCGTTCAGCCCGTCGGACATCACGGTCAGAAAAGGAGAAACGGTCCGGCTGAAGCTGTTTTCCGACGATGTCCCCCACAGTCTTCTCATCAAGGACCTCGGCATCGACCAGACCATCACCAAGGGCAAGCCGGCGGAGGTTACATTCACGGCGAAGCAGGCAGGCGATTTTCATGGCCAGTGCGGACATTTCTGCGGGGCCGGCCACGGCCGGATGGCGATCGATGTGCACGTCACGGGAAATGAATGATGATGCGAGACCTCGCCTGGCTCTCTGTTT
The DNA here is from genome assembly GCA_963706455.1 of uncultured Acidobacteriota bacterium. Classification (GTDB taxonomy): domain Bacteria; phylum Acidobacteriota; class Terriglobia; order Terriglobales; family Acidobacteriaceae; genus Telmatobacter. The sequence goes on along the minus strand of CAVPNO010000091.1, from coordinate 30,713 downwards.
TCGCCGTCTGCATTCTGCTCGCGGCTTGCCGCGTGACAACCCCGGGGCGCGCCGAAACCGGCGTTGCCGAATGGGCCAAGCGGAACATCACGGTAAGAGGCAAGGACGTTCACAATCCGCTACCGAACAATGCGCAGACGCTGAGCGACGGCAAAACCGCCTTTGGGCACTATTGCATCGTGTGTCACGGCCTCGACGGACAGAACACGGGCGTTCCGTTCGCCGCGAGCCTGTCACCGCCGGTCCCCTCCCTTGCTTCCAGGCCGGTGCAGGGATATACCGACGGCCAGTTGAAGTGGATTATCGAAAACGGCATCGCTCCGTCGGGAATGCCGGCTTCGCACGGAATCCTGAACGATGACGAGATGTGGTCCATCGTTGTTTACCTTCGCCATCTTCCCCCGGCGGGCAGCCTGGGAGAGCCGCGAATCTATTCCGGCGAGGAGAGTGACGATGAACCGCAATGAATGCGTGCCGACCAGCGATCATGGGAACGAAGACCGTGCCGGCTGGGCGATGGATTCATCGCTTCGCAATATCGCAGACTTGGCAAACCAAAACGCCATCGGCCTCCCGTCGCATGAATATCTCCCAGCGCGGAAGAGGCTGCCCCTCGAAGCCACCCACTTTCCGCTTGGGTTTCCGGTGAGGATTCTCACCAATTCGCCGCGTGTCCTGGAAGCCGCCCAGGAGAGCTGGAATGGCTTCGAATCCGCCTTTCCCGGCCAGCCCCTTGAATTCCTGCTTGAAGTGCGGGCGGGTGCGGAATCAACCGATGCCCTGCCGCCCGCTCCGGCACACATGGTGAAGGGCCCCCTGATTCTGCAAGTAGCGGATACCGACAACTTCTACGTTGCGGATATGACGATGGGAAGGGCCATCGGCAGGGTGACGCCTGGGGCTGCCGGCTGTTCGAGATATCTCCGTTATCACATTCTCGAAGGCGCGGTGCTCAGCATGATCGCCACGATGCGAGCCGTCGCGATTCATGCGGCCTGCGTGCGCTCATGCGGCCGGGGCATCCTGCTGTGCGCAGATTCCGGAGAGGGGAAATCGACGCTTGCCTATGCCGGCGCGCGCTCGGGATGGACCTACATCAGCGACGACTCGACGTATATCCCAATGCATCGCAAAGACCGCATGGCTGTTGGAAACTGCCACTCCATCCGCTTTCGTCCTTCCGGCGCGGAGTTGTTTCCAGAGCTTGCCCGATTCCCGATGACGCCGCGCGCCACCGGTAAGCCGTCCATTGAGGTCCGGACTTCCGAGTGGCCGGAGATCGCGACCACCACCATGAGCCTGATCAATCATGTCGTGTTGCTGAATCGGCGATACGCCGACACCCAGGAGTTGGTTTCCCTCCGCGCGGAAGCGGTCTGGCCGTGGTTCACCCAGTTCCTGATGTCTCCTCCCGAGACGCGGCCCGCACAGGAAGCCACGCTGGCCCGCCTGCTGAGCGCCGGCGTTTTCGAACTTCGCTACCACGACCTGGAGTGGGCAATTGATCGGATCAACCAGCTTGCGCGGAAGGGACACTAACCCGGCATGCGCCCCTATCCCATCGGCAACGGCACCGTGTCTCCCCGCATCCCCCGTGAAGTCGCGGCATTATTCGACGCCTTGCAACTGGAGGGCGCGAACACCGATGCCCTGCTGGCGCTGGAAGATGCAGACTGGATGCGGCTCCTGGAATTCTGCGACCTGGCCCACCTGGCGCTGCCGCTTTCCCAGGTCAATATCACCGGTGCGCCCCGCTGGGTGGTAGGGCGACTGGAACAGAACGTCGCCGATAACGCCCGGCGGTTCGAGCGCATAAAAGCAGCGTACGTCGAAGCGGCCGCAGCCCTCAGCCGGGCGGGGATTTCTCATCTGGTATTGAAGGGATTCACGCAATCTCCCGACTACGTGAAGGACGCCCGCCTGCGAACGCAGTCGGATATCGACATCTACTGTCCGCCGGAGGATGTTCAAAAGGCCCAATCCACGCTGATGAACATCGGCTATCAGCCCGGGCAGCACGATGCTCGCGCCGATCACCTTCAGGGCTTGAGCCGTCCTGGCGCATGGAAATGGCGCGGCAATCCTTATGATCCCGACATGCCGCCCGGGATCGAGGTGCATTTTTGTTTCTGGAACCAGGGAGCCTCGCTGATCGAAATCCCGGAAGTGGAAGGCTTCTGGGGTCGCAGGGTGACGCGCCGGGTCAACAAGATGGAATTCCCTGCGCTGCACGCGGTCGATCAACTCGGGTATATCGCGCTGCATATTCTCCGCGGAGTGCTGTCGGGCGACTGGGTCCTTCACCATGTGCATGAACTCGCCGGCTTCCTCCACCGTCGCGCTCGCGACGTGGAGTTCTGGAGCCAATGGTTTGAAACCCACGGCCCGAATCTGCGCAGAATGCAAGCCCTGGCATTCAGCCTGGCTCGCAAGTGGTTCTCGTGCTCGCTCCCCGAGCTGGCCCACGTGGAAATCGATCGCCTGCCGCCCGGGCAAAAGCGCTGGCTGGACCGGTATGGCGGGGCTCCGCTGGAGGCGATGTTTTGCCACAATAAGGACGGCCGTCTTCTGCAGCTTCTGCTGATGCAATCGAGGACGGCGCGCCGATCGGTGCTGCGGAAAGTCATGTTCCCGCCCCTCATGCCCGCTCTGGGCGCGCCGGCGGTGCGTATTCGATATCGCCGCCCCTGGCCCGACGCCAGCCGCAATCGGTTCGTGCAGTATGCGCGATACCTGGGCAGAACCGCGCTGGCCAATGCCGCGGCCAATGTCTCGCTCTTCCTCCATGGGTTGAGCCTGTGGGTTTCCACGCGCGCGTTGAGCACAACATTCTGGGCGTTCCTGGGCGTGTGTTTTTTTTTGACTTCGGCGTCTCCATCTACTTCTTCCTCTTCAATCTCTTTCTAAGCCATCGCGGGTATTCTGAAGCCCGGCTCGGCGTATTGACGGGGACCATGGCCGCGGGCAACCTGGCCGCCGCGCTTCCTGCGGGGCGCCTCATTGAACGATGGGGAATGCGCAACGCGCTGCTCACCGCGGTGATTGCCGCGCCCGCTGTGCTGTGCTTGCGCGCGCTGTCCCCAGCCTTTTCTCTGCAGACGGCATTGGCATTGGCCGCCGGCATGGCGCTATCCCTGTGGGCCGTCTCAAAGTCGCCGATCATCGCCGCGATTACCGGGGAGCGGGAGCGGCCGCGGGCCTTCAGCCTCGTCTTTTCCCTCGGCATTGGAATGGGAGCCGCCGGCGCGCTGGCTGGGAGCAGGTTGCCGGGGTGGTTTTCCTCGCACCGCGCGTCATCGAGCTTGCTTGCTCCCGATCAACGAACCTTGATTGCCGCTTGCTGCATCGCGGTGCTGGCCTGCATACCTGCCGTCTCGGTTCGCGTTCCACGCGCAACCGCTCCGGCTCGGCCAAAATCGCTGTCCTCGCCCGCGCTACGGCGGATCCTGCCGGCAGTCGCCCTATGGGGACTGGTGGGAGGATCTTTCTTCCCCTTCGCGAACGTATTCCTCGCCGTTCATCTTCGCCTGCCGCTCGACAGCGTGGGCACCATTTTCTCCATTGCGCAACTGTGCCAGGTGAGCGCGATCCTCTGCGCGCCGCTCGTTTTCCGGCGGCTTGGCATTTCGGCGGGCGTGTTCACCATGCAGATGGCCGCGGCGTGCTGCTTCCTGGTGCTGGCTCTCGACGCAAACCCCATGGCCGCCAGCATGACCTACGTCGCACTCACCGCGATGCAGTACATGGGCGAGCCCGGATTCTACAGCTTGATGATGCAGATCGTGCCCGAAGAATCGCGCGGCGCGGCATCCGCCACCTTGGCGCTGGTTCTGGGGATCGCGCAATTGATGGCTGCTGCTATCGCGGGCTGGACGTTCACCAACCTGGGCTATCCGCGCACGCTGGAGATCATCGCCGCCCTGGCTCTCATCGCGGGACTGCTGTTCAAGTCGGTTGCGCGCCCTGAAACTCCCCCGCTGGTCGCGTGCGCAAACCAGAGCCGCGCGGAATAGTTCCCCATCAATAGCTCTGCGCTGGATCGGGGCGGTAGTCTTCGCCGAATTTATTCTTGTGGTCCGCCAGGCTGCCGGTGACATAGACCTGAACCGTGCCGAGGTCGCGCTGAGACGCCCCGATATGCACGCGCCGCGACAAATCTTGGAGTTCCTTGGGATCGGCCCCTTCCGCCCAGAGGTGCATCTCATAATCGCCGGCGGGAACATCGCGCACATGGATGACTCCGCTCCGCGTGGCCGTGCCAAAGTACGGCGTGCGCACGGTGACGATCACCGCCGCCATCTCGGAATGAATGTTGCAGAAAATGTACGAAACGCCTTCGTGGTCGAAATGGACCACGCGCGTACTCCCGGCTTCATACAGCCCCAGGTCGAACCGCTTGCCGTTGAACTGCGAAAAGACATTATGAAAAAACGGGTCGAGATTGGGAAATTCGACCGTGCTTCCCAGGGGGATGACCAGCAGGTGGGGATGAAAGCTCTTGCTTTTTTGCTCCATGCGGAAATGGCCCGGGGCGACCGGAGAGTCAAGCGCCGCGCTGGTCACGCTCGTCTCCGGCGTGAGCCACAGAACCACGCTCCCCTGACCCGAGACCTTCTGCGCTTTGCCCGCCAGAAGTTCCACGCGCGCCTGGACATCGGTCTCCTGTGCAGAGGCCGCGGCCAGCGACGCCCCCGCAAGAACGCCCAACGCGACCCACATTTGAATGCCTGTTATGTGTTCCTTCATCAGAAAATGTACCCCGTAGACACGCCGAATACGCGATCTTGCCATGCCTGTCCCGTGATTGACCGGCTGTTGACCTGCCGGAATTCCGTAGAGAGCAACAGGTACGACTTGGGACGGTACACGAGATTCGCAAGCACGGTTTGATTGCGAGCCAGGCTGGCATACAACCCCGGCAACGTCGCCTGATCGGAGTCGCGCAGATCAGCCGCGTATGCGTTGTCGAGTCCCGCGCTGACGTTCGCTTCCAGGGCCGGCAAAAAGGTGAACTTCGCCTGCGCCCAGCCGCCGGCATCATTCAGGCCGTCCAGGTAGTGCTCGACGGAATCACTTACGTAGTCCTTGAAGGCCCCGCCGCCCAGGCTTCCGATGGCCTTGCCGCGATACAGTTCTCCGGAAAAGCGAAACACCTGGCTCAACACCAGGTCCCAGTCCGCCGTGCCGGCCCACCCATCTACGTGGTGGTTATAAGGGTACGACTGCCGGCTGTAATAGCCGCCCGCGCCGAAATTCAGCGGGTGATCGCGCCACGAGGACGAGAACCCGATGCGCGACTCGTATCCGGGTTGGCGGCTCCGTTCCGAGGGGCTGGGCTGGTTCGTCTGGCCTTGGGTATAAGCGCTGGGCGCGGGCGGATCAATCACCCCAATGCCAAGGTTGAAATGGCGAAAGATCGCGTTCTGCTCGAACGTGAATTGGGGCGACCAGGCCCACAGATTTCCCGACCACGCCAGCGCCGGCTGCGCCAGAGTAATCCACGAGGTGGGCTGCCAGGGCGAGATCAGGGGATGATCGAGCGCTACGCCCAGGCTGCGCGTCGGCCACTCGAGGCGGGCATGTGCCGTCCTGAGCCTCAGGCCTCCTGCCGCCGGCGTGTAATTGGCCGAAGAGGCTCCTCCCCAGAAGTCCACGCGCAGGTCCCCGTAGGACTTCGCTCCCCACAGATGCGGCCCCGACGCATCCAGCCCGAGGATCGTCTGGCTCGCGCTCTCGCTCAAACTGCCCCTCGGGGTGTCCGCCAGGTTCGGAGCGGCCACGATGGGAAGATTGAAATTGTCCGCCTCGGCGCTGTTGAATATCGACGTGACCAGCAGCGCGCCGTTGATGCGCACCGGGTACTTCGAAGCGCTCTCCACCTTCATCTGATCGTGCTGCTTGACCTGGGCCGCGACGATTTCGGTCTCTTCTTTCAACTGGCTCACGCTGGCCCGAAGGCTGTCCGCATCGCGCGCGGCGGTCTCCGCCTGATTTTTCTCGGCCAGTTGGTCGCGCAGGCTGTGCAGTTCTTTGCGCAATTCATCCATCTCGTTTTGCGATTCGGTCAACTGCCGCCGCATGCTGTCGAGCTTGCTGGTGAGCTCATCGAGATGCCGGTCGAGATCGCTTTCCGCCGCGGAGGCATCGAGCGGCCGGCTCGTGTCCGCTTGTTGCGCGATCGCCGCGGTGGAGCAGAGAACCATCGGAAGCGATATCAAAACTGCATGGAGGAATGGTGCCGGAATGCGATTCATGTCGCGATCCTCATGGGTTGGAGATGATGCCCATCGTCGTCGAGCTTTCCTTTCGATGGGCCGCATCCGCAAATTTCCGCAGAGTGGCCTTGCCAATCGAGAACTGGAACACGGTGCGCCCCGGGCGGGATTCCTCAAGAACCACGCTCCCGCCGTGTTCCTGGGCGATCTTCTGCGCCAGCGTGAGCCCCAGACCGATGCCGCTCGGTTTGCCAAGACTGACAAACGGCTGAAACAGCGATTCACGGATCGATTCCGGAACGCCCGGCCCGTTGTCGATGATGCGAAAAGCTACCTGCTCCTCCGTCTCCAGCAAATCAATCCGGAGTTCCGGCGGACTCACGCCAAGGCGGGCAGCCTGGCAGCCGTTTAAAAGCAGGTTGTAGATGGCGCGTTCGATTTTGCGTGCATCCAGCCAACCTTCAACCGGCGGCATGGTTTCGAGAACCACGTGGACATTCTGCACATCAGGGTGTGCGCGGACCAGGGCAATGGCGCGTTCCGCGAGAAACGGCAGGGATTCATAGGAGAGTTGAAGCGACTCGCCGGTTCGGCTGAACAGCAGCAGGGAGTCGATCAGGTCGGTCATGCCGCGCACGCCTTGCCGTATCTCCGCGAGCAGTTCCTGACGCTCTTCGGGGCCGATCGAGTCATACCCAAGAAACTCGGCGTTGGCGTAAACGGCGGAGAGGTAGTGGCGGAGATCGTGCGAAATGGAACTGGCCATTTGGCCTATGGTGGCCAGGCGCTCGGCAGCTACGAGTTCTTCGCGGGCGGACCGCAACCGGCGGCGCATGCGATCGAACGCGTCGCCCAGCTCGCGGATTTCTCGCGCGCCCGCCCGCTGCAGCTGGTAATCGAAATTGCCCGCCCCCAGGGCCCGGGCTCCGGCCACCAGGCGGTCGAGCGGACGCGTAATCGTGGTCGAAAGATAAACCGCAATCCCGCCGCTCAGCAGCAGCAGGATGGCGCCCAGCGCCACCAGCACCTGGTTGAGTTGCGTCACGAAGCGGCTGGCCTGGTCATACGATTTCAGCACCACCAGTTGAACCCGCGGTTCAGACATTCCTGAAAGCAGGACAGTCGCGTGCACAAAGTGCTCGCCTCCCAACCAGGTATCGCCCTCCTGGGCGCCTGAGAAGAGCAGGTCCTCGGTGCGCCGTGCGCTTTCGGCCCTATAGCGATCGTCAAGCGTCGTGGCGACCATGGTCTTGTTGGCGTAAAAGATCACTTCGGCCGAGGTGGCCTGGCTGACTTCCTCCGCCAGGCGGCGGTCCACTGAGTAACCCAGAAGCACGTATCCCAGGCGCGTCCCAGTGCCCGTAGCGCCGAAGTAGAGCGGCTGAATGGCCACCTCAAACAGGCTCCCCCGCACCATCACGTAGCTGGGCCGCACCGAACCATGCATCTGCGGGATCAAAGAAGGCGAAAGATCCGACGCCTCCCGCGAAGATCCCCCTTCATAGAGGGCAACCGGCTTGCCGTCCCCGTCGGCCAGCGCGAACAGGTCCCCGCCGCTCAATTCGTAATAATCGCCCGCGCCATCGCGGATCGTCCGCTCATCGGATGTGGTCATCAGCGACTTGAGGTAGGGAAGCGCCGCCAGGAGCGAAACTTCCCGCGACAGCATCTGCTGTCGCTGCTCCTGGATGTTGCGCAGCGTGGAGATCGATCGCTCGAGGTCGGCGGAAATATCGCGCCGCACCTGCTTCTGCAGAAGGTTAAGAACGATAATGACGCTGAGCGCGACCACCCCGAACGAAAGCGACAGGAGGCAGACCAGCAGCGTTGTGCGCATGCGAAGTGCCACTGCTAATTTGCCTCCGGGCCGCAGCGCCCACCCTGCCCGCAAAGAAAGAAACGTCGCCAGGGTTGTGCGCCCGATTTTATTCCTGCGGCATCTGCACGAAACGGTAGCCGGCGCCGTGCACGGTGCAGAAATGCACCGGATTGGCGGGATTTCCTTCCAGCTTCTGGCGGAGCTTCAGGATCTGGTTATCGACCGTCCGGGTCGATGGGTAAGCGTTGTATCCCCAGACTTCGTTGAGCAGTTCGTCCCGGCTCAGAACCCGGTCGGGGTTGTCGAGGAAGAAGCGCAGAAGCTTGAATTCGTGCGCCGTGAGGGACACCGGTCTGCCCCCCCGCGTGGCGCGCATGCAGGCGAAATCCACCTGCACCTCGCCGAAACTGATCGCCGGGCGGAGGCTCGATCGCTTCGACCGGCGGACCGCTGCCTGCACCCGGGCAAGCAGTTCGCGGGGACTGAACGGCTTGGTCACATAATCGTCCGCGCCGATTTCGAGCAGCAGAACCTTGTCGGCCACGTCCGAGATCGCGCTCAGGATGATGACCGGGATGTCAGGCGAAGCCTGCTTCATCGAGCGGCATATGTCGCGGCCGGACATTCCGGGGAGCATCAGGTCCAGCACCACCGCGTCGAGTCCCGGCACAGCGAACATCTCCAGGCCCTGTTTGCCGTTGCTGGCGCTCCGGATCTCGTAGCCCTCGGAGGAAAACAGGCGCTGCAGCGCCTTGAGAATGCGCGGGTCGTCTTCGATTGCCAGTATGGTACCCATGACTTGTCTGCCTGCTGATTTCCGGGACCGCTGAACCGCTTGTCACCGGTTTGTCAATTGTGCACTCTTTTTGACGCTCTGCCGAGCGATTCGATGCCAAAGTAACAAAACGATGACAAATCAATGACATTGCGGCACTGGAGGACTGACCTGGCGCAAACAGGCCGCGTAGTTTTTTCGCTATATACATTGAAACGGCCTGCGAGGCGAGTGCACTACTTGGGTGCATACCAAACCTCCCCGGTCTGGCGCCCATGCTACGAAAGCGGCATGTTCCCGAACCGGGGAGTCATTGCCAGAAATACACGGCGGCGCGGGATGATGTATTTGGACGTGAGCTTGTTTTAACCTTGGTTCTCTCTGCCCGCAAACGCGGGCCGGGATGGGCGAGCAACGACTCGCTGAAACATGAGGATCACTCCGGAACGTTCTCGCAGACAAGGAGAATACTAATGCGTTCTGGTCATGCATCGATTTCTCGGAAGGCCGATGAGTTCGGAGATTTCGGTAGAGTGAAAATGCTCTACCGCGGAAATGGTTCGGCGCAAATCCGCGGCCGGGTGACCGGCCGGCTTTACCAGTTCCCGCGCCAGGAGCCAGTACAGGCGGTCGACCCGCGCGACGCCGTAACCCTGATTCGCACCCGGCTGTTTACGCCCGTCCTCTAAGCACGGCTCAGGCTCGCCCGCGCATTGCCCCGGGCGATGCCGACGTCCTGCTTAGGCGAACTGCTCCAGGCTGAACCCCAGGTCGTACGTTTCCCCGTGCGCGAGAAGATCTTCCCACGTGGCCTCGCGCTTCTGGTAGCCGGCCATTCTGCCCAGCATGCAACTGAGCGCGGTTTCCACCCCTGCGGCAATCTGGTTGTGCGCCGGCCCCGACGTGATGCTGTCGATGAACGCGCGGTCCTTCTCCCGGTCGGCAAACTTCAGATTGTCGAGAAACGCTCCGTTGGCGGCGAACTTCCCCTCCCCGGGCACGCTCGACGTCGACTCCTGCCACTCCCACGACTGCGCTCCCGTAATCTGTACCGGCCCCGAATAGGGCACCGTCGCTGAACCGCTGCTCCCGAACAGCTTGAGGCCCGCATCGAACCGGCCGTCCGCTCCGAACTGGGTGGACGCGAAGGAAAAGTGCACATCGTTGGGATAGGTGTAGTCCACTTCGTAGTTGTCCCAGATGTCTCCCCAGTGAGTGAGGATGTTGCGGCCGCCGCTGGCCGTGGCCTTCAGCGGCCGCGCGCCCAGCATCCAGTTGCAGAGGTCCACGATGTGAATGTTCTGCTCCACCAGGATGTCGCCGGAGAGCGCTCGGTCCCATAGCCAGTTGCGCAGCCGATACTCGTCCGGCCCGGCGCCCGCGTGCACCCTCTCCGTTGACGCCGGGGCGTTGTAATTCCCCGATACGGTCGCAATCTTTCCCAGCGCGCCCGCCCTGATCCTTTCGGCAATGGCGGCTAGCGGCGGCGCCATGCGGCACTGGAACCCGACGTCCACGCTTTGATTCGGCTTGACGCGCTTGGCGATCTCCAGAGCCTCGTTCGCCTGGCGAACATCAACGCCCACTGGCTTTTCGCAATAGACGTGCTTGCCGCCCTCTACCGCGGCCTTGAGGTGCTGCACGTGGAAAAAAGGCGGAGTCGAAATCTGGATCAGATCCACATCCTTGCACCCAGCCAGTTGCTCGAAAGCATGCGGGCCGCGGAACATGAGCTTTGGATCAATCGCCGCCCGGCCCAGCCCCGCGTTGAGCTTGTCGAAATGATCTTTGCCCGCTGCCAGCTGATCGGCAAAAATGTCGGCCAGCGCCACCACTTGTGCCGTGGTGTTTTGCGAAAACGAAGACGCCACCGAAGTCCCGCGGTTGCCGCATCCCAGAAGCCCGTGCCGCACCGCAGAGTTGGCCTGGTATCCGAAGGCCGTCCCTGCCTTGACAAGAAGCATTCCTGAAACCACTTGCGAACTGGTCTGCACAAACTGGCGACGATTCATGGCAACCTCGGGCGCTGCTTTTGAAAAAAATCCTGTCATCCTGAGCGAAGTCCGCCCGGAGCGGACGGAGTCGAAGGATCTGCAGTTGTTTTTCGTTCTCTCCGGTTAGGCAAGCACTTCGTTCAGAACCTTCTCCAGGTAAAGTTTCTCCTGGCGCACGTCCTCGATCTGTTGCGGCCCCGAAGTCTCGCGCTCAATCGTGACCGCGCCCCTGTAACCCAGGCGATGGAGCTTGCTGAACACCGCGCGAAAATCGACCAGTCCCCTGCCGATCAGCACTTCTTCCCCCAGCTTGTCGGGGTCCGTAGGCCACTTGCCGTCCTTGGCATGAATGCTGCGCACATGCGGTCCAAGAATATCGACCGCATCCACCGGGTTTGCCTTGCCATACAGAATCAGGTTGGCCGTGTCGAGGCCTACTCCAAGGTTGGGCATGTTCACGTCCCGAATTGCGCGCGCCATCGTCGTCGGCGTCTCCTGGCCGGTTTCCATCAGGAAGTTTTGCCCGTTGTCATGGCAATGCTGCGCGACCGCGCGAATCGCTTCGGCCACGCCCTGGTACAGCGGATCGGTCGGATTCTCCGGGATAAAGCCGCAATGCGTCTGGACCTGGCCGATGCCGACCAGCTTGGCGAAATCCGACGCCTGGCGCAGCGCATCGATGCGTGCCGCGCGCATCGCCGGAGGAACCAGCCCAATGGTGGTAGGGCCCTTGAGGAAGTTCCACTCGAGCGGCGCCGGTCCAACCACTTCCACCGTCGTGGCCACCACCTCGTACTTGTCCAGCAAACCCTTGATCTCGGTCGCCGCCTCGGGCGTGAATTTTCCGATGTACCCATCGAGCGACAGGAAGCAGTTACTGAACCCCAGATCGTGAACACGGCGGATGGTCGCTTCCGGAGCGCCAAAGGGACTGACAAGAAGCCCGAGCGCCATGGGCTTGAGCGATGCGGCCCCGGCTTCCGCGGCCAGCGCCGAAGAACGAATGAACCCACTTGCCACTGCGGCGGATGCGGCGCTCAGGAATGTACGGCGGTCCATGGATCCCTCTCTGGAGGAAGGTGAACTGGTAGCCACCATCTTTTCACCATGGCCCCGCCGCTGCCAATAGACGGCGCTGCGCAAGACGCTCTCCTTGCGCTCGGCACCCGCTCCTCAGAGACCAGGAAACGCTTATGCAGGATGGCCGGAGCAGCCGCACGAACCGCGGCGGATCAAGTGGGTCTCCAGCAGAACGCGGCGGGGGCGGGCGCCTCTGCCCGGCGAGCCGTTCGAAACGCCGAGAAATTTCTCAAACAGGAGTTCTGCCGCGGCCCGGCCGATGTCTTCGACCGGTTGTTGCACCACGCTGACTGAGGGCCGCAGGGTGGTAGCCAATTCGAAATCATCGAAGCCCAGCAGCGCGATGGGCTTGGGCATGGCAACATTCAGCTTCTGCAGGACCTCGAAGGCATAAATGGTCGTGCTGTTCTTGAGCGTGAAGATGGCCTGGGGGCAATCGGGGCCGTCGAGCAGGCTCTCAATTGCGTACTCCGCCGAACGATAGTCCTTGATGGAGGTGTTCAGCGTGCAATCCAGGCCGGCGGACTTCATCGCCGAGCGGTAGCCCCGAATCCGCTCCTGGATGGTGAATAAGGTGCTCTCGCCGGTCAGACATGCAATCCGCTCGCAGCCGTGCTCGATCAGGTGCTGGGTCCCGGTCCGCGCCCCCTTGAAGTTGTCCGTCAAAACCGACGACACAGGGGAATTGAAAATGGGCCGGTCGATGGCCACGATGGGCACGGAGAGACGATTGATGAGATCGCACAGCGCCTGGCTGCGCGAATTGGCGGGAGCGATCAGCAGCCCGTCCACGCGATGACTCACCAGAACATGGAGATTTTCGATTTCCGTGTGCGGATCGTTTTGGGTAGCGGTGACGATCAACAGCGAATCGTTGGCGCGCGCCACCGCCTGGGCCGCCTCGGCACAGCTCGAGAAAAACGGATCCACCATGCTGGGAATGATCAGGCCGATGGTCTTGGTGCGATCGCCTTTGAGAACACGCGCTGCCTGGTTGGGGCGGTAACCCAGCGCCTCGATCACCCGCCGTACCCGCGCCAGCGTTTTCGGGCTGACACGTTCACCGCCATTGATCACCCGCGACACGGTGGTGTTGCCCACGCCGGCTTGCCGTGCCACTTCGCTCAGAGTCGGTAGCCTGGTCTTCTTCATCGCACGATTGCGCCGTCAAATGGTGGTCGCGTACCACGAGTCTATCCCAACCCCGCGCCGGGTGCCGGGTGCCGGTGCCGGATGCGGTGCCCCGCCCGGGCTTTGCCAGGGTGGGATGCATGCGCCCCTGTGGGCCAGGATTTATCATGACGCCAGCTTGATCCCCGGGAGTGGCGGTGATTCCTTCATCTTCGCAATCGGTTTCCCGGCGCGGCTTTCTGGGCCGCCTCGGCCTGCTTGGCCTCGGCTCATGGCTGGCACCTGATCGGAAGTCATTCGCAAACGCCCCACAGCCGCCGCGCACCGCTCCCGCCCCCATTGTCCGCACGCGCGCGCCCCTGGTCGCAGGCAGATACAGCTCACTGCCCCTGGCGTCTATACGCCCCGCCGGCTGGCTCAAGAACCAGCTCCAGATCCAGGCCAACGGGCTCGGCGGCCATCTGGATGAAACCTGGGCCGACGTCGGTCCGGAGAGTGGATGGCTGGGCGGAAAAGGCGAATCGTGGGAGCGCGGACCGTATTTCCTCGACGGGCTCATTCCCCTCGCCTGGCTGCTCGATGACGCGCGCCTCAAAGCCAAGGCACAGCGCTTCGTGGACTGGACGCTCGATCACCAGGCGCCCGGCGGCATGATCGGACCGGCATCCAACGACGACTGGTGGCCCCGGATTGTGATGCTGAAGGCCCTCACGCAATACCAGGAACTTACCGGCGACTCTCGCGTGATTCCGGTCATGGACCGCTATTTCCGCCATCAACTTGAGGACTTGCCGAAACGCCCGCTGCGCGACTGGGGCAAGTTCCGCTGGCAGGACCAGGCGCTGACCGTCATCTGGCTGTACGACCGCACGGGTTCGGCTTACCTCCTCGACCTGGCACGCCTTCTGCATCAGCAAGGTCACGACTGGGTCGCGCAGTACGCCGATTTTAAATACACGCAGAAGATCACGCGCGACTACCTGAAGCTGGACAACGAGGCGAACGGACTGAAGGATCTTGCCCTCTCGACGCACGGCGTCAACAACGCGCAGGCCATCAAAACCGGGCTCGTCTGGTCGCTGGTCTCGGGCGCTCAAGAGGATCGCAAGGCCGTGCTGCGCATGATCTCCGAATTAAACCAGTATCACGGGCTGCCCAATGGCATGTTCTCGTGCGACGAGCACCTGGCCGGGCGCGATCCATCCCAGGGATCGGAATTATGCTCGGTCGTGGAATACATGTTCTCGCTGGAGCAGTCGATGGCCATCCTCGGCGAGCCTTCGCTGGGCGATGCGCTGGAACGCCTTGCCTTCAATGCCCTCCCCGGCACATTCACTGACGACATGTGGGCACATCAATACAACCAGGAACCGAACCAGGTGGAATGCAGCCTGCACCACAATCCATGGACCACCGACGGGCCGGAGTCGAACCTGTACGGACTGGAGCCCAACTTCGGATGCTGCACCGCGAACTTTCACCAGGGTTGGCCCAAGTTCGCGAACGGCCTTTTTCTCGCTTCGGACGAGGGCCTTGTCGCCGCCGCCTATGCGCCGTGCGAAGTGCGCACCGTCATTGCCGGAACGCCGGTTTCAGTCGTGGAAGAAACACAGTATCCGTTCCGCGGCGCCGTTCGCATGCGGGTCGACCCGGATGCGCCCCTGAGTTTCCCCTTGGAACTCCGCATCCCTGCATGGGCGAAGGGCGCAAGCCTCCAGGTGAACCGCGAAACCATATCGCAGCCTGCCGCCGGGGCGTTCGCGCGGATCGAGCGCAAGTGGCAGCCCGGCGACCGCGTCGAAATCATACTTCCCATGGAACCGCGTGCCTCGCGCTGGTTCCACGATTCAGTGGTCATCGAGCGCGGGCCGCTGGTGTTCTCGTATGGCATCGGCGAAGACTGGGTCAAGCTCCGCGATCGCGGCATGACCGCGGACTGGCAGGTGTTTCCCACCACGCAGTGGAATTACGGCATCAGTGCAAATCTCGACGAGCCGTCAAAGAGCTTGCATGTGACCGAAACCGAGGCCGGCGAATCGGTCTTCACGGCGAAACACACTCCGGTCAAGATCACCCTGAAAGCACGCAACATTCCCGGCTGGCGCGCCGAAGATGGCGCGGCCAATCCACTGCCGCAGAGCCCCGCAAAGACCGACCAGCCCGAAGAGACCATCACCCTCATTCCCTACGCGGCCGCCAAGCTCCGGATCACTGCGTTCCCGATTGCGGATGCCCCATCCTAGCTCTGCCAGGGTGGGGTCAATCCACGCAGACAAGAGAACTCGCGAAAAGCCCGCCTACCGCGTGATCACGATGGGCGCGCGCCAGAAAGCGGCTTTCAACGTAGCCGGATCGAGCACCGTCACCTGGCACTCGTACTGCCCCGGCTTGAGCTGTTGTATTCCGAAATCAAAGCTGAGCGGCGTGACGCCGAGGCGAGTGGCCGCGTTCGGCTGCACGGTGATCGGGGCCGTCTTGTACGTCTCCTTTCCGGCCGAGTACAAGCTGACGAAAGCAAGCAACGGCTGCGCGCTTCCCGCCGCTCCCGGCGTCGGCGCCTTATAGGCCTGCAAATACACGAAAACATTTCGGCCCGAGTTGAACACCCGCGTCACGCTGGGAACCAGCTTGCTGTCGCCCTGCACCAGCGGATTGACGGCTTCCTCTTTGTCTCTTTCCTTTGCCTTGGCCGCGTCGTAGATCGCCTGCTTCCGTTCCACGCGCTGGCTGCTCAGCACCACCGAACTGATGGGAATCCGCTTCTCTTCCTTGTTCAGGTTGGGGATCACAAATGTGGTCTGAAACGAGCCGATGCGCCCGGTCTCATCGTCGCGCGCCAGGAACTTGATCATGTACCGGCCCGGCAAAAGGGTAAATCCGGTATCGTATTCGATCGGCCGATGCGCAAGCTCGGCGGCAGTCGCGTCCGACAGCTTGATATTGACGTGGTCGCGAACATTGGTCACCGTCATGCCGCCCACCATGTCCTTGATTTCGCCCACGAAATCAATCAGGGTGTGCTCGGCCCCGCCGCGCTTGGCCAGCGCCAGCTCACGGCCCGGAATCTTCACCACGATGGGCACGAAGTACTCCGCGCGATTCAACTGGAAGTAGTCGATCTCCATCGCAATCGATAGCTCGGTTATGGGATCCTCCAGCATCAGTGCGTCTTCAAGCTGGCGTTCCTTATCCACTGCATTGAACTTGCCGAACTCCTTGTCGGCGTAGTAGCCCTGGCGATAATCGAGCTTCGCTTCGACATTGTCAGCCAGCGAAATTTTCACCCGCCGGAACTTCCCGTCCCGCATCGAGTTGCTGGTGTAATAGCCGATGACATAGTAGTCCGAGATGGCCCGCTGCGCCTCGGTAATGCCGCGGTCGAGATCGTTGGCATCAAGAAACGCCTTGCCCCCCGTGTCGCCCGCCAGCGCATAAAGCGTGTCCTGCGAAAACTGAAAATTGATCTGGGTCGCGTTGGCGGCAGCCCCGGTATAGATGCCCGCGTTGCCCTGAGAGCCCTGCGTCGCATCGCCCAGCGGCGCCTCCGCCACCAGCCCGCGCGCGTCGATCGGCCAGAACGACACACCCGCCTTGATCGCCGCATCGACCGTCGCATGCAGTTGCGCCTGGTTATTGATGCCGTTGAGCCGCAGCCCGCCCGCAAAATAGATCAGCGACTTCTTCTCCGGCACGCGGCCCAGCATCTCCGCCGCGGTCTGCAAGGCAGCGAGTTGGCGATCGGTGTTGAAGACGTTGAATTCCGCATCGTCCTGCCCGAATGCCGCTCCGGTATCGGAACTGCTGGCGTCATTCGCTTCGTCGGCGGAGTCCTGCCCCTCGCCGACAATCATGGTTTGCAGAATGCTCAGCAGCCGGTCGCGGTCGGCGGTGAAGTCCTGCAGCACGTCCACCGAAGCGCTGTTGTAGCGCATGATCGAGACCAGGTCGGCGGAAGTCATCTGGCTGCGGATGAACTGCTCGGCTGCAAGGAGGGCGCGAAGCTGATCCGCTGGCCGCATCGCCGCCATGTCGAAATAAAGAACCAGCAGGCGGCGGTTCCGATAACGTTCGTTCTGGGTATTTTCCGGGGTAATCTGGGACCGGGCCAGTTGCCGGTAGATCTTGAGGCTTTCCTCGGACGGCTTCGACTTCGGCAACGGTTTCGCATTGTCAACCAGGTCCTGGTGTTCGCAAAACTTGATCGTCTGCGCCTTGCCGTCCTCGGTCACGATGAAGTCCTTCGCGGAAAGGCCTTGAACCGGATTGCCCTGCTTGTCTTTGACCACCACCGTTTCGACGACCAGTTGCACCTTCATGGAAAGCGTGTAGTCGTTGGGTGTATTGGCATCGCGATTCTGCCCAACCTGCTGCGCGCTCGCAAAAGCCTGCCCGCACGCAACGGCGAGCCACCACGCAGCACAATGGGCGAGCAGCCTTCGCATCGTCAGAACCTCAGGCGCAACGTGGTCTGCAGGCTGCGCATCTGGCTTGGGGCCACCGGCTGGCCGAATTGCGTGCTGCCGAACATCGTGTTCCAGTTGTTGAACACCACATGATTCAGCAGGTTGCTGGCGTCCACGCGCGCATCGAGATAGAAACGCGACGTGGGGCGAAACGTCCGCTGCAGCGCGCCATCCAGGCTGAAGGTATTGGGGCCGCGAATGGAGTACCTCGGCGCCGTGCCCCAGGTGCCCGCAACGGGAGTCGTATATGCCGACGCGTTCAGATGCGTGTGTCCCTGCGACGCGTTGATCGGCGCGCCCGTAACGCTGGGGCGCAGCGGGCCGACCCATCCGGTCCCGGGGACCGCTTCATTCAGAACCGGCGTTTCGGGAAATCCCGAGCCCGCGTTCACTCGTGTCAGCAGCGTCCACTCCTTGAGCAGGCGCCCGGGCCATCCATGCAGCAACGTTCCACCTTCGAGTCCCTGGCCGGTTGTGTACTGCGCCTGCACGTTCAACAGATGCCGCTGGTCGAACGACGACAGCGAACGCTCCGCGCGCAAATCAAGCCAATCCTGCGCAATCGCCGGCGTTTGCGCCGGCGCCGGCGAAGTGGTCAGTGCGTTGTTCTCCGTCAGGTTGCTTTCGGTGACGCTCGACGTCGGCCCCTGCCCGCCGAGAAGCGCATCATCGTCGATCGACTTGGAGTAGGTGTAGAGCAGCAACGCGGTGAATCCTCCGCGCAGCCTGCGGCGCAGCTGCAACTGGCCTGACTGGCGCGTGGAATTGCCGCCCGAAATCTCATACACGAACCCCGACGGGCACGCTGGACACGCATTCGCTGCGCCCAGGGGATAGCTGTTGGGAAGAAATTCCTGCGGTCCATGCGTGCCCTTCACGCCCAGGTACGTCGCCGTGAACTGCATCGCGCCGGGCAGATCGCGCTGCACCGCCAGGTTCCAGTCCTGCGCATATCCGACCCGGAAACCCGGTTCGATCCCGAATAATTCGTTCGTGGTGGAAGCGCAGGAAATGAAACCATTGGCCAGCGTCAGCGGGCACGATGTGCTGTCTTGTTGCTTTCCGCTCTTCGAGAGCGGCGCCTGCTGCGCGAGTTGAAGCACCGGACTCAAATACACCGAAGTGTCGTGATAGATGCCGTAGCCGGCGCGGATCACCACCGTGGATGCCGGCATCGGCCGCCACGAAACGCCGATGCGCGGCTCGATTCCGGTGCGGTCCGGCTGCACCAGCGAATCGGGATAATGCTCCCCTGTGAGCGAACCGACCGGGTTGCTGCCCAGCACCGGCGCAATCGATCGGAAGCCCGGAGCTACATCGAGATTCACCAGCCGGCCATGCAGTTCGGTCATCGGCGCGCCATATTCCCAGCGCGCGCCCGCATTGATGGTGAGTACCGGCGAGACACGCCAGTCATCCGACGCGTACGCGTCGTACACCGTCTGGCGGAAGTACTTATCGGCGTTGCCGAAGGCGATGGAACTCGTATCGGGAACGCCGATCAGGAAATCGGCCAGGTCCGAGCCGGTCGCCGCGCCGGTAAAGGTGAATGTCCCGCGCGGGTCTTGCTGAAAGAAATCGTTGTACTGCTGCCGGCGCACATCGCCGCCGATGGTGATGTTGTGGCGCCCGTGATAGATGCCCACCGATCCCGAAAAGCCGTCGGTCCGATTGCGATTGAACAAGCTCTCCGCGTCAGTCAGCGCGGCCGTGCCGCCGGAGAAGTTCAGCGCCGGCGGGCCCCAGTTCGCCGGATCCTGGTTGTTGCCTGATATTCCCGCGGCGCCGGAGATATTCGCGCGGTTTTCAAACTCGGGGTGCACCAGGGTCCGCAAGCGGCTGAAATGATACGCACCATACACAAACAAGCGCTGGCTGAAGCGGCGTGACCAGTTGACATTGGTGTTCAACCCCAGCGTGTCCGTGCTGTCGACAAATTTGAACAAGCTGACATCGTCGGCGCGCGAACTTTGCAGATTGAAGTTCCCGTAAAGCTGATCCCTGCGCCCCAGTGTCTTGTCCAGCCGCATTTGCAGCCCATCCTGGTGCGTGCTGTCGAGCACCGGAATCTGGTAGTTGTAGAGCGGATCGCCAGTGAAATTCGGCAGAGGATAAAGCTGCAGCAGGGCCTGGGCCTGCGCGCTTACGGGAACCACGTTGCCGGGAAACGGCAGCCCGGTGGCGGGATCGATGACCACCGGCGGCTGGCCTGCGGCGTTCAGCAGGTCACCCGCCCGCTCCGCCTGCGTGGGCACCAGCGCCGATTCGGTTTGTGCCGTGCGGTTGCGCGTCCACTGATACGCAAGCAGAAGGTTCGGCCCGTTGCGCGGCAGCACATGGGGAATCTTGATTGGTCCGCCAAAGGTCAGTCCACCGGTCATGCGGTTGTAAACCGGCTTGGGCGTGTCCACGCCGGTCAGCGAATACTGCTTCGCGTCCAGCACCGAGTTGTCAAATGAGAAGGCCAGCCCGCCGTTATACAGGTTGCGTGCGTTTCGCTTGTTGCCGAAGGCCTGGTTCAGCGAGAACATCGAAGTGGCGGCGTTGTTCACGCTGCCATTCACCAGAAAACCGTCGGAACTTTGCTGCTCGGTATCGTCAGCAGGCTTGGGGACTTCGCCCGGCGCATTTGCTGGGTTGGCGTTGGCTGGGACCTGCGCATCCGGGCCGCCCGGCGCGATGGGCTGCTGCGGTGCCTGAGGAGTCTGCGGCTTGGCCAGCGCCATCAACTCCTGCGTGGGCAACAGCTTCATCTCCCATTGCCCCGGCGGCGTTTGCGCCGAAACCGTCGCCTCCGCGCGCACCGACTCGAAGCATTGCAGCGAGACCTCGATCGTCCATCGACCGTCCGGCAGGTCGTCGAAACGGTAGCGTCCTTCCTGGTCGGAGGTCACGCTGAATTTCTTATCGCCCTGGGCGGCGGTGACGGTTGCCCCTGGCATGGGCAGGCCGCCGAATGTGACCTGCCCGCGATATTCCGACGCACCCACGGTCCGCACCGCGCCCATCCACATCAGTAAACACAGCAGCAGGATTGTGTGGAACCGTCGCCGCACGCATTCACTCCCCACCGTTGGCGCTCAATTCTCCGAAGGCAGATCGATGTGGTCGATCACTATGACATCGGCCATGCCTTTGGTCGATTCCAGCTTCAGTCCGAGTTGCTCCTGCAAAGCCGTGAAGAGCGACGGTCCCGCCGCATCCCCGCTGCTCTCATTGCGTGGCGCGCCGCCGTCGGCGACACCGGGCTTGGGCGGAGGCGCATCGTCAGGCGTCCACTCCAGAGTGTAATCGTAGCTGCCCGTGAGCCCGGTCTTGTCGGTCACCGTTCGCCCCACTTGATCTGACAACACCCGCGCCAGCATCTCCGTGTTCGTTCCCTCGGCTTCCAGGTGCCCGCGGCCCATCATGCGCAACATTCTCCGCTGCTGTGGCCTCTCCGGCGCAGGGTCGCCCGGCGTGGCATTGGCGCCCGCATCCGGCGGCTTGGTGTCGGGCGGCGGAGGCTGGACCTCGCTCAGCTTCATCTTCAGCCCGCTTTTGGCCACCACCAGCGAGTAGCCCGCCAGCTCCCGCGTCTCGTGGTGATATTTCAGGTTGAAACGCTCCACCAGCAGCGGCACCAGCATCGACCGGCGTTCATCGAATTTCAGCTTCTCGAGCTTGGGCGCGTCCTCGGGAGCCACCTTCGCTTGCACATCCCACCGGTTGGTCTTTACCCACCCCGGAGCTCCGATGATGTGATCGTCTTCGACGTGAAAGGCTTCCTTCAACAACATCTGCACCGGCACGCCCGACAGAGAGATGCCGTCCGGAATAAACATGAACGAGATGCGCCCATCGGAAGCCGATGCAGGCTTGATGGTCGCCACGTCGTACTTCGGTAAATCGGCGGAGGCATCCGCCGAAGGCGGAGTCGCCGGACTCGGGGAATTGGATTGCGCCGCCGACTCCGCGAAGCTGTAAAGCATCGATGCCGCCGATATTGCGAGCAAAAGAGCGCGCGTGCGCCCGGCGATTGCGATCATGGTGAGATCCTCTGATTCAGAAAGTGCAACTTCAGATACTGCAGCTCCGAGGCTGCGGATTAATTGGGCGACGGCCGCTCCGCATGTTCCACAACCAGCACTTCGACCGGCGCCTTGCGCTCTTCCAGCTTCAGGCCCAGTTGTTCCTGCAGGGCTGTGAAAATGGAAATCGGCGGCGCCTGCGATGCATCGTGGTTCTGGTCCATATCGGAGCCCATCGAAATTCCGCTCAGCACAAAGTCGTAATTGCCCTTGAGCCCTGTTTCATCCACCACAATCCGATTGTCCAGTTCTTCAAATCGCGACAGCCAATGCGTAAACTCTCCGATGCGAAAGGCGGTCGCGGTGAATTCCCGTCCATCGTGCGTCATCAGCCGGGGCAGATGCGCGCCCGGCGGAGGCGGGGTTCCCGGCGGCGGAAAAGGATCCGCCTGCACCTCCTTCAGCTTCGCTCCGCCCTTGCCGACTACCAATGCGTAGACAGGAAGCTCCCTCGTCTCGATGCTCGCTTTGAACCCAAACCGGTCTGCCAGCATCGACTGCAACATCCGGGAGAGCTGCGTCCTGCGCTGATCCATACTCAGCTGTTCAGCCGCCTTGATATCTGCCTCGCTCTCTTTCGCATCGACGTCGAAGCGCTCGGAATTCATCCAGCTTGGTCCACCCACCAGTTGGCCGTCTCCCCTCAGATCGTAAGCCACGCCAATGATTTCTTTCAGGGTTACGTGCTCTCCAGTAAAACCGGTGGGCGACATTCCAATCCGCCGAAGGTTCTGTACCGTCTCCGGGCTCGGCTTGATGCTGACCACGTCGAACGAAGGGGTCGGGCCGCTCGCCGGATGCACCAAAGGCGTCGGCGCCTGCAGGGCATGCAACACGCCAAACCCAAGGGGAACCGCGATCGCCGACAAGGCGATCACCGCGAGCGCGAGTTTGCGCACCACGCTCAGCCCCGCACCGGACCGGTGCGTCATGATGCGCAGGACGCGCGTCTTCAGGTCCGAACCGGACACGCCGGCAACGCACGGCGCCGGAGGTTCCAGGCAAAAGGCGCATACCTTGAGAATGCTCTCGGCGTAAGACTCCGGGCGCGCGTTCATCTCGACGACCTTTTCGTCGCAGGCGCGTTCGCGCTCCTCCGTGAGCCGGAAACCCGTCCATCGCACCGCGGGATGGAACCAGAACAGCGCTTCGACCAGCATGTGGATCGCGGCCGTGAGATTGTCGCGGCGGCGGACATGCTCCGCCTCGTGCGCCATGATGGAATCCACCTGGGCATCTTCCAGATGCGCGGAGATCCCGTCCGGCCACAGAAGCACCGGGTGGAACAGTCCGAACACCCCAGGCTCAATGGCGCGGGATGACGCGCGGACCGGAATGGCGTTGCGCAACCCTGCGTTCCTTTCGGCGCGCCGCAGTGCGTCCACTTCCCGCCCGGCGTCAACCGGCACGCAATCCGCGGCCAGACGGGCCATCTGCCTCCAGCGCACGCACCAGCGAGCAAGCACAACGGCAAATCCGCAAATCCAGATGCCCGCCAGCACCACGGGAAGAATCGCAAGCCATTGGAAGGGTTGTGCGACGGCGGCCGGATGGACAGCCGGCGCGGTCGACTGCGGGAAGGGTTGACCGACTTCCACCACGGTCGTGTACACGGCCGAACCCACGCTTTTCCCCCCAATCGGCCGAACCCACCGTGCCCCGAGGTCCGCCAGCAGCGAAAACGGGACCAGGAACTTCATGGATGCAACCATCCAGATCGCATAGCGGACGCGCGCTGCATTCCGCCGGAGTGAGATGGCCAGCAGCCATGCAACCAGCAGCACAAGCGACGACTGCCAGAGATGATTGAAGAGAGGCCCCGTCCAGGCGGGGCGCCACAATTCGGCCATGGTCATGGTTTCCTCTCCGTGGCGGATTCGTTGGAGAGATTTCGCAACAGCCGCTCCGCTTCCTTCACGTCTTCCAGCGACAGCTTTCCTGCCTCGATAAGATGCGCCATGACCGGTTGACTCCGTCCCCCGAACAAGGCCAGCATGTCGTCGATCACTCGGCGCTGGGCCGATTCGCGGGAAAGGGCCGGCGCGAACACATGGAAGTTACCCACCTTGCGAACGCGCTCCACCACATCTTTCGCCTCCATACGGTTCACGGTGGTCTGCACGGTGGTGTATGCCGGGCGCGTCCGCGCGGGAAAGGCTTCCTGGATCTCCCGGATGGAACACTCGCCTTTGTTCCACAGGGTCTCCATGATCTGGAACTCGAGTCTTGACAGCTTGGGCTGCGGCAATGCGCTTTCTCCTACAACTGTAGTAATTGCTACCACGCCTGTAGGCAGTCGTCAAGCGGGCTTGTGACGAATGGAAGTTTAAACATTTCGTATACTGGAGATACCCAGAAAACAGTGGAGATACACTATGCCGGCTTATGAATATCGATGCGATGCCTGTGAAACCCATTTTGATCGGCGGCAAAAAATGTCTGACCCGGTGCTCGAATCCTGCCCGCAGTGCGGAGGCCGCGTCCAACGGCTGATCAGCGGCGGGGCCGGCGCCATCACCAGGGGCGGTACACAGGCATCCACTTACACCGCGCCGCAGTGCGGGATGGGCGGGCCATGCTGCGGAAACGCCTGCATGGGCGACGAATCCCCCTGCGTGCAGTAGGATTCGAAACCGCGAGACCTGAACACTTCGTATTCTTAGTTTTGCGGTGCTGATCCCGGTGCGTCCAGCTTGGTCAGGTGCACACTCGCCTGCGTCTCGGGCACCGTTCCGTCATTCACTTGGACCTCGGTTGGCTTCCCCTGGATAAGAATGCGCTCCACAGCCTTGCCGCGTGCCGGTACCCGCACCCGCTGTGTCACTGAAGCGCCATCGCTCCTCACCGTCACCGGAATCTCCGCCGCCGCGAAACCCGCATTGGCAACATTCACGGCAACCAGCCAGTTGCCCGCCTGTTCCGGCGCGGGAAACACACTCTCGATGGTAAGGTCGGGAAGACCTTTGTCGGCATCCACCCAATCGGAGAAGAACCACGTCAGGTCCCGCCGCGCCCCAGCCTGTTCGAGAAGAATCTCAACCTCGCCTGGAACCGCAGTCTTGCCGGAGCCCTTGCTGATGTCCTGCGCCGGATCGTAGGCCCGCAACGCCGCCGACAAAGTCGGATCGCCGGCAACATCCCTCAGCATCCACAGCACATACGTGGCCTTGGTGCGGAAGTAAATGGGAGCGATCGCCAGCGCCAGCGGCTGGCCCGCGCTTTCGCCCGGACTTGGCGGCTCGGCCAGTGCCAGAGCGGGACGTCCTGACTCCAGCGCGCTGAGCGCCTTCTCCCGTCCTTCCTGCTTTTCGATCCACAACGTGCCCATGAAGTGGGCCACGCCCTCGCTGAGCCATGCGCGCGGCGACTGCATCCACGCGTGCGTGAGAGCATGCGCCATGATCCCGTCCAGTTGTTCATCCGGACCTTCATGCAGGCTGGTGGCCAGCAGCGCGCCGCTTTCGTAGGGCGCGTCCTGCCGGTCGGGCAGGTCGAGCAGCGTCAATTGCGCGCGCGGCCGCTGTCCCAGCCATCCCTGCAGAAACGGCGTGACCCTGGTCGCCGCATTCAACCACGACTGTACCGCGACTTCATTCTCTGAAACCGTCCAGGCCGTGACGTCGGCGCCGGGATGCGCCTTGCGGACAGCAACAAACAGGCTGGGCGCCTCAAATCCCAGCGTCGTCTCGTCCAGTTGCGCCGTGGCCACGCCGGGAATCTCCACGCCGGGACCAGCGGAATCGGTCACGTGAAGTTCGACGGGATGCCCGTTGATCAGCGCGATCGTAGGCGCCCGGAGGTGCGGAAACTCGATCGTAAGATGAAAACGGAACCGCGCTCCCGAAAGGCGCAGCTTGTGCTCGCCCATCTCATCGAAGAGCCGCGCCCCGTCGCCCAGAATCACCGGAATTTCCGACGCGGGATACCACACCACATTCCCCAAGCCGCGCAATCCGGTGAACTCCGTATCAATCTCATCCCAGTCGGAGTGACGAGCCACGTCGTCGGGCGTTCCGATCGCAGTCAGCCGTTGCGCCGAAACGGTAACGGAACCTGAGTACCTGACGTCAAGCGGAATGCTGGACCCCGGAGCAAGCGGTTCGGCCAGCGGCACCTCCGCCTCGTGCAACTGGCCGGTATGGTCGGAGTCCGCATTCAGTGTGGCCACCGGGAACATCGCGTCGTTGCCCTGAACGCGAATGCGCTCCCAGTTGAGCGAGGACGACAGTTGCAGCGGAATGCGCACCAGCGGCGCCCTCCCATCGTTCCGAATCGTGACCAACGCGCGAACCGCGATCTGGTGCACCTCCGGCCTCAAGTGCACGTCCATGTCGAAGCTGGTGAATGTCACTGCCTGCCGCCCGGCGTCATCCATCATCGGCGAGGAAACCATGGCCGGCGATCTGTCCGGGGCTGCCTGCGTGGTGGTCTCGCCGTTTTCGTCCGTGCTGCGCGAGAAAATCACCTTCCCGTCGGGCGGCTTCGGCGGCGGATTCTTTTCCGCTGGCGGCGTCACCTGCTGCGGAGTGGGAGTCGTCTGGGCAACCGCTTTCGTCAAGGCGAGGCAGAGGAAAAACACCGCAACGCAGCCGGGCGCGAACCGGAACTTCATGAACCCAGACCTTTCTGCTTTCCAGGTTTCGACGCGGCGGAGTGACGCGCGGTAGCGATTTGCGGCACGCGGGATGCGGCCCGGCGCTGCCGGAACGCCTCGTAAAGAACCACCGCTCCAGCCGCCGAAACATTCAGCGAGCTCACTCCCCCCGCCATGGGAATGCGCAGCAGGTGATCGCAGGTGCGGCGCACCAGGTCGTGCAGTCCTTCGCCCTCCCGCCCGAGCACGATCACACAGTTCCCGGTCAGATCGAACTGGTCGTATTCGGTGCTTCCCCGCTCATCCAGGCCGATGACCCACAGGTTGTGGCGCTTCAGGTCCTCGAGAGCGCGCACCAGGTTCACAACCCGGGCAATGCGGAGATGTTCGGCGGCGCCGGCGCTGGCCTTCACGGCCGCCGGGCTCAACGGCGCCGAGCGCCGCTCGGTCAGAATCACTCCATCCACGCCGGCCCCGTCGGCAACCCGCAGCAAAGCGCCAAGGTTCTGGGGATCTTCCACGCCATCCAGGGCCAGCAGCAGGCGGGCGCCGCCCCCGTCCCCCGGCGCTCCGAACAGATCTTCAATCGCCAGAAATTCCTTTTCGCGTACCGCCGCCACAATGCCCTGATGGGCGGCGGTTCCGGCAACCTGCGTCAGTTGCTCGCGCGGCTCCTGGCGTACGCGAACCCCCGCCTCGCGGCACGCTGCCACCAGCTTGCCAAGGCGATCGTCATGCCTCTCGCGAGCCACGATCACGTGGTCAAACCGCCGCCGGCCCGCCCGCAGCGCCTCTTCCACCGCGTGCACGCCATAGAGGATTTCCATATCCCCAGTGTAAAAGGTTGGCGGTCGGCGAATTTCTTCTTGCGTCAGTTAGGCGCCCCGGAGCCTGCCCGGAGCGAAGCCAAAGGGCCTCGGTTTTGGGACCGGGAAAGATCCTGCCCGGGTGCATACTCGTGCTATGCCCGAATCCAAGCCCAAGACATTTCGCGCCCTGCTGGAGCCCACTCAAGAGGGGCTCAACTGGGTGATCGCCCGTTTGCCGTTCGACCCGGCCCAGGTATGGCCGGTGCGAAACGGCCGGCGTGTACGCGGCGAGATCAATGGTTTCGCATTCCGGACATCCCTGTTCCCCGAGGCCGGCGGCAAGAAGCACATCCTGCTGGTAAACAAGAAGATGCAAGCCGGGGCCGGTGCCAGGGCCGGCGATACCGCCCGCTTCCGGCTCCAGCCGGACATGGAGGAACGGGAAGCCGCTCCGCCGCCCGAGCTTGTGAAGGCTCTCAAGGCCGAGCCCGGGCTGAAACGCTATTTCGACGCCCTCAACCCGTCGAGGCGGCGCGATATCGCTCGCTGGACGTCGGAGCCCAAAAGCGCCGAATCCCGGAAAAAGCGCGCCGACCAGATTGCCGAACGGCTCTTCCTGGCCATGGAAGGCGAGCACGAGCCCCCACCCATTCTCCGCGCCGCATTCCAGCGCCAGCCCGCCGCTCGCCCGGGGTGGGAGGCCATGTCGCCCGTCCGCAGGCGCAACCATCTCTTCGGTATCTTTTACTACCAGACCGCCGAAGGCCGTGAACGCCGCGCCCGGGCAGCCATCGAGGATGCCCTCAACGTGGCCAAACGGCTCGCTTCCGCCGCCAAAAGCGAAATTCCTGGGTAAATCGCTTCACTTTTCTCGGCTCAGAAGACCGGTTTGTCGTCTAATAGAACAAGATGAAGGCGCTCGCATCCGTACAGTCGTTGTTTGCCCAGGGTTCGGCCTCGGTCCACGAAGAGGCGGTCCGGCAGGAGAATCTTGCCATCGCCACCGGGTTGAAGCACCAGGAAGCCGGCCTGCTGGACGAGTTGATCGTCCGCTACCAGCACCGCCTGCTCCGCTACCTCCTGTTTTTGACCAGCAGCCGCGAACTCGCCGAAGACCTGTTCCAGGAGGTCTGGATGCGCGTGCTGGTGCGCGGAGGGCAGTTCAACGGCAAAGCCCGGTTCGATACCTGGCTGTTTACCATCGCGCGCAATCTGGTCATCGACTACCGCCGCAAGCGAACCCTGGCCAGCCTGGACGAGTTGTTCGAGGGCGCCAATGAGGACGACCGGCCGATGGCGTTTGAGGTCTCCGACACCCAGCCGACCCCGTTTGACCGCTTTGCCAGCCTCGAGGACCGCCGCCGCATCGCCGACGCCCTGCTCGAGTTGGATACGCTCTATCGCGAGGTCCTGGTCCTGCGTTTCCACGAGGAAATGTCGCTGCAGGAAATTGCCGCCGTCACGCGCGCGCCGCTTTCGACCGTGAAGTCCAGATTGTATCGGGGTTTGGCGGCCATCAAGCCCAAGTTGGAAGGCTCGCCGGATTCTGCACTCGAAGCGGAGTAAACGTGGCATCAAGCGTCGAGGGAACGCACGATCCCGAACTGACGGCCGCGCTCGCTGGAGAGGGAGCCGACCGGGAACGTGAGGTCGCCCGAAGCACCCGCCGCGTGGTCCTGGCGTCGCAGGGCGTCATTCAGGAACAGAAGGCCGGCCGCAAGCGCGTTCGCGCCATCGCTATCGCCGCCATCCTCGTCTTTCTATTGGTGTTTGGACCCCTCATCTGGTGGGCCGCCGATAACCTGATTGCCGGCGAGCACCTCGGCGATCTGGCCAGCCAGTTCAGCCTTTGGGCCTGCATCCTCTGTCCGGCGCTTCTTGCCGCCGCGGTCATGGCCGGATGGCTGCGCCACCGCTCCTGATTCTGGCCGCTCCCTCCAGCCCCGGCCAGGCGCAAATCCCATCCCGATGCGCAACTTCCACCTCCACCTCCGCGTCATTCCAACAGAAGTTCATATCCACGTAAACTTCTATTGAACCCCTCCCGGTGAGGGATGGAACATGCGCGATCCAGAACTTATTGCCGTAAACGAAGATGCCCGCCTGATCCCCTGGTGGTCGATTGTGACCGCCATCGCCGCCTTTGTGGCCGTCGAGTATTACATGTGGGGGGTGCTCCCCTCGCAGCGCCATCACCCCGGTCCGCCGATCGGCTTCAAAATCTACTTCAATCTCTCCTGGGGATTGCTCGCCGCCTTGTATTTCCTCATGGTCGGCTACGTCAGCAAAGACGCCCCACGCCGCGCCATGAGTGCGCGATTCTGGATGCTGATCTGTTTTGTGATGCCCGGCGGGATCGGGGCCGTGCTCTACTTCCTGCTGCGGCAGCCGCTGGTCTCGCGTTGCCCGGCTTGCAGCACCTTCGTGCAGAGTGATTTTCACTTCTGTCCCCAATGCGACTATCAGCTCACCGCAAGCTGCGGAAA
Organism: uncultured Acidobacteriota bacterium; assembly: GCA_963706455.1. Taxonomy (GTDB): domain Bacteria; phylum Acidobacteriota; class Terriglobia; order Terriglobales; family Acidobacteriaceae; genus Telmatobacter. The sequence goes on along the minus strand of CAVPNO010000091.1, from coordinate 1,277 downwards.
CTGCTTCCGTACAGTGCGCGCCACCGACCAGTTCTGCACCCGCTGCGGTCACGAACTGGCCAAGGACAAAATGCCCGCCCGGCTCCGCGTCATGGCGGAATGACGGCGGATACCACAGTTCTTCGTTCATAGTTCACTTTTGTCGGCTTTCAGATCCCGGCGTCGCTGTCCTGCCCGGCATGCACGGCGGCGGGCCCCTGACGCATTAAACTGTGAACGAAGAACTGTGAACTGAGAACTGATGTCCCTTTCGGCACTCATCGTTGACGACGAACAACTGGCTCGCGACGAGCTGAAGTACCTGCTCGATTCGGTGGGCGGCATCGATGTTGTTGCCCAGGGGACCAACGGCATCGAAGCCGTGGAGCTGATCGAAGAGCACCATCCGGATCTTGTCTTTCTCGATGTGCAAATGCCCGGACTGGACGGGTTTGCCGTCCTCAATCGGCTCAGGGAGCGCAGCGAGGCCATGGCGCGCGCCCATCCAGGGGAAAAGGAATCCCTTCCGCAGATCATCTTCGCCACCGCCTACGACCAGTACGCCGTGCGCGCCTTCGACCTCTTGGGTCCGGTGATCCGCTCGGCCGTCAAGGCTGCGCGGGACCGCCTCTCGCGAGGTCGGCGGGGGGCAATCCGCCGTGGTGTAACCCGAAGTGCTGCCGCCTAAGCCGGCACCCACCACGGCCTCCACCTTGTCGCTGACATGGTCATGGACAGTGTGGACTCCGCCTGGCAAATCACCGGCCCTTGGTTTTGGGCTTGTCGCATAGGGGCTAACAGGAAAGAGAGTTGCCGTGGATTGTCTTGCGTGGCGGCGTCGGATACCAAGAGTGCCCAGCCGCGGAGGAAAGAACTGGAGACATAGCCCACCTCGAAGCACGGGCAAGTATTTCGCCTTTTGTTCGCTATGTCAAGCGGTTTTCGCTTTTTATTCGTTAGCTATTTGCCTGCGAAAACCGTTTAGTTCACCGCACTCACACCGTCCCTCTGTCCAGATTGTGCGCTTCGACGCCTCAGGGTATCCTGGTTGTTCGGGAGGATCGACGTGCGACAGTCCCCACTAGCACGGTTACTTCTTGGTGCGTTCGCCGTCCTTTTCTCTGCGCTTTTGTGTCCTGGTCAGACGCAGCAACCATCGGCCCAGCAGCAACCTCCACCGCAGCTGCTTCCCAAACAACGGTCGGCGCAGCCAGCCCCCCAACAGGCGGCCCAGTCGCCCCAAGCTAAAAAGCCTGCCGTTGGACCAGCCGCTCCACAATCCACCCATTACCCCATCC
>CAVPNO010000090.1:0-201842 GCA_963706455.1 uncultured Acidobacteriota bacterium | reverse complement strand
TGAGTTCTTCCTCGACGGCGTACTTGTAAAATCCGGCGATGGTGCACGGCCGCCGGGTGACGGTGGCGCGGGCCCGCCCCTTGGCCTTCAGGTCCCGGGCGAAGGACTCGATGTCGGCCCGGCGGACGGCGAACAGGGCCAGGGAGCGGGTGCGGCACCAGGTCGTGAACTGGCGCAGGTCAAGTGCGTAGGCGTCGCGGGTCAGGCCGCGGTATCCGGCCAGATACCCAGCGAGGGCGAGCCGTTCGGCGTTGGTGAAGGCGGGCTGGATCGTGGCGAGCGCGGTGGATGGGGCGGCAGTGGTCATCGGGCACCTCCCGGCCGGGCTGGAACCGGGAAGGCTGGGCCAGTTCCGGTCCCAGCGGTTAAACGGAAACCCAACGTAAGCCGCCTGAGCCCGTCACGCTATGCCACCATCGAACGAGCGCAGGACGCGGAACGGTATCCGAGAAACGCTCCAGACCGAATCTTTGTGCGTGTCGTTCGGACTGCGGTAGACCGCGCCGGTGCGCAGATGTGCCGGTTCTGGCGCTGTTAACCAGTAACCACCGGTTCGGCGTGACGGATACCGCCTATTGCCGGGCGAACCAGTCCAGGACAAGCTCCGTGACCGCCTGCGGCTGCTCGCGCTGCAGGAAGTGGCTGCTGCCGGGCACGAGCTCGAACCGGTACGGGCCGGCGAAGTGCCGGGCCTGGTCTTGCATCACCTCGGCCCGCTTGTCCTCGGCGCCGCACAGGGCCAGGGTCGGTACCACGATCGGCCTGCCCGCCGCCTGCCGCACCTCCGCCAGGTCCGGGTCCGCCCTTGCCGGGTCGAACATGGCCCGGTAGTAGCCCAGTGTCGCCTCCAGCGCGCCAGGTGCGGCCAGCATGGACTTCACGTCGGCCAGGTGCTCCTCATCGGTGAAGCCGGGCGCGGTCCAGTAGTCCCACAGCCAGTCCACGAACGCGTAGCCGTCCGCGCGCAGCGCCCGCTCCGGCAGCTGCGGGAGCTGGAAGAAGAACCAGTGGAAGGACCGGTGAACATGCTCGGCGCGCAGCAGCGACTCCCGGGTCGCGGCCGGATGCGGCACGGCCATCACCACGGCGCTCCGCACGACCTCAGGGAAGGCGGCGAGCACCTGGTAGCCGATCGACGCACCCCAGTCCTGGCCGACGAGCAGGCACGGATCGCCGCCGCCGAGCACCCCGATCAGCTCGCGGACATCCACCGCCAGCGTGCCGATATCGAAGTAACCCGACCGCGGGATCTCAGTCGGCGGGTAGCCGCGCAGCCACGGTGCTGCCACCCGGAACCCAGCCCCGGCCAGGGCAGCCAGCTGATGGTCCCAGGTATGCGGCGTGTCCGGCCAGCCGTGCAGCAACACGACCAGCGGCCCGCTGCCCCCCTCCAGGTAAGCGAACCGCAGCCCGTTGGCCGTGACCCGGCCCTCCCTCAGCAAACCCGGCACCACCCCATTATCGGCCGGCGCCTCCGCCGCGGCACCCAGGGCACCACCAGATGCCCATCCGGCACTCCCGGCGCCGCGACGAGCAGATCACGCCGGATCACGACGACGGCAGGCACTCCGTCAAGCCCGTGACCGCCGGGCAGCATCCAACGACCGCCACGGTTCCCCGGTATCTCCCGCCAATGCGAACACGTAGCGCGACCGAGAAGCAGTCCCCTCACGTGGCCTGCCGATTTAGCGCGGCGTCGTAACCATGCCGGCAGTGGACGTGAGAGCACGCCGATTGCCCGGTTCCGCACCTGGCTCCCGTGAACTGCCCACCCGGGCACTGGGCGCCGCGCCGCCGTGCCGCCGCGACGCGGCTGGTGGGATGGGGTGTCTGTGTCGCGGGGCCCGGCGCTGTCCGGCCGCGGGGATGGCCGTCCGGTCGCTGGATGGGCGGCGCCGCGGGATGGGGCCACCGTGGCGGTGCCGGGCCGGGCCCCGACACCGCCATTTTCCTTGTCAGGTGCCGCCTACGGTGGTGACCTCGTGTGCGGCCTGGGTGATCATGTCGGGCTGGCCGGGGATGCCGAGCTGGCGGAGTCCGGGCAGGATCCGGGTCTGGACGAACGTGCCGAACAGCTCTTCGCTGTCCCACACGTCGGTCATGCGCAGAACGCCGTCGCCGAACGAGGCGACGTGGAAGCGCATCCCGGCGGGCACGTCGCGGTCCCAGCCGACACTCTCGCGGAGCGCGTCGTACTGGCCGGGAGTAATGCCGTCCCACGTCTGCATGATGACGGTGGCCATGATTTTCCTCCTGGTGGTGATGTGGCGGTGGTGTGGCGGGCGGTACTACGGGATTACAGGGGCAGCGGGTTGCTGAGCACGCCGCTGCCTGGCCGAGCGGCCGGCCAGCGTCCGGATGAAGTCGATTATCTGCGGGTCTTAGCGTTCGGGGCGTCGGCTCCGCGTCAAGCACAGGTCGCCCTGTTCCGGCGCGGCCCTCATCGCGGAGCCGCTACGTGTGTTCGGATGCCCGCACTGCGCCGCCGGGGTGGTGACCGCTGGTCGTCCATCCGGTCGCTGGAAACTGCTGCTCGCCGTGCGCATCCCTTGGCAACGGGGGCTTGCATATCAGCGGGCGCGGTGCTACAAGGCGAAGGGTATGCGGCCGTCGGAGCGGAACCGGCGCGAGGGAGGGTGAGATGAGCTTTTCTGTTGAGGGCGACTATTTCGAGGTGTGCAACTGCGAGGTCAGCTGCAACTGCGTGTGGCTAGGGGCCGCCACCAACGACAATTGCGACGTGTTGCTGGCGTGGCATGTGACCAGCGGCAGCAAGGACGGTGTGGACCTGTCGGGCCTGAACGCGGTGATGGCGGTGCACTCGCCGAAGCGGATGACCGATGGCGGCTGGAAGGTGGCGCTGTATCTGGACGACCGTGCCTCTGCAGAGCAGTCCGAAGCCCTGGGCGCGGTTTTCTCCGGGGGTGCTGGCGGCTACCTCGCCGGATTGGGCCCGCTGATCGGCGAGGTCGCCGGGGTGCAGCCGGCGGCGATCACGTTCGAGAAGTCGGACGGCTCGCTGCACGCTGAGGTCTCGGGCGCTCTGTCGATGAGCAGCGACCAGCTGGTGGGGATGGACGGCCAGGGGCCTGCCGTGATCACGAACGCGCCGTTCGGCGCTGTCACCCAGCCGGTCCGGCAGGCCAGGGCGAAGGACGTGAGCTACCACGGCTACTGGAGCGCCGATTTCTCGGGTACCAACAGCTTCGTCACCGATTTCCGGTACGAGGGCTGACCGGGGCTGCGCGATGGCTGACCATGCCGGTCCGGCTTCGGTCATGCGGCCGGTGCAGGCCCTGCCGCCGCGACAGCTCGCTGTGCCGTGGATCGCGGTCGCCGCGCTGGCGGCTGCGGCGTGGGCGGTCACCGTCCTGCTGGCCCGGACCATGGGCAACGGGCCCGGGACCATGGGCTTGGCGCTGCTGCCCTTCCTCGGGCTGTGGGTGGTGATGATGGCCGCGATGATGCTGCCCTCTGTCGCGCCGGTCGCGGTGCTGTGGACCCGTTTGATCACCGGTGCCTCGGCCGGCCCCGGCCGCCTCATGCGGATGAGCGCGTTCTTGGCCGGTTACCTGCTGGTCTGGGCTGTGGTCGGGGCTGTTGCCTTCGCGGCTCTCGCCGGAACCGGGCGGCTGCTCACGGTGTCCCCGGCGGCGGCGAAGTGGCTGGGGGTGGCGATCTTCATGGCCGCGGGCATCTACCAGCTCACCTCGTGGAAGGACTGGTGCCTGCGCCGTTGCCGTTCGCCGATCGGCGCGCTGATGTACTATCTCGGCTTCAAGGGCCGCAGCCGCGACCTCCGCGTCGGTTTGCACCATGGGGCGACGTGTGCGGGGTGCTGCTGGGGCCTGATGATCGTGCTGGTCGCGGTCGGGGTGATGAACGTGGCGGTCATGGCGGCGCTGGCGGTGGTCATCTTCGCTGAGAAGCTCTGGCGTTACGGTAAGCCGTTCGGCCAGGCGGTCGGCGTGCTGCTGGTGGCGGCCGGGGTGCTGGCCATCTGGTTCCCGTGGCTGCTTCCTGGCCTGCACGTCTCTGCCATGCCGGCGATGTAGGACCAGGCGCATGACCCGCGATAGCCCTCCCAGGCCGGGTGCAGCCGGGTCTGCATTGCGACCTGTCCACCCCGCTGGCACCGCACGGAATATCGGTACCTGGGTGCTGTTGCCGCATCGTCTTCACAGGAGGTTGCCATGAGCTACGCCCGGCAGATGCTGGATACCTACTCTCGCACGTTCAACGTCGATGCCGGCGTGGTGGCCGCTGCCATCGATGCGCTCAGCGACTGCGTCCAGGCCTGCAACGCCGACAACGCCGCTGACCTGGGTGAGCAGAACGTGACCGAGATGGTCAAGTGCATCCGGCTGTGCCTGGACTGCGCCGATATCTGCACCGCCACCGTGGGGGTAACCAGCCGCCAGGCCGAGTACGACGCCAATGTCACCCAGCCGCTGCTGCAGGCCTGCGTGGCCATCTGCCGGAGCTGTGGCGATGAGTGCGAACGGCATGCCCGGATGCACGAGCACTGCCGGGTCTGCGCCGAGGCCTGCCGGCGCTGCGAGCAGGCCTGCCGGGAGCTCCTGGACGCCATGAGAGATCTGTGAACTCGTCCTGGACGGCCAGCGGCCGAGGAATGACGTGCGCTGGTCACTATTCAGAAAGAAGGGCACCACGCGGAATCGCGGATTCCGCGGGGCCGCTACGAAGGCGCGTGTAACCAACATCGGTTACACGCAGTCGTGGTGGTGAGCCGGAGACGGTGATCCGCCGCGTGCAGCGTCCGCGACTGCTCGCCGATCGTCGATCAGGGGCGGTCGTCTCCTGGCTCGAGGAGCCTGCCGTTCTTCGACAGGTCCGGGTCGGTGCATGCGGAGAGGTTGAAACAGCAGGGCCGTCTCTTCCCGCTCGTCATCTTCGAGATGCTTACGTCGACCCGTCGTCTGCGCGTGTCAGGGTTCTTCGTGGCGTTGACCCAGCGCACCCATTCCCAGCGCGCCATCGGGGTGATCTGGTTCCACAGGTCCTGGATCTTCTGCGGGGCAGCGGCCAGGGCTGCCGCAAGATCGGGGGGCACGCCCGGCTCTGGCCAGTCCCTGGTCACCTCGATGCCGAGCTCCGCGGTGTCACCCGTGCTGATGCCAGCAGCGTGCTGCAGCGTGTCATCGACCCTCATCCAGTGGCCAGAATTTCCGTCTGGTTCGAGCACCGTCTGGAACCCGGCGCCATTGATCGTTCCGCGGACGGCCACCTGCCCGCGCGAGGGCAGGTTCTTGCTCGCCGTCTCGGGCAGCCGCAGCACAGTCGATGTGCCGATCGCGGACAGCGTGGCGTCGAAGCGGATGGCCGCTCCCTCTGTGCGCTGAGTCACCGCCGTCTCTCAATCTTCTCCGTGCCGGACACCGCACCCCGACGGCGACACCGTCACCGAGGGCGTCACGGTTGACACTCTACGGCGAGAGTTCCCTGACGCGGGGCCGCGCCATGACCGGCGGAGGCGGCAGCCCGGTGCTGCCCGGTATGGTCCGGGCCGGCAACGGTCGGCCGCCAGCGGGCCTGTGGCCGGAAGGCCGGAGACTGTGCGCGCAACGGTCCGCACGAGGAACTGCCGGCACAAGGAATAGCCCGGGCCCGTGTCGTGCTGTCCGAAAGGCTGGCTCGCTGCCAACGCGAGGCCGCAAGGGCCTTTTTACGGCGCTGCCTGCCCCCGATCCTGGGCAGGCAACCTGCTTAAGGATCACGAGCGCCTCCTTCTGGCAGCCCGAGTCGATGTGGCCGATGGAGGAGCCATGATTCAGCTTGCGCGTCCAGACCTCGCGCGCAACCGATCAGGACGAGATCGCGCACGCTCTGACCCGGCTTCGGCTAGTGCTGAACCATGGCCGGCCGATCGCCCGGGGCTTCTGCGGGCTGGCCGGCCAATCCCTGGCTGGGCGGTCGTCACAGCCTTGCTGGCGCCTGTTGTCCTGGTCGCGGGCTGGCTGGTTGCCGGCGCGCTTCAGCCGGCCTCTTATAGCCCGATCCGGCAGACGATGAGCGTACTGGCTGGTCACTCGGGAACCGACCGGTGGGTAATGACCGCGGCCCTGCTGCTGGTGGGCACCTGTCAGATCGCGACCGGCGCAGGCCTGACTGGCGTCGGCATGCCTGCGCGCATCCTGCTGATCCTGACTGGCCTTTCTACTCTCGGCATCGCCGCCACTCCGGAACCGGCCACGGGCCCGACGTCGCGCCACCTCGCCTTCGCGGTGAGCTGCGTGGTCACGACAGCGGTCTGGCCGGTATTTGTGGCCAGGCGCGCGCCGACGCGATCGTGGATCCTGGGTGTCTACGGCTGCGCGACGGTGACCGTGGTCTTCGCCGCGTTGTCTTGCTGGCTCCTGATCGCAGCACGGGACGGCGGCGGTGACCTGGGCATGGTCGAGCGGCTGACGTCGGCGGTTCAGACCCTGTTTCCTTTTGCCGTCGCACTCGCCTTGCGGCAGACCGCACCGAAAACAGGCAATCAGCGACAACGCGGCCACGAGCGTCTCCAGACACCAGCAGGCACTTACGCCGACAGACCGAAGGGCAGTTCCTAGCGGTCGGACTGGATTGCGTCAATGGCAAGCCCGGCGCGGGCATCCGGCAGGTGGCGCGATATTCCGCAGGCGCGTCGCCGAGACGCAGGCTCGTCGCCTTACGGACGGACAACTCCCGGCACACCAGAACTGGCAGATCTGCACGCTCGCCGTCGGTAGGCAGGCTGTGGCAGGGTGGGCAGCGCGTTGCGCGGGCTGCGATGCGGGGTGATGGCGGTCAGTAAGCCGCGGTCGCTGCTGGCTGGCGCAGCGGGGCTAGCGCGGTGCTCCAGGCGACGACCTGGTCCAGGAGGGTGTCCAGCGCGGCCCGGTTGTAGTCGCCGGGCTTGAAGCACGCTGAAGTTCTCGAACTCGGTGAGCAGCGACAGCGCGACCTGCTGGCGGACGTCGGCCATCTGCAGCTCGCCGGCGACCAGGCGCAGGTGCTCGGCGGCCCGGGCGCCGCCGACGCCGCCGTAGGAGACGAAGCCGACGGCCTTGTTGTTCCACTCGGCGTACAGGTAGTCGATGGCGTTCTTCAGCACTCCGGAGGTGCTGTGGTTGTACTCGGGGGTGACGATGACGAACCCGTCGAACGAGGCGATCTTGTCGGCCCACTGCCTGGTGTGCTCGTTCTGGTACTGGCCCATCGAGGGCGGCAGCGGCTCGTCCAGGTGCGGCAGCGGGTAGTCGCGCAGGTCGACGAGCTCGAACTCGGCGTCGCTGCGGCGCGAGGCGATGTCGTAGACCCACTTGGCGACCTGCTCGCCGTTGCGGTTGGGGCGGGTGCTGCCGAGGATGATGCCGATCCGGGTCACGGGAGTTCCTCCTGCGCTGTGTCGGTGGCGTGCACCAGCCTAAACGGACTTTACCCCGGTTAGTATTCCGGCCGTAGAGTAATTCCCGTGGACCAGCCGGAGGTGCCCTGGGGGCCGCCGAGCGCCGAGCGCGCCGACGCCGCGCGCAACCGGCGGCACCTGCTGGCCACCGCCCGCGAGATGCTCGCCGAGCAGGGCCCGGACACGCTGACCATGGACGCGCTGGCCGAGCGGGCGGGCCTGGGCAAGGGAACGGTGTTCCGCCGGTTCGGCACCCGCGCCGGGATCTTCGCCGCGCTCCTGGACGACGACGAGAGGGCCTTCCAGCAGCAGGTCCTGGCCGGGCCCCCGCCGCTGGGCCCGGGCGCGGCGCCGCTAGACCGCCTGATCGCCTACGGCCGGGCCCGGACCCGCTTCCTGATCGACCACTGCGACATCGCCCGCGCCGCCCTGGACGGCCACCAGCCCATCCCGGCCGGATCGCAAAGTCCCCTGTCCCAGCTGCACATCCGGGTCCTGCTCGGGCAGATGGACCTCGGCGGCGCCGACCTCGACATGCTGGCCCTCCAGCTCACTGCCGCCCTGGACGGCCCCCTGCTGCTCTACCTCTCCGCGTCCGACCTCACCGCCGCCCCCCAGGCCGCCGAACGGATCGCGGACAGCTGGCAGGACCTGGTCCAGCGCGTATGCCGACTTTGACCCCTACCACCAGGCCACGGCCGGGGCGGTGAGATCACCGTTTCCGGAGAGCGGTTCAGCCGATGGCCCGGCCGTTTACAGTCAGCGTCACGTCGATGTTGCCCCGGGTGGCATTGGAGTACGGACACACCTGATGTGCGGCAGCAACGATCCGCGCCGCCTGCTCAGGGTCCTGAACCTGCGGCAAGGTTACGTCGAGCTCCACGGCGAGCTTGAAACCACGCTCCTCGGTGGGCAGCAGGCTCACCCGGCTGTCGATCGAGACATCGCCCACCTCGACGCGTTCACGACGGCCGACCACGCCCAGGGCACTCTCGAAGCAGGCCGCGTAGCCCACGGCGAAGAGCTGTTCAGGGTTCGTGCCACCGCCCTCGCCGCCCATCTCCTTCGGCGAGCGGAGCTGCACATCCAGGGCTCCGTCATTCGTGCGCCCGTGGCCGCTGGCCCGGCCGCCCGTGACCGTTGCCTCCGCCGTGTAAAGAACTCGCGCCATCTCGGCTCCATCTTCGGGATCTGCAGATTGCCCGGCTCACGGCCGGACCGCTCCAGTACCTGATGGTGATCACAGGTGACCAGTCCGGCGCGTGGTCGCTTGATTTCACGGTACCCGGCGGCACGCCGCAGCATGGTTCGGCGGGGGAGAGACCTATAACCGGCCATCCCGTTGGAGCAGACGGAGCTGAGGCACATTCGTCCGCGATGAGGTGTCATGCGGCCGACAGTGGCGGTGTCATCTGGGTGACTGACGGCCACGTCGAGGCCCGCGATCATCGGTGCAGACAGGTCCAGCACGAGCCTGAGTTCGCAGGCTCGGGGAGAGGTGAGTTATATGTCAACATGGCTGAGCAAGTGGGCGCCGGCGTCCGGGGTACTGGCGGGGGTGCTCGTCGCGATCTCGATCTTCACGACGCCGAGCACGCCGGGCGATAACGCCACGGGCGCGCAGGTGATCGGCGAACCGGCCCAGTTCAGGCCGATGCGCGGCCCGCTTTCGCCAAGACGCTTCGCCCACGCCTGCGCCAATTCCGGGGTGGCAGCCAAATAGGGGACCTGCCCCGGGATGACCGCCAATTCAGGCCGATAAGCAAGCGGCATTTCAAATTGTACGAAGTAGTGGCTGACGGTTTCAGACATTGTTTCCAGATCAGGGCGAAGCGCAAGCGGCAGGTTTCGCAAACGGCAGTGCCACGCGAACTCCGGTAGAGCTGTACCCCGGGCGATCACGGTCTCCACCTCCGGCATTGACGAAATGAGTCGATAAAGTTCTGAGTGCACCTCAAGCGTCACGCGCCCGCCGCGCGCCGTCACCAGCGGTGCGTAGCGGACCCATTGCAGGGTGTCGCCGAACCCCTAGATTCGTGCGAATCAGAATGCGATCGCCATGAAGAGGCTCGCCGCGCCATTGCGGGAGACCCGAAGCCGCGCGGACTTTCCGGCTGCGCTTGCCACCACTTCTCGGCCAGCAGCAAATGCGCCGTGCCAAGCCTCTCATGCGCCTTGCCATGGTCCGGATTGAGCTCAACGGCGCGCCCGCAGTGCTCGATCGCACCCCGGACATCGCCCTGTTGATAAAGCGCGCTGCCCAGTTCGTAGTGGGCGTCAGCGCATGTCGAAATCGATAGCGAGAGCGCGTCGAGCGGTTTTCAAAGCTTCTTCGATTCGCCCGAGAAACCGATAGGCGCGGGCAAGACTGATATGAAAGCAAGCTTGCTCATCGTCCAGCGCGATCGCCTTACGGATGAAGGCGATGGCCACGCCGTAATGGTGAGCCTCGCTGCCGACGAGCCCTCCGACGTCATGGTGCAGGGCTTCATTACGCCGCAGGGAAAAAAGGTCCTGCTGGTCAACAAGGCGAACAGCGACAAGACGGTCGTACTTGCTACGGATTTGCAGAATGCCTCGACGCTGACCGTGGATGAGGAGACCGCGGACGGCGAGCCGCGCGCCGGCAAGCCGGACGGGGCTAACCTGAAACTCGCTCCGTATGGCGTCACTGTTCTGACGGTTCCGTAGTCCTCGAGAGAGAAACAAACCGGGTGGCCCATATCTACTGCCGTTTTCTGCCGGCAGGTATGGGAGGCCACCGATCCGGATTTACCGTACGCGCAGCTCAACAGCTCAACACACCTGCACGAACGGAATCTCCAGCAGCCGCGCCAGCTTGCTTAGCTTGCCGGCAAGGTGTCCCACGCCGATGGCGCAATGGTGCGCGGGACCTTGTGCGTTCCACGCTTCCACAAATCCTTTCGCCCCGATCGGGAACCGATAATGGCTGTTGGTGTTGCCGATGCGCAGGATCTCGCCCGGCACGCTCTCCCCTTGCGCGGCCAGCAGCTTGAATCCGTGGGCGCGATCCTCCAGTACAGAGAGCAGCGTCACCGGACCGCGCTTCACGGTCATTTCCACTGACAATCCACGTCCCACTTTGCCGTGATACACCTGCAGCGGCCGCACCTTGGTCTTGCTTTCGGCGATGGCGATGTGCCCCGGGCCATCGTGTCCCATCAGCACGTGATCGAGTTTCAGGTCCAGCGCGTAGTACTCGGTGAAGGAGCCACCGGCACCGAAGCAATCCATGATCTTCATGGCCAGCACGTTTTTCACTTCATACTCGCCGGCCACCGGGATCCCGCGCGCGGTGAGGAGCGACGTTCCCAGGATGATCGAGCTCATCGTGTCCTCGTTGACCGGAACCCCGCTGCCCATGTAGTAGTAGGCGAGCGACTGCAGGCCGTGCGCGGCCGCGAATCGGTCCAGCGCTACGGAGGTTCGCGCCGCGCGCTCCAGTTCTTCCTGCGAGCAATCGGGCTGCACGTCGAAATGGCTTCTGAAATCAGCGACGCGCGCCCGAATCTCGCTATCGCTCACGCCGCTGCGCAAGGCACTCAGTTCGTCCACCTCGAGGTGCTCGAGGTGGCTGCCGAACGTGATCGCTACCTGGGTCAGGTCGGTCTGGATGTCGAGCATGCCGCTGTAATAATGCCCCAGCAGTCCCATGCGGTTCTCGGCCAGGGCCTTCTTCACCCGCGCGGCGGCGATCCATTCCTCGATTTCGGTCCAGACCGCCTCGTCGCCCAGTGTGCCGGTCACCTGGTGAAACGCGATGCCTGCGCGCGACAGTACGTTGGCAATCTCCGGCACGGGGCAGGCCGAGCAGAAGGCCAGCCACTCGCCGGTCATGGCCGTCCGATCGGGCAAGCGATTGAAGGCGTCGTAGTCGATCGCCGCCTCGGGCTGCAGGTTCAGCACCAGGACGGGGACGCGAGCCAGTTGCACGAGGGGCAAGACTGTCGTGGAGAGCGCGTACGTGGTGACGTAAACAACCAGCAGATCCACGTCTGCCCGGCGGCAGGCATGTCCAGCAGTTCGTCCGCGCTGCGGCGTATCCACCATGCCGAGATGCTCGACGGCGGCACCGGCCTTCTCCAGCCGCTCGCCTGCTCGGCGCACATATCCCTCCAGCCGTGCGTGCAAGCCCTTAAACTGCGGCCAATACGCATCCAGCCCAATGCCGCACAACGCCACCCGAAGATCGCTTTCCGCCATCGCGTTCCCGTCCGTCCTTACTTCAGATAAAAGACTTCCTGCATCATGGGGAAGCGCTCGCCCGGGCGCGTTTCCTGTCGAGGCACGAAATACGCGCTCATAGCCTGCTGCCATCTTGTGTTTACCGGGTCCGCCTCGATCTTGTCCCACATCGCATCGAAGTCGCCCTCAATGTGCATACAAAGGAACAAAAGCTCGTCGCGGCGAAAGATCGAATACTCGGAAATGCCGACGCGCTTCAGCAACGCCAGCATGTCCGGCCAAACCGCGGCGTGGGCTTTATCGTAGTCGGCCCCGGTGCCGGGCCTGAGACGTAATAGAAATGCGACTCTCTGCACGATTTCTCCTCTTTAACGGAAGGTCAGGCCGATCTATCGCGCGGGGCTGCTCTCAATCAACGTGACGTGACCCAGCATGCCTGACGGCAGCGGCTGCAGGTCGCGCATTCCCTGGGGCTCGAATTCCTTTCCGTAGCGCGCGTAGAGCAGACGGTAATTGGGCAGCGTTGTGCCCGCAAGCTCATTGATCGCGGTGTTGCCCACAACGGCGCGGATTTCATTTTTGCCTGGCTTCACATACGGCGTCAGGTCCACCCGGAACGGCGGATGCCACACGTATCCCGCGAGCTGATCGTTGACATACACCTCGGCGGCTTCCCGCACCGGACTGTCCAGGTAGGCGCGCATGTTGAATTCCTGAGGAAACGTGGGGAACGGAACCGGCGTCCCCTCGCCGAAATCGATGGCGACGGTATGACCGGGACGCGCGTCCCCGGCGGGAATATCGATCGTCTTGCGATACGTCGCACGGCCGGAATAAGCCCTTAGCCCCGGCTCATCGGCCCACGATGTGAGCGCATGCATCTCGATGGGCTCGCTCTCGCCTTCGAACGTCACGTGCCAATCCTGCGAGAGATCGGTCTGATGGCTTTCCATGCGCGGTTTAGGCGTGACGGCGCTGAGCGGCTCGTGGGAAAAAAAGATCATTCGCGACTCGTATGGTTCCAGATCCAGCTTGATCTTGTTTGGGTCGGACACGCCGGACGTTTTTCCCGTGAACGGATCCCATATCTCGGCGTGCGCCTCAGCGGACCGGAATCCCGCTTCCACTTTCAGCGCGCGGTTGCTGGTGTTCGCCGCAAAGTACAGGTCACCATTTTCAAGATGGCGGTGAATGAATCCGATTTCCGGCGTCGCCGGGGCAGTGGTGAAATCGGGCTTGAGCCAGCCGGCGAGTTGGGAACCGAGAGTTTTCTCGTCGCCAACGAAGTGGGCCGTTGAAACCTGGCCATGGAACAACGTTTCCGAGAGCGTATGGATGCGCGCCGAGTTCTCGGCAGCGTGGCTCAGACCGGGCGCGGTCGCGGGCAGCCGGCGCGTGGCGACCACGAGGCCACCGTGTTGCGCAAACGCAAGAATTTTTTCGTAGGTCTCCGGAGGCAGCCGATCGACGCCGGGAAGCACGAGAACCTTGTATGGAATGCCGACGTCGTTGATCGTGTCGGCATCGATGAAATCGAGATTGAAGCCGGCGTCGAGAATCTGCGGAATCACGTCGCCCTTCAGAAATTGCTGCAGGTTTTCATCGATGCTGACGTTCGAGCCCGATTCGTCGAAACCCAGCGCAGAGGTGGGCGATCGGGGCTTCTGGATCTTCGCCACGAAGGTCGCCCGCACATCGTCGTTGGGCAGCAGCAGCGCGACATCGTTGGCGGGTTTGCCAAGCCGCAGCGCATAGCTCACTCGGTCGAGATACGCCGTCAGATCCGGCATCACCGGAAACCAGGGATTATGCGCGTTGAAGGCTCCGGCCGCGTACATGCGCCACCCCGGCTCCCCGGCCGACTGCGGCGAATACGGCCACCCGTGCCCGACAAGCTGATTGATGCCCTGCAGAAAATGCAAATCGGCTTCCGCTTTCATGTCCAGCGGCGTGGCCCGGAACGAGGGTGAATGAAGCCACGTCCACGTCTCGGAAGAGATCACGTTATGGCCAAACAGGTGGCCCGCCGAAGCGGCCCAGCGCGTATCGGAGAATTGGCGCCACATATTCAAGGTGGCCTTGCCTTCGCCTTCCGGCAGGTCCGCATAGCGATTGCTCGATAGCGTCACCGGCGGGAAGCCATAGGTCTGCGACCGGAAAAGCGTGCGGTGCTGCTGTGCCCATGCATGAATCGGCTCCAGGTAGCGTTCGTTGGCAAGGTCGGTGAGCGTCTGGCCCCAGTCGTGGCGGATGGCTGCGGTGTCCGGCCCGAAGTCGCCGACCAGCGCTGGAAGCAGAGAAGTAAGGTCGTATCCGCGCCGGCGCTGGAATTCCGCCAGCAGGTCGGGCGTCCAGTCCGAAGCGTAGTCTTCCAGGCTGTCGCTGAACACGGCATAGGGTGGATTCTCGCCGAATGCCGACAGCAGGCGATCGCCGACCGCATGCAGATGATTTTCGATGGCCGCGCTGTCGTAGTGGTCCAGAACGAATCCAACCGCTCCCGCGGCGGGCCGCTTCACCATCATCCCGGTGCGGCTGGAGATGAAGAAGAGCAGGCGGCGCTCGGAATCCGAACGGTCGGCAATGTCAAGTCGTGCTCCAGACGGCACGGTCAATTGCCTGGCTTGCTTCAGGTCGAGATTTGGTCCGCCGGCGGAAGCGATAAACACGGCCATCACTTTCTCGCCCGCCTCGAGCGCTGGCACGGCGGCGGATGTCGCGCCGGCGGCAAGCGCAACGGACTCCACGCGCAAGGCTCCGGCGGCCTGGGTTACGGGGATGTTCGGACCGCCAAAAGGCCATCCGCTTCCCAAAGTGACATCGACACGCAGGCCCAGGCGGCGCGCTTGGTCCGCCGCGAATCGCAAATGATCCACGTGTTCGTCGGAGACGAAGTCGTAATTGTGAAAGCCGGTCGCGGGGTCATCGAGCGCGAGGGGGTACAGGGTTGCCATCTCCACCCCGCCAATGCCCGCGGACTTCATCTGTTCGAGCTCACGCTGGATTTCCGGATTCGTGGCGGAAGGTCCGAACCACCACCAGCGCACCATGATCCGGCAATCATCCGGAGGATGCGCGAAGGTATCGTGAAGAGACGAGATCGTTCCGCGATCACCTTGCGAAACGTCGTTGGAAGTCTGCGGGGAAGCGCTCGCCGCAGCAAGAACACAGATGAGCACAAAAGTTTCACGCCTCAGCAATTGGCGGAGGATACGGGTCATCGCCAGGCAAGGATGCACCATCGCCTTGGAATTGGAAGAATGGTTTGTCTCTTTCAAGGCTGAGCTTCACGATCAAGTTTTTGCGGCGTCGCCTCTTCGTCGGTAACGGGTTTGTGCAGAGGCTTGGCGCTGTGGAGCTTTTCGAAGACGGCCAGCGCTTTCTGCTGCCCTTCCCTGTCTCCGGTGGCGCGCTTTGCCCGTGCAAGCCGGTACCAGGCTACCTCGTCGTCCGGATTCAACCGGGTCGCATGTTCCAGAATAGGAATGGCCTGCTCCGGCTTATGGCTGTCCGTGTACACGCCCCCAAGGCCGACGAGCGCTTCCTCAAAGTTGGGAAAGAGCTCCAAGACGGCTTCGTATCCCTTGCGAGCGTCGTCCAAATTGCCAAGTTCCGCCTGCATGTTTGCCAGTTCGTAGCCCGCATTCCCGTTGCTCGGATCGATGTCCCGTTCGGCTGTAAACTCGCGCACGGCGGCATCCCGGTCCTCCGGCTTTTGTCCTTCCTTGAAGCGCGTCAGATAGATGCGTCCCAACCGGTAGTGCACCCCGGGACGCCGCGGGTCGAGCGACAAGACGTGATTGTAAGCGAAAATCGCTTCCTCGTAAGATTTCTGGGCCTCGTTTGCTTCGCCTTGGGCCTGCAGCATCCAGATAGACCCTGGCGCCTTGTCGTGCAGCTTCAGCATCACCACGTATGCAAAGTTTCCATAGATGCGGCCGGTATGGTAGAGAACCTCGGGATCGTCAGGATAAAGCTTGTTTAGTTGAAGCGAGGTCTCTACCGCGTCGGTATCGCGGCCAAGCCCGGTGTAGGCGCGCAGAAGCTGCAGGCCGCACATGCGCTTCACGTCCGGATCGGCGGTCTGCTTGAACCCCTTCTCCAGCCGCGGCAATGCGTCCTGGAACCGGCCCAGTTCGGCCTCCGACAAGCCCAGCAGGCTGTCCAGCTTGGGAAGGCTCGGCTTCAGCTTCTGCGCGGTGCGAACCTCGCGCGCCGCCAGTTCATACTGATGCAGCTGAAAATAGATTGCGGCCAGGGTGGCGTGGACCTCAGCGACTTTGGGTGTCATGCTGGCCAACTGCTCAAAGTCGGTGCGCGCCGCCTCAATCTGGCCGGCTGCGATTGCCTGCTGCCCCGCGGCGGCGACTTTCTCTACCCGGTCCTCGGCGCTTTCCTGTCCCGGCGCGGTCAGAGAAAAGAAGGAACAGCAGACCAGCAACCAGCTCAGCTTCGACGCTTGGCTCATGACGGAATTAGTCTATCCCCCGCAGAAAACTTCCGCCACGCCCGAAGGCGTGGCGGAATGGCAACAAGAGCTACGGTTGAGTTGGATGGGTCAAAATTGAATCTTCCCACCAAACTGCAGGACGCGGGATGAGGACGCACCGTAAATCAGGCCGGCATTGGCGGAGCCCACGCCGGATGAGATGGGTTGGTTGCCGCCCGATCCTGCGACCAGCAGGCCGCCCACGTCTTGTGCGTATTGGTGATGGTTGAAGGTGTTGAATGTATCCATCTTGAACACGAACTTGACATGCTCACCAAGCGCAAAAGCCTTGCCCAGACCCATGTCCCAGTTGTTGATGCCGGGCTGGTTCAGGAAGTTGCGGCCTGTGGTTCCATAGGTGCCGAAGGCCGGTCCCGTGAAGCAGTTCATGTTGAGCCAGAAGAACTGCTTCAGGTTGCCCGAGTAGGTGTTGTCGTGAATGTTGCAGCCGGACGTATAGTTCGCGCGCATGCCGCCGGTGCCGGTTATGCCCTGGATATCGGGCGCGGTGACTTCATAGGGAAACCCCTTCTGGAAGGTCGCAACGCCTGTCAGTTGCCAGCCACCAACGGCCAGGTCGGCTGCTCTGTTCATATCGGCGCCAAACTTCTTGCCGCGGCCGAACGGAAGCTGGTAGACCCAGCTGCTTACAAACCGGAAGGGTACATTGAAGTCCGACCGGCCGTAGTCCAACTGCGGCCTGGAGTTGTCCATGTAGCCTTCGAAGCCGGTGGCGCTGGCGCCGGCTCCGGCCGTAGCCGACTTGTTATCCATGCTCTTGGCCCAGGTAAAGACCGAGGTCACGGCAAGGTCTCCGGCGCGATGCTCGAATTTGGCATTGCCGGCATGGTAGATGGAGAAGCCGTGGAAGTCGCTGTCGATATAGAACCCGTTGAAGTTCGGATACGGCAAGCGGCTTGGAATGCTGCACGGGGAAATGGCTTGCGCACCCGTCGCAGGATCGCCAAAGGCGTTGAAGTAGACGCCGTTTGCGTCCTGTTCCTGGCACAGCGACAGGCTTGCGGCAGGGATATCGAGCTGTTGTGCGATATCGTGGCGGTTCAGCAGGTGAACGCCCTTGGTTCCAACGTAGTTCACTTCCAGGGTGGTTCCCCTGCCAAGCTCGCGCTCTACGGACAGCGTCCACGACTGAACGTAGGGATTGAGAGGATCCTCCGACTCGATGACGGCGAGGAAGCCGAGGGTTGACTCGGGGAACGATCCCAGCGTGTTGAAAGACGGCAAGAGCTGGTTACCGAGTTTGAGCGTATCCAGGCCGTTTTGCGTGCTGGGGTTCAACGAGTTGCGCACGCTATAGGGATAGATGTCGGCCGAGTCGTCGATCTCGCGGCCCTCATAGGACGTATAGAAGATCCCATATCCGGTGCGGATGACGGTTTTGTCGTTCAAGCGGTAGTTAAGACCGAGCCGGGGCGCCCAGGGGTTCTTGGGGCCGGGAAACGGCACGGATCCGCAATAGCGCAAAATGGGGCTGACCCCGTCGATGCCCACGCCGGGGGCAACACCGTCGGTGGACAGCTGCGGGTCGGCATAGCACAGGCCACCCTGGGGATTCTTCACGTCGCGCCAGAATAAGTGGTTCTGCTTCTCCGAGGTCGCGGCGCGATAGTCCCAGCGCAGGCCGATGTTCATGCTGAGTTTCGGAGTGATCTTCCAGTCGTCTTCCGCGTAGGGGGCGAAATAGTGGTAAATGTGGGTTTGCGGGTTGCCGGCCTGCGTGGTCGGGCTCAGGGGACCGGGCACGAATCCGCCCCAGCCCGAGTAAAATCCGAGCATCATGTCGGCGACCGAATTGCCCGTGCCGCAGAATCCCGAAGGAGTGGTGCAACTGGACGCAGAGTTGGTGGTCGAGACCGCCTCGCTATTCGTATTGATGGTGTTCGAGCCAAAGCTCCAGTCGCCGTAGAAATCGTCATCCAGGTTGCGGGTGATCTCCCAGTAGCGATAGTCCACGCCGAAGCCGAGGGTGTGCTTTCCGTGAACGGATGTAAACGAATCGGCGAATTCCCATTCAGGAACAAACGAACCGCTGTAGGAGTTTACTGGTCCGCCGCCGCTGTTAAAGCCCGATATGCCTACGTTTGGGTAGGTCTGCTGCAATGGTCCGAAGGTGGTAAAAGTGTTGGCTTCGGCAAGCTGCGAAACCAGCGAAGCGGGCGGGGCAGCGGAGCCTTCCGGTGCGTTGGCCGAAAGATAGCCAAAACGGAAGTTGTTCACGTTTGACTGCCCGATGTTGATGGTGTGCGAAATCTCCCACGACTTGCCCACTTCGAAATACTGCTCGAGCCCGAGGATCGCCGAGCCGGAGTTGTAGTTCGCCGAGTTCACATAGTTGGAGTAGGTGAAGCGGCCAAAGACCGAGCCCAGTTTGCCCAGGTTCTGGTCACCGCGATAGGTCTGCTGGTTCTGGTGCAATGGGCCGGGAATGTTCTGAATGAAGTTGCTGACGCCCTCAGGCTGGTTCGGGACCGTCGGCGCTCCCCAATAGTTGTTGGCTATCGCGACCTGGCCGATGCGCGAGGTGAAGTAGCTGGAGGGAACCTTGTTTCCCCCAAAAGCCGGCAGACCTGGTGTGGTTGGATCGACCGGCATGCAGTTGCCGCCATTGGCCAGCAGGGCGGTGCAAGTGGCGGTTCCAAAGGCCGGCAGCGGGCCGCCCGGCAGGGTGGTGTTATTGATGGGCGCATACGACTCCGCGGAGAAATCCCCCGTAAGCACCGCCGGGTTGGGCACCGATTCCACCAATTGGGTCCCGTTATTCATGCGCCAACCCTCGTAGTTGGCCATCCAGAACGACTTGTTGCGGCCGTCATAGATCTTGGGAATGAACACCGGCCCGTTCGCCACGAAACCGAACTGGTTCAATTTCAGAACCGGGAGCGAGGTGGGCGTGGCGGTGATGAAGCTGTTTGCGGTTGCAAACGGCTTGGCGTCGAATGCATTGTTGCGGTCCGACTCGAAAATCGTGCCGTGGAGTTTGTTAGTGCCGGACTTGCTGACAACGTTGATCTGGCTGGCGGAGAATCCGTACTCGGCCGGATAGATGCCGCTCTCGACCTTGACTTCCTGGATCGCGTCCTGCGACAGGATCACGGCCGGGGTCTCCATCGCCTGGTCGGTGTTGACCAGGCCGTCCAGGGTGAAGTTGTTGCCCTCGGGGCGTCCGCCGTTGATGCTGATGGCGTTGCCTTCTCCCTGGCGCATGGTGCCCTGCTCGCCGCCGATGGTGACCGCGCCGGCGCCGAGAAACAGGAGCTGAACAAAGTTGCGGCCGTTCAAAGGCAACTCTTCCACCTGTTGCTGACTCACGAGTTGGGACAGAGCTGCGGTGTCGGTGTCGAGCGTAACCGCTTGCGCTGTCACTTCGAGGGTCTCGCTGACCGCGCCCGGCTTCAGAGCGACGTCGACGCGCACCTTCTGGTCAACCGTGAGGGTGAAGGTATCGGTCACTGACCTCTGGAACCCGGTGGACTCGACGCTTACCTTGTACGTTCCGGGGTTCAGGGACGGAGCATAGTAGTCGCCGGAACTGCTGGTGGTGGTCCGGAAAGGAACGTTCGTGGCGGTGTTCGTGACTGTGACTTTGGCGTTGGCAACAATGGCCCCCGTTGCGTCTGTCACGGTCCCCAGGATGGTGCCGGTTGCGCCCCCTTGCGCGAATAGCTTTCCGGCGACCACCAGAAGGATGGTGATACACAGAGTTATACGAAGTGATCGCATCTCCTGAACCTCCTCCAATTCTTCCGATTGCTTGCGTGACGCGTGCTCGTTCGGTGTTGGGCGTATGCAGGGCGCATCCCGGCTGATTTTGGAGAAGGCAGGGACCGACCTGATCCAGATGCACAGCGAAACTAGCCATGTCAAGGAACGGTTGTCAAGTAGAATTTTGTTTCTCATTTGAAAAATGTGCCCGGCTGCCTGTCTGGTTGGGCGTGCGGTTTGCGAGCCGTGTCGGTGGCTCCTTTTCGGGCTAACGTTTCCCTTTCGCGACGGTTAATGGCGGGTGGGTTTTCCGGCAGTTTCCGTCATGGATTCCCTCGACGCGGGCAGGCTTTGAGTCCGGTTCGCCACGAAAACCCATTCAGGCGGTTTGCGGTCAACCCGCAATTCGGATAGAAATAAGTTGCATTAGACAAACGCATCGCGACTGCGCTACGATGCGGAACCCAACAGAGCAAGTGTGTCCTGGACCCCGCTTCCCGCAACCCGATTTGAAGTGGATCAAAATGTAAACAGAGATTGTTCATCATCATATGGGGGCTTGCTGCTATTGAGTGATCTTCGGGTTGCGTCGCGAGAATGATGCTGCCGGGTGGCGATACCGCGCCGAACCTCGCATAGCGTACCGGCAATTGGGATGGTCAGATCAAAAAGATCGGCAGGTAAAGATATGAAATCGGAATCAAACCTTCAGGAATCGGCGTTTCAGGCTCTCGACTCTTTTCAAATTGAAATTCCCTCGTGGGGTTTCGCCAATACCGGCACGCGCTTTGGAAAATTCCTTCAGCCCGGGGCCGCCTCGACGCTGGAGGAAAAATTCAGCGATGCCGGACAGGTGCACAAGCTTACGGGCGTGACGCCGACGCTGGCGTTGCACGTGCTCTGGGACCTGCCCAACGGGGTTGCCGACGCCGAGGCGGTCCACAAACTGGAGCAGAAGCATGGTGTGACTTCGGGCTCCATCAATCCCAACCTGTTTCAGGACCAGGAATTCAAATTCGGTTCGCTGTGCAATCCCTCGGCCGAGATTCGCGAACGCGCCATCGCCCATATGCTGGACTCGGTCGCCATCGGCCGCAAACTGGGTTCGCGCGATGTTTCGCTGTGGCTGCCGGACGGTTCCAATTACCCTGCCACGCAGAGCATCCGCAACCGGATTGGGTGGCTGGAAGAGGCGCTGGCGCGCACCCACGAAGCGCTCGGTCCCAACCAGCGGCTGCTGGTGGAATACAAGCCCTTCGAGCCCGCCTTCTACCACACCGACATCGCCGACTGGGGCATGTCGGCGCACCTGGCGCGGACCGCCGGACCCAAGGCCCGGGTCCTGGTCGATACCGGTCATCACTACGCAACCCAGAACATCGAGCAGATCGTGGCCTGGTTGCTGCATATCGACATGCTGGGCGGCTTCCACTTCAATGACCGCCGCTACGCCGACGACGATCTCACGCTGGGGTCCATCGATCCCTACCAGATTTTCCGCATCTTCCACGAGATTCATCTCTCGGGGCGGGACGCCCTGGAGCAGATCGCCTTCATGATCGACCAGAGCCACAACCTGAAAGGCAAGATGGAATCGATGGTGCAGACCGTCGCCGCGGGCCAGGAGCTGTGGTTGAAGGCCGCCCTGGTGGACAGGGAGCAGTTGGGCAAACTTCAGGACAAGTGCGAACTGGTGGCCGCCGAAGAGCTGTTCCGAGGCGCGTTCTGGAGCGACGTCAGGCCGCTGGTGAAAGAGTGGCGGCGGGCGCGCGGGCTTCCCGAAGATCCCCTGGCGGCCCTGGCCGAGAGCGGGTATGTGCAGCGGATCAGCGCCGAGCGTGGCGCAAGGATGGCATCAACCGTTACCTCGTACGCTTGAAGCAAGCCTCAAGAGCCGCGTTCAAGCACGCGCTGTGTCCCATCCTGGCGGCTTTTCCTTCCGCCAGGGAGGGAGATCATGAAGTTCGGCCGTACTTTTCTTCCCCGGTCCCGTTGTGCCTGTTTTGGATTACGATGGTATGACTGAAGACATTGCAGTCACAGCCGGCATCGCACGGAGGAACGGCAGGTTGACCAAACCGAAGATCAAGCGGCTCTACCTGATCCCGATTCTCTCCAAGGCCCTCGATGTTCTCGAATTGCTGGATCAGACCAACGGCCCCATCGCACTCGAGGACGTCTACCAGCAGACCAACATTTCCAAGACCAGCGTGTATCGCATCCTGAAGACGCTGGTCCATCGCGGATATGTGGCCCAGGGGCAGAGCGGGCAGTACCGCCTGGTTTCGCGCCCGCGCCGCCTGCGTTTCGGCTTTGCCGCCCAAAGTGCGGAAATGCCCTTCTCCGTCGCCGTGGGCACCAGTATCGGCACGGCCGCTGCCGCCGCGGGCGTGGAATTGCTGCAACTCGACAATCGCTACGATCCCGACGTCGCCATCAAGAACGCCGAAGAATTTGTGCGCCAGCGGGTAGACCTGGTGCTCGAATTCCAGGTGGAAGAGCACGTCGCCCCGCACGTGGCCCACATCTTCAAAAAGGCCGAGATTCCCCTGGTGGCCATCGACGTGCCTCACCCCAATGCGACCTACTTCGGCGTGGACAACTTCGAGGTGGGCTATGAAGCCGGCGTGCTGCTGGCCCAGTACGCGATCAACAAGTGGAAGAGCAAGGTGGATTGGGTTCTGGGTATCGGCTTTTCCGAGGCGGGCAGCTTCGTGCAAAGCCGCATTGCGGGCGCGTTCGAGGGCATTCGCGAGCGCCTTGACCAGATCCCCTCGACAAACTTTCTGCGCCTCGAAGGCCGCGGCATGCGCCAGCCCAGTTTCCTCGCAGTGTCGGAGTTCCTGCGCAACCACCGCAAGGGACAGCGCATCCTGGTGGCAGCGTCCACCGACACCAGCGCGCTGGGCGTGCTGGATGCGGCCCGCCAGTCGGGCCGCGAGCAGGACTTCGCGATCGCCGGCCAGGACTGCATCCCCGAAGTCCTGGACGAACTTCGCAAGGGAACCGGCGCGATTATCGGATCGATCTCCCACGGCGCCGATACCTATGGGCCGCGGCTCATTCAACTGGGAATCGCACTGCTCCGGGGCCACATCGTGCCGCCCTATAACTACGTGCGCCATTATGCCGTCACGGCCGAGTCGCTGGCCGCCAACGACGGCCGCCTGGTGTCGGCATAGCGCCCCGGTCCCTGCCGTTGGGACCTGGGAGCCATGATGTTCAGGGAAGCGAATTCACACGGGCAGAGACCTACGGGTGAATCGCCAGGTAATTCCCATAGCCCACGATCACCGTTGATCCCACCAGCGTGAGCAGCGTCAGAAACACCAGCACCTTCGTTCGCGCGCTCACGCCCCGCCATTCCTTGAGCGCGACTCCCCATAGCATGCTGAAGATGATGATGCTGGCCATGTGCAGCGTCCAACTGGAAAAGCGATACCGGCCCATCTGGGTTTCGCCCATCGTGTAGAAGAAGAACTGCATGTACCATGTGGCTCCGGCCAACGCGGAGAAAACATAATTCCACATGATTGAGGGAGGGTTGTGCGGGTGAGCCGTGTACTGGAGAGCCATTTCCGTCGATTCCGCGTCGACCGGGTTCTCCAGCCGCGGGCGCTCGCTTTCCGGGCGATCCGAAGGGCCGGCCGGAATCCGAAGATACTCTCCAAAGCTGCGGTGCTGCGCGTTCAGGATCATGCACCAGACGAAGTTGGTGGTGAAGCCGCCCAGCAGCACCACCACCAGCACCGGCAATCCCTGCCACATGATGCTGGTGCCGTGCGCAAGCGTGAGGGCCTTGATGGGATTGCCCGCATCGAGCCCGAAGGCGAAGCACGAACTCATGATTCCGCAGAACGTGGCCACACCCAGGCCGAGCTTCAGGTTGAATTCCTTGACGCTGGCCAGCTTCTGTTCATGCGAGAGCTCGCTTTCCTTGGAAATGCCCGCCGCCCCCGCGAATACGATGCCGAGCACGCAGATGCCCACGCCAACGAGGATGATGATGCCCGAGCGCTGCCTGAGCAGTTGCCCGAACTGGCCATGAAAGATCGGCGGGACGAGCGTACCAAACACAGCGGTGTAGCCCAGCGCCGTGGCCATGCCCAGCGAGAGCCCCAGGTAGCGCATCGTGAGCCCGAAGGTGAGCCCGCCGAGCCCCCACAGCACGCCGAAGAAATACGACCAGAGAATGGCCGATGAAGGCGCCGCATGCAACACCGACAAAAGATCGTGGGTGATCAATCCGGCCAGCAGCCATGGCATCACAATCCAGCTCACCACTCCGCCGGCAAGCCAGTAGGTCTCCCAGGACCAGCCTCGCACCCGCCGGTAGGGGACGTAGAAACTGGCCGAGGCGAGCCCGCCCAGCCAATGAAGAAAGACTCCCAGGATCGGATTCGCGCCCAAGCATTCTCCCAAACATCAGGGTGCCCCAGGTCTCGATTTTGAGACCTGGGATTGACAAGCACTACTGCATGTCGACCTCGAACGTATAACTCCCCGCGGGAATCTCAAACCCCGGCTGCCCGTCCCGCGTTCCCGCCTTGATCTGCCGGTTGTCGCCCAGCGCCACGCCATCCAGCTTGTATTTCGGCCGGTCGCCCCCGAGCCAACCGGTCGTATTCGCGGGAACGGTCACATGCCAGGTTGCCGTCTTTCCCTCGATGGCCCAGTCGGAGTGGATGGGACCGTAGGACGAATCGTAATCGAACGCGATCGAGCCCAGCCGAGCATCAAAGACCGGATGCAGCACCACGGTGTGGAAGCCCGCATCGAGCGGCGTGGCGTCGATTCCGGCGGCGTAGCGATAAATCCAGTCCGCCACTGCGCCGTAGGCATAGTGGTTATAGGAATTCATGCTGGGATCGTCTTTCATCTGGTCGCCGTTCCAGCGCTCCCACATGGTGGTCGCGCCGTGCTCTACCAGGTAACCCCACGACGGATACTGCGTATTGAGCAAAAGCCTGTAGGCCAGATCCTGCTGCCCCGCCCTGGTCAGTTCTTCCAGCAGGTAGGGTGTCCCCAGAAAGCCCGTGGCGAGGAGGCCGTGATTGTCGTTGATCTTTTTCACCAGCTTCTCGACCGCTGCAGCGCGCAGCTTATCGGGAAGCAGGTTCATGTGCAACGCCAGCACGTACCCGGTCTGCGTGTCGCCGCCTTTGCTCTTCGCATTGGGATTGTTGATGCGGCCGAATGGCGAGGGACTGTTGTCAGCGCCGGGCACAAATCCATCGTCGTGCACAAATTTTTTCTGGAATGCGTCGCGAATCTTTTCAAACAGTTCCTTGTAGTGCTGTTCGTCCGGGGCGTCCATGATGGCGTGCGCCATCTGGCGCATCAGGGTCACGTCATAGGCCCAGTAGGCCGTGGCCACCAGCACCTGGTCGGTCTTGCCCTCCGGGGAAAGCCAATCGCCGAACGGAGTGCCCGACAGCGTTTTCCAAAGCCCATCGGGATTGGCGTCCTCGATGGCGGCCAGGTACTTTTGCATTCCCTCCCAGTTCTGCTCGATGATGCTGGTGTCGCCGGTCTGCAGCCACGAGGTCCACGGAATGATGACGCCGGCATCGCTCCAGCCCGCTCCGGAACCCGAACTGCTCGCCACGGTCCCCGGAGCGTAGATGCCATAGATCGCCGTCCCCGCTTGCGTACCGCGCATGTCGGCGGAGTATTTGCGCGAGAACGCGGCCAGGTCCATGTCGTATGAGGCGGTGCGCCAGAAGACCTGCGCATCGGCCATCCATCCCAGGCGCTCATCGCGCTGGGGGCAATCGGTGGGCACGCCCACGAAGTTGGAGCGCTGCCCCCAGAGGATGTTGCTCCACAGCTTGTCGATCATGGTGTTGCCGGTTTTGAGATTCGCGGTGAAGGGTGCGTCGGTGTGCATTACCAGCACGGTGATGGCATCTTTGGCCGGCCGCGAGGGCAGCCCCGTGATCTCAGCGTAGCGGAAGCCATGGAAGGTGAAATAGGGCGTGAATTCCTCCACGCCGTGGCCGTTGAGGATGAAGTGATCGGTCACCTTGGCGGTGCGCAGGTTGTCGATGTAGAGGGTACCGTCGTCGTTCAGAATTTCCGCAAAGCGCAGCTTGACGTTGGTGCCCTCGGGCCCCTGCAGATGGACGCGCTCAACACCGGCAAGGTTCTGGCCGAAGTCGAAGACATAGACGCCTGGTTTGGGCTCGGAGACCGATTTGGCCTGGACTGCGCGCTCATAGCGAATGGGCGGGAAATCCTGGGCCTCGATATGAATGGGCTTAGGCTGGATGATATTCACAGCCCGCCAATTGGTCCCGCTGAACAGGGGCGAACTCCAGCCAGCCTGAATGAGGCGCGCATCCTGGGTCTCGCCATCGTAAAGTTCCGAGCTGACAATCTGCGATGCCTCGGCTTGCCAGCCGGGACCGGTCTTGATCCATTCGGTGCTGCCGTCGGCGTGTTCGATCATCAACTGCGCACGGAGGGCCGGCGGAGTGTCGCCATAATTGTTGGGCTGCTGAAACCACTCCAGCGGTGTGGAATACCATCCCGGGGCGAGGAACGCGCCGATGGCGTTTCTGCCCGGGGTGAGCATGGAGGTCACATCGTACGTCTGGTAGACCACGTGCTCGCGATAATCGGTCCAGCCCGGCGCCATAAGGTCGTCGTTGACCCGCTTGCCGTTGATGAACACCTCGTAGGCTCCCAGGGCGGTGGCATAGAGCCGCGCGGACTTGACGCCTTTGCCCACTTCGAACGCGTGGCGCAGCATTTTCACCGAGTCGGGGACCCAGGGATTGCCGAGCGGCTCGGGATTCGGTCCGGGCGCGGGCGCCCACGCGGCCGCATTCTTCCACTGCGAATCGTCGTAACCGGTGGCACGCCAGTCGCCCGCGGGATGAATCGCGGTTTTCCATTTGGGGCCACTGGCGAAGGTCGCATTGGTGCCGTCCGCATACTCGACGTACAGCGTGGCGTTCAGTGGCGGAGCCTCGTTGGTCGCCATGCCATTGGGGTTGACGATGTAGTGAACGCAATCGAGAGCCACGACATTCGGGCCGCTGCCGAGTTGTTTGCCCACGCTGGCGCTCACATATTTCTTCCAGGGCATCTGCTTGTAGGGAGGCAGCGGGTCGTTCAGCAGTACCTGCACGCCATTGACCCAGGCGGAGACGGTGTCCTGGCATGTTGCGTAAAGCGTGGCATTGCGCACCGCCTTGGATAGAGTAGCGGCGCCGCGATATGCGAAGTGCTGCTCCGGAGCCTTCTCCTTGGCCAGGTCCTTGAACTCGGAGCTCACGATCCACTGTGCCTTTGCGTTACGGACGGCAGCTTCCTCGGGCGTCTCGTAGCCAATCCATGCCGCGTTCCATGCGTCCTGGAGCAGCAGGCCGGTCTCCCACCAGCTGGTTTCGCGATCGGGATAGGGATGGCCCGCAGCATCCCACAACTTCACCCGCCAGAAATAGCGTTTGCCGGGAGCCAGAGCAGGCCCGTGATAGCTGACGTTGATGGATTGCCCCCCCTCCATGCGCCCACTGGTCCAAACGTCGGCTTTGCCCTCCGCGAGCGCATCGGCGGTGGCAGACACGTCCACCTGGTAGGCCGTCTGGCGCGCACCCTGCGTCAAGTCGTGCAACTGCCAGGAGAAGCGCGGTGCGGGATCGTCGATTCCCAGCGGTGTGCGGAGATTGTCCACGCGCAGTTCCACCGGTCCGCGGGCCGTTTTCGCCTGGCCGAACAGAGGCAAAACTCCAAGAGCCAGCGTTAGATAACACGTCCATTTAGAAAAAATCATTGCGTTCATGTGTTCCTCGATGTGAACACATTATCGTAGAGCATCGCGGCACGGAGCGCTTTGGAACCGGGGCGCTGCCGCATGCCGCCACGCCGACTTCCATTCAGGGGACATCCAGATGACGGGCTTATCGATATAGAGCGGGGCACCCATGTCTCCGTCGAACATCTGCATGCCGGCAATGCCCACGCGATGCATCCACTCGAGATCGGCGGTGGTGCCCGGTTCGGTAACGTTGCCGCTCCCAGCCGGAAACAATTTACAGATTGGAAACGTTAAGGAATGAGGATGGCGATTGTCAAAGGGCGAGCGATTTGCGAACGCGATTCCCAGGCCGAGGGTTTCTATTTTGGTCCGCCTCCATGGGCATTCGGAACGCAGGTCACGAGGCGAAACGTAAACGCGGGCTCATCGGGCGCACGTTGCGGCAGCTTGATATGCATTCCATCGGCCTCGCCCACCCACTTCAGCTCGCCTTCGGTCCCCAGGAGGCTTACGGAACACACTTCACCAGGCAGATAGGGATTGCCCCGATACAGGGAATGCAGCCGAAGATCGCCTCCAGCCGGCCACCCCAAAGCGATCGCATACAGCACGCCGTTATGCGTCGTGTAGCGGATGTCGTCGGCGGTGTATTCCTGCCGGTCGGTATCGAGCGCCGAACTGGTCACCTTGGTTGGTCCTTCGCCATAGACCAGCCACGGCCGCGAGCCGTAGATCGCTTCGCCGTTGGTCGCGAGCCATGCACCCATCTGCAACAGAATGTCCCGTGCCTCATCGGGAATCGTGCCATCCGATTTCGGGCCAACATTCAGAAGCAGGTTGCCATTCTTGCTCACCACGTCCACGAGTTCATCGATCAGCGATTTGGCGCTGCGGTACTCGTCATGCTCAACGTAGCCCCAGGAATGGATGCTGACGGAAGTATCCGTCTGCCAGGGCAGCAGCCGGATCGCGTCCAGCTTGCCGCGCTCGACATCGAGGACGGCCGCGTTCTCAGGGAAGTCGTTCATCTTGTAGGTCAACACGACCGGTTGACGCCGCTGCGCGGCCCGGTTGTAGTAGTACGCTGCGAAGCGTTTAAGGTAAGGCTGAAACGCGGGCTGGCCGATCCACCAGTCGAAGTACATGAAGTCGGGGTGATACTTGTCCACGATCTCGGTGCTGCGCGCCAGCCAGTCGTCCATGAAAGCACCATCGGGCGCGAGCCACTGTTCGAGATGGTTGGGATCGGGCTGCCTGGCGGGGTCCTCGCCGGGAAGCGATTCCGGCTTAGCCGGACCATAGAGCACCGAATCGCGCGGATCCTGGACATCCGAGTCGAACCTCATCCCGCCGTCGTACCACCACCAGTGCTCCGCGCGATGCGACGACGCGCCAAAGTGCAGCCCGCGTTTGCGGGTCGCGTCGGCAAGCTCACCCACCACGTCGCGTTTTGGGCCCATCTTCGCGGCATTCCACGGGTCCACGTCGGACGCGTACATGGCGAATCCGTCGCAGTGCTCGCCGACCGGAACCACGTAGCGCGCGCCGGCGCGGGCGAACAGATCGACCCAGGCTTTCGCGTCGAAATGTTCCGCGCGGAACATGGGTATAAAGTCCTTGTAGCCGAATTTCGACTGCGGGCCATACGTTTCCACATGATGCTTGAAGGCTTTGCTGCCTTCGATGTACATGTTGCGCGGATACCACTCGTTGTCGAATGCGGGAACGGAAAAGACGCCCCAGTGAATGAAGATCCCGAACTTGGCGTCGCGAAACCAATCCGGCACGCGGTACTTACCCAGCGAGTCCCAGTCGGCGGCGAATGGGCCGAGGGATGCAGCCTCCTTCATGCGGTTCAGTT
The DNA here is from genome assembly GCA_963706455.1 of uncultured Acidobacteriota bacterium. Lineage (GTDB taxonomy): Bacteria > Acidobacteriota > Terriglobia > Terriglobales > Acidobacteriaceae > Telmatobacter. The sequence goes on along the minus strand of CAVPNO010000090.1, from coordinate 172,402 downwards.
GCAGCTGCACGGCCTCGGCCGGTGGTTGCTGTGCCCGGTCGGGAGATGCCGCCGACGTTGCGATCGCGCAGGCGACGACGAGTACACGGGAAACCCTGACTCGCAAGCGGGAGGTCTTTGCGGGAAAGGTCATGGCTGTCCCTCAGGGTTCGGTGCAGTGATGCGATAATGGCCCGACCCGAGGACCAGCTCGATTTCGTGCTCTTTCGATTTCATGCCGATCACGCCGGGAGCCTTGTCGGCTTCGCGCTCGTCAATGCGCAGCGCCTGCGGTGAGGATGTACTCAATTCCACGGTGGCCGTGGCGTTGTCCGGAATGGCGATTTCATATTCGGTCTGCGCGGGGCCGCGTTTCCAGTTGCTCTCGACCGGTCCCCACGCCGACACGTACCTCGTCTGCACTTCCGTCAGCTTGCCCACGACTTGCGGCCGCAGCACCAACTGCCGCGGCGCCTGCGCCGAAAAATCCACGTTGATGCCTCCCAGCCCGCGATAGAACCATTCTTCGGCGTGGCCCAGCATGAAGTGATCCTGCGAACTGTTGGGGTTCGCGTCCCACGCCTCGGTCAGCGCGGTCGCACCCTGCGCCAGCTGATACCCGTAGCTCGGGGTGTCGGTGCGTTCCAGCATGTCGTAGAGAAGGTCGGATCGGCCGCCATCGAGCAGCGCATCGACCACATAGTGAAAGCCGATATCGCCCGCCGTGACGTGGTCGCTGTGGGTGCGGATATCGGCGACCAGCGCATCGAGCACATGGGCGCGTTCGTCCTCGGGCGCCAGCCCGACCACCAGCGGCATAGCCTGCGCGGTCTGGCTGCCCTTGTCGTAGCGATGTTGTGCCGCATCGAAGAAACGCGCATTGAAGTCCTTGCGCACGGCATCGGCTTTTACGCCGTACGCGCGGCTCTCCTCGTTCCTTCCGGCAAGGGATAGCGTCTTTTCGAGAACGCGCAGATCCTGGTAGTAGACGGCGGTTGCGGTCACTCCGGCAGCGGTCAGCTTGGAGACGCCCGGCTCGCCAGGACCGATGTCGAACCAGTCGCCCAGTCCGTAGGCGATGATATTGTTCTTTGCCCGGCTGGAAAGATAATCGACATAGCGCCGCATCACATCCACGTGCGAAAGCAGTTCCGGAAGGTCGCCCTGGCGCTGGTAAACGTACCAAGGCGCGAGCACGGCGGTGCTGCCCCACTCGGGCGAGTCGTCGAAAATGCCGTCGTCGCCCTTGAATACAACATACCGCGGCGCAATCTCCGCTACCCGGCCGGCATAGGGCCCATCCTGCTGCTGGTCATCGGCGATGTTGCGCGCCGTGGCCGCATAGAGGCCGCTGAAATCGAAGTCGTAAAGCATGGAGGGCGCCATGAGGTGCGCTTCTTCCAGCCAGCCGAGCTTTTCGCGGTGCGGACAATCGGTGAACAGGCTTACCGCATTGTTCTCGATGGATCGCACAATCAGCGCGTGAATGCGGTTGAGCAGATCGTCAGAAGACTGGAAGCTACCGATCACCTCCGACGACGTGTGGACGGCTTTCCCGCTGAGCGAGATGAGTCGCGGCTTCGAGGAGCCGGGCACGACGGAGGCGGTCGCGCCCTCCACCTGCACGTAGCGAAACCCGTAATAGCTGAAGCGCGGATGCCAGTCCTCGCTTCCGCTCCCTTTCAACGTGAAGGAAAACCACTGCGGTCTGCCAGAGCTGCGCTGCGATACGGTTCCGTCGGGATTCAGCAACTCGCCGGGGATCAACTTCACCGTGGCCCCCGCGGGTCCACTGACCTCGATTTGCGGCCACCCGGCGAAATTCTGCCCCAGGTCATACACAAGGATTTCCGGCTTGGGCTCGCTCTGATGCACCGGCGTAAAAGTCTTCATGATGCGGATGGGGGGCGCCAGTTCCGGCCGGAGTACGCCGCCCGGGCCGTCCGTCACGATCGCCGGACTCCACTGCGAATCGTCGAAGCCGGGCCGGTCCCATCCGTCGGGCTCCAGTCGGGCATCGAAATCTTCGCCGCCGTAGGTTGAAGAGAACGTGATTGGGCCGGGATGGGTTTTCCAGGTTTCATCCGTGGTGATTTCGAGGTTCTTGCCATTCGCCAGTTCAAGCCGCAATTGGGCAACGCATTTGGGCGGGCCAAACGTTCCGGTGAACTTGGTGTATCGTTCTCCGGTCCTGAGAACGCGGTACATGCCGTTGCCCAACAGGATGCCCAGCGCGTTGCCCCCGCCGCGGAGCATGGAAGTCACGTCGTAACGGTCGTAGAAAATGGTCTTGCGGTAATCGCTCCATCCCGGAGTGAGCTCGCGATCGCCTACCTTGGCGCCGTTGATGCGGAACTCGTACTGACCTAATCCCGACACCACCAGGGAGGCGCGCGTCACGCGGCCTTCCACGCTGAATTCCTTGCGGAGCAGCGGCATGAGGTTGCACGCCGCGTACAGGCATTCGTCCATGGTGGCTCCCTCCGCATTCATCTTGGTGGCCTCGATCCATTTCGCATGCCACACGGGGTCCAGACTGGAACCCGCCGGATGATCGGCAGAGAGGGAGAGTAACCCGCAGGTTGCGATTGCCAGCACCACTCGCGCGAAATTCATTTGAGGAGTCACGCCACGGTGATATATCAGGGAGAAGGCGGCTGGCAAACGCTTGCCCTTCCCCAGTCAAGTCTGTTCGTAATGCCCTTCAGGAAATGGCCACTTGCGCGTTTTGAAGAAGGTGCTATGATCAGATGTTGTCAATTCGATCAAAGTAATACACACGAGGTTCTGTCCAGCTCGCCAAACCCGATTTGTTGCGCGAATGGCGTTCAAATTTGCAGGTCCCGTGTAGAATCGTCCCGACATGGCAGATAGCGGCCTCAGTCTTCGCTCCGAACGGATCGTCAAATTCCTCCTTCGTACTGGCACCGCAACCATCGAGGAGATCCTGGCGGTGGCCGGTTCCTCAGCTCCAAGCATTCGCCGCGATCTGGCCCGGCTGGAGAATCGCGGCCTGATTCGCCGCACCCATGGTGGCGCCACGCTTGTGGAGCCGTTGCTCTATGAACCTTTCCGTTACGACAGTTCCTTCCTCGCACGCGAACAGCGCCATGCCGAAGAAAAACGCCGCATAGGCCTGGCCGCCGCGGAGTTGGTGAAGGAAAACGAAACCGTGGGCCTGACGGCGGGCACGACCACCACGCACGTCGGCCGCAGCCTGCGCCACCGCGAGAAGATCAAGGTCATCACCAACGCCATCAACATCGGGATGGAATTGTGCAATCAGCCCGGTATTCGCACCTACATGACCGGCGGCGTGATTCCCTGGGCCTGGTCCTTCTCGCTTACCGGCAATGCCGCGCTTACATTTCTCGACGATGTGTACATGGACAAGGTATTCCTCAGCGTGACCGGCATTGATGGCGAACGCGGCGTCACCTCGCTCGAGACCGACGAGGCGCTGGTCTACCGGAAGATGGTGAAGCAGGCCAAAGAAGTGATCATCGTTGCCGACTCCAGCAAGCTGGGCAAGGTCGGGCCGGCGTTCATATGCCCTCTCAATGAAGTCCATACGCTGATCACCAATTCCGGCGCCAGCAATGACATACTCGCCGGGTTTGAGCGCCAGGGCCTTCGCATTGTCCGCGCCTGAATTCCCGTGACGGTATAATCGGCGGCCAGCTCAGGGCAAAATCCATGTTTTCAATCATCAGTGAGCCTCGCGCCCCCTCTGCGGTCGGCGTTGCGATCGTGTCGCTATCGTGATATACAGCACAAACTAAATAGCTTACGGCGTATAAATCGCGGAGGAATTGGGGAGGACCATTCCTTATCCGCGCACCGGTTCCAATCATATGTGATCATTTCAAGCTTAAACGTTCATTTTTTGCTTGTAATCTTGGACGAACCGTCCTATTGTTCTGAGAACGGGTTTTGATCTTGCTTTAACCGCATTTTCGCTTCACCGGATTCTGAATCGGCAGCGCAGTGCAGTTAAAGCAATTCGGAAACGCTCACACTCCCCCAGAGTCGCCTGTTACGAACGCAGGACTGAGTTCTAGTCCTGATCGGGGGATCGTCCACTTGGGTTCGGAAAAACACGCTCATTCCGATCCCCATCTTCGGTCCGCTGCTCCATCGAACTTCAGGTGGAAATGATCCGGCAAGGTCGATCCGGTGGAAAGAACGCCCTCATACAGAATCCGCCAGTCGAGGCTTGCAAACGGGTCTCCGCTTGCGGGGTAAAGGAATTCAAAAAGAAAGGTGCGATCCAATGACTGATGCAAAGCGGGTTTCTCGTAGCCGGCTTTCATTTGCAGGACTCGAGGGGACCGAAGGTCTTCGGCCCCTCTGCTGGCTAGTGATGATACTGCTCCTGTTGTGCCCCGTGCTCTCGCATGCACAGCAGCTAACCGCAACCCTCAGCGGCACGGTGACTGACAGCAGTGGCGCGGTCATTCCGCACGCCACGGTCACCGTTACCCAGACGTCAACCAACGCAATCCGGGCGGTGCAGGGCGACGACTCCGGGAACTACTCCGTACCCCTGCTGCCCGCCGGCACGTATACGGTGAGCGTGTCGGCCAGCGGCTTTGAGGCCTTCCTCGCCAAGGACGTGGTTCTCAACATCGGCGAAAAGCGCGGGCTGAATGTTCAGCTCAAAGCCGGCGCCACCAGCACGACGGTCACGGTGGAAGCGACGGCGGTAGCTCTCGACACCGAGTCCAGCGCCCAGGCCGGCACGATTTCCGGTGTGCAGATTCGCGAGCTTGAGCTCTCCACCCGCAACTTCGAGCAACTCGTCGCTCTGCAGCCCGGCGTGGTCAGCCAGCTGGGCGACGAAACCAGCGCCGGGGCCACCGCCATGTCAGTGAACGGCGCCCGCGTCGGCGCCAACAACTGGACCGTTGATGGCTCCGACATCAACGACTCCGGCTCCAACCTGACGGTCGTCAACGCGCCCAACGTCGACGCCATCCAGGAATTCACCCTGGCGCGCGGTGACTACGACGCCGGGTACGGACGCTCCGGCGGAGGCCAGGTGGTGGTCGCCACCAAGGCCGGCACCAGCAGCTTCCATGGCGACGCCTACGAGTTCGTGCGCAACACCGCTCTCGACGCCAACGAGTGGTTCAACAAGCGTACCGAAGTGGCAAACGGCGAGCCCAACAAGAACGCCATCAACCACCACAACGTCTACGGCTTCACCATCGGCGGCCCGATCTATATTCCGGGCGCGTACAACGCCGACAAGAAGAAGACCTTCTTCTTCTGGTCGGAGGAATGGCGCAAGCTCAGTACGCCGGGCGGCGATACCATGCCAGCCGCCTCGCAGGCCATGCTCAACGGCATCGTTTCCGGCAACTTCACGAACGCGCCCGCCGGCTGCGCCACGTACGACGCTTCCTCAAACACGACCCAGATCTCCTCGAGCTGTTACAGCAAGAACTCGCAGGTCTATCTGACCAACGTCTTTGACAAGTACCCGGCCAACGACGGCGCCTATTACACCTTCTCTTCTTCCAACCTGAACAACTTCCGCGACGACATCGCGCGCGTCGACCACTATTTCAGCGACAAGGTGCACTTCTACGCCCGCTACATGAACGACGACATGCCGGTGGGCGAACCCGAGGGCCTTTGGGCCGGCTCCAACTATCCCGGCCTTGTCAACACGCTGGTCAACTCGCCGGGCAGGAACGCGGTGGGCAACCTGACCTGGACCATCAACCCCAGGGTCGTCAATGAATTCGAGTTTGCCTATTCGCAGGGCACCTATTTCTCGAATATCAACAGCGGCCAGTTCGCCACCTCGTCTGCCATCAACAGCCAGCTCACCAACCAGTGGTCGCCCGACCCGTACGGCAAAGTGCCGGGGGTCTCCATCACTGGCGTCACCGGCTTCAATGCCGGCTCGGCTCCGTGGCACGAGCGCAACCTCGACCGAACCTACTTTGATAACCTCTCCTTCAACTTCGGCAAGCAGACCATCCGCACCGGATTCCAGATCCAGCAGATGATCAAGACAGAAAACGCGGTGAATGGCGAGCCGCAATTCTACTTCAATTCGTGGGGCGACTTCCTGGTCGGGAACGTTGCCACGTTCGCCCAGACCCTCCCGGACATCATTCCGGATCTGCACTTCATCAACACCGAAGCGTATGTCCAGGACGACTGGAAGATCACTCCGCGACTCACCCTCAACCTGGGCGTGCGTTGGAGCCGGTTACCCTCGACCACGGACGTCAAAAACACGCTGTCGAATTTCGATCCCTTCTACTACAGCCCGCAGCTGGCGCCCGCGATTGACACCACCTCGGTTTACATCAAGAACAGCCCGGGGGGCAACTTCCTCCCCAACCAGGCGATCAATGGCGTGTCGCTGATTCCAGCCCTGTACACCAACGGCATCATCTTTCCCAAGGGCGCCGCATGCAGTGCTGCGCAGGCCGTCTCGCCCTGGGTAACGTGCTCGCCGTTCGGCGCTTACGTGACGCCCAACTACAACGCGAACTTCGGTCCCCGGCTCGGCTTTGCCTACGATTTGTTCGGGAATGGCAAGACGGTCGTGCGTGGCGGGTTCGGCATCTTCTATGATCGCCTGCTCAACGGCATCTTCGAACAGAATGCATTTGTGAACCCGCCGCTGGCCCAAGGCACAACCATCAATAACACCACTTTTGACAACATCAAGAGCGGTACGACGTCCGTCTCCCTCGGACCTAACGGCCTCACTACTACCGGCAATCCGACGTTCAAGGTGCCTAACTACGCCAACTACAACCTGGGATTCCAGCGCCAGCTGATCCCCGGCACCGTGTTGGAAGTCTCCTACGTTGGAGCGCAGGCACGCCACCTTCTCGGCGAGTTCGACGAGAATCAGCCGACGGTCGCCGCGGCGGAAACCAACCCGAAAGTTCACGTCAACGTGCTGCGTGCTTACCAGGGATACGGCAGGATTACCGAGCGCGGCCCCATCTTCACCAATAACTACAACTCGCTGCAGATGAGCCTCAACCACAACTCGCACGGTCTGCAGGTGGGCGTAGCGTACACCTATTCGAAGGACTTGACTACGCAGTCCACCGACCGCAGCGGTCTGTCCACATATCAGTACAACTTGAAAATGGACTACGGTCCGTCGAACTATAACCAGCCGCAAACTTTCACCGCCAATTACGTCTACGACCTGCCCTGGTACAAGGGCCAGCGGGGATTGGTGGGCAAGGTTGCCGGCGGGTGGGAGGTTTCCGGCATCACGCAACTCCTTTCCGGTCAGTCCTTCAATGCCAGTCAGCCCCGCGATCCTTGGGATCCCGACGGCCTGGGAGCCGGCCTCGGCACCGGCGGGACACGTCCTGACCAGGTTGCCCCGGTCCACATGACCAAAACCGTCGGCGCCTGGTTCACCACCAGTTCTTTCAATCCTGCAGAAGCCGTCGTCGATAGCTCGGGTAATGTCATCACACCAGGCCATTTCGGCAGCGAAGGCTCCGGCAACATGCTCGGGCCGGGCTACGAAGACTGGGATCTGGCGGCTATCAAGAACACCAAGATCGGCGAACGGCTTTCGTTCCAGTTGCGCGGCGAGTTCTTCAACGCCTTCAACCACGAGAGCTTCGGTTCGGGCGGCGGTAACGGATCCTCTTCCGGCGGTGTGGACAGTTCCACGGGCGACTCGGGCTTTGGCCAGATCACCGGCGGGCACGTCCCGCGCCGCATCCAGATTGGCGCCAAGCTCATCTTCTAATTCGAACCAACTTGCGTGCCCCGTCCTGGCTTTGCCAGGGCGGGGTCGACTCGGGAACTGCGGGCCGCGGCGTCAAACCCCGGCCCGCTTTCATTTGTGGTCAATATTACTTTGCGGAACCGGATTTGACTTTTTCTCTCTCCCCGGATTGGCCGACATCACTTTCAGAAGCCGCTCGTCTTCGGCCTTGTTCAGGCTGCTCGCCTTGTCGAGCTCAGCCTTGGCCTCCGCCGTCTTGCCCATGGAGCGATAGAGTCGCCCCAGCCGGTAGTGCGCATTCACGTCCTTGGGATTGATCTTGATGGCTGCCTGGAATTGGGCCAGCGCACCCTCATTGCGGCCCTGATCGGCGAGAAGAATGCCCAGGTCGCGATGCGCCATGCCATTTGCCGCGTTCAGTGCCACCACCTTTTCCAGCAGCGGACGTGCGTCGTCAGGCTGGTTCATCTGCATCTTTGCATCGCCCAGGTAAAGCAAGGCCTGCATGTGCTGCGCATTGTTATCCAGTTCTGCCTGGAATTCGGCCACCGCCTCAGGGAATTGACCCTTGGTCCACAGCAGATATCCCAAGCCGAAATGAACGTCGGGCTCCTTGGGGTTGGCGTTGATGGCAGCGCGGAATTCGCGGACCGCGCCTTCATGGTCCTTCATCTCGTCCAGCGCTTCGCCCATCAGCATGTCCGCTTCCGCCGATTCGGCGTTTAACGCCACGATCTGGTGAAAGGTATCGAGCACGCACTGAAACTGCTTCGACCACAGGCAACTGTGCGCCAGGGTCAGCAACAGCGTCAGGTTCTGCGGATCGCCCTTCGCTGCTCGCTCGAGGTAAGGGACGGCGGCGCCGTACTGCGAGAGCCCGTAATACGACATGCCCGCGAGAATATTTAACTGCTGGTCATCCGGCTTTTGCTTGAGAGCCGGCTCGAACATCTCGATCGCCTGCTTGTAATCGCCGTTCTTGAAGTGCGCCAGGCCCAGGTTCAATCGCAGTCCCGGCATGGCCGGCGCCAGTATGAACGCCTTGCGGTAATAGCGGATCGCCTCAGGGTAGTGTTCCTGTCGCGCTTCCAGAAGGCCGAGGTGCGCGAATGGCTCGGGGTTGGAGGGCTGCCCTTTCGAGATCGCCTGCCAGGCGGCCTCAGCCTCTGGATTCCGACCTTCCTGCTCAAGCGAGAATGCCGCCCGGCGAGGATCTTCCTGTGCCGGCCCGGGCTTCTGTTCGCCGGCAAGAATCAGTGCCAGGCACAATGCGAATCGGAACTGCGAGAGAAGACGCATGCGGATGATTGAATTCTCGCCTGCGGGCACCGGCGGCTGCAACCGAATGCCTGCTGCAGCTGGGAGACCTCCGAAGCAGTTTTCTCCACGCTGGTTCAATCGCGATGCGCGCCAAATCACGGATGGACACTAAGCTGTTAACTTGAATTTGCAATCGAGGAGCAAACCTTGGGGCTGAATGCAGCCGATTTCCTGGTGATCGTCGCCTATCTCGCCGCGGTGACGCTCTTCGGCCTGCGCTTTCGCCGAAGCCAGACAACTCTGCGGGGCTACTTCCTGGCAGACAGAAAGATTTCCTGGTGGGCCATCTCGCTGTCGATCGTGGCGGCGGAGACCAGCACGCTGACCATCATCAGCGTCCCGGGACTCGCTTACCAGGCGGACTTCCGCTTTCTGCAATTCGTTTTCGGCTATGTTCTCGGGCGAATCATCATTGCCATGGTCTTCATCCCTCCGTATTTTCGGGGCGACTTGATTACTGCGTATCAACTGATCGACCGCCGGTTCGGCCATCGGATGCGCACTCTCACGGCGGGCCTGTTTCTGCTGACGCGCGCCGCCGCCGAAGGAGTCAGGGTGTTCGCGGTCGCCATCGTTGTCAGGATTGCGCTTGGTGGTCTTCTGGCCGGCACAAGCGACTTCGGACGCGATGTTGCCGCCATTGGAATCGTCACCGCCCTCACCCTGATCTACACCTTTGAGGGCGGCATGGCGGCCGTCATCTGGACCGACGTGGTTCAACTCGCCCTGTACATCGCAGGCGCGCTCGCGGCGGTGTTGGTCATCGAGCATTCGGTCCCGGGAGGATGGCCGGCCATCCACGCGATTGCCGCGCGCGCCGGGAAGTTTCGCATCCTGGATTGGTCGTGGAATCTTTCCTCGATTTACACGTTCTGGTCGGGGGTGATCGGCGGCACGATGTTCACCATGGCAAGCCACGGCACGGATCAGTTGATCGTGCAGCGCCTGCTCGCCGCGCCCAGCCGGCGGCAGGCGCAAGTGGCCATCGTCACCAGCGGGTTTGCGGTCTTGGTTCAATTCTGGCTGTTCCTGCTGATCGGCGCCATGCTGTTTGCGTTCAATTCCTTTTCTCCGTACGCCCAATCCTTCGCGCGCACCGACGCCGTGTTTCCCACCTTTATCGCTACCCGCATGCCGCATGTCCTGAGCGGATTCATGATTGCCGCAATCCTGGCGGCGGCAATGTCAAACCTGAGCGCCGCGCTCAATTCTCTTTCTTCCACTTCCATCGTGGATTTCTATGCGCGCATGGCGCCTCATTCGACGGAGCAGCGCCGGGTGCGCCTTTCCCGCGCGTTGACCATAGCCTGGGCCCTGGTTCTGTTCGCACTTGCGTTGTTGGCGCGCCACGGCGGCAAGGTGCTGGAAATGGGCTTGTCGATTGCGTCGGTGGCTTACGGGTCGCTGCTGGGCGTCTTTCTGCTCGCCGTGCTCTTCAACCGAGCTTCGGAGCGCGGCGCAATGGTCGGCATGCTTTCGGGCCTGGCGGTGAATGTGTACCTGTGGCAGTTTACCCGCGTCCCGTTTACTTGGTACGTTCCCTTAGGAAGCATCGCAACGCTGCTGCTTGGATACGGTGCCAGCCGGCTTCTGCCCGACGGGCATTCCGTAATGCAGGATCGGATATGACAACCGTGCATAGTCTCATGCCGCAAATCCGGTGTATACGCGATCGGTGGTTGTATGCGTTCGTCCTCGTGCCGTGCCTCGTCCTGTGGCCCGCATGCGCCCAGAAGCCCGCTCATGCTTCGGATCCCGGCCCCGCCTTGCCCAAGCTTCGCGCTCTCCTCGACCCGCTGATGGAGAAAGCCGTAGCCGACGGGAACATTCCCGGCGGCGTGCTGCTGATCGGCCACAATGGCCGGGTCGTGTATCGCGAGGCTTTTGGAAACCGATCGCTCGAGCCGGTCCGCGAGCGCATGACGCTGGACACGATCTTCGACCTGGCCTCGCTTACCAAGTGCATCGCGACCACCACCTCCATCATGAAACTGGTCGAGGAAGGCCGCGTGCGCCTCAACGATCCGGTCTCCGCCTTCCTGCCCCAATTCGCGCAAAACGGAAAGCAGGACATCACCCTCCGTGAGCTTTTGACGCATTATTCCGGACTCGCGCCGGATCTCGACCTGCAGGCGCCGTGGACCGGGCGCGACACGGCCTTCGCCATGGCCATGGCCCAAAAGCCGGTCAACCCGCCTGGCTCGCGCTTCGTCTATAGCGACATCAATTTCGAGGTGCTGGGCTACATCGTAGAAAAGGTTTCCGGGGAGCCGCTCGACCAGTTCGCGGAGAAGAACATCTTCAGGCCGCTCGGCATGCGACATACGCGCTTTCGGCCGCCCGAGGAGTGGTTTCCGCGCATCGCCCCCACGGAATACGATGAGCACGGCAAGATGCTGCGCGGCGTCGTTCACGATCCCACTGCGCGCCGCATGGGCGGCGTTGCCGGGCATGCCGGCCTGTTCTCCACCGCCGACGACCTGGCCATTTTTGCCCAGGATCTGCTGAGCGGCTTCACCGTGCTCACCCCCGGCTCCGTGGAGAAGATGACCACCCCCGAAACTCCGGCCAACGCACCCAGCGTGCGCGGTTTTGGCTGGGACATCGATTCTCCCTTTGCCCTCAATCGCGGTGAACTCTTGCCCGTTGGCTCATTCGGCCACACAGGCTTCACCGGCACTTCCCTTTGGATCGATCCCGTCACCCACACTTACATCATCCTTCTAACGAATGCTGTGCACCCGCGCGTCGGCAAGTCGGCGGTCTCCCTGCGCGGGCGTGTCGCCAATGCAGTGGTAGAAGGCCTGGGGCTCACGGTCACCGAAAAGGAAAAGCTTCAGCTCGCTCGCATTACCGGATACAACGAATCTCTGATGGCTGCGCGGCGGTTTACTACTCGCAATGGTGCCGTGAAAAACGGAATCGATGTTCTGGAAGAGCACGACTTTCGCGAACTCCACAGCGCGGGTGTCGCCCCGGTGAAGGTGGGCCTGGTGACGAATCACACGGGCATGGACGCGCGAGGCCGCCGCACGATCGATGTGCTGGCGCACGCCCCGGATATTCAGCTGGCTGCGATCTTCAGCCCCGAGCACGGTATCGTCGGCAATGCGGATACAACGAATATCGAAAGCTCGCGGGACCAGGCCACCGGCGTTCCGGTCATCAGCGTCTATGGCAACACGGAAGAGAAGAGGCGGCCATCGAAGGAATCCGTCGCTGCACTGGACATGATTGTCTTCGATATCCAGGATGTTGGCGTTCGCTTTTATACTTACGAGACGACGCTCGGCTACTTTCTTGAAGCGGCCGCCGCGGGCGCGAAGACCATCGTGGTGCTCGATCGCCCCAACCCCATTGGAGGCGCCGCCGTGTACGGGCCGGTGGCCGATCCGGACCGGGAATCCTTCGTGAGCTATTGGCAAACTCCGATTCAACACGGGATGACGGTGGGCGAGCTGGCGAAGATGTTCAACATCGAGCGCGCCATCCATGCTAAGTTGACCGTTGTCCCGATGGAAGGCTGGATGCGCGGCGATTGGTTCGATTCGACGGGCGAGTTATGGATCAATCCTTCGCCTAATATGCGCAGCCCGACCGAAGCGACCCTGTATCCCGGCACCGGAATGATAGAAACAACAAACATCTCGGTCGGCCGAGGAACAGATACTCCCTTCGAGTTAGTGGGTGCACCGTGGGTTGTTCCGGAAGATTTCGCGCGGTATCTCAATGCCCGCGAGATCGGCGGCGTGCGTTTCGTGCCTGTCTACTTCACCCCTGCCAGTTCGATGTATGCGGGGGAAAAGTGCGGTGGCGTGAACATTGTGCTCACCGATCGCAACGCCCTCGATGGTCCGGAAATGGGAATCGAACTTGCGTCGGCCTTGCAGAAGCTTTACCCCGCCCAGTTCAAGATCACCGGCCTGGATGCCCTGATGGTGAACAAGGCCAGCCTCGATGCGCTGATGGCTGGCGAAGATCCACGCCGCGTCGCCGATGACTGGCGCGACCGCCAGGAGCATTTCAAGCTACTTCGCGCCCGGTATCTTATTTACTAACTTATCGGCCCTTATATGTGTAACCCGAGCGCAGCCCGTGCGCAGGCAGCGGGCGTAGTCGACGGATCTAACTGATCCGCGTCAGAAATAAGTCTGAATTATCTCAATAACGTTGAAGTCCTCGTCGACAATCGGCAGAGTCCGCCACTTATCGAACGTCAGGCAAGGATGGCAGATATCGAAGCCGACCATATCTCCAACTTGCAGATCATCTCCCGGTGCAATCTTCAGATAAGCATGTTGATCCATGATCTTGATCGTCTCCCAATGCGGCGGAGCCTGTTTGGGAGCCGCACTGGCCGGCCGGTAATATAGCGCGGGAACCGGAAGCCCGGAATCGAACGCGGCATCTCTTCGCCCCAGTCCCACAATCGCCTTTTCCTCTTCGGGAATGGACTGCACGTACGCCCAGACATGTAGAGCCGGGATCAGGCCGGAACTCATCCGATGCGCGACCGGATTGTGCGCCAGGATTCTCTCCTGCGCCTTGCGATATGAACCAACGTCGTGCGTCAGGTAGCATCCAGGCCGCAACACGATTTCGGCAGCATCGCCAAATCCGCCCGCGGAGAATTCTTCGGCCACCACGTCATACCACGCCGATCCCGCGCCAGAGAGAAGGAACGGCACCCGCCGGAATCGTTTCTCTTCCCGCAGCTTTCGGGCGACGGATACCGCGCGCCGGAGGAAAGCCCGGATTTCGGCTTCATCGTCGAGTACGCCTTCGTATAATTCGATGCCATCGAGCACAACGGTCTCTTTCCACCGATCCAGTGCGGCGAGGGTGGAATTCAACTGATCTTCGTTGCGAATGCCGGCACGCCCGCCGATGACTCCCAATTCGAGCAACACGTGCAGGCGCCGGCCCTGCATCGAGAAATACGTGCCCAGCTGCTCGACTTGTGCCGCCGAATCCACCAGGCACCAGTACTCGAAGCCAGGGTCCTGGAGAAGGCGCGCGATCACCACCATGTTCTCCCGCCCCACGAGTTCGTTGGCCATCAGGACGCGCCGGACGCCATGCGCGAAGGCGACCAACGTCTGGTGCGCGGTCGCCAGCGTGATTCCCCAGGCGCCGGATTGTATTTGCATCTCGAACAGGCGAGGCGCCATGGTGGTCTTGCCGTGCGGCGCGAGCCGGACTCCGTAGGCCGCGATGAACTCCTGCATCCATTTCAGATTGTGCTGCAGCCGGTCTCGGTAGAGAACCGCGGTCGGCAAGCTCAGGTCTTCGCGCAGCAGGTTCCAGTCGAGTTGTCGAACCTCGGCCGGTTCAAGCGCGGCGCCCAACGCGCCCAGCCCTTTGTTCAAGGGGCCGATGGACGATTCAAGAGACTCTCTGACGGATTGCTGAAACGCCACGGATGGACCTCCAGACGACGCGCAATGAAGATAGTCTATAGTTTGAACCGCCATGGAATGTGACTTCCTCATCCGCAACGCAAATGTGTTCGACGGCTCCGGGAATGAAGGACAAGCTCTGGATGTCGCGATCCGCGGCGGGCTCATCTGCGCGCTCGATCCGTCGCTTGAGTGTCATGCTGTGCAGACCGTCGAGGGAGAAGACCTCGCGCTCGCGCCCGGCTTCATTGACGTTCACACCCACGACGACACCAGCGTGATCCAAACGCCCGCCATGCTGCCCAAGCTCTCGCAGGGCGTGACCACCGTGATCGTCGGCAACTGCGGCATCAGCGCTGCTCCGGTTCAATTGCGGGGCGAACCCCCCGATCCCATGAACCTGCTGGGCGATGCCGGCGCCTTCCGCTATCCGACATTTGCGGCGTATCTGTCCGCGATCGAAGGCGCGCGTCCGGCAATCAACGTTGCCGCGCTGGTCGGCCACACCGCGCTTCGCAATAATCACATGGATCGCCTCGACCGCCCGGCCACCGATGCCGAGATCGGCGCGATGCAGTCCCAACTTGTCGATGCACTCGACCATGGCGCCCTGGGATTGAGCACCGGACTGGCGTACCTCTCGGCCAATTCGGCTTCCACGGAGGAAGTGCTCAAATTGGCCCAGCCCCTCGCCGCTGCCCGCGCCGTTTATGTGACCCACATGCGCACCGAGGCTGACGGCGTTCTCGACGCCATGGAGGAGGCTTTCACCATCGGCCGGACCAGCCGTGTTCCGGTGATCGTGTCGCACCTGAAATGCGCCGGCATCGCCAACTGGGGCCGCAGCGGGGAGGTTCTCGACGCGCTGGAGACGGCCCGCGCCTCGCAGCCCGCCGGCTGCGATTGCTATCCCTATGCCGCCGGTTCGAGCACGCTCGATCTGCGCCAAGTCGATCCGCGCGTCGAAATCACCATCACCTGGAGCACGCCGCATCCGGAAGTCGCCGGCGAGCCGCTGGCCCGGATCGCCGAGACATGGAAAGTGACCCAACTGGAAGCAGCGCGACGCCTCCAGCCCGCGGGCGCGATTTATCACAGCATCTCGGAACAGGACATGCGCCGTATCCTGGCGCACCCCGCCACCATGATCGGGTCAGATGGACTGCCCAACGATCCACGCCCGCATCCCCGCCTGTGGGGAACGTTTCCGCGGGTGCTGGGCCGCTTCAGCCGCGAAGAAAAGCTGATGCCACTGGCCCAGGCGGTATTCAAAATGACCGGCATGCCCGCGCAACGATTCGGGCTTGCGCAGCGCGGGCTCATCCGCGAAGGCTTTGCCGCCGATCTCGTGCTCTTCGATCCAGGTAAGATCATCGACACGGCGACCTTCACCGACCCGGTTCGTACCGCGACAGGGATCGTGGGCGTGTGGGTGAACGGCATTCTTTCCTACAATTCTGCGGGAGCCACCGGGAGCCGAGCCGGGCGATTTCTACCGCGCGGATCGACTCAGTGGGTGCAGTGAGGAATAAAAGCGGGTCCTTGGGCGCGGCGCGCCCCAGGATGACAATGTTGTGAAATGTCTTTGAGTTGGCGAGTCCATTCACTGGAAGCGAGCCTCGATGATTGATCCTCACAGCCTCTTTTTGCTGGTCAGCACGCTCATCGCCGTGATCGTCCTGATCCTGCTCATCTCCGTTGCCAAGCTCAATCCCTTTCTCACGCTGTTTCTGGTCTCGCTGTCGCTGGCCATGGTGGCGGGCATGCCGCTGGGCACAGTCATTCATTCCTTCGAAACCGGGATGGGAAACACCCTTGGACATATCGCTATCGTGGTGGCGCTGGGAACCATGCTGGGCAAGATGATGGCGGAATCGGGCGGCGCGGACCAGGTGGCGCACACGCTCATCCGCATCTTTGGCGAGAAGCGCGTTCCCTGGGCCATGATGGTCATCGGCCTCATCGTCGGGCTTCCGGCTTTCTTCGAAGTGGGATTCGTCCTGCTCATCCCCATCGCCTTCACCGTCGCACGCCGTACCGGTACATCGCTGCTCCTGGTGGCGTTGCCCATGGTGGCGGGACTTTCTGTCGTACACGGCCTCGTGCCCCCGCATCCCGCGGCGCTGCTGGCGGTCGCAATCTACAAAGCCAATGTCGGCCGGACCATCTTCTACGCGCTGCTGATCGGTGTGCCCACGGCGATCGTCGCCGGGCCACTCTACGCCAAGCTGATTGCGCCGCGCGTGGCCTTGGCTGCCGACAGCGGCATGGGAGCGGACTTCGTCGACCACGGCGCCGAGCGGAGCCTTCCGGGCTTCGGCTTGACGATTCTCACCATCCTGCTGCCGGTGTTCCTGATGGTCGTGGGCAGTTGGGCGGATACATTTGCACCCTCCGGCTCAGCGTTGAACAGCGCCTTGCATCTCGTGGGCAACGACGACCTGGCGCTCTTCATCGGAGTGCTGGTCAGCTTTTTCACCTTGGGCAAGCTGCGCGGCTTCACGCGCGACACCATACTCCGCTTCAGCAACGAGTGCCTGGCCCCGACGGCGACCATTACGCTGCTGGTGGGCGCGGGCGGCGGTTTTGGCCGCGTTCTCCAGGACAGCGGCGTCTCCCAGTCGATCATCGGTATCGCTCTCCGCTCGCATGTGCCGCTGTTGCTGATGGCATGGCTGCTCGCGGCCCTGATGCGCCTGGCCACCGGTTCGGCCACCGTGGCCATGACCACCGCCGCCGGCATTGTCGCTCCCATCGCGCTCCATGCCACGGGAGTTCAACCCGAACTCCTGGCCATCGCCACCGGGGCGGGCTCGCTGATTTTTTCGCACGTCAACGACGGCGGATTCTGGCTGGTGAAGGAGTACCTCGGCATGAGCGTGACGCAGACGATGAAGACCTGGTCGGTGTGCGAGACCATCATCTCGGTCATGGGGCTGGTGCTGGCGGTAGGGTTTTCGTACGTGGTCTGAGAGTCGAGATCTGCGCTCTCCCGGGTCTCAAAATCGAGGCCTGGGGCACCCAGTTCGCGTGGAGATCGTCAGATGAAGTCGCGAAAGAGTTCTGCGCAAGGCGCCGGGATCACGCAGCGCCCGACCAGCATCCCATCCTTCGCGGCCACTTCCGAAGCGGCCGCGACGGCCGCCTGAACACTGGAAACATCGCCGGCCATCAGCAGAAAGCCTTTGCCGCCGAGCGCCATGGCGAGATGCACGCGCAGCAGGCTCACATTGGCCGACTTCACCGCGGCATCGGCCACTTCAATGATGCTTGCCGCCGAGAATGTCTCGATGACGCCGATAGAACGCAACTGCTTCGGATCGATCTCCACCGCCTGCGAGATGCCCGCAAGGACCGACGGGTGGACGCGCGCAATCTGCCTTCGCTCGATCAGCGAGGCCCCGGCCACCGCCGCGCCCGCGTGCAGGGCGGCTTGCACCGAGGTCACATCGCCGGAAATCACGATAAGAAACTTTCCCGAGCAGATGGTCCGCGCCAGCAGCAGGCGAACCGCGCCGGCCTTCAGCATGTGGTCTTCCACCAGGTAGCCCATGGCCACGCTCGAAAGTTCGATCAGTCCGATCGAGTTGATTTCCGGTCCCACGTTGGCTCCTTCCGTCCCGCGCCTATTCGGCGTCAATCATGATCGAATCCGGGTTGACGGTCACGGCGCCGTCGATGCTGGCGTGCACGCGCGCTCCAAGTTTGCCGGCTTCGGGAGCCGCCAGCTGATCGCCCTCACGCACACGTTCGCCGCTCTGCACCACCGGGACGGCCGGGGCGCCGGCATGCTGCTTGAGCGGGAGGATCACTCGCCGCGGTGTGAATGCGTAATCGATCAGCGGGCCGGTATTGTTGAACTCGCCCAGGCCCAGGCGGGCAATCAATCGCCCCATCGGCACTCGCCGGAATTCAGCCATCGGGTGCGGCTGCACCCTATCGGGCGAGCCTTTGAAAAGCAGGCCCCGTTCGCGCGCCGCCGGTTTTGACTGTACGCATACGTTCTTCGGATCAAGATTCTCAGGGCACGAGAACAGGGTGCAGAGGTTGCATTCGCAGCAGTAGAGCGTTCCCGCGATCATGACGTCGGCGGCGCTTGCGAAGCCCAGCGACTGCATGGCCCGGTGCGGCTCGATGGGATGGCCGAGCAGAAAGCGTGGGCAGAACTCGGTACAGAACCGGCACTGATCGCACGCCGCGCGGCCGATGCGCTGAACCTCGCTCCATGGCGCATTGTGCCGCCGCAGCAGCGGATGCGACTTCGGCAACACCACGATGCCGCCCGTAGTCTTCGTCACCGGAACATCCAGCCCGGCCGCCGGCTTTGCCATCATCACTCCGCCCAGCAGAATTCCGAAATCCGGCACGGCCGCCCCGCCCGCTGCCGCGAGCACTTCGCCAACGGCCATCCCGATGGGAACGCGAACCGTGACCGGATTCGCCACTGCTCCGGCCACCGTCAGGTATTTGTGCGTCACCGGACGGTCGAGCCCGACATTCATCAGAGTCTCGACGTTGGAAACAACGCAATCGACGTCTTTGGGCAGTCCGCCCGGCGGGATCACCCGGCCCGTGACCAGATGCACAAGGATGAATTCGTCGCCGGCGGGATAGACGTCGGGCAGGGGCACCACTCGAACGCCCGCCGGAACCTGGCTTTCGAGCGCATCGATGATCTCGTGGTACTTCTCCTTGATCCCGATGACGCCTTCGCCTGCGCCCACCATCTCCATGGCCGCCAGCAGACCGCGCAGGAACGGCTCCGCCTGATGCAGCAGCAGTTCCTTGTCCTTGTGAAGCAGAGGCTCGCATTCGGCGGCATTGGCAATCACCGTCGATACCCGGGCCCGGAACTTGGCCGCAGCCGGAAATCCGCCTCCGCCTGCTCCCACAATTCCAAGCTCTTCCATCCTCCGGACGGAGGAAACCGAGATGCCTTGTCTTGCCGTCATTTGAGGGCAACCCTCAAAGTCTGTCAAATTGTGATTGACTTTGACTGATAATGTACAGTAATATTCATCCAATTTCAAGAGCCATCAGAAATGAAGTGCCTGATACCCAATATCGGCAGCACCTCGTTCAAATTCCGTCTCCTCGAAATGACGGGGGAGAAGGTGCTTACAGCCGGCAAGGCCGAGAGGATCGGCCAGCCCGGCGGCGAGTGTGCCGATTACTCTGCCGCCATCCGCAAATGTCTCGCATCCATTGCCGGCGAAGGCAAGCCGCTGGCGAGCCTGGCCGAAATTGACGCGGTGGGATTCAAGGCTGTCCATGCAGGGGAGCACGTCGAGCCTCAGTTGGTCGATGAGGCACTGCTGGCGGCGATGGAGGAGTTCTCGTTCCTCTGCCCAGCCCACAATCCTCCGTACGTTGCAGCGATCCGCGCTTTCAGGCGGGAGCTTCCCGGCGTGCCGCTGGTCGCGGTGCTCGAAACCGGCCCGTACCGCTGGATGGACGAGGCCAACACCACATACGCGGTTCCGTACGAGTGGCGGACGGATTACGGCATCCGTCGCTATGGCTTCCATGGCGCCAGTCACCGCTCGGCCAGCGAACGGACGCGCGCCATCCTGGGCCGCAACCGCCTGCGCCATATCTCCTGCCACCTGGGAGGCAGCTCAAGCCTGGCGGCGTTCCGCGATGGAGTCGCCATCGATGTCAGCATGGGCGCTTCGCCCCAATCCGGACTGCCCCAGAACAACCGCGTCGGCGATATTGACGCCTTCGCGGTGCTGCACATGATGAAAAAACTCGACCTTGGTCCGGACGAGATGGCAGCTCTCCTCGGCCGCAAGTCGGGCCTGGCGGGAATCAGCGGCACGAGCGGCGATCTTCGCGACCTGATGGACGGGGCGCGCGCCGGCCATCGCCGCTCGCAGCTTGCCCTCGACGTGTATGTACGCGCCATCCGCCACTACCTGGGAGCATTCATGGTTTCCCTGGGCGGCGTGGACGCGATCACTTTCTCCGGCGGTATCGGCGAAAACAGTGCGGACATCCGCGCCGCCGTCCTGAAGGACCTTTCTGCATTTGGAATCGAGCTGGACGAAGAAAGGAATCGGACCGTCGCCGCTGAAGGCGCAATCTCCAAATCTGGCGCGCCGGTTGATGTTCTCGTCGTTCCGGCAAATGAAGAATTGATCGTGGCACGCGAAACGGTCGCGGTGGTCGAACGCGTGCAGGCAACCGCATTGGTATAGGAAATGGAAAGCGCAGTCCTTGACAGATCGGCAGTGGAGCAGATCGTTCGCCAGGTAGCGCTCGAGTATCTGCACAAGGGCGAGAACGGAAAGGCGCCCGTCCTCACAGTGCAGACCTCCTCGCGGCACATGCACGTCTGCCGCGAAGACATGGATGTTCTCTTCGGTCCGGGCGCCGAACTCACCGTAGACCGGCCGCTCTTTCAGGAAGGCAACTTCGCCGCCCAGGAAACGGTGACCATCGTGGGCCCGCGCAATCGGCTCATTTCGAATCTCCGCATCCTCGGGCCCATGCGCAAGCAGTCGCAGGTCGAACTGGCCTTCACCGATGCCATCATGCTGGGCATCCACGACATTCCTATCCGGCTCTCGGGCGACACCAAAGGCACGCCGGGCGCCATCATCATCGGCCCCAAGGGCGTCGTGGAACTGAAGGAAGGCGTCATTCGCGCCGCCATTCACGTTCACATGAATCCCACGGAAGCTGCCCATTTCGGCGTGAGCCAGGGCAACCGCATGAAGTTGGCGGTAGGCGGTCCAGCCGGGCTCACATTCAACAACGTTCACGTGCGGATCGATCCGGCGTCGCGGCTCAATGTCCACATGGACACCGACGAGGCCAACGCCTGCGGACTGCACCTGACCAAAGAGATTGAGTTGTTCAAGTAACCCTACGCACTGAGAGAGGAAGCGATGAAACAAGCGCTCGGAATGATTGAGACCAAGGGCCTGGTCGCGCTGTTCGAGGCGACCGACGCCATGCTCAAGTCCGCGAACGTGGAATTCGTTGGCTGGCAAACGGTAGGCGCCGGCCTGGTGACCGCGTTCGTGGAAGGGGACGTGGCGGCAGTGAAAGCGGCCACGGACGCAGGCGCGGAAGCTGCCGCCCGCATCGGCGAGGTGATCAGCGTGCAGGTGATTTCGCGCCCGCACGATGAGCTGCCTTCGTTCGTTCAACAAGGTACCAGGACAGCCGATCGCGAGCCGGTCGCGGTTTAAGGAGAAAGGGAATGAGCCAGGCAATCGGATTGATTGAAACCCGCGGTCTTGTCGGGCTGGTGGAAGCCAGCGACGCCATGGTGAAAGCCGCCAGTGTGGAACTGGTGAAGACCGTACAGATCGGCGGCGGCTACGTGACCGCGATCGTGCGGGGCGATGTGGGCAGCGTGCGTGCCGCGGTGGATGCGGGTGCAACAGCCGCCAAGGCCGTTGGTGAACTGATCTCGTCGCACGTGATCCCGCGTCCTCACGATGCGCTTGTCGACAGCATGCTGACTTAACCCCAAACCGGAGCAATGGAAATGACAAATGAAGCAATTGGAATGATTGAAACCAAGGGACTGGTCGCGCTGGTACAGGCCACCGACGCGATGCTCAAGGCAGCAAGCGTGCGCTACGCGGGCTGGAACAAGGTGGGCAGCGGGCTGTGCTCGGTGTACGTGACCGGCGACGTGGGCTCGGTGCGCGCTGCGGTGGATGCGGGCGCCAACGCGGGCCGCTCCGCGGGCGAGGTGGTCAGCGTGCACGTGATCGCGCGACCGCATAGCGATCTCGGCGCCATCTTGCCGCAGTAGCGTATCACCAAAGCTGCATCGCCGCGAGCCGGCCATCCTGAGCGAAGGTCGCCGTGGGGACTGAAGCCGAAGGATTTGCGGTTCGGGAAGCGCCACCGCGAGGTAACCCTAATGTTCATCGCCAAAGTCATCGGCAACGTGGTCTCCACGCAGAAGATTGCGAAATTCCGCGGCATGAAGCTGCTTCTCATCCAGCCCTACATCAGCAGGGAAGGAAGGCTGCAGCAGTCGGGAAGCTCCGTAGTCGCGGTCGACAGCGTAGGCGCCGGCGAAGGCGAATGCGTCCTGTTCACGCAGGGCAGTTCGGCGCGCCTCACTCCGACCACCAAGGACGCGCCCGTTGATGCCGTAATTGTGGGCATCGTCGATTCGGTTGAAATGGATGGCGCAGCACTGGAGAAGCCATAAATGCAAGCCCAGGAACAACTGATTGCCGACATTGCCCGCGAGGTCGTGGCGCGGCTGCGCACCCAGATACACCAGCCGGCGATTGCCAGCCATGGCGGTGCGGGGCGGGACGGCGTGTTCGCGACCGTGGATGAAGCCGTCGATGCCGCCTATGAGGCGCAGAAAAAAGTCGCCGCCATGAGTCTCGAGGAACGCGGCCGCATGATTGACATCATCCGCGGCATCTGCAACGATCGGCGCGAAGAGCTGGGCCGCATGGAACTGGAAGAGACCCATGTCGGCCGCCTCGATCACAAGATACTCAAACTCCAGAACATGCGCTACGTGCTTGGCGTGGAGGCCATGCGCAGCCAGGCGCGCAGCGACTCCACCGGCCTGTGCATCATCGAGCGCGCGCCGTGGGGCGTGATCGGCATGATTCTGCCGGTGACCCACTCCGTGCCGACCATGGTTTCGAACGCCATCAATATTCTGGCTGCGGGAAACACGGCGGTTTTCGGTCCGCACCCGTCGGGGCAGAAGGTGGCGCAATACGCACTGCAGCTGTTCAATGGCGAGATCAAGCGGCAGTGCGGCGTTTCCAACGCCATTACCACCACCCGCGAAGCCACGATCGAAGCTGCGGGCCAAATCTTCAACCATCCCCGCGTTGCGCTGCTGTGCGTTACCGGTGGTGCGGCCGTGGCGCAAGTGGCCATCAAGTCGGGCAAGCGGGTCATCGCCGGCGGCCCGGGAAATCCGCCCGTCGTGGTGGATGAAACCGCCGATCTTGGGCGCGCAGCGAAGTGCATCATCGCGGGCGCAGCCTTCGACAACAACCTGCTCTGCACCGGCGAAAAAGAGATCTTCGTTGTCGCTTCGGTGGCTGATGCGTTTATCGCCGCCATGCGTCGCGCGGGCGCGTTCCAGTTGGATCCGTCGGCCATCGAGCGCCTCACGAATGCGGCATTCACCTTCGACAGCGGCGGAGGGTGCGCACGTGCCCATGTTAAAAAGAACCTCGTCGGCAAGGGCGCCGATGTGCTGGCCAATGCCGCAGGCGTGCGCGTGCCTGCAGGCACCGAGCTTCTGTTTGGCGAAACCGATGAGAACCATCCCTTCGTCGTTGAAGAGCAAATGATGCCCTTCATTCCCGTGGTCCGCGTGCAGGACGCGGATGCCGCGATTGACGCGGCAGTGAAGGCCGAGCACGGTTACCGGCACACCGCCATCATTCACACGCAGAATCTGGAAACCGCCACGCGCATGGCGCGGGCCATGAATACCACGCTGTTCGTTCAAAACGCGGCGTCGCCGGCTGCGCTGGGGGTGGGCGGCCCGGGATACTTCAGCCATACCATTGCCACACCCACCGGCGAAGGGGTCACCACGCCGCTCACCTTCACGCGCGAACGCCAGATGGTGGTCGGCAACGGATTGAGGATCATCTGAAAATGTTTCTCGCGCGCATCGAAGGCACCGTGGTCGCCACCGTGAAGCATTCAACGCTGGGCGGATGCCGCTTCCTTGTCGCGCGGCGCATCGAGTCCGACGGCTCCCTTGCTGACGAGCCAAACCTAGTTGTCGATTGGCATGGCGCCGCGATCGGGTCCACTGTCATCATTTCCACTGACGGCGACATCGCGCGCGAGCGCCTCGGCAACACCACTCCGGCTCGGATGGTGGTGGCCGGCCTGGTCGATGCAGTGCAGTCGCAAAATCATGCCGAAGTGGTGAACCCATGAGACTGGGCGTCGTTCGCGGCCAGGTGGTTCTCAACCCGCGCGTCGAATCATACGCGGGCCGTCGGCTTGTCGTGGTCGAGCCGATGACCATGGGAGAACTTCGGGCCGGGCAAGGGCGGGGCGGCGGCAAGTCCCTGGTGGCGATGGATGAACTCGGCGCGGCGAATGGACAGTTGGTCGCCTTCACGGAAGGACGCGAAGCCTCCAATCCGTTCTGGCCTGGCGCCGTCCCGGTGGATGCGTATTGCGCATTGATCGTCGATTCCGTCGACCTTGGGGCAACAAACCCTTCTTCTGAAAATGAGGTGCGGAAGTGACACAAGAAAATAAAACCAGCGACATCTCGAACCGCCGGGTCGTAACCCTGCGCGATATGCAGGACGCCGTTTCCGCGGGCGCCAGCCGTGTCATCACGGCAGCCAACGCGGTGATCACGCCCTCGGCCCGTGATTTTCTGCAGCAGCACGATGTCGAGCTCATCACCAATGCGCCTGCGCCCGTCGAGACCACGGCCGCCCTGGTACGGAAGAACGGGAGCAACGGCACCAGGATCGCGCCCGCTCCCAAAAGTCTCGCCAATCCCCGGCTCTTTTCCACGCCTGAAGCGGAAGTCATTAAAAAAGAAATGTGCACCGTGGGCAAGAAGCTCTGGCTGCGCCAATTCGTCGACGGCAACGGCGGGAATATCTCCTACCGCATCGGTCCCAACGAGGTCATCTGCACACCGACTCTGGTGAGCAAGTTCGATCTCACCCCGGAAGATCTCTGCCTGGTGGATCTTGAAGGCAACCAGGTGGCGGGAGCCAGGCCGCGCACCAGTGAAATCTTTCTCCACCTCGACATCTACAAGGCGGTCCCGGAGGCAAAGGCGGCGGTGCACTGCCATCCTCCGCATGCCACGGCATATGCCATCACCGGCAAGGTGCCTCCGAATCGGGTCATTCCCGAGTTCGAAGTCTTTATCGGCAAGGTCGCGATCTCGCCCTACGAAACGCCGGGCACTCCGGAGTTCGCCCACACCGTTCTCCCCTTTGTGAAGCAGCACAACACGGTCCTGCTCTCCAATCACGGCATCGTGTGCTGGGCCGACACGGTCACCCATGCCGAGTGGTACGCCGAAGTGCTGGAGACCTATTGCTGGACTCTTTTGCTGGCGTCGCAGATGGGCGTTCCGATATCGTACATTTCGGAACAGAAAGGCTCCGACCTGCTGGCCATGAAGAAGCGGCTCGGCCTTCCCGACGTCCGCTTTGATCCAGTGAACCTGAAGGAATGCCAGCTGTCCGAACTGGAGGTTCCCCGTGCCATCGCTCTCGACCCGCTGCCCTGCGATGGCGGCCCGCGCAGTCCGTCCGATGGGGAACTTGAAAAGCTGGTGAAGTCAGTTACGGATGCAGTGATGCAAGAGATCGGCGCCCGCTAGGCCTGTTTCCGTTTCGTTTCGCATGAAATTGGGTGCCCCAGGTTCCCGATGGTGGGGACGGGGAAGGACGCGATAAGGAGGTCAGTCCAAATTCGTGAAGGCCGCTGAACGGCAACTCCGAATCCGGCAGATGTTTGCGTCACGCGATTTCCTCGACGTGGAGACGCTCTGCCGCGAACTGAATGCATCCGAATCCAGTGTCCGCCGCGACCTCGGCGTGCTCGAAAGTGACCGTGCGCTGAAGCGCGTCTACGGGGGCGCAATCCCTGTGCAGGCCGCAGGCGATTACGCGCTCGAGACGGTCCGCGCGAGCGATGAAAAGAGCCACATCGCGCAACTCGCCGCCAGCCTCATCGAAGAGGGCCAGACGGTCATCCTTGACGGCGGCACCACCGTTACCGCGTTGGCCCGGGAACTGGCGAACAAATCGATTCACGTAATCACCAATTCGCTCCCCATTGCCGAAGCTCTCGAGTCGTATCGCAATATCGAACTGACCTTGACCGGAGGCTATCTCGATCCGCGCATCCGCGTGATGCTTGGCACCTTCTGCGAGCAGATGCTCGGCGCCATCCGCGCCGACGCCGTGGTGATGGGCATCGGCAGTATCACCGAATCCGGTTTCAGCAACAACAACACCCTGGTCGTGGGATCGGAGAAGAAGATGATCGAAGTGGCCGACCGGATGATCGTCGTAGCCGACCACACCAAGTTCGGGCGCGGCGCCATGTTCCCGGTCGCCCCCCTTGAAGCGGCCGACGTGGTGGTCTCCGACAAGGAACTGGCTCCCGGGTACGTTGAACTCCTGCGCCGCCACCAGATCGACGTGCGCCTGGCGTGAAAATCCCACAGCTTGTGATTCTGAGCAGAGCGAAGGACCTGCTGTTGCATTTCCCGTTTTCCGGGTGCGAGATCCTTCCATTCCTGGCTGCAGTTGTCTTTCAACGAAAGACTTCCCCATCGTCGCCGCGCCGCGTATTCTACCAAGCATGCATGTCAGGCATCGCATCGCGGTGCAACTGCTATCCGCGACTCTGATTTCAATTTTCTCCATGTCCATGTCAACTTCGTCTCAGGGCCAGACCAACACATCCCCCGTACAGGCTCCGCGCCCGTGGAATCAGAACCCCGCAGGCATGCGCATTTACATCTGGGCCGGGCTCAAGTCGCACTACGCCGGCCAGCATGACTATCCCCAATTCCTCGCCGACTGGAGCAAGGTTCTGACCGAGCATGGGGCAGTGGTCGACGGCGCGCTGCACGCGCCCCATGCCGCCGATCTGGAACACACCGATGTGGTCGTGATCTACAAGGGCGACGCGGGCTATTTGACCGATGAGGAGAAGTCAGCACTGGAATCCTACGTGAAGCGTGGCGGCGGCCTGGTCAGCCTGCATGATTCCCTGTGCGGTCCTGACCCGGCGTTCTTTGCCACACTAGTCGGCGGCGCCAAGAAACACGGCGAGGTCAACTACACGCTGGACGCTCCAATCGCCTACACCATCGTCGATCCCGCTGATCCCATCATGAAGGGCATGTCGAACCTCACTCTCTACGACGAGTCCTTCTACAACATGACGTGGGCGCGCGACCCGGGAATTCATGTGCTGGCCACAAACGCCATTCCCGGGACGCCGAGTGCCGGCACGCACAAAGGCGAAGTCGTCCCGCAGATCTGGACCTACGAACACACGGTCGCCGGCGGGGAACCGGCCCGCGCGTTTGTCTGGATGCAGGGACACACCTACGCCAATTTTGCCAATTATCAGATTCAGCAGATGCTGCTGCGCGGCATTGCCTGGGCAGGGAAGAAGCCGGTAGATACTTTGGTGGATTATGTCCCGCCGCCGGCGCCTTCACCGCATCCGGCCAAATAGCGCAGGTCTATCTCGCCGTCCACCCGCCGTCGATCAGAATATCGGTGCCGGTGATGAAGCCCGCCGCATCCGAGCACAGGTAGCACGCCAGCGCGCCGATTTCCTCCACCTTGCCCCAGCGCCCCACCGGCAGGTTGGCCATGAACTGCGCATAGACCTCCGGATTGTTCATCAGCGCCAGGTTCATATCGGTTCCGATCGGGCCCGGGCTGATGCCGTTTACCGTAATTCCGTCGGCCGCAAGTTCCAGCGCCAACGCCCGCGTTAACCCCAGCAGCGCCGCCTTCGCCGAGGAATAAGCGCTGCGCCCGGCGATCGAAACGTGGCTCATGATCGAGCTCAGGTTCAGGATGCGGCCATAGCCCGTTCCTTTCATGCCCGGCACGAACGCGCGGCACATCAGGAACGTCGCGGTCAGGCTGGCGTCGATCACGCTGCGGAATTCTTCCAGCGAAAAGTCCACGAGATTCTTGCGGATGTTGATGCCCGCGCTGTTGATCAGGATCTGCGGAGGTCCGAATCGCTCCTGAATCGCGGAAGCAAGCGCGCCCACCTCCTTCTCCTGCGTCACGTCAGCGGTGAACAGCGCCGCCGTTCCACCCGCCTGCATGATCGCATCCCGCACCTGCTCCAGCCGTTTCACGTCGCGGGCCACCAGGGCGATTTGCGCGCCCGCCTCGGCCAGCGCTTTGGCCATGGCTTCACCCAGGCCCCGGCTTCCGCCGGTAATGACGGCAGTCCGCCCCTTCAGGTCGATGGTCATCCTTGGGTCTCCTCCTTGAATTTCGCAGTTGGATCAGGGCGTCAGGCCATCGGTGCTGACGACCGCAGGCACAACGCGAACTTCACGCTCGCGTCGCGCGGCGTCCGGATCGAGGTACACCCAGCACAACGCGGAAACGACCGCCAGCGCCGCCATGACTTCGATGAGCAGATTCCAGTTTCCGTGGGTCCGCGCCAGGATCACCCCGCCGGCGAACGGCGCGACAAAACCGCCGAGATTGCCCAGCATGTTCATGGAGGCCGCGACGGTGGCGCAATAGGGCCCGCCAATCTCGACGCAGGCGTCCCAGGAGATGGGCATGGTCAGATCGCTGGCCAGGCTGGCGAACGCCATCGCCAGCATCGCCGGCACCACCGCCCGGATTCGCGTGACCGCTATCAGCAGAATCGCCGTCGCCAGAAATCCGCAGATCGCGATGACGCGCCGCGGCAGCCTTCGGTGCGCCAGGCCGGTCAGCAGGCACCCCGCTCCGCCAAACAGGAGAGGCAAAGTTGCGAGGGCGGCCTCGCGCGCCCCCGTCTGCCCCCGCGCCTCGCGGAGGTACCTAGGCAACCACGTGATGTAGAAGTACCAGACACTCGAAAAGCAGAAATACTGCAGGCCCAGGATCAGCACCGGGCGGGTGAGCAGCACGGAAAGCCAGTGTCCCTCACCGGGCCGATGGGTGATAAGGACGCGCGAGGATTCCAGCATCTGCCGCTCCGCCGCATTCACACTGCGGTGTTGCGCCGGGTCGTCCCGGAACCAGAACAGAAACACGGCGCACCACACCAGTCCCGCCGCGGCAAAGTGTACAAACGCCCATCGCCACCCGAACAGATTGATTGCCAGCAGCGCCAGGGGAGGCGTAATCGCGCCTCCCCAGCGCGCAAAAGCCCACATAAGCGCCTGCGCGGTCACGCGTTCGCGCGCCGGCATCCAGGCGCTCAGCATGCGCGTCAGGTTGGGAAAGCAGCCCGCCTCGCCGGCGCCGAACAGGAAGCGGATCACCACCATCGACGTGACATTCCAGACCGCGCCCGTAAGCGCCGTGCATACCGACCAGGCAAGCACGATGCGGGTGAGCACGCGGCGCACTCCCAGACGGTCGCCGAGCAGGCCCATGGGAATCTCAAACAAGGCATAGGCCAGCGCGAAGGCGCCGAAGATGAGGCCCATTTTTTCTGTGCTGACGTGCAGGTCGCGGGTGATGGGCTCTTCCGCCTGCGAAATCGCCACCCTCTGCACGTAGGACAGCACCGCCAGGCTGATAGCCAGCAGGACCACGAAGTAGCGGGCGCGAGTGGGCCTGGCGGCAGAACCTTCGGGTTGGGTTTGAGGCGCCCGCCGCATAGATGAGACTCTACCGCATCGCCCCTGGCGTCCGGTACCGGACGTGGCGAAACGATACCGTCCCGGGCCAGTTCAGTCCGTCAGGCTCCACGCATACAGGCTGTCCCCCGCGCCGAACGCGATGTATTGTTTTCCATCCAGCATGTAGGTGATAATGCCGCCTGATTCGTTCGCTCCCAGGTCGTGATGCCACAGCACCTCGCCCTCGCTGGCGGAGAGAATTATCACGCTTCTCTGGTCGTCGCCGGTGATGAGCAGGTTGCCAGCCGTCGTGAGGATGCTCGGCCCCACGGTCGTCGGCGCATCGTTCAAGTTCGGATACGTGTGCGTCCATGCGGCCTTGCCGGTGAGCGGATTGATCGCCTGCAACACTCTGCGCGCGGGGCCGATTCCCATGCCCATGCCACCGTACCCGGAAGGCTTCTCGCTCTCATCGGTCAGGTAGTAGATCGCCTTGCCTTCCACCGAGTTCACATAGACCAGGCCGGCTTGCGGATTGTATGCAGGTGCCGGCCAGTTGCTCACATTCACGATGTTGATCGAGCCTCCGACGCTCGGATCCTTGTCCGGGATGGGGATTGGCTCTCCCTCCGGCGACAGGCCTGACGCCCAATCGAGAGGCACATACGGCTTCACCACCAGGTATTTGCCCGTGACCCGGTCCAGCGTGACAAAGAATCCATTGCGCGCCGCCTGCGCCAGCAGCTTGCGCGGCTTGCCTTCCACCGTCGCGTCGAACAGAATCGGGGCCGTCGTGTTGTCAAAGTCGTGGGTGTCGTGCGGTGAGACCTGGAAGTACCATTTCAGTTTGCCGGTGTCCGGATCGAGCGCGACAATCGATTCGGTCCACAGATTGGCTCCAGCCCGTCCCTGCCCGGCAAACACGGGATTTGTGTTGCCCGTGGGCCAGTACAGCAAGTTAAGCTCCGGGTCATAGGTGCCTGGCATCCACGTCATGCCGCCCCCGTGCTCCGATGCCGTCGCGTTCGGCCATGTCTTCAGGGCGGGATCGCCTTTGCGCGGGGTCGACCACCACGTCCACTGGAGCTCGCCCGTCTGCGGATCGAAAGAGTCGAGGAAGCCAGGCATGTCCATGGCATCGCCGCCCACTCCGACGATGACGTGGTTGCGGATCACCAGCGGCGCCATGGTGGAGAAATACTGCAGGCGCGCGTCCGCGTAGTTTTTCTTCCACAATTCCCGGCCGGTGTTGGCGTCGAGCGCGATGAGCCAGTTGTCCGGCGTGAGGAAGAAGACCGTGCTCTTCCAGATCCCCACGCCGCGCTGCCCCACCAGGTGTCCGCCGTGATCGACCCAGTCGTAGTGCCAGATCTCCTTCCCCGAGCGCGCGTCGAGCGCCCACACGTGGTCGGGAATGGTGATGTAAAGGACGCCATCCACCATCAGCGGCGTGGACTTGATCACCGGGACCGGGGCACCCCTTTGCGCGCCCACGCCGGTGATTTTGAAAACCCACTGCTGAGCCAGCCGGTTCAGGTTTCCCGGCCCGATCTGCTTCAGCGTGCTGTAGCGCTGCCCGCCGTAGTCGCCATTGAATGTGGGCCAGCTTGTTACGGCCGGTTTGCCGAGCGCTTCCAGATCGAGAGCCACGTGCGGCCCGTCTGTGCCCGCGCGAGCCAGTGCCGCAGCCGCCACCACCGCGCATACGCAGGCAGCCCGCCTCATCGTCCGGCTGCTCATTTCAGGCTCTCGAGGTAAGCGGTCACGTTGTGCATGTCCTCGTTGCTCAGGGTCATGATCATCGGTTCGTGTGCCGCAAGCGGATCATGCATCTCCACGTCCACCCCCAGTTCACGATCGATCACGCGCTTCCGCCCCTCGGCGTCGATCAGCGTGATCCGGAAATCGCTGATCTGCGTCACCCGCCCGGCAATCGTTTCGCCGCCCGGCATTTTGACCGTGGCTGTGGCCGCCAGTTTGTCATTACTGGCACGCGCCGGCCAGATCCAGCCCCTCTGCAACTGGTCCGAGGACCGGAACCGGCTTGCGATATGCAAGAATGCCTCAGCCGTATGGCACCCCATGCAGTGCGCCGCCACGTACGCCTGCCCCTTGGCCTTATCCCCGACGAGGATATTCAGCACATGATATCCGCCCCGGTTTGCGACTTCCTCTACCTGCAGGTGCAAAAACTCGGCCACGTCATTCAGCGCCGCATCGGGCATGGTGGCAAACGAGGGCATCCCCTTTTCCGGCCGGCCCGTCTTCAGCCAGGGCACCAGGTGCTCGCCGTGATCGTCGCCTAACACCACTTCCGACGTAATCAGGCTGGGACCGGTCGCTCCGCGGCCCTGCGGACCGTGGCAAAAGGCGCAGTTCTGCTGAAACAATGGCGCGCCGCGCGCCGCCGCATCCTTATCCGGTTTTGCGCCCAAGCCCAGGAATTCGCGGGTGGCGGCTGCCCGCTGCTCCGGCGTCATGTTCTGATAATTCGCCTGGTGCTGCGGGGATGCCTGCTCGTTCTGCAGCCCTTCCTGCCCGACGGCAGAGGTGGCCGCCACCAGGACGCCGGCAAGCACCGCGGTGATCTTCCGTCGGCGCCGGTTCCAAGCTTCGCTGGTTGATTGTCTTTTCCCCGACCGCCGCAGAACCACACCCCGCGTGGAAAGAATCTCGAATACCACAACCCTCTATATATCAGGAACACATTCATCCCGGGCGGCCGGCCGTTTATCCCAATTCCAATAATACTATTTTACAAATAGGTATTGCTGAAATATAGTCGCTTGATATGTCCAGGAACACGGATCGTCGCGATCTTTTTCCCGGCGCCCTGGAGATGATGATTCTCCAGTCGCTTCGGCTCCGCCCGATGCATGGCTACGGCCTCGTGAAGCACATCAAGCAGGTTTCCGACGACCTGTTGCAGATCGAAGAAGGATCGCTCTATCCGGCCCTGCAGCGGATGCTCAAGGAAGGATGGCTCGAATCCGAGGCCGGAATCTCCGCCAAGGGCCGCCCCACTCGCATTTATCGCCTGACCGACGCCGGCCTCCGCCACCTGGAAGAAGAAGTCTCCAGCTTCGAAAAAATGTTCGCCGGGATTACCCGTGTCCTGGCAGTTGCTAAGGCATAGGAGCGTTCGCATGCAATGGCCTGGCGCACTGTTCCATCGCCGTCGACGCTACCGGGATCTCTCCGTCTCCGTCGAGGAGCATCTCGAGGAGAAGGTCGACGAGCTTGTCGAGAGCGGCATGCCGCGCGAAGAAGCCGAGCGCGCCGCCAAGCGTGAGTTCGGCAACGTGGCGCTGATCCGGGAACGCAGCCGCGAAGTGTGGCAATGGGGATGGCTGGAGCGCTTGTGGTCGGATCTCCGCTTCTCCGGCAGGCAGGCGGCGCGATCGCCACTCTTCGCCGCCGCCGTGATCGGGACGCTGGCCATCGGCATCGGTGCGGAGAGCACGGTCTACAGCGTGATTCATGCGGTGCTCATCGACCCCTACCCCTATCGCGATGCGATGCGCATGGTGCACCTGCACATCTATGACAAGGATCCATTCCCGAATGACCTGGGGCTGACCGGGCCGCAATTCGAGGAGTTGAAGAAGCTGCCGGTTTTCGATGGCGCCATAGCCGAAGACACAACCAGCATGGCGAAAACGGATGCCGACCTGCCGGAGCAGGTGCAAATCGGGCGCCTGTCTCCGGATGGCTTCCAGTTTTTCGGCGTGGCGCCGCAGTTGGGACGCGCATTCACACCCTCGGATTCACTGCAGGTGGCCGTGCTGAACCATTCCTTCTGGAACTCGCATTATGCGGGCCGGGCGGATGTCATCGGCAAGGCGCTCGAACTGGACCACGTGTCCTACACCATCATCGGCGTGATGCCGGTGCGGTTTGACTGGACGGGAAGCCAGGTCTACATTCCGCTGGAGTACTCGGCCGACGCGCACCGCGTCGCGCGGGTGTTCGCAAGGCTCAGCACGGGGGTCAGCGATCAAGCCGCCGACCAGGCAATCGATCCCTTGATGGAGACGTTCATAAAGGAAACTCCGTTTAACTTCCCGCCGAAGTTCAAGGTACATGTCGTTCATATCAACGAGGTGGCGATCGGGCAGTTCAGCGGAGTCCTGGTGATTCTGTTTGTCTCCGTTTCGTTTCTGCTGGTGCTGGCATGCGTCAACGTGGCGATCCTGCTGCTGGCGCGCGGAGAGGCGCGGCAAGCCGAGATCGCAATGCGCAAAGCCCTGGGCGCGAGCCGGAGACGCATCATTTCCCAGCTTTTGACCGAATCGCTGCTGCTGTCCACGACGGGAGGATCCGGAGGAGTGCTGCTTGCGCTGGGAGGGGTGAAACTGATCCGGCACTTGATTGCGCCGCTGCCAAGCCTGTTTCCGAGTGAAGCGGTGATCGCGCTGAATGTGCCGGTGGTGGTTTTCAGCGCGGGGATGGCGATCCTGACCGGAGTCATCAGCGGAGCGTGGCCGGCGATCCGCATATCGCGCACCGATCTGCGCAAGGCGACCGGCGAAACATCGCACAAACTCGCGGGCAGGCACGGAACGCAGAAGATTCACATGGTTCTGCTCACAACCCAGGTGGCCATCACCATCCTGCTGCTGGCGTGTTCGGGGGCGACGCTGCGCAAGCTCTCCCAGCTTATCCATATGAGCCTGGGTTATGACCCGGCGAATCTTTACTCGGTGGGCCTGATGCTGCACGACGGCGCGCACAATCAGTGGGCCGACCGGGTTCATTATTTCGAAGAGGTCCGGGAGGTGGTGGCATCCGTTCCCGGGGTTAGTTCAGCTGCCATCGGCAGCCTGCCGCCCAACATCTGGACTACGAAGCCGATCACCATCCCGTCATTAAACGTGAATAGCGGGCACATCAGTCCGCTCCAGGTCAGTCCCGAGTTCTTCTCCACGCTGCGCGCTCCGCTGTTGCGCGGACGAGTCTGGACCGCGGATGAAGCGGCGCACGCAGCGCACCTGGCGGTGGTGAATGAAGCATTCAAGCGCCGCTACTGGCCGAACTCGGATCCGACCGGGCAGTTGATCATCCTGAATTACGGCGTGGCGAACGGCAATGCATTCACCCTGGTTGCACCGGGAAACAACCAGCATTTCGTGATTATCGGAGTGGTGGGCGATTTCCCCAACCAGGGCCTGGATGAAGAAGCAGGGCCCGCCGTGTATCTGCCGTATTCGATGACGCCGTCCGATGGCGTGGAATTCGTGGTTCGTTCGCAGACCGATCGGGCTGCCCTCGAGCGCTCCATCCGGGAGCAGGTCCGGAGGATTGATGCCGGCCAGGCGGTCAGCAGGCTGCACCGCGCCACGGACGCACTGGAAGGCGACAGTCTCGGCCGGGAGAAGTTCGCGGCCAGCCTGTTCACGGCCTTCGCATTTCTGGCGTTGGTGTTCGCCGTATGCGGGCTCTATTGCGTGCAGTCGTACCTGGTGGCGCAACGCAATCGGGAAATCGGAGTGCGCCTGGCCCTGGGAGCGCGACGTCTCCACATCATTCGCCTGGTGACGCATTCGTCGTTAGGGGCGGTACTGGCGGGTGGGGCGACGGGCGTTGTGCTCAGCGTGATGGCGAGCCATGTATTCGCGCAGTGGACGAAGGGAGACCCGCGGGATCCGGGCACGCTGGCGCTGGTGCTGGCGGTTTTACTGATCGCGGCATTTTGCGCCTCGGTTGGGCCGGCGGTGGTGGCAACCTCCATCGCTCCGGCGAAGTCTCTGCAGGCTGAATAGAAAGATGTATGAGGTGTTCTGATGCCAAGCATCCGTCAAATTCTGGCTCGCCGCCGCCGCTACGACGATCTCTCCGTCTCCATCGAGGAGCACCTCAACGAGAAAATCGACGACCTTGTCGAAAGCGGCATGCCACGCGAGCAAGCCGAGCGCGCCGCCCGGCGCGAATTCGGCAATGTCGCCTTGACCGAACAACGCAGTCGTGAAGTGTGGCATTGGCCGGCCCTCGAGAGCATCTGGGCCGACGTGAAGTTCGCGATGCGCCAGTTGATCAAGGCGCCGGGATTCACGGGCACGGCCGCCATCACTCTTGCGCTGGGCATCGCCATCAACGCGACTGTTTTCAGCATGGTCGACGCATTCCTGCTGCCGCATCTCCCGGGGCGCAGCGCCGAGTCCCTGGTGGTGCTCTCCTCAGTGAACCCCGAGCAAAGTTTTCTCCCGGACACCAACCCTGTTTCGCCGCCTAATTACTTTGCATTGCGCGCCGACACGCGCCTCTTCAGCGATGTGAGCGCGGCCGACTCTCGCAGCGGTAGCCTGTCTGGAGCGGGACAGCCTGAAGCCGTCCCGTATGAGGCGGTGACTCCGAATTATTTCGGACTTCTCGGCGCATCTCCCGCGCTCGGCCGGTCCTTTGTCACCGGTGATGACCAGCCCGGGCGCGATCATGTCCTTATTCTCAGTCATGGTCTCTGGGAGCGGCGCTTCGGTTCCGACCCCGGGGTCATTGGGCGTGCTGTGCGCCTGAACCGCGAGAACTATACGATCGTCGGCGTGATGCCGGCGGATTTCCGTCTACTCGGCTTCACGCCGCAGTTGTGGACGCCCCTCGTATTCGTTGCCGCCGATCGCGGGCCCGGCGCGCGCACCAACCGTTCTCTCTTCCTCTTCGCCACTCTTGGCCAGGGTGTCACACTCGACCAGGCGCGCGCGGAGATGAACGTGTTGGCGCAGCGCGCGCGGCAGGAATTCCCGCAGACGGAAGCGCGATGGGGTGCGGCCGTCCGCCGGCTTCCTGATTTTCTCGTCTACAACTTCGGCATTCGCAGCGCCCTGGCCATTCTCATGACCGTGGTCACTATGGTTCTGCTCATCGCCTGCGCCAATGTGGCCGGCCTGCTCTTGACGCGGGCCGTTGCCCGCCAGCAGGAGTTGGGCATCCGCATGTCACTGGGCGCCAGCCGCGCGCGTCTCGTTCGCCAGCTCCTGACCGAAGGCATGGTGATCGCATTGCTGGGCGGCGCTGCCGGGCTGTTTCTCACCTGGGCTGGAATCCGCCTGGTCCGCGCCGGAATGGGCTTCAACGAGGCGGTGCGCGTTGTTCCCATACGCCTCGACACCAACGTGCTGCTGTTTGCCATGGGCGTATCGCTGGTATCCGCGCTGCTTTCCAGCATCGCGCCCGCCCTGAAAGCGTCGCGCGCCAGCATCGGCGCCGACATGAACAGCGAAAGCCGCACCGCCTCTTCCAGCCGCGGACATGCCCGCCTGCGCTCTTTCATGGTGGGTGGCGAAATCACCCTGGCCTTTGTTCTGCTGATTGGAAGCGGCCTCCTCATACACGGCGTCTATGTTCTCGAGCGTCAGCCGCTGGGGTTCAGGCACGATCGCCTCCTCACCGCGGGAATCACCCTCGACAAGGCGCGGTACTCCGATTCCGCGCGGCAACTCCAATTCGTGGATTCGTTGTTTCCCGCGTTGCGGCAGGTTCCGGGCGTTGAGACAGCCGCCATGGCCTCGGATCTGCCCGCAACCTATTCCGCATCCAGCATCCCGGTTCACTTCAAGGGCCAGCCCGAGCCGCCGGCAAACAGCCATCGCATGGCTCTCGATGTCCTGGTGACACCGGATTACTTCCGCGCCATGGGCATTTCGCTGCTCCGAGGCCGCGCCTTCACTGACCGTGATGATGCCAAGGGTCCGCGCGTCCTCACGGTCAATCAGGAATTTGTCCATCGCTTTCTTCAAGACCGAGACCCCCTGGGAATGGAGTTGCAACTCGATATCCCTGATACTCCGCCGGGCTGGGCCGAGATCGTCGGCGTGGTCAGCGACGTAAAAACGTTCTCCGAAGGCCCTCAGATCGATCCGGAGGTCTACGAGCCATTCCTTCAGCGGCCTGTCGCGGGTTTTTCGCTCGTGCTTCGCACCAATGTCGAACCGAACAGCCTCATGCCCGATCTGCGGCGCGCCGTGGCCTCGATCGATTCCGAGCTTCCGCTCCTGAACGTTATGAGCATGGATGGAGTCATTGACACCCAGCGCAAGGGAAACACGCTGTTCTCGGGTTTGCTGGCGGTTTTTGCATTGCTCGCTCTCACCCTTGCATCCATCGGCATCTATGGCCTGATTTCCTATTCCGTCGGCCAGCGAACCCACGAGATCGGGATACGCGTCGCGCTGGGAGCCGATACCCGCAACATATCGCGGATGATTATGAAAGAAGGCCTCAGGATTACCGCGATCGCCTCTCTTATCGGACTGCTGCTGGCTCTTCCCCTGCCCAAGCTCTTTAACTCGATCTTCCTGGGAATCCTTTTCACCGCGTCCGGCGTATATCCCCTGGTGCTGGTCGCCATTTTCACGGTGGCCATACTCGCCACCTATGGGCCAGCGCGGCGCGCCTCGCGGGTTAACCCCGCCTCGGCCCTGCGCAACGAATAGGCTGCTTCCGTCGCTCATGTTTCGGAGAACCGAATGAAATCGATCGCCCATCTGTTCACCCGCCGCCGTCGCTACAACGATCTCTCCGTTTCCATCCGCGAACACATCGAAGAGAAAATCGAAGACCTGATGGAGGGCGGTATGTCGCGCGCCCAGGCCGAACAGGCCGCCCGGCGCGAATTCGGAAACGTGAACGTGATCGAGGAGCGCAGCCGCGAAGTGTGGCAATGGCCCACACTTGAATCCATCTTCTCCGACATCAAGCTCGCGCTGCGCCGCCTGCGGAAGTCGCCCGGATTCGCGGCGACCGTGATCCTTACTCTGGCCATCGGCATCGGCGCCAATGCCGCTGTGTTCAGCGTCATCAACAGCATCCTCATCAGGCCCCTGCCCTATCCCGGTTCCGACCGCCTGGTGGCGCTCTGGCTCGCAGCCCCGGGAGCCGGCGGGCTGGCCAACTCCCAAAGCGGCCTGCGGCTCTCGCCGTCGATGTATTTCACGTTCCGCGAGCACAATCGCACTTTTGATTCGCTGGGCGTCTGGGGGACGGGAACGGCCAACGTGACCGGGTTTGCCCAGCCCGAAGAAGTCCAGATGGGAATGGTGAGCGACGGAGTGCTGCAAGCGCTTGCGGCGCCGCCTGCGGCGGGCCGGCTGCTTTCGTCCGCCGACCAGGACCCGCACGGCGCAAAGACTGTGATGCTCAGCTACGGCTTTTGGCAACGCCGCTTTGGAGGACAATCGTCGGCCATCGGGGGCGGCATCGTGATCGACGGGCAGACGCGCGAAATCGTCGGCGTCATGCCGCGCGGGTTCAGGCTGATCGACCAGGAATTCGACGTGCTCGCGCCGCTGGCCTTCGACCGCGGACAGTTGAAGCTATCGCCCTTCTGGCTGCAAGGGGTGGGGCGGTTGAAAACCGGGGTGACCGCCCGCGAGGCCGATGCCGATCTTTCCCGTCTTATTCCGGTTTGGATGGATTCCTACAGCAATGGTCCGGGGACCAACCCGCATTGGTACGAACACTGGAAAATCACGCCCGCGCTCCATTCGCTCAAGCAGGATGTGGTGGGCGACGTAAGCAGCGTGTTGTGGGTGGTGATGGGCACGATCGGGGTGGTGTTGCTGATCGCGTGCAGCAACATTGCGAACCTGCTGCTGGTGCGCGCTGACGCCCGCCAACAGGAACTTTCCATTCGAGCGGCGCTGGGAGCGGGACGCGGACGAATCGCCCGCGAACTGCTGACCGAGAGCGTGTTGCTGGGCCTCGTCGGGGGCGGGTTGGGAATCGGCGTGGCCGGCGCGGGCTTGAGGCTGCTGGCATCCATTGGCCCGGCGAACCTGCCGCGGCTCAGCGAAATCTCTCTCGACGTGCGCTCGCTGGCCTTCACCTTGATCCTCTCGCTAATTTCTGGACTTTTCTTTGGCTCCATCCCTGCGTGGCGATATGCGCGCAAACAGGCAGTCCTGGGGACCGGCGCCTCCTCGCGCACCGCGGGCATGAGCCGCCAGCGCCACCGTTCGCGCGACGTGCTGGTGGTGGCCCAGGTGGCTATGGCGCTGGTGCTGCTGGTGAGCGCGGGGCTGATGATCCGCACCTTCGCGCAACTGCGCAATGTCGACCCGGGATTTACAGATGCTCAGCACATCCAGACCATGCGCGTTTCCATACCGGATTCAGCGCTGGTGAATGGGCAGATGGTCATGCGCATCCAGAACGACATCCTCGATCAGCTGCAATCGATTCCCGGCGTGGCTTCCGTTGGACTCTCCGCCGCGGTGCCGATGGAGGGAGTGGAGCCCAACTGGGACATCCTCTATGTGGAGCACCACGACTACGGGCGTAGCGACCCGCCGCTGCGCTTTTTCAACTACATCTCTCCGGGATACCTGCAGTCGATGGGAACTCGCATTGTGGCGGGGCGCGATTTCACCTGGAACGAAGTCTACGGCTTCCGCCAGGAAGTGATCGTCTCGGAAAACTTTGCGCGCGAAAACTGGGGCTCGCCGGCGGCGGCCATCGGCAGGCGGGTCCGCCAGTTCACCACGCTGCCCTGGTCCGAAGTCATCGGTGTCGCCCAGGATGTCCGCTACGAGGGAGTAAACGACAAGGCGCCCGCCATCGTGTATTGGCCGGCGGTGATCAACAGCCCGTATGTAAAGAACGACTTCTTCGGGGCTCGCTTTGCGTGTTTCGTGATTCGCAGTGAAAGGGCCGGAACGCCCGGTCTTTTGATTGAGATGCAGCAGGCCGTATGGAAGGTCAATGCCGACCTTCCGTTGACCTCGATACGCTCCATGGAGGAAATCTACGCGCGTTCGATGGCGAGTACATCTTTCACGCTCGTCATGCTGGGGATCGCCGCTTCCATGGCGCTTGCCCTCGGCATCATCGGCATCTACGGCGTCATCTCTTACGCGGTGGCGCAGCGAACGCGCGAAATCGGCATCCGTCTCGCGCTCGGCGCGCCAAAGCGCGAATTGCGCTGGATGTTCGTTCGCTCGGCCCTGGTCCTGACCGTCATTGGAGTGGCCATCGGACTGGGCGCCGCGGCGGGATTGACCCAGCTCATGAAATCGCTGTTGTTCGGCGTGAGCCCGGTCGATCCGGTCACGTATGTCTCCATCCCGCTGGTTCTGGCGGCCTGCGCCGTTCTCGCCAGCTATCTGCCCGCGCGGCGCGCAGCGTCGGTCGATCCCGCCGAAGCTCTGCGTGCCGAATAGCAGTCATTTCCCCGGCTCCAGAGTCAATTTCTGGACCCGCCAATTCAATAACTCCGCAGCGAAGAGCACGTTCTCTGACGGGCATGCCAGTTCGTGAATCCAGCCGAACTCCCCTGGCCCATGACCCGTCCTGCCGAGCACGCCCAGCACCCGGCCATCCAACGTGAGTTTATAAATTCGCCCCGGGTAACCATCCGCCGCATAGAGCACCTGGATCGGTCCGGGCGTAATACAGATCGCCCAGGGCGAGCCGTTCCGCATCGTCTTGCTCATGGGAGCCGGCACTTCCGCGCTGGCCGGCATCTGCGATGGCATATTGCCCAGCCATGGGTGAATGCCGTGGTCGTAGGGCACGTCGATGTGGATCTCGCGCAAGTATTTTCCGTCCCCATCGAAGACCTGGATGCGTCCGTTGCCACGGTCTGCTACATATACGTTC
Source organism: uncultured Acidobacteriota bacterium (assembly GCA_963706455.1). Taxonomy (GTDB): domain Bacteria; phylum Acidobacteriota; class Terriglobia; order Terriglobales; family Acidobacteriaceae; genus Telmatobacter. Next base: position 131,100 of record CAVPNO010000090.1, on the reverse strand, counting down.
CCGGCCTCGTCGGTCGCGATGCTGTGCGGCACATTGAACTGCCCCGGGCCGGCCCCCGGCTCGCCCCACGACTTGATCCAGCTTCCGTCCTTGTCGATTTTCGCGATCCGGGAATTGATGTAGCCGTCGCTGACAAAGGTATTGCCGGCGGCATCCCACGCCATGTCGGTAACCTGGCGAAACTCCCCGTCGACTGGCGGAAGCGGCGGCTTGGGATGCTTCACCGGTCCGGTGCCCTCGTCGGATGCCTCTTGCTTGCGTCCGAAAACCATCCGCACACGGCCGTCCGGGCTGAACTTGATCACCATATCCGAGCCCTTGTCGGCAACCCAGATGTTGTCTTCCCTGTCCACCTTCACCGCGTGGGCGAAGCTCCAGGCATACAAATTGTGGCCGATCTCGCGAATGTACTTCCCCTCGGAATCAAACTCCAGCAACTGGGCCGCCGCCGCTCCATAGCCCGGCCCCGTCGTGTTCCCCCGCGAGAAGACGAAGATGTGTCCCTTTGAATTGACTGCGACCCCGGCAACCTCGCCGAAATACAAATCCGCTGGGAGCTTGAAGAAATCGGTCTCGGCCTTGAACTTGATTTCGGGCGCGGACGGCTGAGCACGCAAGGCGATGGGCAGGCAGAAAATAGCTGCCATTGCCAGATATTTCATCGGTTCCCTCCTGGCCAGGTTCCGTGATGGAACGAGTGTACGATGCCGATCCCATCGGGCGTCGTTGTCACGCAGAAAATCTAGAACTCCTGAAAATCCAAATTCAAAGTTACTGCGTTCTCCATTTGAGGACGGATCCAAACCCAACCGTGTTCGCGTGGCGCCGCGCAGACGCGGACTATTCCCGAGGATCCGCCGATCACTTCCAATCTCAAAAAGGGAGACCCTATGAAACGACTAAGTTCGTTCGCGGCCTTCGCCGCGAGCGCGATGGTACTGGGCTCTGCGAGCCTGTTCGCATCCAGCCATCGCGAGGCGCCGATCGCCGCGCTTGATCACAGCGCCGACGTAACTGACTGGTACGCGTTTGTCAGCTACAACCATCCCGACCGCGTGACGATGATTCTCAACGTCGACGGCTTTCTCGAGCCGTCAAACGGTCCCAACTACTTTCCCTTTGATCCCAACGTTCGTTACGTGATGAATGTGGACAACAATCAGAGCGGGAAAGCCGACATTCAGTTTGTGTTTCGCTTCAAGACAGAGATTCGCCAGCCTGGATTGTTCACCGGGTTTGTGGGCGGCATTGCGGGCATCCCCCAGATTACTTCTCTGGACGGACCCGGCTCGGAAGGCTTGAGTCTGCGGCAAACCTATTCCGTGACCATGATCAAAAATGGAGTCGCCACCGACCTGACGGACGGAAAAACCATGTTTGCGGTGCCCTCCAATGTTGGACCTCTCACGATGCCCAGGTACGACGACCTGTTTGAGCAGGGCATCTACGACCTCGGGAACGATGTTCGCGTATTCGCAGGAACCGTGGATGATCCGTTCTACATCGATCTTGGAGCGGCTTTTGATTCCTTCAACTTCCGGATGAATGCGGGAGGAATTCTCAGCCCTGCGCAAGATGCAGACGACACGCACAACTACGCTCCCGACGCGGTTTCGGGCTTCAACGTGAATTCGATCGTGCTGGAAGTTCCGATCACCATGCTGACCGTCGACGGGGCGATCCACGGGCCAGGCGACAAGCGGGCAGTCATTGGAACTTACGGCGAAACTGAACGGCAGCGGATCACCATCCGCCGCACCAACGGGTCGGTCAATGGAGAAAGCACGTGGCAGCAGGTGAACCGCGAGGGCAATCCGCTGATCAATGAACTGATCATCGGAACCGGCTCCAAGGATCTGTTCAGCGTCTCAGACCCTGCCAACGACAGCCAGTTCGCGGCCTTCTTCCTCGACCCACTTCTGGCGCATGTCTACTCTTCAGTCCTGAAGATTCCGATTCCTCCAGCGCCTCGTACCGATCTGCTGCCGCTGGTGCAGTACATGGCGCCGATCTGCCCGGGATGCACGGCGGGAGATGCCGGTCCGGTCGCTGACCTGTTGCGGCTGAACACGGGGATTCCTCCGACTCCTGTGGGCGACCAGAAGCGCCTGGGCTTCCTGGCAGGCGATCTGGCAGGATTCCCGCAAGGGCGCCGGCCGGTCGACGATGTCGTGGACATCGCGTCGCGCGCGGTGGTCGGAATCCTGGTCGACTCGAACAAATATGGCGCCGCAATCGGCGACGGCGTCAACACCAAGCCAGACGGATTCGCATCGACCTTCCCCTACGTTCGCCCCGCCAACAGCGGCCGAAACAGCAGCCACGTCGGTCCCGGCCAGCACGGTTGCTCGGGACAGCCAGGTGGGATTTGCCCCGTCAAGTAGCTCAACATGCGGCCGCTTCTTTGTGAACCGGCCGCGTTCTCTCAGAAACCGAGGATCCGATGAAGAGACTGGCTCAGTTGCTACTCATTCTTACCAGCGTGACGGCGGTATTCGCTCAATCGAGCGGCCCCTCTGTTGCATCAAAGCTCTCCCCCGCCCAGCAGAGCATGGCGCAGGCACAGCGCCTGATCGAAAAGAACCCCAAAAACTATGAAGCCTACAACGCGCTGGCGCTGGCGCAATCCCGCCGTGCGCGCGAGGCCTCGGATATAAAGTTCTATGCCGAGGCTGAAGAGAGCCTGAAGAAGTCGTTTGCGATCTCTCCCGACAATTTCGACGGGAAGAGGATCGAGGTCTGGCTGCTCCTGGGCAGGCACGAGTTTGCGGCGGCCCGGGAAGAAGGTCTCAAGCTCAACAAGAGAATGCCCGATGACGTCATGGTTTACGGGTTTCTGACCGACGCCAACGTCGAACTTGGGAATTACGACGAGGCGGAAAAGTCGGCCCAGCTCATGCTCGACCTCCGTCCTGGAAATTCCCCCGGCGTCACGCGCGCCGCATACCTGCGGGAGTTGTTCGGAGATGTGGATGGCGCACTGGAACTGATGAATATGGCGCTTCAATCCACCAGCCCGGGCGAAGCAGAGGATGCCGCGTGGATTCTTTCCCAGGTGGCGCATCTTGACCTGTCGGTGGGAAGAATTACCGACGCCGAAATGAATCTTCAGCAGGCGCTGCTGAGGTTTCCAGGCTATCACTACGCGCTGGGAAACCTGGCCAAGGTGAGAATCGCACAGAAGCGTTATGACGATGCGATTGTATTGCTGAGTCAGCGCTATCAGGCCGCACCCCACGCCGAGAATCTCTACGATCTGGCCGAAGCGCTTCAATTGGCAGGGCGAACCGATGAAGCGAAGAAAGCCTTTGCCGAGTTCGAACAGAAATCGCTGCTTGAAACCGATCGCGGCGACAATTCTAACCGTGAGCTGATCTTTTATTACACCGACTACGCACATCAACCGTTCAAAGCGCTGGAGGTGGCCAGGAGAGAATTTGCCCGGCGTCATGACGTGTACACCCTGGACGCCTATGCCTGGGCACTTCACGTAAATGGAGAAGATCAGGAAGCGCGCCGACAGATTGAGGCGGCACTGCGCGTGGGCATTCGCGATGCCAGGTTGATTCGGCACGCGGGGGAAATTGCTCTGGCGACGGGAGATCGGCCTGCCGCTCAGAAATACCTGCAGCAGGCTGCGGACTTGAAGGCGGTCGATTCTGACCGGGCTCGCACGACGCTGGCTCAATTGTCCGCAGCCGGCGCGGAAGGGCCCCGGACCCGTTAACTGACCTTTGCCCCTTGATGTGTGACCCAAATCACATGACAATGGCATCCATCTGTTTTAACCCGGTAGAAGGCAGGCCATGACCGCCACCGCGCTCCAAAACTCGACAATGCGACGGCTGCGATGCGTCCGTTGGGCTCTCATGCTATGGTGTCTGGCCGTGCTCCCCGCATTTGCCGTGACCAGGTTGTCAGGCAGTCTTCTGGATCCTGGCGGCGGTGTTGTCCCGGGCGCGACGATTCGGCTCGTGCGCCTGGCTGATTCTTCACAGAATCAAACGCGCACGGATACCCAAGGCCAGTTCTCTTTTACGAAAGTCAACCCCGGGGAATACCACCTGACGGCAGAATTCCCCGGCTTTGCGCCGGCAACACGGACAGTGGCGCTCGCGGACGGACAGGTCAGCACAGAGAAACTCCAGTTTGTCGCGGTATCGCGACAAGTTGAATCCGTGATCGTGACCGCGGACTTGAATGAGATGAACGTTCTCGCTCCCGATCCGGGGGAGCGAGTCTTCGCCCGGCAGGATTTGCTTGACGCCAATCCCGGCCGTCCCGGAGCTCCCGTCTCGATTCCCGGATATCCGGTCGAAACCGCCTCCAGCGGAATCAAGGCTCCGCAATACTTTGCGCCGGGAGTTGCCGGTGATCACGGCGAATCGATCGCGCAGTTTATCGCCGTGGGCGGATACCTGGTGCCGAACAATCTGTCGGCAAATGCGCATGGCAATGGGTACGCGGACCCAAACATCTTTGTTCCCCAGGGGATCGAGAGCGTGCAAGTCGACGGCGGCGCGTTCAACGCGAGAGAGGGAAATCATTCGGTCAATCTCGCAGCGACCTATGGGCTGCGCTCGCATCTCGATCCATTCCTGACGCTGACGGGTGATCGGCGCGACATGGATCTCGCGGCCGGATTCAACATCGGGCCTGAGTCGTGGATGGCCTTTGAAGGTTCGTATGGAAACGGATTTCTCGACCGGCTGGAACATCGACAACAGTACAAAATCAACGCCCAGCAGGCTGTCAGCCGGGGCGCGCAACGGGTGACGCTCCTGGGCCTTGGATACTATGGCCAGTCCTATGTTCCCGGCTTGGTTCCTATCTTCGCTCTCGACGCAAATGACGCGAATTTTCCCAACCTCGGCGATACCATTGACCCGCGCCAGCAAGACCAAACTCACACGGCCCTGTTGGCGCTGAACGATGTGTGGCAACTCCAGGGCCAGCAAGTGCTGCTCTCGGGCTTTTTTCGCACCTACAACTTGTCCCTGGATTCTGACTTTGGCCAGGGTCTCATCCGGCAAAGCGAGTTTCGCACGGTGGGGGGGGGCAGCGCCGAATATCTGAAGCAGTTTGCCGAGTATTTTTCGTTGTTGGGCGGACTTGATTACGAGCGCGAAGCTCCACGGCGTGACGACCTGGATCGCTATGGCTTCTTTGATCCCAGCCGACCCGATGACTACGGGACATTCACAGCGGTGGACGCCAACAATGTGACCATTCAATCGGTGACTCCGCATGTTGCGGCCGAAGGCAGCGTCTCGCGCCATTTCCGCTATTATCTCGGCTGGCGGCGCGATGAGATCGGTTTCGATAATCGCGACTTGCTGGCGCCGCAGAATTCTTTTAACAAATCGCTGGGGGTGAATTCTCCGAAAGCAACCCTCTCATTCGTGCCCGGAACTTCACGCTTTGCTCCGCTGGTCGCGCTCAGCTTCGGAGACGCCTTCTTTACCGAAGATCCGCGAATCGGCCTGGGAAAGGCGGCCGGCACGCCGATAGCGAAATCGCGTTCCTATCAGCTCAGCGTCAGCAAGGCAACCCATGGCACCGACATCCGACTTACGCTGGGCCATGTGACCAAAAGCGCGGAGCTGGCAAAACTTGATCCGGATACCGGCCTGCCGTTCAACGAAGGGCCCAGCCGTCTTCGTTTCATGACGCTCGCGGTGCGTCGCAATTTTCGACTGGGCTCGCTTCAAACGAGTATTTCCAAGGCCGACGCGCGCGATCTCGACTCAGGCAATCCGACTCCTGAGGCGCCGCGCACGATTTTCGATTTCCTGGGAACGATCCAGAAACTGCCGCTGCATCTGGAGGCAAAAGGCGAGTTCGAATTTGTCGGCAAAAAGCCGCTGGGAACAGGATGCAATCCGGAGAACCTGAACGCAGAGTGTGTCGGAACCCCGGTGAAGGAATTCCGCGGCGCCTGGGTTCGGCCCTTTCTGAATGGCCGCGTCGACGCCGGCGTGAATTTTCTGATTGCCCGGGGTTACACGGGCCAGACCACCGAGAACTTCTACCCTTCCACGATTCAAGAAGTTGTCGGAGTGCGCGTACCGTCGTACGCGAGCCTGAGCTTGACCTACCGGTTCGGCCCCTCTCGCTAAACAGGCACAGCGCAATGCTGACAACCACCGCTGTCGGCGGCACCTCCATCAAGCCGGAAACGGAGCCATGGGTCAATTGGGCGAACGTATCGACCGAGACGAAAGTTTGGATTGGACCTATCGGCAAAGAAGCGCAGGGCGCTCCATCTGGCGTGCCATAATCATGGATGGGTTACGACTCGTTCTGATTCGGTCGCAACAAGAGGGATACATCGAAATGAAGAATAATCCACGTGGAATCAACCCTGATTCAAAGCCGAGCGGCAACGGGTGCGTGGAATGCCTGGCGTCAGCGGAGGGTTGGTGGCTTCATCTCCGTCGCTGTGCCGAATGTGGGCACATCGGATGTTGCGACAGTTCTCCGAGCCAGCATGCATCAAAGCATGCGGCAGAGAAGGGGCATCCGATCATCGCCAGCTTTGAGCCGGGCGAAGACTGGTTCTACGACTACGAAACGCAGGAGATGGTCAAAGGTGCGGAGTTGCTTCCGCCGCATTCCCATCCCAGGAATCAGCCCGCTCCCGGGCCCAGAGAACGAGTACCAGCTAACTGGGAATCGCTCCTGAACTAGCCGCCCGTTAGTGCGTGGCAAGGATAGGCACAACCAGATTTGATGATCTGAAGTTGAAAGGCAGCTCAAGTCAGAGCTGGAAGGCGAACCTGAAAGCGAGTGTCACCGGGCCTTGAGGCGACGCTTATATTGCCGCCGAGCTTTCTGACAATGGTTTGCGCGGTGTTCAGCCCGAGGCCCGTTCCTTCGCCAACACCCTTGGTCGTAAAAAAAGGGTCAAAAATGTAAGGTCTGATCTCGGCTGGAATTCCAGAGCCGCTATCGCCAATTTCAGCCACTACGAAATTGTCCTCGCGGAAGACCCTCAGCCGTAGCTCACCCCGGCCCAGCATGGCGTCGATGGCATTTTCGACCAGGTTGGTCCATACCTGATTCAACTCAGTTCCCGCCGCGCTGACCACCAGCGAACCTGGCTCGAAGTTACGCTTCACCTCAATGCCGGGTTTGAGGATGTGAGCCAGGGCTCCGAGCGTGGTTTCAAGGCTCTGCACGACATCAATATCCTGCGCCGGCGCCTGGTCCATATAGGTATATTCCTTAACCGTCTGAACCAGATTCGATATTCGGCTGCTGCTGTTCTCTACCGTGCCGACAAGGATCGACAATTCAACAGCAGCCGCGATCCGCGCCAGTGCCGGGCGGGCCGTGCCTGGATCGAGATGTGTCAGAAGAGCGGTAAGTGCACCGGGAGGCATATTGCACTTTGCCAGGGCGCCTGACAGTTCCCATGAGTCTGTGTGCCCATAGGTGGCCAGAATCGAATTTAGCTTTTCTTCCAGGTCGCTGAGAGCAAGCCCATCCAACAGAACAGACCTTGATTGCAGCAGCGAGGCCTCCACTTCTTCAATTCTGTTTTTTTCCGAGTCACTGATTTGGAGCCGCCACAATTCAGAGTTTGCCATTCGCATTTTCGCCAGCATATCGCGCATTTGACCGGCGGCGCGCTTGGCGGCGGAAGCTGGGTTGTTCAATTCGTGGGCAAGCCCAGCCGATAGCTTACCCAATGAAGTCGAACGGTCGCGCATCTGCTCGATTCGGGTTCCTTCCCGAATCCTTTCCGACATCATGGCGACCAATCGGGTCGTCAATTCCGGCATTCTTTGAATCAGTTCTGAAAAACGGGCGACGGGAAATTTGTAGAGACGCCCATCCGTCAGTGCTCGTCCGGTCACGGTGAATCGTTTCATCCTGGAATAAGGAAATACCCCGCTGACTTCGCCGGCTTGAACCTGCAGGAAAACAGAGTCGCCGCCGAACTCCCCACTCCATTGAAACAGTCCCTCAACGAATATGAACATCCAGTCCGCTGGATCGCCTTGACGCACGAACGTCTCTCCGCGATGAAGAGAGACTTCCTCTACATGATCGAGAAACCACTCAATCTGGTCGTCCGGCAAATCCGAGAATGCCGGGACACTCCGCAAATCGACTGAACTGATCACAAATCACCCGGCGTTATAAGGCTTCTGCAATTCTGCCAGAAAAAGACTGCCCGCAATTGGACGATGGTATTTGGCCGGCGCCTTCGTACCGGCTCCGGTGCTTCAATGTCGGACCTCTCGCGCGTACGATACGAAGTTACCAACGATACCATTCTCCCATTGTTTTCGTCCCCTGCATCGGGTTAATCGCAACGACTCGACGACGTTTTGTGAAGCAGGGCGAGCATGTCTTTGTAGTAGTCGTAACATTGCCCGCTTTGCCGCACCTCTCGACTGTTGGCACCGACGGCCGACGTCGGCGATCATCAGGCCTGCGTATTCCAAAAAAAAAAGCGGCCAGCCGTGAGGCGAAGTCGCCAATCGTTTTCGCCTATTTGATCGAGGCAGGAGCGAGTTCGAACGAGCCCCCGCCACCAAAGGATCAAGAGGAGAGAACCATGAAGAGCGCATCCATGCAACGGAAGCTCAACGGCGCACTGTCGGCGGTGAGCTCAGCGAACAACACGAACCACTTTGTCCTGTCGGCACTGCTGCTGACTGCCACGCTTGTTGCCGGGGCAACGGCCGCGCAAGCCCTAACCCCGGCCGGGCCGCACCGCCCGGCCACAGTTCCCGAAGACTATGTGGTTACACCGTTCGGGTTCTTCCACCCCAGTTGCGTCAGGCAGCTGGCCCAGAGCGATGTGCTGCATGGGGACGAGGGCACGGTTCATCATGCGGACGGAAGCGTTGAAGAGATCCAGGAGTGCGCCTTTCCCCACTACCATTCGACCGGGGAAGAGGCACGCGAGGAAGGATCGGCGGCGGGCACTCTCCCTTACATCGGCCACTCCTGGATCGAGTACGGGAGCGTAACGACGGGCACCTCGTATGGGTTGCTCGATGCTACATGGACGGTTCCCCCGGCGCCGACCGACAACGACGGCCAGGTGGTGTATCTCTTCCCCGGCCTCGAGGACTACAAGGATGTGGTCAGCATTATCCAGCCGGTTCTGGGGTGGAACGCCGATTTCGCGGGAGCATGGGGCATCGCTAGCTGGAATTGCTGCGCTAAAGGCATCACTTGGGAAAGCACGCCCGTGAAGGTCAAAGCCGGAGACTCGATATTGGGCGCGTTGGAGGATACCTGCTCCGCGGGAACGCTGTCGTGCGCCCATTGGAGTATCCTCACCGAGGACCTTACGACGGGGCACGCGACTTCGCTGAACAACAGCTCAAGCCTCGGGCAGACGTTCAATTGGGCTTTCGGCGGCGTACTTGAGGTGTATTACATCAAGCGGTGCGGCGACTATCCGCCCAATGGCTCCATCTCGTTCAAGAACATCGGACTCTACAACGACAAATTCGTCAATGTTGCTTCGCCGGGCTGGACGATCAGCAATGTCTCGGGCGGCTTGACTCCGCAATGCAGTTATGGCGGGTCGGTGGTCTCGGCATCTGACGTGAAGCTGACCTACTAAAACCGGCTCCCAACCCGGTCAACGCTTTCAGGTATCCCGGACGGGTTTCGCCGTCCGGGATATTTGCGTGACAAGAACACGGGCATCCCAGAATCAAGGAAGCGGAGCGGCGAAATGCAGTCCAGGAAGCGCTATGTGGGTCCGATGAAGCGCCGCACTCGGCAGCAAGACGAACGTGTTACTTTGCCGCGAGGATGATTTGCCATTCATGCGCCCTTTCGGGCTTGTCCCAGCTCTCGTACAATGCGACCAGCCGTCGGCCCGCCTTTGAGACCAGAGGCCATTGGTCGAACGGCATCGACCCTATCTCGCGTGCCATGCCACGATAACCGTTTACCAGTAACGGTTCGGCGTCAGCGTATTTGTGCTGCGCTGCCAGAGCTGCGCCCAGGAGGCTTTTGCTCTGGAACCCCTGCCATGAATCGGGGTCGGATTTCTCATAACCTGCAATGGCTTCGTTCGCCAGCGCCTCCGCGTCGCCCACCTTCCCCCGGTTCAATTGAATCTCGGCTAACGCAATCGTTGCCTCGAGCGTGTCTGGACTGTTCGCCCCGAGAGCGCGGTGCATTGACGCCACTACTGGCATCATGAGTTTTTCGGCCTCCTCCAGCTTTCCCTGGTCTTCCTGCAAGACCGCAAGATTGAATCGACTTTCCAGCGACGCGGGGTTTTCCGCGCCGAACAGGCGAACCCGCGCATCTGTCGCCTTCAGCAATAGCGGCTCGGCGTCGCCATACCGGCCCTGCATCCGGTAGAGTTCGCCGAGCGCTTCCAGGCTGACGAGAGTATCTGGATCGTCCTCTCCGAATAGGCGACGCCTGACTTCGAGGGCCTTCAGGGCCAGGGGTTCGGCTTCCTTGTATTTTCCCTGCACCTTATAGAGCTCGCAAAGATTGTTCATGCTCAGAAGGGTCTGTCGATCTTGCTCGCCCAGAAGCTTGCGCCGAATTTCGAGCACCCTTGTGAACAGCGGCTCCGCCTCTCGAAACCGGTTCTCACGAAAGTACAGCGTGGCCAGGTTTCCGTAGCCGGTGAGTGTTTCGGAGTTCTCATCTCCATCGATCCGCCTCCAAATCTCCAGCGCTTTCAACGCCAGAGGCTCAGCTTCCTTAAACTTCCCTTCGTCCTGGTAAAGCGTGGAGAGGTTATGCATTGTGCCGAGCGTATCGCTGTGTTCTTCTCCAAGGATGCGCCGCTCTATATCGAGCGCATGCGTAAAAAGTTGTTCCGATTCTGTGTACTTGCCTTCGAGTTGGTAGAGGTTGGCGAGGATGTTCATGCCATACAGTGTTTCCCGTTGCTCCTCGCCCAATTCCCGGCGCTGCATCTCGAGCGCTTTGACCATCAGAGGCTCTGCCTGCGTATATTTGCCTTGTCCCCAATAAGCGTACGCAAGGTGCTGCGCCGTCAAAATGGTATCGGGGTGCTCTTCGCCCAGCACGCGGTCCTCGATCGCCAGGGTTTTGCTCAAAAGAGACTCTGCCTGTGAATAGTGCCCTTGTTGCTGGTATACAGTCGCAAGCTGGCGAGCCGCGTCCAGGGTATCGGGGTGCTCCGGACCCATCACGCGTCGTCTCTTGTTCAGAACGTCGGTAAGAATCTGCTCGGCGCGCGAGTAGTCCTGCTCGTGTTCGAAGGTTGCGCCAAGCTGGAACAGGGTTTCAATCGTGTCGTGGTGATCGTTGCCAAGAGAGCGTTGCTGAACCTCCAAAACTCGTTTGTAGATGTTCTCAGCCTCGGCGTACTTCCCCTCAAACAGATACAGCGCAGCCAGCTCCGAGAGAGATGAGATGGTCAGCGGGTCGCTGTCACCCAGCACCCTTCGCCGAATCTCTATAGCGCGCTCGATTTGCTGCTGCGCTTCGGGGTATACACCCAGTTCCCGATATGCCTTGCCAATGGTGAGACGAATGGACGCTTCTACCAGAGGCTCCTTGTCGAACCTTCCGTCGATGTGCTGCGCCGCGCGATCCAATGCAATCCGCACCTTTAAATCTGGATCGGGCTTGACACCCGCTCGTACCTGTCCGCGTGCGCCGGCCTGTGAAAGAAGGTCGTTCTCCAGGAAGTTGCTTTCCGCCTTCGCTGTTTCGGCCTGCTGGTCGGCACGAACCGTTTCGACCTCCTTTCGTTTCTTCTCCTGCGTGGTGGCGGCCCGGGCTGCCTCAGCCACGTCACGCTGCTCGGTGGCGGATCTCTCCGCTGCAACGGCATGGTCCCGCTCCCGGCTGGTCAATTGCTCAGCCTGCAGCGCGCGATCGCGCTCTCGAACCGCTTCCTCTCGCGCCCGGCGGGCCCGAAGTGCAAAAACCGTGCTGGCGGCGATCCCGGCCAACAGGACCACAAGCACGGCAGCAACTCCGCTGGCGATCGCGCGATGACGGCGGACATACTTTCGCACCCGGTATATGGCGCTTGCCCGGCCTGCCAAGACCGGTTCGCTGTTCAAATAACGGCGAAGATCGGCAGCCAATTCCGCGGCTGATCCATATCTGCGTTCGCGATCTCTTTCGAGAGCCTTCATTGCGATCCAATCGAGATCGCGATGCAACAAATGGGCAAGATTTCCTGGTGATGTTCCGCGCGCCATTGCTATTGCGGCGGCTGCCGATTTCTCCGCGCCAATTTTGGAGCTCGGCCGCGGGGGATCTTCTTCGCGCAGTTTTCGCAGCAGTTCGTGCAAAGGAATTTTGCGCCGCTCACTGGACTCAAACGGCCGCGCACCTGTCATCAGTTCGTACAGGATCACACCGAGCGAATAAACGTCAGTCCGCGTGTCGACATCATGGATCTCCGGGTCGGCCTGCTCCGGGCTTATATAGCCGGGAGTTCCCAGGAAGAGCCCCACGCGAGTGTGTTCCGATTCCGCCGCCACCCGTGGCGTCACATCCTTTGCCAATCCAAAGTCGATAATTCGCGGCACGGGCTTGCCATCCACTTCAGCGACGAGGATATTGGCGGGCTTCAGGTCGCGGTGCAGGATTGCCTTTTGATGCGCATGCTGTACTCCTTCGCAGGCATGAATAAAGAGCTCCAGGCGGTTGCCGATGGACAACCTCTGTCGGTCGCAATACTCGGTGATCGCCGGGCCGGCGACATATTCCATCACGAAATAGGGTTGGCCGAGCGGCGTGGTTCCAGCCTCGAAGACCTTGGCGATCGCCGGGTGATCCATGATTGCCAGCGATTGCCGTTCCGCCTGGAACCGCTGCATCGCGGATTCGACGAACATGCCGGCCCGGATAAGCTTGAGCGCCACCTGCCGCCGCAAGGGAGAGAGTTGTTCGGCCAGCCACACCTGGCCCATTCCGCCTTCGCCCAATCGGCGAACCAGCTGAAACCGCTCGGCAAAAATCAGCCCGGGAGCGAGAGCACTCCCTGCGGCGATCGCATCACAGTCCAGGCCCAGTTGCCTGGCAGGCGTTCCGGCCAGGAAACTGGATCGCACGTCGTCCCCGGCGGCCAGCAGCGAGTCCAACTCCGCGCGCAGGGAAAGATCGGTTCCGCATGCCTCATCGAGAAACTGTGGGCGCTCGGCGGCCTCGAGATCCATAGCCTGGTGTAGCAGGTCTTTCACTCGGTCCCAGGCTCTGACACTCATTGCACCGCCACCCGGCTCAGCTGACGATGGAGCCAGACCCGCGCAGTTGCCCATTCCCGGTCGACCGTGGCGCGAGAGATGCCGAGAACGTCGGCCGTTTGGGGTGCCGACAGACCACCGAAGAACTTCATTTCGACAATCTTGGCCTGGCGTTCGTCGATTCGAGCCAAGTCGCTGAGGGCGGCGTCGAGGGCGAGAAGTTCGGCATCTTCTTTAAGTGGCATCAGATCGGCATCGTCAAGCAGAAGGCGCTGTCCGCCATCACGCTTGGCGGCATTGCGTCCGCGGGCGTAGTCGATCAGGATTTGCCGCATGAATCGGGATGCGACGGCGATAAAGTGGGCGCGGTTCAGCGGGGTCGATTCGTCGCCTGCGAGACGGATATAGACCTCATGCACCAAAGCGGTGCTTTGCAGGGTGTGGTCGGGCCGCTCGGATCGAAGGAAATAGTGGGCCAGACGGCGGAGTTCCTGATAGACGATCGGGACCAAGGCGCCGAGCGCCTTGTGGTCGCCTTCCTTCCAATGTTGCAAAAGCTGAGTGAATTGACCCGGCTGGTTATTGAGCAAGAGGCACCTCGGGGCGGGTTACCGCTTGAGGGATAAAAGCATAGATGGTGATCGCCAAGGCGTCAAACCGTCGTGAGCTCATCCTTTCAGCCGCGACTCGTGATGCTGAGCAATCAACGAGCGGTGTTCAGCATCGTCACCAACGCGCCCTTCCTTTCAAATATGGTGATTGACAGGTTCGCTCCGTTACCGACAAATTTCGATGTCTCCACGCTGCATCTCGCTCATCGCCCCACCGGGGATCTGGAGGTGCTTCTGGCGGCGGTGGGATTCGTGCTGCTGCTGGCTTGCGTAAACGTCGCAAGCCTGCTGCTGGCGCGGTCGGCGAGCCGCAGCCGGGAGTTCGCGGTGCGGGCGGCACTGGGCGCAACGCGACGGCGGGTCATGCGCCAATTGCTCACCGAAAGCCTTCTCCTTGGGAGTGCTGCGGGCGCGATGGCGCTGGTTCCCGCGATCTGGGGTACGCACGCCGCGCTCAAGGTGCTGCCAGCGGCGCTGCCGCGCGCCGAAGAAGTTGGCCTCGACTTTCGCGTGCTGGCCTTCACGCTCACGGTTTCGCTGCTCAGCGGGACTCTGTTCGGCCTGGCGCCGGCGCTCAAGAATTCGCGAGCCAATCCGCAGATGGCGCTCAAGAACGCAGGACGCGGCACGATCGGGTCGAATCATCGCGTGCTGGGCGCGTTCGTAGTGGCGGAGCTAGCCATCGCTCTGGTTTTGCTCTCTGGAGCCGGCCTGGAGATTCGCAGCCTGATGCGCTTATGGGATGTTGATCCGGGATTCAATCCGCGCAACGTGGTGAACATCGGAATCTCGCTGCCCCCATCGATGGCGAATGCCTCGATGGACGAAACGCGCGCCAGGTTGCGCGAATTGAATGACCGGTTCGCTCATGCGCCGGGCATCACCGAGGTTTCCGAGAGCTGGGGCGCCGTTCCGATGAACGGGGAAGACGATCAGTGGTTCTGGATCGACGGCCAGCCCAAGCCGCAAAACCAGAACGAGATGAACTGGGTGATCGACTACATCGTCGATCCCGGCTATCTGCGGGTGATGCAGATTCCGCTGCTTCGAGGGCGGTTTCTCACTCCTGCCGACGACGAGCACGCTCCGCTGGTCGTCGTGGTGGACGAAGTCTTGGCGCGCAAGTTCTTTCCCGGCCAGGATGCGATCGGCAAGCGCATCCATCTTGTGTCCAGCGGGGGCAAGGTGGCGCAAATCGTAGGCATCGTGGGCCACGTCAAGCAGTGGGGGCTCGATGCCGACGATTCGCAGTCCTTGCGTGCCCAGTATTACCTCTCGTGCATGCAGATGCCCGACGACTTTGTGGCCGGCATGCGCTCCGGCACGGGTATGCTGCTCCGCTATGCCGGCAGCCTGGGCGCGGTGCTCGACTCCATCCGCGGGGTGAACAAGCAGATGAGCAAAGAGCAGGTGATCTTCGGCGAGCAAAGCATGGAGAGCATTCTCTCCGACTCGCTGGCGCAACGCCGCTTTGCCATGATTCTGCTCGGCGTGTTCGCCGCGCTGGCAGTGTTTTTGGCATGTGTCGGCATCTACGGAGTGATGGCGTACCTGGTCTCGCAGCGCACGCAGGAGGTGGGTATTCGCATGGCCCTTGGGGCCAGGCGCAGTGACGTACTCGCAATGGTCCTCCGTAACGGCGCCCGGCTCGTCCTGGCCGGCGCGGGAGCGGGAGTGGTGGGCGCCATCGCCCTTACGCGGCTGATGCGGAATCTTCTCTTTGATGTGAGCCCGACCGATCCGTTGGTTCTTGCTTGCGTGGGCGGGCTGTTGATTCTTGTTGCATTGGCCGCATGCGTCCTGCCCGCGCGTCGCGCGGCTTCCATCGAACCCATGGAGGCGTTGAGATCGGAGTAGAAGTTTGCGATGGACTGGCTTCAAACGCTGAGCAGCCGCTGCACCGCCGGAAACGCGGCCTGGTCTCAAGGTAGAATCGCGAATATGCACAGGCTCGCAAAGCAGTTCGCTCTCTTTTTCGGCGTGATTCTGGTAACGACCATCGCCCTTGCGCAACCGGCGGATGAACAAGCTGTGCTGGCGCCGATTCAGGCGATGTTTGATGGCATGTCGAAGCGCGATGCTTTGGCGATCAAGGCGCCCACGCTGCCCGGTGGCATGATGGTGCTGATGCGCGACGGCAAGCCCGAGCAGATGACATTTGAAACCTTCGCGGAGCGCGTAAGCAAACCCGGTAAGACACGGATTGAAGAACGCATTCACAGTCCACTTGTCCGGATTGATAACGATCTCGCCGTAGTTTGGGCGCGGTTCGACTTTCTGGTCGATGGGAAGGTCGATCATTGTGGAACAGATCTTTTCAATATGGTTCGTGTCGACGGAAAGTGGATCATCGCGAGCGTTGCCGATACCGGCACGAAGACCTGCTCCGCGAAGTAAGGTTTGCGCTTGGCTGGCGCAGAACAATCGCTTCCACTGACGAGAATCCGGTTTATCAGTATCGATCCAGATCGACGCGCGCAACCCAACGCCCGGTCAGTTCCCGGTGCGATGCTATCGAGTCTTACTGCTTGTTCGAGCACGGGCTTCGCGGCCAGTCGCAGCCTCAAAAGCGGCCTGAAGCTCGGCGCAAACCGACCGGCGCGGCGCGGGCGCTCCCACGTGAATGCTTCTGAGCTCGGCCATGAATGCTTTCCACATCCGCTCGCCGCCCTCTTCAAGAAGCTGGGCGCGGATCGAGAGCTGCCTGGACGCAGGAGTGAACCGGCGTCCCCATGCGCCCATGTGGGCCAGCAAGGGAACCAGCTGAATAGACGCTTCAGTGAGGCTGTAAATCGCCTTTTGTTTGTGGGTTGGGTCGCCGGTGCGCGAAAGGAGCCCGGACTGGACCAAGCGGGCAAGCCTGTTTGCCAGGATATTCGACGCGATTCCTTCTTCGGATCGCCGGAGCAGATCTCCATAGTGGCGGCGATTTCCGAACATGATGTCCCGAATTACGATCAAGCTCCAACGGTCGCCGAGCATCTCCAGAGTCAAATTGATTGGACAGCCCGAACGCATTTCGCTTGTGCCTTTGGCTAGCTTCACTCCTCTATTATCCACTACTTGCATTTTGCAGGGAGTCGGAGGTATAGTCAGACCACTTGCAGGATGCAATTAGATCGTGGGGAGCAGGCGCATGAAGAAAATCATCGGTGGCAGCCTGGTGTTCGTCGCCGTGCTCGGCGCGGTGGGTCAAATCCACGCCCAGGACGCTAAAACGCCATATCCAACCATGGCCCCGATTGAGCAATACCGGATGGACCGTGATGCCGAAATCGCCATGGCGCGCACTGCGGCTCCCGCTTCCATATCCAGGGATGCCTCGGTCATGGTACTGGGACAAAAGAACTATGAGACCGCGGTCGAAGGCACGAACGGTTTCGTCTGTCTGGTGGGCAGATCCTGGGGAGCGCCATTTGAAAACCCTGAGTTCTGGAATCCAAAGAATCGAAGCCCTGAGTGCTTCAACCCACCAGCCGCCCTTTCCGTGCTGCCTTATTTTCTAAAGACAACCGGGATGGTGTTGGCTGGATCCTCTAAAACTCAAATGTTCGATGCGATCAAGGCCGCAGTCGACAAGAAGGAATTGGGAGTTCCGGCCTCGGGCTCGTTGATCTACATGATGTCGAAGGAAGGGTACCTTACCGACCAGCCGCCCCATAACCTCAACCACCTCATGTATGACCTTCCACGCATGGATGGCGCGGCGTGGGGCGCAAATCTGCCGGGCGTACCCATCTATTTTCAGCAACTGAATCCAGCGCCGATTACCGAGTTTTACGTTGTGATGGGTAACTGGTCAGACGGAACGCCCGTAAATGGAGACGGTAACTCCGCGAGCGATTCTCACAAGCATTAGTGGCGGCATAGCGAAGCATTTGCAGTGTTCCGCAACCCAAGCGATCTGGGCGCGGGATCGGCGCTGTTTTGACCGGGGTACTCCAAGAAGAAACGGGGACCGGCTTACGCCGGTCCCCCATTCGTTCATAACTGCAATGCCGCCCTCTCAGAAGACGAATTTACCGCCCAGTTCGAGGTTGCGCGGATTCCATGCGCTGGTGATCTGGCCGAACTGGCTGGAGCCGAAGCTGTCGTTGAAGTTGTTGAACTCGGTGTGGTTGAAGGTGTTGAACGACTCGAAGCGAAGCTCGAAATGCGCCCGCTCTGTGAGAGCGAACGACTTGTAGAGCGACGTGGTGAAATTCACGCGGCCAGGACCGAT
This sequence comes from uncultured Acidobacteriota bacterium, assembly GCA_963706455.1. Classification (GTDB taxonomy): domain Bacteria; phylum Acidobacteriota; class Terriglobia; order Terriglobales; family Acidobacteriaceae; genus Telmatobacter. The sequence continues at coordinate 113,095 of CAVPNO010000090.1, read as the reverse complement.
GACTACGTCCTTGCGCGCACTGCCGAAGCCCTGGTTCGAGCCGCCCAGCCAGGCCGGAATCGGTGCCGAAAACACAGCGGTGTTGAACCAATTCTGCCGCGTCTTCGGATAGGTTACTCGACCGTTCACATCAGGACGATTGTTGTAGCCCGAACCGTTCGCATCCAAACCAACCGGATCATAGTTGATGGACAGGCTCGGTCCCTGAGGGCTGCCCGCCGAGTTCAAGCCGGTCTCGTCGATGATGGTTCCGGCCAGTTCCCAGCCGCCGAGGGCGGACTTGACCAATCCCTGGCGGTTGGCGAAGAAGGGCAGTTTGTAAACGTAGTTGGCGCTGAGCATCTGACGGCGATCGAGCGCACCGGAACCCTTGTCGTACTTCAGGTTCCAGGGATCGCTGATGTTGTCCAGGTCGTAGGTGGTGGTGTCGATTTCGTGCGAGTAGGTGTAGTCGAGTTCGCCACTCAGACCCCACCTGTTCTGGAGACGCAGACCAGTCTGGAATCCGTTGTAGTTGCCGTTGGTGGTGTTTTCTTCCTGGGTGATTCCGGCATAGCCCGCGAAGGTACGGTAGATGTTCGCATTCGCGAGGTTCACCGGCGCGCCGCCGGCCGCGTTCGGAGGAGCCTGGTTGGCATTGATCGCGGCGCCGGTCAGCGTGCTCGCCGGGCACGTGTCGCCTGCGTACTTGTTGCTGCCGTCACCGAAGTCGCAACGGACCGTCATATCCTCGGTAATCGGCATGGTGTTAATGTACCGATTGATGTTCTGATGCCATGCGATGTTGCCGACGTACTGCACCACCCAGATCATCGAGGGCCTCAGCTCATGCTGGATGCCCAAACTGAACTGAGCCACCGCGGGGGCCTTGTAGGTGGAAGCGAGGTTCGTCAAACCCGTGGCGAAGAACGGCGTTGCCGCGGTCTGTCCCGTGACCCAGCTGGTGCTCGGAGTGCTCACGTAGACGTTGGAGGCGGACGGGTTGAAGGCGAACGGCGGAGCCGTTGCCGCGTTGTAGATATCGTTGCCCTGCATGCGCTCGAAGAAGATTCCGAAGCCGCCGCGGAGAACGGTCTTGCCGTTGCCGAAGAGATCCTCAGAGAAACCAACGCGAGGCTGCAGCGTGTTGTAGTCGTTGGTGACCAGGCCGCGCGGAAAGCCGTTCTGTCCCGCAAGACCCATGCCGTTGACATAGAACGGAACACCACCGAAGGACTGGAAGCCAGGACCCTTCGGGTTCAAAGAGCCATCCGAGTTCCACTCCGGAGTTTGGCTCGACAGGTAAAGATTCGGGTCGAAGTTGGCGACCGCGTTGTTGCGCTCCCATGCATGCGGCAGGGCGTCGTAACGCAGTCCGAGTTGCAGGGTCAACCGCGGCGTCACGTGCCAGTTGTCCAACGCGTACACCGAAGGAGTCTGGTTCACGTAGTGTCGGATGGGCGTTGCCTGGTACTGCGAGTAGCTCGACGCCAAGCCCATCAGGAAGTCCATCAGGCCGTCGTTGCTGAGCTGACCGAAGCCGTAGTCGCCCTCGGCATCGCCGAACAGCTGCTGGTTCTTGGTGTAGCGGTTGTAGCTGAAGCCGAACTTCATGGCGTGCTTGCCCGAGGTGTACGAGATGTCAACCTTGGGTTCGTAGTCGCGCGCGGCGTTGTGCCACGGCGCCGATCCGATGTCTTCGTTGGTGTAGTACGGGCCGCCGAAGCCGGTGACGCCAGGCAGGTACGGATTGCCGGTCTTGAAGAAAGTGTTCACGCCCCAGCCGGACGGCAGATTGGCCAGCTTGGCAGTTCACGATGTTGATGACGTTGCCGTCGTAGTTGATGCTGGCTTCGACCAGCAGGTTCGGATTAACGGTGCCGCTCAGCTTGATCGCCGCCGACTCCGATGGGTTACGCCAACGTGCTGGTGACCGTGTTGTAACTTGGCTGCGACCCACCCCAGTTCGGGCTCGGCATAGCCCTGGGTCACCTGGTCCTCCATGAAGTGGCCGAGAATTGTCCAATTGTCGTTGAACTTGTGGTCGATGCGCACCACCGTATCCAGCACGTCAATCGGGTTCGATACGTTGGTGATGTTGTGATCCTGCGAGGTATTGGCCGGAGGCAAGATGCCCGAGTTGAGGTAGAGCACCGCGTTGGAATCGAACAGGTTCGACGGGATCACCGGCATCGGCTTGCCCGGGGTCAGTCCGTCGGCTGCCAGCTTTGCATTGAAGGCGGGATCGCCGACCGTGGGAACCACGAGGGTGTTGCTCGCGTCGAACAAAGGCGCGACATAGGTCAGGTTCTGTCCGGTCTTCGGAATGTCGGCCGGATCGATGGTGGGCTGTTCGTTGGTGCCGGCGCCGGTGAGAATCTTGCGCCACTCTTCGTTCCAGAAGAAGAACGTCTTCTGCTTGCTCTCGTTGTACACGTGAGGAATGAAGATCGGTCCGCCCAGGTTGCCACCGAAGATGTTGTAGTGGGTGCTGGTCCGCGGTGTAACCGGGTTCGACAGCTTGTTGAAGTAGTCGTTGGCGTCGTAGTCGGTGTTGCGGTTGAACTCGTACGCTTCGCCATGGAACCTCTGGGTGCCGCTCTTGAGCGAGAGGCTCATCGTGGCGCCTGAAGAAATGCCATAGTCCGGCGGATAGTTCGAGGTCATCATCGTGAACTCGGCGATGGCGTCCTGCGAAGGCATGATGTCCATGCCGCCGGCGCCGCCGCGGTCGTCGGCCTCGCCGCCGTCGATCAGCCAGATGTTGTGGCTCTGACGAAGGCCGTTGACGCTGATGGTGAAGCTGGACGCCACCGAAGTCGGCGTGTTGGAGTCAGGCAGAGCAGAGCTGACACCCAGGCCCAACGCAGCAAGAGCCGCGAAGTTGCGGTTCTCGGTTGCGATCTGGCTGATCTGCTCGGAACTGATCAGGGTGCTGACCACGTTGGAGTCGGCCTGCACGGCGAGTGCCTCGGCTTCAACGGTGACGGTCTGGGTCTCGGCACCAACCGTGAGCTTGACGTCCGCGCGGGCAGTCGAGGATACGTTCACCACGATGCCGTTCTGGGCGAAGGACTCGAAGCCCTTGGCCGTGACCTTCATGTTGTAGTTGGCGGGATTCAGGCCGGCAATATCATAAAGACCTGTCCCACCGCTCGTTGTGGTTTTGCTGAACCCGGTTGCAGGATCGGTGATCACGATCTTTGCATCCGGAACGACCGCTCCCGTCTGGTCGGTGACGATGCCCGTGAGTTCGGAGTTTGCCTGCGCGAGTGCTGCCGCGCCGGCGACCATCAACACGAGGGGCAACAGGAGACGACTTAAATTCGCTTGTGTCATGTGACCTCACCTTTAAAGAGTTGCTAACGTGACTTGTTTGGCTGAACCGCGTTCGGTGTTCAGCACGCGCTCGCTTGGGAATCCCATCGAGTCTCGTTTGCTTTTTTGCGGGTAGCTTTTGGTCCGGAGCGAACCTCTGCTGCGACTGGCTTGACTTGTTTGCGCTCCTAGGTGTCGAGCGCAAACCGACGCCGCGTCCCAACTGAGTTGGGTCACGCCCCTGAGACGTGCGGCTTTCCACGCGGAGTTCTCAAGGAACAACCAACGCGGCACATCTCCGCATGGAGCCGCCGACTGCCCTTCGTGCGCCTTGCGATCGACGAAGACAATCGACGAGACTCCATCCGGCGGATGTGCCATGTGACATGAGACGGTCCAACCGGCTATAACGTAATCGCTTTAATTGGATCTTCCGCGCTTCTTGACACTGCGTGACCTCCCATACATACTGGTCTGTATGTTGACGAGGCGCAAGACTCCCGGACCCAATCTGCTGGTCGATTGAGAAACACGATGAGCCGAGGGATTGGCGCGCCAGGCCGATTCATAACCTAAAACTGGGATACTTATCATGAAACGAGGGGATATTCCGAATCTGCGGTCATTCTGGCAAATCCAAATTGTGGGATGGGGCTGCTTTTATCTTTATGACCTTCTGGAATCGATCCATGCGCTTTTGAGCAAGCGCCTGTTCATCAAGGAGGTTTCGGTGCCCATCGCCTTGATGTTCCTGGGAAGTTGCGCCTTGCGGCCATTTTGCCGCTGGCTGCTGCGACGATCGCAGCCCTGGATTGTTTTTGAGTTGAAGGCGGCTGCGGCGGCCGCGGTTACATCCATTCCCGTCACTTGCGGAGCCGGATTGATTTTGCTGAACTTCTATACTGTGCCCTGGCACGCCCTGGTTGCAGTCTGGGCCTGGTCGGCATTCGTTCTTTTCATCTGGTGCAGTTTGTATTTCAGCGTTAAGCAATGGCAGCAATCGAGCCAGGAGAGGGAGCGCCTGGGTCGCGCCGAGTCGGAGGTCAGAGAGGCCCGCCTGCTTGCGCTTCGCTATCAGTTGAATCCCCACTTTCTTTTCAATTCGCTCAATACCGTCTCCACTCTGGTTGTGGTTGGAAATGCGCGTGCGGCCACGCAGATGCTGGCCCAGATCGGAGATCTTCTGCGCACCAGCCTGGATTCCGAGCTGACGGCAGAGGTGCCGCTTTCCCGGGAACTCGCCCTTACAGAAGAGTACCTGGCGATCGAGCAAACCAGGCTGGGAGAGCGGCTGCAAATTGACATGGCTGTTCCATTGGAAACACGGGATGCATTGGTGCCGAGCATGCTGCTGCAGCCTCTTGTTGAGAACGCCGTGCGTTACGGCGTGGCGCCGTTTGGGGAAGGTGGATGGATTGCGATCAGGAGCGCGCTGCATGCCGGCAGGCTGCGAATTGTCATCGAGAATTCCGGACGGCGTGGTGAGAACGGGCAGAAGAGGAATGAAAATGGAATCGGCCTCGGAAACACGGCGGATCGGCTGAAAACTCTTTATGGGGCCGATTGTGAATTCTCCCTTGCGTGGCCTGAAGCGGGCGGTTGCGAAGTGGTGCTGGAGTTGCCGTTACGCCGGGCTCGACACCTGCAGGAGGCCGCGCCGTGCGCGCTCTGATCGTCGACGACGAACCCCTGGCGCGCAGCGGTGTCATTCACAGGTTGCGTCAATTCAAGGATGTGGAGATCGTTGGTGAATGCGAAGATGGCGTCTCCGCGGTAGAGAGGATACTGAAACAATCACCAGATACGGTATTCCTTGACATCCAGATGCCGGGGATGGACGGGTTTGAGGTTCTGCACGCATTGCCAAGAGAAAGTCTGCCCGCGGTCATTTTTGTGACAGCCCATGAGCAACATGTTTTGCGCGCATTCGATGCTCATGCGCTGCATTACCTCGTGAAGCCAGTGGATGACGCACGCTTTGCGGAAGCGGTCAGTCGCGCGCGCGACCTCGTCGATTCCGACTTGAAACTGGACATGGCACGGCGGCTTATGAAAATGCTCGACGGTGCCCCGGATCGATATTCCTCGCGGCTTACGGTGCAGACTGGGTCACGCATTCAAATCGTGACTACCGAGGATGTAGAGTGGATTGGCGCTGCCGGTGACTATGTCGAGATCCACGTCAGCGGTTGTTCTTTCATGGTGCGCGAAACCATGGCTTCTCTCGAGCAGAGGCTCGACCCGGGAAAGTTTATCCGCATACACCGCTCCCGAATTGTGCGGTCAAGAGGCATAGTAGAACTCCGATCCATCGAGAACCGCGAGTTCATAGTGAAGCTCTCGGACGGCTCGGAGCACCGCTCAAGCCGCTCCTACGCTGATCGACTAGACCTATGGTTGTCATCTGGGCGAGTTTGACAAGCGGCTTTCTTGACACTGTGTGAACGACCATTCATACTGGTTTGTATGTTGACGATCCGCAAGAATAGCCGGCGCAGAGCGCCCAGAGCGCGCAATCCAGAGCATACGCGGGACCGCCTGGTGCAAGCGGCCTTTCGGGAGGTTTTCAGGCACGGCTTCCAGAGCGCCGGGATTGATGACATTCTGGCCGCCACCAACGTCACTAAGGGGGCGCTCTACTACCATTTCGAAAACAAGGAAGCTTTGGGATATGCCGTTATCGAAGAGATCGTCGCAAAACTGACCCATGACCGGTGGTTGCTTCCTCTGCAACGGGGAACGGACAAGGACCCTGTCGATACTTTGATCGTCATTGTGCGGGCGCTACCAAACCGGCCAAGAGACGTAAGGGGCGGTTGCCCCCTCGTGAATTTGGCGCAGGAGATGTCTCAGCTCGACGAACAATTTCGCAAGCGACTGGAAAGGATCTTCCATGCCTGGCAAGAGGGAATTGCCATCACTTTACGGAGGGGGCAGTCGCAGGGAGCGGTCCGGCGCGACCTGGATCCAGAAGAGACTGCGAGCTTTCTGATCGCCATGATCGAAGGCTACGAAGTGTTGGCAAAGAACGCTCAGGATGCGAAGGTTTGGAATATGGGAATCAGGAATATCGTGGGCTGGCTGAATTCTCTTCGCGCACCGGGCAGCCGCAGGCGAGCCTGATCGCTTCAGCCGCAAGTCGGGCTGGTTTGACCAAAAGACATACCAACCTGTTTGTATGGCAAGGGCTGTCGGCCAAATAGCGACCGGCCTTAAGGGTTAATTAAAGAATCTTCAAGACAAAAGGAATCTCGGGCCGATCGGGGTTCCCCGATCAGACGTGCACTGGAAGAGTTCTTAGGAGGAGACCAGATGACTCTGAAAAACGTGAGAGAATGGCGTACCGCGGATCGAAGAATCCCAGAAGTGTTTAAGAACCTGCCGATGGATAAATCCTTCGACGAGCAAGCCCAAACGCATCCGGGCAGTTCAAAGCGTAGACGGATGTGGACCTTTTTCGTCATTGGATTGGCCGCCGGGATCGTGTTCGTCTTGCTTTTCTTCAGATAACGAGCGAGTCGGATTTTAAGAACAAATGCAGCGTCCGGTTGTTAAAGTCAGTTGAAGCAGAGCTGTGGGAAAGCACCAATCCCGCTCAGTGTGTGGGCGGGATTTGCAAGTTGAGAGGGAAAGTCTGTTTGGGACTTTTCCTCTCCAGTTTTTTCCACGGCCTGGATCTGTTTTTCTAGTCAGCGGCTTCAGCAGAGTTCCTTGGGCGCCGTAATGACCGACGCGGTTATGTTGAACGAGGAGACATCGTCGATCGTCTTCGGGTCGGGGCCGTGAACCCTGCTTTCGCCATACCGATTCAGTCGATTGCCTTGTAAGTAAAGCAAGATGATGCGCTTAAATCGTGGATGGCTTTCAGGGTTCGGCCTGCCGTTGGCAACAAAAAAACCTTCTCCACTCCGACTTTCATCGGATGCCAAATCTCTGCGTCGGACCTAGAGTTCCAATCAGATCAAGCAGAGGCATCTTTGGAGTTGTGAACTTCGCTGGGAATGCTCCACGTCGAGGCAGGCCGTGAAAATGTTTACGTCGCCTGTTTACCAAAAGCTCTCCTCGCGTTCTCCTGCTTGTGCCGACCAGGTTGACGGGAACGGTTACCGACACCACCGGCGCTGCAGTTAACGGCGCCAGCGTCAAGCTTATTAACACTGATACGAACTACACGCTGGTCGCCAAGACCGATGGGGTGGGCGTTTATCTGCTACGTCCGATTCCGATCGGACCGTACAGGCTGACGATTGAAGCTAACGGCTTTTCGCGTTACCAGCAGGAGGGCATCGAGCTTACCGCCAACATGGCCGGCACGCAAAATGTCACGCTGAAGGTTTCGGCGGGCACCGCCGAGGTCGTAACCGTCACCGCGGACGCCGAACTGGTCAACACCACCTCGGCGGAACTGGGCGTAACCGTCGGCGAGGCCGCCATCGAGGAACTGCCGCTGAACGGTCGCGATCCATCCAGCCTGGTTTTGCTCGCCCCCGGCACCTCCAATGTTCTCCAACACGGTGGCGAGGGCATCCAGACCGGATTCTCGTTCGCGACGGAAACCGGTGCCAGCTCCAGCGGTGGCCGCCAGGGCAGCACGTTTTACATGCTCGACGGCGTGAGCAACATGGATAACTACAATCTGCTGACGGCTCCGTTCCCGAACTCCGATGCCACGCAGGAGTTCAAGGCAATCACCAACAACTTCAGGGTGCCCTGGGGTGATGCCGGCTTTTGCCAGCCCAGAACCACAATCGCCAGGAACAGAACGAGCGCGCCAAATGTTCTGCATCGAAGACCACTTGTGGCCGCAATGCTCCATCAGGCACCGTCCAAACGATGCGAATTCATTTCAAACCCACTAATGGCTTTCGGATACAAACACGGCCGTCGTGAGAGCTGGCACGGTTGCCGATCCTGCTTTGGGGTCAAACGTCGACTGCCTCGTGACGGGATCGTCGGAGGCGCGCTGAACCGGGTTCAAATGGAAGTGCAAGCCTTGCAGACTACATTCGGGGAGTAATCTGTCTCAGTACGTGTTTCGGGGGCGATCTGGCATTCTGCCAACGAGTCTCCAACTCACTCTTCGTATCTCGGAGTGTGTGTTCTGTGCTCCGCGAGCAGGTCTGCGATCACGGTATGTTCAGTCCGAAATATCGCTTGGTCTTTGTTCTGAAGTGGAACCTTGCAGGAAACCGTTGCCACCCTTGCACAGGTGGCGGGTCGCATCGATGCTTGGAGGATACTGCCGCGATGACCGATACACCGATCTCTGCTGAGCCAATAAGACAGAGCTTCAAAGTGGGTTTTAGAGTTTCCTATTCGCTGACTCTCATGGGTGTGTGCAGTCTGTTTCTGTTCGGACTGTCCCAGGCAGACGCCGCCATCGTGCTCCGAGGACTGCAAGTCGAGTATCGCGACGCGCCGCTGGGAATCGATGTTGCGCAACCGAGGTTCAGTTGGCAAATGGCGGCCACAAATGGCGAGCGCGGAGCGAGACAGACCGCGTATTCAATAGAGGTCAAAGATCCAAACGGCGCAGTCGTGTGGAACTCGAAGAGAATCGACGACTCGAGTGCCATCGGCATCAAGTACGCAGGGACCACGCTCAACGCTGCAACCCGGTATTCGTGGACAGTCGATGTGTGGGATGACAAAGGAAAAAAGCTCAGTGCGGCGTCGTGGTTCGAAACTGGCCTGATGGATTCCTCGCCAGTGTCCCCTGCGTGGGGCGGGGCCAAGTGGATCGGCGGAGGCGACGACGACCTGGTGCTCTACGCACCTTATCTGGAAGTCTTTGACGTAGAGTATGCTCTTACTATTGCGCCGGGCAGCAGCCGCGCGAGCTTCGTATATGGCGCCAATGATTCGCGCCTGATGGATAAGAATAAAAACATTTTTCAACTCCAGAGCGCCAGGGATCGGAGCTACATCAAGCTTGAACTCGACATCTCCGCGGTGGACGGCTCGGAGGACGGAAAGGCCAGGCTCAATGCCTATCGTGCCGGATACAAAGATACTGATACTCCAGACAAGCCATTGCAAACCCTCGAAATCTCTAAAGATGTGATCGACAATTCTAATAAGAATGCCGAACACGTGATTGCTTTCAGCAGCGCTTTCGGGGAAATCACGATCACCATCGATGGCAAGAATTCGCTCAAGGGTCCTGGCACACGACCCATGTCCACCGCGATTCCCTCGGCCGGGCCCGGCAGGCGCCGTGACAATTCAATCAACTTTAACCCGATGGGTCAGGGCGGCAATTTTATCGCGTTCGGCATGTTGTGCGACATGGGCTTTGCCGTCGATCCAGGCCAAAGTGCTGCGTTTCGTGACGTCATCGTCCGCAACCATCGCAAGCCCCGCAATACGCTCTTCCATGAAGATTTGATCGGTGGGCCATATAGGGGCATCTATGCCGATTCCATTGCCGCCGGGGCCGGGATCTCCATCAGTAATGGAAGCTACGCGCTGAGTGGTGGAAGTAAGGGCGTCTTTGTCGTCAAAGACCCGAGCCGTAACTCTCCCGCCATGCTTCGCACCGCATTCAAGCTGCCCGGCAAAACCATTGCAAGCGCACGCCTTTACGTGACTGCCCGCGGCATCTACGAATTCTTCATCAATGGAAAGCGAATCAGCGACGATTACTATGCCCCGGGCCTTACCCAATACAACGTCACGCACATGTACCAGACCTACGACGTCACCGGAGCTATGAAAGCCGGCGGTAATGCGATGGGCGCTATGCTTGGCGAAGGCTGGTGGAGCGGCCTCTTGAGTTTCGGCGACATTTGGAATCACTTTGGTGACAGGCAATCATTGCTTGCGAAACTTGTGATCACTTACAACGATGGCTCAGTCGACACAATCTGCACCAATCCAGATACATGGAGGTTCTTTGCGGACGGACCGATAGTGTATAGCAGCCTCTACCTCGGTGAAGTCTACGACGCCAGCCGCGAGCGCGCCGTTGCCGGCTGGAACATGGCCGGTTATGACGACAGCAAGTGGAAGTCCGCAACCGTTGTGCCGCTTGGAGGTACATCGTTCTCGGGCAAGGAGGAAGGTTTCGGAGCCTCGCCCGTCGCCATGACTTTCGACAAGATGTCCCTCATCGGCCAGATCGGTGACGGTGCCGGTGTATTTCGTACCCTGTCCGCCCAAAGCGTCAAGGAAGTTCGACCCGGAGTCTACGTCTACGATATGGGGCAAAACATTGTCGGCGTACCTCGCATCAACATCGCAAACGGCCGTCCCGGGGGCAGAGTCACGTTGAGATTCGCGGAAATCCTCTATCCAAATTTGAAAGAGTCCGGAAAGAATACTGGCATGGTGATGACGGAAAACTACCGTGCGGCGTTGAACCAGGACGTTTACATCATGATCGCGGGCAAACAGACTTTTCAGCCTCACTTCACTTCTCACGGATTTCAATACGTTGAGATCACTGGCATCGATCAGCCGCTTCCGTTGGATGCCGTACAGGGTGTTGCCATGAGTTCGGTAAAGAAGGTGAGCGCGGACTATAAGACCTCGAACGATAAGGTTAATAAGTTGTGGTCGAATCTCGTCTGGTCTAATGTAGATAACTTTTTAACCATACCCACCGATTGTCCGCAACGCAACGAGCGCATGGGTTGGTCTGGAGATATCAACGTCTTTTCGCGCACTGCAACATATGTATCCAATGCCGACCAGTTCTTCACCCTGCATATGTACGCGATGCGGGACGTGCAGCTTCCTTCCGGCAAATTTACCGACGTAGCACCGGTGGGTGGAGGCTTCGGCGGAATCCTTTGGGGCAGCGCAGGGATCGTGGTCCCATGGGAAACCTATCTTCAATACAAGGACGTCGACTTGCTCCAGCGTCATTACCCGGCAATGGTCGCGTACATGGACTACCTTGATACAACCATCGATCCCAATACAGGCCTGATTTCGGATGCGCAACTTGGCGATTGGCTTGGGCCACAGAACAGCAAACTTGGATCCGCATTCCTCGCAGCGGCATATCATCCATACGACCTCGGCATCATGGCAAAAGTCGCGGAGGTACTTGGAAGGTCGGGCGATGCGGCAAAATACACAAATCGCTATGAAAGCCGCAAAGCCTACTTCAATGCCACATTCGTAGACTCAAGCAAGAAGACATTAGGAGTGACTGACAGGCGCAGGTTTGGTCCCGGCGCAACCGCAGACGCTGCGAAGCCGCCTGAATTTCATGTGGCCGATACCCAGACTTCGTATGCGGTGGGTTTGGGCATGGAGTTGTTCAACGACGAGAACAAGCCCTATATGGTTAAGAACCTGGCCGAAACGATAATCCGGGAAAATGAGGACGACCAGAGAGAGAAGCGTCCGAAGTACTCTCTAATGACAGGTTTTATCGGCACGTCGTGGATAAGCGACGCGTTGACAGAGAGTGGCCTGAACGAACTGGCATACCGCATCCTTGTGAACGACACCTATCCCTCGTGGCTCTATCCCATCGATCAGGGGGCAACGACGATCTGGGAGCGGCTCAATGGATACACGGTAGAAAACGGGTTCGGAGGCAACAACAGCATGAACTCGTTCAATCACTATTCCTTTGGCGCGGTTGGTCAGTGGATGATAGGCGACTCGCTGGGGATCAGAAGGGATGAGCCCGGGTTCCAGAAATTCATTCTTCAACCCGAACCTGATCCTACACTGAGCATCACCTCCGCTCAGGGGTACTACGATTCCATGTACGGAAGAATAGAGAGCGCATGGAAGATCGATCACGGTGTACTCAGCTATCGGGCAACTGTCCCCGCCAACACAACAGCCACCCTTTACCTGCCGGCGAGTTCAAAGGATTTGGTCAAGGAGAACGGGCAGGTGGCAGGTGCCTCTCGTGGCGTAAAGTTCATGAAACAGGAGAAGGGCAAGGTCGTCTATCTTCTCGAATCCGGGAGTTACGAATTCTCAACTGCCGCGCATTGATAGGCACGCCCAGTGTGCTCGTCCGCATTTTGGCCGCAAATCGGAGCCCTATGAACCGCATTGCACCTTTAGCCTTCCTTTTGACCGCCCCCGCCCTTCTCGCACAATCCACATCATCACTGCGGCAGCCCGCCCTTGGCCACCGCTCAGCTCCGGTCATCACCGTGGACGGTCTCCAGTTCAAAGACCTCAACCGCAACGGCAAGCTCGACCTCTATGAAGACTGGCGATTGCCCGCCGCCGAGCGTGCCCGCGACCTCGTCTCCCGCATGACTCTTGAGGAGATGGCTGGGCTCATGGTCCACGGAACTTTACCGACCGTCACCAGCGCCACCGGTTCCAACGTGCCAGGCGCGGGCCCCGCCGGCTATGACCTCACGCGTGCCACCCCCATTCTTACTCGGGCCCTGGTCAGCTCCTTCATCACGCGCCTATCTGGCTCGCCTGCCTTTCTTGCCACAGAAAACAACCGCATCCAGGAGTTGGCCGAGTCTACCCGCCTCGGCGTCCCCGTCACCATCTCCACCGATCCGCGCAACCATTTCCGTTATGTGCAGGGCGCCTCCGTCCAACCCGGTGCCTTCTCCCGCTGGCCTGAGACCACGGGCCTCGCCGCCATTGGCGACCCCGCCTTAGTCCGCAAGTTCGCCGACATCGCCCGCCAGGAACACGTTGCCGTCGGCATCCGCGAGACCCTGTCGCCTCAGGCAGACCTCGCCACCGAGCCCCGCTGGGCCCGCATCAACGGTACTTTCGGTGAGGACGCTGATCTCGCCCGCCGCCTTGTCAAGGCATACATCGAGGGCTTCCAGAACGGCGGCGACGGCCTGAATCCGGGCTCCGTGATTGCCGTCGTCAAGCACTGGGTGGGCTACGGCGCTCAAAGGGACGGCTGGGACAGCCACAACTACTACGGCCGCTTCGCTGCCTTCCCCGGCAACAACTTCGAGTACCACATCAGGCCCTACCTCGGTGCCTTTGAGGCTCAGGTGGGCGGGGTCATGCCTGTCTACTCCATCCTGCAGGACGTCACCGTCGACGGCAAGCCCCTCGAACAGGTCGGCGGCGGCTTTAACGCCCAACTCCTCCAGGACCTGCTGCGGAAGAAATATGGTTTCAAAGGTGTGGTGGTCAGCGACTGGGGCATTACGAGCGATTGCCAGGAACACTGCCGCAATGGTTTTCCCGCTGGCCAAAAACCCGACTTTCGCGAGATGCAGGAGAGAAAGTACGGCATGCCGTGGGGCGTTGAAGACCTCGCCCGCTCCGAGCGCTTCGTCAAGGCGGTCAATGCCGGCGTCGATCAGATCGGCGACTCCGAAGAGCCCGAGTTCATTACCGCGGCCGTCCGCGCAGGCAAAATCTCTGAAGCCCGTGTGCGCGAGTCCGCCCAGCGCATCCTCGAGCAGAAATTCGCGATTGGCCTGTTCGAGAATCCCTATGCCGACCCCGACGCCGCCAATGCCATTGTCGGCAACGCCGACTTTGTTGCCCGGGCGCGTGGCGCACAGCAGCGGGCCCTCGTCCTGCTTGAGAACAAACATCACCTGCTGCCCCTCAAGGATGTCCAGCACAAGGTCTGGATCTTCGGCCTCGACCCCGCGGCAGTGACGGAATACGGCTTCACGGTCGTCGATTCCCCAGACAAGGCCGACGTCGCCATCATCCGCGCAGAATCACCCTCTGAGAGCGAACACCCCGGCTACATCTTCGGCCAGCGTCAGGGCGAGGGGCGCCTCGACTACCGCGACAGCGATCCAGCCTACGCCGCCATCCTGAAGGCGAGCGCCCACGTGCCCGTCATCCTGACCGTCAAGCTCGACCGTCCGGCCATATTGACCAATGTGAAAGATAAGGCGGCCGCATTGATTGCCAACTTCGGCATAGACGACCGAGCCCTGCTCGACGTCCTCACCGGCAAAGCCCGCCCGGAAGGCCACCTTCCCTTCGAGCTTCCTTCTTCCATTGAAGCGGTCAAAGCGCAAAAGAGTGATGTCCCGCATGACTCAGCGAACCCCCTCTACCCGTTTGGATTTGGCCTCAGCTACTGAAGTCGCGCTGCGCAACCGGCCGCGTGTTTCACAGACCCGCTCAATCCCGTCTCTTTCCGCTTTTCAAGTGAGCCTGGAAGAAGCTGCGCACGATGGACGGAATATCCGCTCTTGAATCACATGACCAACAGCCCTGGCGCGGACGTCCGCTCGATGTGTAGATCGTTACCATTCCGTAGTCTGCCTCAGCCAGTCCCGGATTGTTGAAGAACCCGTGTCCGAGCTTTTCAAACAGCAGGAGGGTTGCGTCGTTGTTGGCCGCCGCCAAAGCATTGAACAGGTACTTGCCTTGGCTGGACGGAATCAGCGAGTCTGCTTCTCCGTGGAGAATCAGGAACGGTGGGGCGTCGCCGCGGACGTAATGAACCGGATCGGCAATTTCCACTTTTGCCGCAGACTCGCTCACGGCACAACCAAGAAATCGGGACTCGAATGAATCTGGATGACCTGCGGGAACGACCTTCCCGATTCCCAGACTTTCTGCATCAGTTCCTGGCAAAGTCATGAGCGTGCGATCGGCATCGATCTTGCCGAAGTTGGTGGGCCCGTAGCCATCAACTACTGCCTGTACGGCGGAGGAATACCCGGCGTGCTCTTCGGTGACAAAGTCGTGTTCCGCGGACAATCCTGCGCATGCTGCAAGATGACCGCCCGCCGACGAACCCCACAGTCCGATAGAGTCAGCGTCAAAGCCGAACTGGTTCGCCATCGCACGCGTCCACCGAACCGCTGTTTTCACGTCGAGCACAGCCGCAGGAAAGTGTGCCTCATCGCTTAACCGGTAATCGATGCTGACGACTGCCATTCCCGACTGCTGCACGAACCGCGCCAGGTCCGGCGCCAGACGGCGATCTCCGAACCGCCATCCGCCTCCATGGAGCCAGACCACGACCGGCGGCGCCGTGACGGACTCGCCCGGAAGATAGACGTCGGCAAGGCGCGCCACGCCCCCGGCATGGCTGTATACCTGGTCTTCGACGATTCGAATTCGCATGCCGCTGTTTATCACATCGTTCTCTTCTGAACGCCTACCGGGAGTGCGCAACTTCCCCCGCCGGCTGGCCAGGTCTTTCAAGAACGGTCAAATCAAGTTCGCCCAGGTGTTGAATCACGCGATCGAAGCGAAATGGAAATGGAACAAGCGGATAACGGTATCCATCGAAGGGTTCGCAGAGGTAATGGAAGAATGGCTCGAATTCTCCCGGGGTGATAAACCCCAGGAACCGCGTGTCATGTTTCTTCAGTTGAAAAGAGTGCGCGGTCGCGGGAGGGATGTGCAGAAAATCTCCCGGCGTCAGGCTGACAAAGCCGTCACCGGCAAACATCTCCATTTCGCCGTTGAGGCAATGAAACAACTCTGTAACCCTTTCATGCCTGTGACGCGGAATGGCCTGCCCGATTGGTCCTTCAGTTAAAAGCGCAATAAACACCCCGCCGCTATGCGTCTGGTTGCCCAGGATCGTATACAGTTGGTTGCCCGCGATCATCCTCTCTCCCTCGCTTGCGGCCAGCACGAAGGGATGGATTCCATGCGGCGCAAACGTCAGTTTGGGAGACCATTCATGGTTGGACTTATCGCCGTCCGCAATCACTTCGGTGTCGACCGCCTGATCGAGGAGGCCCCAGTCAATCCGTTCTTCGGCCGCGGCATAGACCGTCCCGGCGTACAGCTTCCCCAGGCGTGAATAGGCTTGGGATGCGTTCCCCCCGAACGCCCAGCTCAACAGCTTTCCGCG
The DNA here is from genome assembly GCA_963706455.1 of uncultured Acidobacteriota bacterium. GTDB lineage: Bacteria > Acidobacteriota > Terriglobia > Terriglobales > Acidobacteriaceae > Telmatobacter. The sequence continues at coordinate 97,047 of CAVPNO010000090.1, read as the reverse complement.
ATGATCTGCAAATTCATATCCGTGCGGCGTCCCAGCCGGGATATTGACATAATCGCCAGGAGTAAGAAGGTACGAATGACCGGCAAGAACCAGGGAAATGACACCGTCAAGCACGAAGAGAGCTTCATGCGTGGAAAGGTGCCGGTGCAAGGGGAACTTTGCGCCTTTTGCGCCCGTGAGGACGGATCCGCAGGCACGCTGCCCAAGCTGCTCGGGCCGCGCAATGAGCGTCGCAAGGTGATTCCCGAACGCGTAACGTATGCCCTCCCCGGCATCGAGTTTATAAGGCGCACGTAGAGCCGGCAGTTCATTCTGGTGCATCGAATGGACCTCTCTTCAGAAAATGCGGAATGGATTTGCTGTGCGTGCCGGGAAGCAAATAGCGAACCGTTGGATGGACATGGGAATTCAGCCGCAACCGCCCGGTACTCCTGCGTACCGGAATGGATACCAGAGGCAATCTGCGCTTGTAAAGTCGAAAATTATGAGAACTTAAGCGTTGACAAAGACGTGGTACTCAGTAGTACCATCCTTTCTGCGGTTCCCCCCGCTCCGAAAGACAAGTGCATTCTTGATGAAAGGACATCGCTGGCGGCCGTCTGCCCGGTAGGCAATCTGCATGAGACTAGCTACATTCCGCATTGAAAACCGGCCGACATGGGGCCTGATCGACGGGCCGTTGGCTCTGGATATGGGACCCGTTCTCGGGCACCAGTTCCCGGACCTCAAAGCATGCCTGGCGCATGCGGATCTGGAAACCGTCAGAATCAAATCGGCTTCCGCACACCGGTACGAATTTACAGACATTTCCTGGCTGCCCGTGATTCCAAACCCGGAGAAGATTTTTTGCGTGGGGCTCAATTATGAGATGCACCGCAAGGAAAGCGGGCGCGCGGTCGTAGAGCACCCTACGATTTTCGCTCGCTTTGCGAACACCCAGACGGGGCACATGACCGACATTGTGCGGCCACGCATTTCAACCCATCTGGACTTTGAAGGCGAACTGGCGGTGATCATTGGAAAGCCGGGCCGTTATATCTCGCGGGAGCAGGCCTTCGAACATGTCGCGGGATATGCGTGCTACAACGACGGCAGCGTACGCGACTGGCAGCATCATACTCACCAGTTCACGCCGGGGAAGAATTTTCCGCATACCGGCAGCTTCGGGCCGTGGATGGTGACCCCGGATGAGTTCAGCGACCTGGGCGAGCGCAGAATCAGGACGCGGCTAAATGGGGAAACCGTACAAAGCGCCGCGCTCGGCGAGATGCTGTTCGACATTCCCGCACTCATCGAGTATTGCTCCTCCTTCAATCCGCTCACGCCCGGAGACGTTATCGTGACCGGCACGCCCGGCGGCGTTGGCGTAAAGAGAACGCCTCCTCTGTGGATGAAGCCCGGCGACCAGGTGGAAGTTGAGATTGACGGCATTGGCGTGCTGCGAAATGGTATTTCGGACGAAGGCTAACACGGAACCCGCGCGTTCCCATTGTTGATCGTGTATGAATTGCGGCGAACCCAGGCTGGAGACAGTATGCGTGATTTCCCGGTGACTGCGATCCGAAGTGTGGAATTGGGTGTTCCGGATCTGGCTCGCGCCGAGGCTTTCTATACCGAGATTTGGGGCTTAAAGGTCGCTGCTCGCCAGGACGGGATCGTCTACCTTCGCGCCTCGGGAAAAGATCACCATGTCCTGGCATTGCATCCACATGCCCGTGCCGAAATCCAATCGGTGAGCTTCATTGTCGGCGATGAGAATGCACTTTCCGATATTGCTGAGAGGATGGTGAGAGCACGTGCCAGGGTGCTCGCACCCGTGGCTCCAAATGTTGAACCGGACGGCGGTCTCGTCCTGAAGGTCGCCACTCCCGAAGGCTTCATTCTTCGCTTTCATCACGGCGACCGTATCCACGACGATGGGGAACCGCGTTCCTCATTTCCACTGCGGACCTCGCACGTGAACCTGAATTGCGCAGACATTGAAGGAACAATCCGTTTCTTTCAACAGGTCCTTGGTTTCCGGTTGACAGACCGGTCAAAGGCGATGGCGTTTTTAAGTTGCAACGCGGATCATCACGCCGTGGTGCTCGCAGACTCCGGTGTGGATGGCCTCAACCATATCGCCTTTATGATGCCGGAATGGGAATCTGTCATGCGCGGTTCCGGTCGCATGGTGGACCACGGCTATCCGATCGGGTGGGGCGTCGGCAGGCATGGCCCCGGCGACAATGTCTTCGCCTACTTCGTAGATCCGTTTGGATTCGTGATCGAATACACCGCCGAAGTTTTGCGCGTCGATGAAACCTACCAGCCGCACGGGCCCGACTATTGGGTCTGGCCGCCGGGTCGCACAGACCACTGGGGAATCGCGCCCCCCAAGCCCGACTATGTAAAAACAGCGCAGCTCGCCATTCGATTTGCCGCTTCCAACAGCGGAGAGTCAGAAGCGGAATGAAAGGCGATGCTCTTTATGATGTTGTGATCGTCGGTTTCGGTCCCGCAGGCGCGGTTGCAGCGTGCTGGCTGGGGCAGGCGGGCGTGAAGACGCTCGTCGTAGAGAAGAGCCGCACCATCTGGGACATTCCACGTGCCATCGCTCTCGACCATGAAATCCTGCGTGTGTTCCAGAACATAGGTATCATCGATCGGGTCCTTCCCCATACGGCTCCCTTTGGCGCTTCGGAACACTACGGAGTGAAAGGCCAGCTTATCCGGCGTATCGATGTGGTCCCTCCGCCGCACCCATTAGGTTATTTGCCAAACATGGTCTTCACCCAGCCGCCAGTCGAAGCAGTTCTCCGCGATCACGCCGCTGCACACGCCTCCGTGACGATAAAGCTCGGGCACGAGTTACTCAGCCTGACCCAGGGACAAGAAGGCGTGTTCCTCACAACGAAAGACGATGAAGGTCAGATCCATTCCGTTCAAACACGGCTCGTCATCTCGTGTGACGGGGCATCCAGCACGGTGCGCCGTCTGCTGAACATTGCTCTAGAGGACCTGGGATTCGATGAACCGTGGCTGGTCGTTGACGTACTGGTGAATGATGGCGCCCTGCGCAAACTCCCCTCCGTCTGCGCCCAGTACTGCGATCCCGCACGCCCTTGCACCTACATCATCGGGCCGGGTAACCATCGGCGTTGGGAAATCATGTTGAATCCCGGGGAGGATCCGCGTCAGGTGGAGCGGGAAGAGAATGTCTGGCAGTTGCTCTCGCGTTGGCTGGAGCCACGCGACGGCAGGCTTTGGCGGGCAAGCAGCTATCGCTTTCACGCGCTCGTTGCCCAACGGTGGCGCAACGGCCGCGTCTTCCTCGCCGGGGATGCGGCGCACCAACAGCCCCCCTTCATCGGCCAGGGGATGTGCCAGGGTGTACGCGACGTGACCAACCTCTCGTGGAAGATCATCTCTGTTTTGCGCGCCGAATCCAGGGAATCGCTGCTCGATACCTACGAGGTGGAACGCAGGCAGCACGTCACGACATTGACCCAGCGAATCAAGAAGATTGGGGCCGCAATCTGTATGCGCGATTCTGACTCCGCACGTCTTCGTGATGAAGATCTCTTGCATCAGGGAGGCGGCAGCGCTTTCGTCGTAACTCGCCAGGAGATTGTTCCGCCGCTTGAAGCAGGACTTATGCGCGAATCGAGCATCGGAGCAGGAACGATCTTCCCGCAACCATGGATTGTGTCCCCGGGCGGTGCACGTCGCATGGACGACCTTGCAGGGCTGGGATGGCGATTCATAGTGGATGGCCGGACCAAGCAGGATTATCCAGTGTTAGACGCGGCGAACATCAAGCCCATCGTGATCGGACCGGGGCATCACTCTGAAGCGGAAGGTGTCGCAGCAAGCTGGTTCGATCTCCATGGCTGCAAAGCCGCGCTTGTCCGCCCCGATCATTACGTGTATTGCGGCTTTCCTGATTCACGAATGGCTCGGGAAGCCTGGAGCCAACTTCAGGCGGAAATCGGAGTGCGGCCTCCGGGTCCGGAGTTTCGATAGCGATACTCAACATGATCACTCTTATACGACGAATCCCGCTTGGATCAACTATGGTAAATTCGGAGCAATCCAATGCCGGAATCTGCAGCAACTGCCGGGAACAGCCACGTGGAGCGTATCCTCGCCGCCGCTACCGATGCCTTTCTTGAAAGAGGATACGAAGAAGCCAGCACCGCAGACATTGCCCGAAGGGCGAAAGTGTCGAAGCGGGAACTCTATTCTAACTTCAGCGACAAACGCGACATTCTTGCAGCCGTGATCACTGAGTTGCAGGCGCGCATTCAGACGGAAGCGAACATCAGTATGTCGTCCAGCGGAGATCTGACTGCGGTGCTCACAAGAGCGGGAACCCAGATCTTTGAATTCATCAATTCCGACAGATTCGGAAAGCTGTTTCGAATCGTAGCTGCCGAAAGCTTCCGCGATCCCGTTTCCGCGCAGAAGTTCTATCTGCTCGGACCAGGCATGGGACGCGAAAACACCGCTGCGTTCATCAAACGTCACATGAATGAGGGAAATCTACGTAAGGCGGACGCACTCCTGGCGGCAGATGATTTCCTCGATCTCGTAGTCAGCGCACGGCATCTCACCGCCGTAGTGCTGGGCCAGATTGATGAGGTTCCCGATCCGCGATCGCACGTCAAGCATGCAGTGGATATCTTCCTTAATTATTACGGCACGCAAGACAAAGAGGGCCCGAACAAAAGGAAGCCTTCTTCATCCCGGCCCAGGCGAAAAAGGCAGTCGCCCTGACGAAGAGCCATCCTCACTTCTTCATGCATGGTTCCTCTGCACAGATTCTGGAGTGTGTTCCCATGCCGGAAACGTGAGCCGTTTCCAGTCTGCAGAAACGCACGCCCTCATGGGCGTGGCAGGTGTGACGGGCGGCCTGTCTCAAACCATCATGGCGATAAGCGCCACCGGAATTGCCGTGCCCAGCAGCAGCATGCCCCACACCAATGCTCGGCTGCGGTTGTATTTAAACGCCATATAAAGACCGAGCAGCGTCGAGAAGACCAAACCAGCCGCGGTCGCCAGAAAGAAACACTTCAGTGCCAGAGTGAACCTGTTCTGCCCCTGCTCCTCGTTCCGGCGGCCGCCTTCTGGTGGTTGCGGGGAACGGCGCACCTCATCAGGTTCCGGCGGTCCTTTTTGTTCTCCTGCAAAACCCGGCGGCGGTCCATGCCTTTCGGATACCGTCTGATCCTTGTGAATCGACGCTAACTTTTGCACCCACGCAGGCGGCTGATAAGCGTCGCCAGGATGGCCTTCGTGCAGACCGAACAACTGGAGTGATCCGGTAAGAGCGAAGAAGACGATCGAGGGAGCAAAGAGCGTCCCAAGGTAGAGATGCCACTCCCGGGCCATCTTCAGCCGTGCTGCGCTTCTCGATGGCCCTTGTACCTTTGTTTCTTTGTCGGAACTTATTGCCAGGTTCATGTTCTTCACCTCAAGGAAGCGGGTTTGCGGCCAAGTTCGTTTGGCCGGACAGCGCTGTCGGCGCTTGAGTCAAAATCAGTCTTTGTTAATAGCCCCTCGGGCTGGTGTGGCCGGTCTTCGAGCTTTGCCGAATCGAACTCGGCGCATCTTCTGGTCACTTTTTCGATCGATATTGGAACTAAGGTTGGACCGCCCAGGCCAAACCATCCGGCTCTCCTCCAACATCGATGTGCCCCGTGACCTCCAGCGTTTTCAGGTCCAAAACAGCGACGTAATTGTCGGGCCCGCAGGCGATGAAAGCGCGGTTGGCGAATGAGTCGATGAGGATGCCTGCAGCTCCGTGGCCGATAGGCACACGCTTGAGTTCCTTGTGCGAGGCGGCGTCGTAGATGACGAGGTCGCCGCCGCCCAGCATGGAAATCAGCACCAGTTTTCCATCGGTACTGAACTTGAGGCGATTCGCGCCGAAGGTCTTAGGATCCAGCGTGGCCGTGACTTTGCGGGCGGTGAGATCGATGACCGAGAGCGTGCCGTCCTGCGCATTGGCGGTCCAGAGCTCGTGTCCGTCGGGGGACACGTCGAAGCCTTCGTCGCCCTTGCCGACGGGGATGACGGTCTCCCTCCAATCCATGCGTGGCTGCCCTGCGTCCTGCGGCATTGGACCCGGCGGAGGCTGCATAGCGCCCGAAGGTGGCCGCATCCCCGGAGGAGGCCCCATGGGAGGCAGAGTGACCTTCTCCAGAATTGTCACCGTGGCTGAGCTGACGTTGGTGGTGTAGATTTGCTTCTGGTCCGGGGTGACGAAGAGCATGTGGGTGCGATCCTGGCCGGTGCCCATGATCCAGTCGATTCTGGAGGATGCAGGATCGTAGGTTGCGATGGCCTTCGCGCCTTCGGCGGTGAACCAGATTTTCCCTCCCACCGATGCGAGGCCGTGGGGGCCGTTCAAGGCTCCTGTGTCGATGTCGGGCAGCGCCTTCTGCGCGACCAGGTCGATGACGGAAAGGGCGTGATAGCGGCCGCCGCCATAGATGGAAACGTATGCGGTCTTTCCATCGGCCGATGCGATGACTTCATGAGGATCGGGGCCAACAGGGGCGCGCGCAATCACCTGCAGGGTGTCCGGATCGACAATGGCGAGTGTGTGATTGCGCTTGGAAAGTGCCAGCAGTGAGCGGCTGGGCGTCTTCTGCGCCGCGCCGGTGAGCGCGCCGCAGAACAACGCTGCAAGGGCGGCACCGGAAATCAGCAATTCTGTCGATCTGGTTCGCATTTGATCCTCTCATTCTGGCAGCAGGGGGAGCGATTCAGGCTGTGAATTTGGGGTACAGGTTTCTAGACTTACTTACACGTGATCGACGATCCAAATTGCAGACGTCATCAAGTCGGGAATTAGGGGATTGTCATGAAGCCGCGGCTTCATCCCAAGATTGCAACCGGAGCAGGCAATTCGGCAGTGGCTTGTTATCACCTGATCGACGGCACGGCGGTGTATCCCAGGGGCTCCGGCTCTAGGCGCCTTCAAACCCGCGATCAGCATGGGCACAACCGCGCCGATAAACATTACCATACGCCATGGACTGACTTTCAATTTCATTTCATTGTCTCGATGTTGCCGATTGGTCACAGTAGGGACGCGCGAGCTCGGATTTTCGATCTCAACCCTTTGTCGTCATCATGATTAAGAATTTGCAGGACGCACGCAGCAAGCTTGACCATCCCAAAGGCGCCCCGAATGGACTGATCTCATGAGAACTCAGTGCGCAACTGCCTGCCGTCACGATGCGTAACGGCATATAAAGATTTGTAACGGATTCTTGACCGCCTGTTACATTTCTCCCAGGTCTTCCATGCCGCCGCAGCGTTCGGCGATTGGCCAAGCTGGCGTTGAAACCGCAGCCTAATGACAATGGCGCTGCATAATTGTCAGTCCGGCGCATTGGGAGATGCTGATAGGATGTTGCTCATTACAAGCTTCACGAAGGAGCCAGGATGCATCGTCTCTGCGCAGCTCTGGTGCTTGCTGTCTCCGCGGCCGCGATGGCGCCGCGGGTTCAGGCGGCAATCGATGTGCAATCGAAGACCCTGCCGAACGGGATGAAGATCCTCGTCGAGGAGGATGACTCGATTCCCAACGTTGCGTTCTACACGTTCTACCGGGTGGGCTCACGCAACGAGCACGAGGGAATCACCGGCCTGTCGCACTTCTTCGAGCACATGATGTTCAACGGCGCGAAGAAGTATGGCAAGGGGGAATTCGACTCCACGATGGACGACGCCGGCGGGGACAACAACGCGTTCACGACCAACGATATGACGGTCTACACGGACTGGACCCCGGCGTCGGCGCTGGAGCTCCTGTTCGACCTGGAGGCGGACCGCATTCAGTACCTGGCGTTCGATCCAAAGGTGGTGGAAAGCGAGCGGCAGGTGGTGTACTCCGAGCGGCGGCTCAGCGTGGATAACAGCAATGACGGCACGCTCATGGAGCTGCTGCGGTCGACGGCGTTTGAGAGCTCGCCGTATCACTGGCCGGTGTTGGGCTGGCCTACCGATATCGAGAAGTGGACGATCAAGGACCTTGAGGACTACCACGCGATGGGCTACTCGCCCACGAATGCCACGGTGGTGGTGGTGGGCAATGTGAAAGCGGCGGAGGTTTTCCGGTTGGCCGACCAGTATTTTGCGCCGATACCGGCGCACGATCCGCCTCCGCCGGTGCGCACGAAGGAGATGGCGCAACTCGGCGAGCGGCGCGTGGTGATCCGCAAGTTCGCGCAGTTGCCGATTCTTGCAATCGGCTATCACGCCGTGGATTCGAAAGATGCGGACCTGTATCCGCTGCGGGTGTTGGACGGAATTCTGACGACGGGGCAGAGCTCGCGGCTGTATCGCGCGCTGGTGGACGAGCAGTTGGCGATTTCAGCGAACACGTTCATTCGGTCGAGCTTCGATCCGAGTCTGTTCTATGTGCAGGCGCAACCGCGGGATGGGGTAGCGCCGGAGAAAGTGGAGGCGGCGATCTATGCGGAGATTGAGAAACTGCAGAACGCGCCGATACCCGAGGCGGAGCTGACCAAGGCCAAGAACCAGATGATTGCCAACAACTATCGACAACTGCAGACCATCGCGGGAAGGGCCAATGCGATCGGGTTTGCCGAGGAGTATTTCGGCGGATGGCAGCATGTGAACGAGGAAGAGAAGTTGATCAACGCGGTGACGGCGGCAGATGTGCGGCGGGTAGCGAACAAGTATCTGACCGCGAATAACCGGACGGTGGCGACGCTGATCCCGGACAAGAGCGCGCAGGATGCAACCGGGGCTCCGGCAGCGGCGGGAGGTGGAAAGTGAAGCTTTCGAAAGCTGTGGCTTGTGCGCTACCGGTGTTGCTGGCTGCGGTGACGGGTGGCTCATGGATGAGCGGGCAGGCGACGGCGGGGCAGATTGTGACGCCTCCGCCGAAGCCGTTTGTGCTGCCCGCGTATGAACGCGCGGTGATGAAGAATGGCTTGACGGTCCTGCTGCTGGAGAAACACGACACGCCGCTGATCAGCATGAACCTCACGCTGCGGTCGGGGTCGGTATGTGACCCGGTGGGGAAGGAAGGCGTGGCCACGCTGACCGCGCAACTGCTGCGCCGGGGGACGGAGGGGCGCACCGCAGACCAGGTATCCGACGAGCTGGATGCGATGGGGATGCAGTTCGGCAGCTCGGCCGGACCGGATTCGACGACGGTGAATGCGGACTTTTTGAAGAAGGACGCGGCGACGGCTCTGCCCCTGGTGGCGGATATCGAGCTGCATGCCACGTTTCCTGACGCGGAGGCGACCAAGGCATTGGCACGGGCGCAGGACGAAGCGCGGGGGGTGAAGGACGAGCCGCAGGCCGCGCTGCAGGCGTACTTCCGCAAGTTTTTGTACGGCAGCGGCCTGTATGGGCGGCCGGCAAACGGTGATGAGATCTCGATTAAGGCGATCACGCGCGCAGATATTCTGGCGTTCTACAAGGTGAACTACACGCCGGCCAACGCAGTGCTGGCGGTGGCGGGAGACTTTGACAGCGCGCAGATGAAGGCGATGTTGGAGCAGTCGTTCGGCAAGTGGAGCGGCGCGGCTCCGGCGAAGCCCGCCTTGACGGCAACGGCGCCGGTGAAAGGGCGCAGGCTGCTGCTGGTGGACAAGCCGGATGCGACCCAGACCTATTTCATCATGGGCAATGTGGGCATTGAGGCTGCGAATCCAGACCGCGGCAGCATCCAGGTGGTGAACACGCTATATGGCGGCCGGTTTACCTCGCTGTTCAACACGGAGTTGCGCATCAAGAGCGGGTACAGTTACGGGGCATTCTCGCGTTTTACGGAGTCGCGGGTGCCGGGGCCGTTTGCGATGTCGACCTTCACGCGGAACGCCACCACTGGACCAGCGATGGACAAGACGCTGGAGGTGATCAACACGGCGCACGCGCAGGGCTTTACGGATGCGCAACTGGCCTCGGCAAAGAACACGATTGCGGGCTCGCTGCCACCGCAGATGGAGACCTCGCAGGCGCTGGCGAACACGATGGCGCGCAACGAGTTGTACGGGATTACGCGCGATCAGTTCAATGCCAACCTGGTGGCGCTCGGGAGGACCACGCTGGCCGATGAGAAGCGAGTCCTCGAGAAGTATTATCCGACCGCGGACAACCTGGTGATTGTGGTGGTGGGCAAGGCTGCCGAGATCGAGCCGCTGATGGGGAAGTACACGAAGGATATTACCAAGAAGAAGATCGGGGATCCGGGGTTCTAGAAGACCGCCGGGTGAGGGCGGAGCCTTCCGTGGCTATGATGCCGCAAGGTTTCATGTGGGCGCTCTTTTGTTATCCGTAACCAACGCTTCTCGCCATCGCGATCGTTTTTCAGCGGGCCGGGCCGCCTTCAGCGGGCTCATGTGAGCAAAACAGCACATTAATTCCGAAGAAGAATTGCTCTAATCATCGATGCGACGGTTGCGGTTCGTTGTCGTCGTGGTTGTGTTCGAAGTTTGACCTTCCTGCTGGCTGTACGGCGATCTGTCCCTGGGGCGCGCCTCGAGCATGTTCTCGCATGGCTTTGATCGAAGTACACCGCACCAGCGGGCCGCTCACTGCAGGCAGTCCATCGCAGCTGACAGAATTGGGCCCAACGCCAAGCTGATTCGCTATATGTTCGACGACTTAGATTGAGGATTGAAGAATTCGTTGGACCACTGCCAAGCGCAAATACCGACGAGATACCATGCTTTGCTCGCTTGAGGACGGTGCCATTGCATCCACCGGCCCACACCCGCAGGACCTAGAAAGGGATTCAAATGGCACGAGTAGCACTTGTGACCGGCGGCACGCGCGGCATCGGAGCCGAAATCAGCCGGGCGCTGAAGGAAGCCGGCCGCACCGTAGTTGCCACGTATCTAGGCAACGACAAAGCTGCCGAAGCGTTTTCAAACGAGACCGGAATCAAGGCATACAAGTTCGACGTATGCGGTTTTGACGATTGCAAAGAAGGCGTCAGAAGAATTGTGGCGGAATTGGGCTCTATCGAGATCCTGGTGAACAACGCTGGGATTACCCGCGACGGCACCCTGCAGAAGATGGACCGCGACATGTGGGATGCGGTCATCGATACAAACCTTGGTTCGTGCTACAACCTCTGCAAGGTCACATTTCAAGATATGCGCGAGAAGAAGTTTGGTCGAATCGTGAATATCGGTAGCGTGAATGGGCAGGCAGGCCAGTACGGCCAGGTGAACTATGCCGCTGCGAAGTCTGGAATTCACGGTTTCACAAAGGCCCTGGCGCAGGAGGGTGCGAGGTTTGGTATCACAGTCAACGCGATTGCACCGGGTTATGTCGATACCGAAATGGTGCGTGCCGTGCCCCCCGACGTGCTGCAAAAGATCATCGCTCGCATACCGGTAGGTCGGCTCGGCACCCCCGGGGATATCGCTCGGGGGGTCGTGTTTCTTACAAGTGACGCGAGCGATTTTGTCACTGGGTCCACCCTGTCGATCAATGGCGGCCAGCACATGTACTGAGCGAGGCCCTTAAGTGCCAATCACTACACCACCGTCAACAGACAGAATCGTCCCATGGACAAAGCTGGCTTGCTCTGAGGCCAGCCAGAAATACGCGTTGGCAACGTCCTCCGGAGTGCCAACGCGGCCCACCGGGGTATGGGACACCATGTCGGCCAGAATGTCCGGAGGCATGGATTTCAACATATCCGTAGCAATAAAGCCAGGAGCAACGGCGTTGACGCGAATGTTGTGTTTGCCCAATTCGCGGGCCCACGTGCGCGTCATGCCGATGACGCCCGCCTTTGAAGCCACGTAATTTGTCTGCCCAAAATTTCCGTTAAGCGCCACCACGGAGGCGGCATTGAGAATCACTCCTCCGCCTCGACGGATCATGTGCGGAACAACGGCCCGCGTCACAAGGAAAACGCCCTTGAGATTGACGTCGATCACGGCGTCCCACGTCTCTTCAAGCATCCCCTTCATGGGCCCGGCGCCATTCTTCTTCATCAACTGGGCGTCGCGCACGATACCGGCGTTGTTGATGAGCACATCGATGCCGCCCCATTGCTCGACGAGTTTATTGACCGCCGCCTCCACAGCAGCAGAATCGGTGACGTTCACCACCTGAAACAGCGCGTGGCCGCCCGCTGCCGATATGTCAGTCTCGAATGTCGCCGAGGCTTTATCTGAAACGTCCCAACCGGCAATGTTTGCACCGCCTCGCGCAAAGCGAAGGGCGGTGGCGCGACCGATACCGGCGGCCGCACCTGTGACGATGACAGTCTTGCCGGACAAACTCCGATCTTCCATAATGTCTTGACTCCTTTGGCAACCAGCCGAACAGACTTTCCAGTTTGTTGCGAACGGATCCTCCCCCTCAGATGCCTCTCGTAATCATTCGATGGGGTATTGTCTCTACACTAGTCCAATTGCTGCAGCGCGTCATTGTTTGCAGCACGAAAGTGCTCATTTATTTCTGAACCGCGAAAGCCGGCTCACTCCGTCCAATTCCGGACGCGCAAGCCGAGGGTGGCGTGGTGATTTGGCCCTTTGCTAACGAGGGTTTACCCAGCCTGGTCAATTTTGCTCGGCATTGGCGCAAGGCACTGGTTTAGATTGGCGTAGCATTTGGGCTTCATAGGCGACCCTTCCTAATTGGAGACGCCGGTGGTCCGGGGGAACTCGCATATGGCAGCTATCGTCATCACGGCGGCAAAGCGTACGGCAATCGGCGCATTTATGGGTAGCCTCAAGGATGTGTCTGCGGTCGATCTGGGCGTGGCGGCTATTAGTCCGATCCTCCCCGGTCTGGTTCTTGAAGATATCGCAGATGTGATCGTCGGCAATGTTCTCCAGGCCGGACAAGGCATGAATCCTGCTCGCCAGGTCGCTTTGAAAGCGGGCTTGCCTGTAAAAACACCTGGGCAAACGGTCAATCGCGTCTGCGGCAGTGGATTGCAAGCGGTGGTCAATGCCATTCAGGGACTCAAGTCCGGCGACGGCGATCTCTACATTGCCGGTGGCATAGAGAGCATGTCCCGGGCGCCATTTCTTCTGCCACAGGCACGCGGAGGCAATCGGTTCGGCCACGCAGAGATGGTGGACAGCATTCTGAGTGAGGGACTTACAGACCCGCAGCTCATCTATGCCATGGGCATCACGGCCGAAAATGTCGCCGCGCGATGGAACGTCACGCGGGAACAGCAGGATTGCTTTTCTTTCGAAAGTCAACGTCGGGCTGCTGCCGCAAAAGCCGAGGGCGCCTTTGCAGAAGAGCTGACTCCGGTGAACGTCCCGGGTCGAAAGGGAGTCACCGTGTTCCTGCAGGATGAGCATGCCCGGCCAGACACTACCCTGGAAGGCCTCGCCAAACTTCGGCCCGCGTTCAAGCCCGATGGCGGAACCGTGACAGCCGGAAATTCCAGCGGCCTCAATGACGGGGCGGCCATGCTCGTGGTGACAACTGAAGACTATGCCAGGGAGCATGGCCTTCCAATCCTCGCCGGGATTCTGAGCTACGCCACGATCGGGGTCGAGCCGGAAGTGATGGGTATTGGCCCAGCTTCGGCAGTGCCGGCCGCCCTCAGCCGCGCCGGGCTGAGCTTGGCTGACATCGATCTTTTCGAGTTGAATGAGGCTTTCGCCGCGCAGTCGATCGCGGTGATTCGTGAACTTCGGCTTGACGCGTCGAAGGTCAATGTAACCGGTGGGGCGATTGCCTTGGGCCATCCCATCGGCGCTTCCGGTGCACGAGTCCTGGTCACCTTGATCCATGCCCTGCGGCGAAAGAGAAAAGCCCTCGGGGTTGCCAGTCTGTGTATAGGCGGCGGAATGGGAATCGCAATGGTGATTTCGGCAGGCGAGTGATCCGGTTCCCAAAAGAGACGCTACTTTTTCTTCCGCGCTGCCTTCTTCGGCGCCAGACCGGAGACGAGTGTCTCAAGTTCCGCCAATCTCCGTTTCAATTCCTCGACCTCTGCCGCGTCGGGACTTTTGGACTGGTCCGTACTGCGCCCACCTGCACGCACAGCGGACGATGGAACCGGGCCATCAGGGGGCGCAGTATCTTTTCGGAGGATGAACTCAAAGGGATTCATAGGAGGAGCCATTGCCCGGTAAGCGTTCTGGGATATCTCCAGCATGGTCTTCATATATTGGAGAGCGCTTTCCTGGCTCGCCTTCCCCGAGGCGATCACCATCTGGCGCAAGACATCAAGTGGAAAGTTGGAGTCCGGCGTCTTGGCGTCCTCGACGATGATCTGCGTAAAAATGAGCCGGGTAATGTCTTCGCCGGTTGTCGCGTCGACAACCTGGACATTGTCGCCGTTCTGCATCAACTTCGCCACCTCGTCGAGGTTTACGTATCGGCTGTTGGTGGCGTCGTAGAGGCGGCGATTTTCGTACTTCTTGATGAGAATCGACTTTGGCTTCATACCGGTCTTCATAATACTGCTTGACAAGCTTCAGGGAAGGCGTAAGATTTCATTATGCTGCAGTGCAGCACATTATGCAGCGCAAACTCAGCCCATTGGAGGGACGATATGAACACAACCAAAAAGACGACCAGTCATACGGTATCGGCTGCCGCTGCGGAAAAGACCGAAGTTGTTGAAACCATTGCCACCCTGTACACCAACGGCGTGGAACGCCTGGCGGAAGTGCAGAAGATCGGAATCGATCTGGCTGCAAAGCAGAACGCAGAATTGCTGGACGCGTGGAAGAAGATCGCTCGAGCGTTTCCGGGCGCACCGGGCCTCGTCATGCTGGACCTGGTATCGAATGCTTTGGATCGCTACGCAGACACGCAGAAGGGCGCAATTGACCTGGTTCTCGAGCAGAGCCATGCCCTGGCCGGCCTGGCCAAGGAGCGCGCCTCTTCGACGGCGGATGCAGTCGATGGCGCTGCGGCAATCGTCAAGCAGACCGTGGATCGGGCCGTTGCGGCGCAGAAGAGCGCATTGGACTTTTCCGTTGCCCAGACCAAGGTGGCCTTCGAAACCGCCAGGCAACAGTTCGGCATGAAAGGAACACCGGCCGGTGCAGCCGCCGAGACTTTCCAGCGCGGAGTCGATGGTTTGGTTGAAGCCCAGAAAGAACTGCTGGATATCGCCGCCAGGCCCTTCACGTCGGTCCACTAAGCTGCGCAGATTGTTTCTCTGCCGGAAACTTCAGAAGAGCCGGGTGACCCTCGGCTCTCGTCGGGTATAAGCTTTGTGTGATTCGCCAGAATGGAGCATAGGATGAGCGAAGATCCAACTGGAAGTTCGAAGCCGCCCGATCCTTTCGAGCTGTTTCGCAGCATGCGGGATGCATACCTCGATAACATGGCCAAACTAATGGTCGACGCCGTAAATACTGAGGGATATGCCCAGGCAACTGGGGCCGTGCTCGAACAATTCCCTTACAATTTCGGCGCCTTTCCGGGAAGCGATGGAGAAGTCCATGCTGCAGGTCCTGCAGCAACTGTCGATGCCATCCCGGCAGGACTTCACCGCGCTGGCCGATCGCTTTACCAACCTGGAAATGCGTCTCGATGACATGGACGCCAAGCTGGATCGTATCGAGAAGCAGACCCATGCTGCGCGTGTCCCCCAAAGGGCGCCGGCTTACACTGCAGACTCGAATGTCAAGACGCAGGCTCCGAAGCGAGTAGTGGCTAAGAAGCGTGCGGCCAAACAGGCACAGCCGAACAAGCGGACTGCCAGAAAAGCGACACGGTAGCCATCATGCCAGCTCCAGTGATGACAGATCAGTTCTCACTTCTTGAGGAACGGCTGCGGACCATCAATAAGGTGATGACGACGAAGGCCGCCATCGCGCAAACGCCCAAAGAACTCGTTTGGACGCTGAACAAAGCAAAGTTGTACCGCTACATCCCCGTTGTTCCGCCTGAAGAGCGGCACGCGGTTCCGTTGCTGCTGGTTTTTGCTCTCATGAACCGGCCCTATATTCTCGATCTGCGTCCGGGCCATAGCTTCGTTGAGTTTATGGTGAGTCGGGGCTATGACGTGTTCCTTTTGGACTGGGGCGTCCCAGGGCCTGAAGACAAGAATCTGAAGTTCGACGACTACGCCATGGAATACATGCCGCGAGCCATCCGCAAACTCAAGGCCATTACTGGTGCTGAGGAGTTCAGCGTGCTGGGCTGGTGCATTGGAGCGATTCTGACGACGATTTATGCCGCCTTGCGGCCCGACGACGGCCTTCGCAACCTCATGCTGCTCACCGCGCCTTTAGATTTCTCCAACAAACAGGGACTTACCTTTGCGCGATGGACCGACGAGAAGTATTTCGATGTCGAAAAGGTCCTGGAGGCCTTCGGCAATATGCCTGGCGAAATGATCGACTATGGCGCAAAGGCTCTCAAGCCGGTGGAGAACTACGTCGTCAACTTCATGAAGCTTTGGGACAACCTCGACAATCCGCAGGTGGTCGAGTCCTGGCACGCGATGAATACCTGGGTTACCGACAACATTCCACTTGCAGGCGGGGCGTTCCGACAACTCATCGTGGACCTGTATCGCAACGATCGCTTGATGAAAGGTGAATTGATGATTCGGGGTCAGCGGGTCGACTTAAGCCGGTTGCGTGCCAACCTCCTGACGGTAATCGCCGAGGGCGATCACATTACTCCGCCCTGCCAGTCAGAGGCCGTACTTTCCAAAGTAGGGAGCAGCGACAAGGAACTCTTCCGCGTTCCGGGAGGGCACATCGGTATTATGGCGGGAAGCGGTGCGCACAAGCGCACCTGGCCGCACATCGATGCGTGGCTTGGCAGCCGGTCGAGCTGACGTCCTTTGATCCAATGAGGGACGGGGCGTTGTTCATTACTGATCTTTCCAAGGTTAATTCTGTCTAAAGGAAACTAACTTAGCCGTCGGGCTCGCTCGGCGTATAGGCGAGTTTCCGGGCCCCCTCTTGTATATTCGGTGCCCCGCGCCGTTCGCCGCTCAGCCGCGCTTCGGCCGTCGGACGACTCTCACTTTCCCGCTTTTTTGTCCTCCGCAGAAGAAGCGATCGCCGCCATCCGATTCGAGCCCGGAGATGAGTACACCGGGAGGCATTGCGAGCTTTTCAAGAACCTCTCCCGTTTGAGGATCGACGCGGCGCACTTCGCTCTCTTCACCTTCAGAGGTCGCGTGCCAGAGTTCTCCATCAACCCACGTGACCCCGGTAACAAAGCGATTGGACTCGATGGTGCGAAGAATGGCCCCAGTGTCGGGATTGATTTGATGGATCTTCCGATCCCTATACTGTCCGACCCAGAGGCTGCCTTCAGCCCATGTCAATCCAGAGTCATGACCGCCGCCAGGTGCCGGAATCGTAGTCAGCACTTGGCCGCTCCCGGGATCGATCTTCTGGATGCGATCTTCAGCGATTTGAAAGATGTGCCGTCCATCAAAGGCGGTTCCTGCATGCGCTGCGACATCAATCGAGCGCACTGCCTTTCCACTCGCAGGATCGAAGGCGTTCAGCTTGTCTCCTGATGCAAACCAGACCTTTTGGCCGTCATAGGTGACTCCGTGCACGCGCTCGGCCCCCGGAAAGGGACCATACTCACGGACGATTTCGGCGGTTGACTGCTTCACACATCCACCTTAATCGAGAATGGACGGGGCGGGGAGCAACAAAGTCGCCGTGAACCCGGGCGCAGGTGGCGCTACCCAACGGCGAGCCCGGGCCCGTCCGAAGAACTGCACCTTTCCGGCTGCCGCAAGAGAATCAAGAGCTCGCTGCACGGAACGCTGGCTTGTGCCAAGGGCAATCGAAAGTGCGGAACTCGACCACGATTCACCGTCGGCGAGGAATGCGAGCACGGCCCCATTCTCATCTTCCACCGGCTGGGCCAGCACAACCACTTCTTTGGCGGCTCGCGGCGTCAGCACAAACCCGCTCTTCGTCGCACTGACATCCGCCAGTGGCCGCAGAATCTTGCGAAGTCGCCCGATTTCGACGCGCAGCCGCATGCGATGCGATTCATCAACGTATCTGGCTCCGAACGCGCGGGCAAGCAGCCGATCTCTTGGAACGTCGCCGGGCCAGGCCTCGCCGAGCGCGCGGGCAAGCGCGAACAACACCGGGCGCGTTACAAGCGAAATCACGGTGCGCCGATCCCGCACGACATTCCGGCAGGCATCCACTACGAGCGCTTTTGACGCCAGTAATGTTTCCACTTCCTTGAGCAGGAGCAGCCGCTCAGCGTCGCGCACAATCAGGCGCGCCGCCGGCGCGTTCAGGACTTGGGAAGCACTTTCAACCTCCGCGGTCAAAGCAGGGATATTGGCTTGGCGGGCGGCGCGTTCGGCCCGGACCAGCGCGGCTCGCGCCGATTTCGCTTGCAGGCGTCTCACGGCGATTCCCGCCACCATAAGTTCGTAGGTAGTTCTCAGCGCGGGCGGTAAAGGCGTAGAGTCAAAATCGGCCAGCATGCGCTCTGCCTCGTTCAGGCGGCCGATCAGGACGAGGCGTCGTACTTCAAGATACTGCGCATGTGCGGCGTTCAGCCGGTCGCCGTGTTTCTCCAGCGTCACCCGCGCTGCTTCCAGCGCTTTTGTGGGCCAGCCTAGGTCGCGCGAGGCAAGCGCGATTTCGGCTTCGGCGACGACACATCTCGCGCGCGCCAATGATTCTTTTGGACTGAAGGCGCGCGCCGCTCCTCGCAGCAATTCTTTCGCGCGAGCAAAATCGCCGAGCTGCGCCATCGCAATGCCGCGAAGCGCAAGCGCGGGCGCATCCTCGCGCAGCGCCACGCGCTTCAATGCGCCAAGCGGGTCACCCGACGCAAGGGCCTGTGCCGCAGCTGTGATCAGCGAATCCATCGGAGTCCCGCCACTCTTCCATTTAAGCCGCTTGCCTTACAGGGAACTGTGGCTGTCAAGTGCTTTCCGCAAGGCGTCGATCCCCTCTCTGAGCTCCTTGAATTGTTTGTCCGGCAGGGCTGTAGCGTTCCGGACGTTTCGCACAATGTCCGATGCACGCGAGCTCAGCTTCCGTCCAGATTCGGTCAAATTGATCCGGACTTGACGTTCGTCGGCAGAATCCCGGCTTCGCTTGATCAGCCCAAGCGCTTCCAGCCTCTTAAGCATGGGGGTCAGAGTATTTGATTGCAAAATGAGCTTTTCGCCAAGTTCCCCGACCGTCTGTCCGTCCTCACTCCACAAGAGAATCATGGCGATGAATTGCGGATAAGTGAGACCGATGCCGCTCAACAGCGGTTGGTAAACGCGATTGAATGCATGGCTTGCCGAGTAAACAGAAAAGCACAGAAACCCCTGAAGCTCTAAAGGGATAACGGCCGAAGTCTCGGGCTTGCGGTGATGGGTCTTAGCTCTCTGTGGCATAGGAAACCATTCTAAATCGCGCGCGATCCAGTCGCAAGCGCTTGACATCGTTAGATAAATCGTGCACGATGCAATCGTGCAGGATAGTGAGTCGCATTCGCGCAACGTGGGTAACAAACAGCATCAACGGGACTAATGATTTGCCGGCGCATGAATGGCAGGCGGCGCAATAAATCCCGCCACACTTGTCACTCTCTGTTCGCTCGGGGCCGGCATCAATATTTGTACATGACCACGAAGCACCCGGTCATAACCAGAATTCGAACGAGGAGATCATTATGAACATCGCACAGAAAACAGTCTTGATTACGGGCGCCAACCGCGGCATCGGCCGGGCTCTTGTCACTGAAGCGCTTCGGCGCGGAGCCAGGAGGGTGTACGCAGGGACTCGCGGATCACTCGACATCGCGGACGAACGCGTGACGCCGCTGCAGCTCGACGTCACCAGCGCTGAGCAGATCGATCAGGCAGTTTCCCGGGTCGGCAGCCTCGACGTCCTCATCAACAACTCCGGAATCGCTCCCTATGATGATCTGAGTGATCCTGCCGTCATCGAACGGGCCCTCGCCGTCAACTTCTTCGGTATGTACAAAGTTTCGCGCGCGTTCCTGCCCAAGCTGAAGCGCTCCCAGGGGGCCATCGTCAATAATCTGTCGCTGTTGGCGCTGGCGCCTCTGCCGCTCACGCCCAGCTATTCGATTTCAAAGGCGGCCGCGCTGAGCATGACGCAATCGCTGAGGGCGCTCCTGGCAAGTGAAGGCGTGAAGGTTCATGGCGTTTTCCTGGGTCCCATCGACACCGACATGAACCGTGGTTTCGATATTCCGAAAGCATCGCCAGAGTCCGCCGCACAGGGCATCTTCGATGGATTGCAAAGCGATGAAGAGGATATCTTCCCCGACCCAATGTCTCAGTCCATCGCGGATGGTTGGCGCAATGGCTTTGCCAAAGCGTTCGAGCGCCAGTACGCAGGTTTCGTGCCGCAGAGTACGGTGGCTCTATAAAAGCGCCGCTCGCCACGCAATATTCATAAGCTTACCCAAAACCGAAGGAGGAAAAGACAATGACTGAAACGAAGGCAGCACACAAGGAACACGGGGAAGCGCATCTTGCGATCAACACACAGCCGATCGTGTCCGAGCCGGAGTGGGAAGCCGCGTGGAAACAGCTGCTGGTGAAAGAGAAAGCCCTGATGCACGCCCGTGACGAGATGGCCGCAGCGCGCAGGCGCATGCCATGGATGGCCGTGGAGAAGCAGTACCAGTTCGACGGACCCAAGGGCAAGGCAAGCTTGCTCGACCTCTTCGAGGGTCGCCGGCAGTTGATTGTCTATCGCGCTTTCTTCGAGCCAGGGCTATTCGGTTGGCCCGATCATGCCTGCCGCGGCTGTTCGCTGGGCGCCGACCAGGTCGCCCATTTGTCTCATCTAAACGCCCGCAACACCACGCTCGTCTACGCATCACATGCGCCGCAGCCGGATATCGCCCGCCTCAAGGCGCGGATGGGTTGGAAGATGCCTTGGTACACCATCACCGATAGTTTTGACGTAGATTTCGGCGTTGATCAATGGCATGGCCACAACGCATTCATCCATGATGGTGACAAGATATTTCGCACCTACCTCATCAACAGCCGCGGCGACGAGGCCATGGGGACAACATGGAGTTACCTGGACATGACCGCGCTCGGGCGACAGGAGACATGGGAGGACTCGCCGGAGGGTTACCCGCAGACGCCGCCGTATAAGTGGTGGAACTGGAACGATAACTACGAGAACGAACCCACCATTAATCCTGGGTGGCTCGACATGCTAACCGATCCCGCGGGCGCCGCAGCGCGACGGCGTGAAGCCGAGGAGAAAGGATGTGCCTGCTCCTGAACGCGGCATCTCAACCCACATTGGACAAGCAAAGGAGGAAATGATGCAAGACGTCCCGATAGTTGAACCAGGAGTTCCCAAGATCGTCGATCGAAGCTCATTTCAAGCCGAGCTCGACGCTTTGCGGATCCGGGAAAAGTCCCACACCCACGAGGGTGACGCGATCGCGGCGGCACGCCGACGCCTGCCGATGGTGGAAGTCGACCCGACAACGAAGCTGATTGGCCCGCATGGTCCGGTGACGTTGCTCGACACATTCGAAGGGCGCCGGATGCTCATCGCCTACTACTTCATGTGGCACACCGGTCACCCTGCGCCGGAGCAGTGCGAGGGGTGCACCTGGGATACATCCCAGGTCCGCGAGCTGTCCTATATGCATTCTCGTGACGTAACCTATGCCACATTTTGCCAAGGTCCGTTCGACGAAAGCGCCCGGTACCGAGATTTCATGGGCTGGCAGATGCCTTGGTATTCGGCCCCCAGGGACTCGCTCGCAACTCTCCTGGTTGGACGCCGGATTGGCAGGATGCATCTGGTGTGCTACCTGCGACAAGGATCCAAAGTCTTCGAGACTTACTGGACGACGTCACGTGGCGTCGAGGTGATGGACAACAGCTTCCACTTGCTCGACTTGACCGTCTACGGGCGGCAGGAGGCATGGGAGGACTCGCCGGCCGGCTGGCCGCAACAATGGGACGCCGACGCCAACCAGCTCCGTACCGATGGACGTCCTATCGCCCAGTGGTCCCGCCTGAAGGCCGGGTATTCAGACGACCTGGGAACCGGCGGTCACTGAATCGCGCCTGACAAATGTTTCGACCGAATACCAAACGGCCACCGCGAAGACCGCTATAAATTCCCGATGAGGCGGGTCCGCCGGCCCAATCAATACTGAAACCCCCGAAGAGCACCGCTCAATATCGGAGACCGCAACATGAAAAGCGCTACGTCCATCAACTATCCATTCGAGTGCACCATCTCTCGCGGAATTGGCGCTTCTGCGGTGTCGGAAGAAGCGCCCCGTCGAGCTTTCTTTGCCATCTCAGGGCTGCTCTTCGCCGTGTGCGCAATGGTGACAGTGCTTTGGTGCACCTCCATGTCGGCGATGGGAGAAATGCGGATGCCCGGCGGCTGGGTCATGTCGATGACATGGAGCCGAATGCCTGGACAATCATGGATCGAAGCCGTCGCATCGTTCCTCGGCATGTGGGTCGTGATGATGGCGGCGATGATGCTGCCGTCCCTGGCGCCAATGTTGTGGCGCTACGGCCAAGCCGTCGGCTGGGCAGGCGAATCACGTGCCGCACTTCTCACAGGGTTGGCCGGCCTTGGCTACTTCTTCGTGTGGACTCTCTTCGGATTGGCCGTCTTTCCGCTGGGCGTCGCGCTGGCAACTGCCGAGATGGAAAATTCGGAACTGGCTCGCGCTGTTCCCGTCGCGATTGGAGTAGTCATCATTATCGCCGGCGCTGTTCAGCTTACGTCATGGAAAGGGCATCACCTTGCCCGTTGCCGCGAAGAGCCTGCTCGGGGCCGCATTCTGCCTGCAGACTCAGCCACCGCCTGGCGGCAGGGTATGCGCTTTGGAATTCATTGCGGCCTGAGCTGCGCCAACTTGACGGCGATCCTCTTGGTAATCGGGGTCATGGATCTGCGCTCCATGGCTTTCGTGACGGCAGCCATCACCGCCGAGCGCATTGCACCGGCTGGCAAAAGCGTCGCGCGGGCCATCGGAGTCGTTGTCATCGGGGCAGGATTGCTGCTGATCGCGCAAGCAGTCGGGCCATGGATTTGATGAGAACACAGCCGCTCGCACGTGGGTGGGCCGCACCGCTGGACCATCGGAACGGTATGGGTAGGCAATCGCTGGCGGAAAGCGGGCGCGATGCCGGCGAGTCAGGGCTTATCTGCGGACGATGTGTGACTCGACGATTTGGCGTCTTTGACCACCAGTAATTCAAACCTGCTGGACGGAATGCATGCCGCAGTCGCAGTCGCAGACCAAAGGGCGAACACAGGCCAGGAGCTTCTCCAGGAACTGCTCTGGTTGCAGGAATGCGGCAAAATGACCTGAATTGCAGATCAACTCCATTTTCTTGATGGGCGCCACAATCTCGTCGAAATATGCTCTCGCCAGCGCGGGCGTGGTCAATACGTCGTTGCTGCCCTGAAAGATGAAGATCGGGACTTCGAACCGTGTGCCTTGCGCCCACGCGTCGTATCGCGCTATCTCCGGAAGCAACTGCTCCAGCGAGAATCGCATTCCCGCGACAAACGCACGAATATCTCCGAGTCCCCATCCCGGTGCGTACCAGACGGCATCTTTTAAGAGCTTGATCGTGCGGCGAAATCCCTGGGGATCGGATTTCATCGTCCATTGCGCAACGGCAGTAAAGTCGTCAGGGGTCCAAACCGTTGGATCAGCTCCGATCCGCTCGATCGTCTTGACGCCCCTGTTCATTCCAAGCGCATGGAGCCGTTCCAATAACTGGCAGTGACCCTCATATTGTCCTCGTACTATTCCGACGTTCTGATCCGTGCCGATGTAGGCGTAGAACAGATCGGGGCGGCGGCGTACGATCTCCACGCCAAACGTGGATCCCATCGAACTCGCCAGCAAAAAGAGCTGAACTTTGCCGAGATGCGCACGCAGATATTCCGCGACCTCGATGCCGTCGGAGGTGAGCCGCTTCATGCTGATGGCTCCACTTCCGCGCCGACCCGTTCGGGCGAAAGTTTTGCCCGCACCGCGCTGATCCCATTGCACAACTGTGAAATGCTTCTCCCACGCGCGCAGATGGGGAGTAAAGATTGAATAGCAACTGCCCGGTCCGCCATGAAGGATAAGAAGAACGGGGTTGCTCTTGTCCTCTCCCCTGATCGAGATCCACTGCTCAATGCCGCCGATCTGGACAAAACCCTCTTCGACAATGCCTTGGGCGGTCTCGATCCTCAAACCTGCCGTTATCCTCGCCTGCCGCAGCTTTCTGTAAAGGAGAAGTGCTGCGGGCACGCCCGCAATCAGGAGCAGTACAGCCGCGCAAATCACCCAAATCAGATGTTCTTTCATAACTGTGTATACTATACACAGTTATCAGGCCGAGGCAAGAGCCGTTCATCTAGCGGTAGGCTTGGGACAGGGAATTCTGACCAAAACGATGCCAGACATAAAGCGCAGCCGGGCGAATGTAGCCTGGGGCGGGAAGCCGCTCCCCAGTCGCGGTCCTAAGCCCACACTCAGCACAGATCAAATTGCGCGTTCGGCCATCCGCCTCGCGGATGCGGAAGGCCTGGCAGCCGTAACGATGCAGAGGGTCGCGCGAGAAGTGGGTGTCACCACGATGGCGCTCTATCGTTATTTTTCGGGGAAGGCCGATCTTCTGGCATTGATGATTGATTCTGCGAGCGATTCTCCCCTCCGGTTCGGGAAGCCATCGCTGCCCTGGAGCACCAGGTTGAAGGAATGGGCCGGCCGTTGCCTTGCCATCTATCGAAATCATCCATGGTTTCTGGAGGCCACGTCAGCGCGGCCAACCGTCATGGGTCCAAACGAACTCTCGTGGATGGAAGCGGCGCTGGCTATGTTGGCGGAATCGGGCTTGGGACCGAGAGCGCGGCATCATGCCTTCCTCGCGATCATCGGGCATGTGCGAGGGCACGCCACTTTTCAGCAGATTGGAACGGGCACCAGGGTGGGAAAAGAATGGGCACGCGAGCTAACTCAACTACTGCAGTCGGAGCCTAATCGGTACCCCATCCTCTTGGATGTCATTCGGTCGGGAGCATTCAGCCAAAACATAGACAATGCCTTTGAGTTCGGACTGGATTGCATTCTCGACGGAATTCGCGCACGTGCGAGCAGGCCCAGCAGGTGATGTCCCGATATTCGTTACGCATCATGGCAGCCATCCCATCTGTTGCTCAGGCCACGCCCGTTTCCAGATCGTAAGGGCTGGAGACGTGACTTGGCGATTTACCACTCGATTGTCGTAGCCAGTCAACCGGCAACCATCACTTGCCCAACAAGCCGGTGGCACATCCAGAACAGGCGATCCGCGTTCCTTCGACCTCCGAAGCCAGCGCATGGATCGTGATGGTTCGCGCTCCTGCCCGAGTTGTCGTGCGTACTGTAATCGTCAGGCTAATGGGTAGTTGCTTGAGGAAGCCTGTTTTAAAACCATGCACCCAGCTGCGACATGCGGCTCATGGGGGAGCATGAATTAGCGCACCTGTCAGGGGTTCAGAGATCAGGGAGCAGTCAGGGATCGCAAAATTCATACTTGACATCCATATAAAATCCACTACCATATGGTTGTGGATAGTTTGGGTACAACATTTGCGGCTTTGTCTGATCCCACCCGTAGGGGGATGATCGAACGACTCGCACATGGGCCGGCCTCTGTGCATGGGTTGACGGAACCGTTCGCACTCTCGCAGCAGATGATTTCAAAACATATTGCCTACCTGGTTCGGGCGCGGATTGTGATCAAGACGAAGCGTGGACGAGAGAGTGTGTGCACGCTTAGGCCGGAGGCGATAAAGACAGTCAGCGACTGGGCGATCAGCTATCGCCGATTCTGGGAAGAGAGCTTCGACAAGCTGGAGGTGGTTGTGAATCAAATGAAAAGGACGGAGGTCAGAGATGACAAACAGCACGGTTAACGAGACAGAGCGGATGACTGTCACACGAGTTTTTGATGCCCCACGCGAATTGGTTTGGAAGGCGTGGACAGACCCGCAATACGTGATGCAGTGGTGGGGGCCGAAGGGATTTACTGCGCCTGTTTGCAAGATGGATTTTCGCGTAGGCGGAAAACTTCTCTGCTGCATGAGATCGCCGGATGGACAGGAGTTCTGGAATGCCGTTGAATACCACGAGATTGTTCCGCCCGAGCGGATCGTTTCCTCCATGTACTTTTCTGACCCGGAGGGAAACAAGGTCGATCCTGCGCAATTAGGAATAGAACATGAGGCCATAGAGGGTGCGTACGACGTGGCTCTTTTTGAGGACTTAGGAAACGGCCAGACGAAACTCACCTTCATTGGAAACGAACCCATGGAGAGCGCAAAGAACAGCGGGCAACTCGAGGGTTGGACCCAGATACTCGATAAACTTGCTGACGTTGTTGCGGGGCTGGCGCAGGCGAAATAGGAAGTTGAAGTTTTGACGATCGTCATACGCGAGCTACAGCTAAAGGGTGGCGGGAGGCGGCTTCGTTCGGGCCTCTCGTCACTCGGCCGGGTAGTCGCCTGCCCGGGTAAGTGACCCTGGGCTCAACTGTTGCCAACGCACTCATCGAGTCTCGATTTTGCAACCCGAAAATCGCGATAGGTCCAGAAACGGCCCAGGGGTCCGGCGATGTGCCATATAACCTCAGCTACTGGAATACTGACGCAGCGCCGACATCGGGCGACTGATCCGGCATCAGATATCGATTCAGTAGCGTTCTAAAATTCCTATCTTGCAACCTACCTGGAGCGCGATGTGCGCGCCCTCGCCAATGTTGGCAGCCTGAGGGACTTTGAAAGATTTCTACGCGCTTGCGCTCTGCGTTCTGCAAACCTGTTGAACAAAGCGGACCTGGCACGGGATATCGTCGGCAAGACTTGAACAGGTGCCGTTTCACCTGTCCGAGAAGGCGTTTTTCGGCCAAGTTGACAAAACACCTCTGGCCACAAATAACTGTGGACCGATTACCGGGGACTCGCTTGACCGAGAGCCTATCGTGTCCGTAGCGATCACTGCGGCGAAACGTCGACCCCAGGCCATTTGCCAAAGACGAAGAGTGGATTTAAACTGAAGTCAACTAACAACTTAATTGTTGTCGATGTTTGCGGTAGTTCGAAGAGTCGTTTTGGACTTCGGGTACCTCATTCCGTTTGCGGAGACCTGATGATCAGGCGCTCTCTTTTCCTTTTGACCGGCTTCGGATGTGCCTCCGTGATTTGTGCAGTGGTCCTGCCTTGTCGCAGCACTCCCAAGCTCAGTGTGAGAGCAGCAGAACAAGCCGCCACCCCGATCTCGATTGATTATCCCCGCACGCGTTCTATCTTTCCCCCGGAGATCACCGCACCCACATTTATCTGGCACGATCCGTCGCCTTCGGCTGTGCGCTGGCGTATTGAGGTCACCTTCTCCGATGGCGCCATGCCGCTGCGCTTTGAGTCGCACGGCGAGGCCCCGCGCCTCGGTGAAATCGATCAGCGCTGCATCTCGACGACAAATGAAGTTCCGAAGTTGACTGCGGATCAGGCGTCGTCCCATACCTGGAGACCGGACGCGCAAGCCTGGGAATTCATCAAGAAGCACTCCGGCGGCAGGACGGCTAGCGTTACGATTTCCGGTCTCGCGCAGAGCGGCACGGCCGGCGCCATCTCGGTTGGATCCACGGCGATCGAAACGTCAAAAGACCCGGTCGGCGCTCCCATTTTTTACCGCGACGTGCCGCTGATGCCCTCCGAAACGGAAAAGGGAATCATCAAGCCGCTGGCCGAAGGCGCGGTTCAACTGATCCAGTGGCGGCTGCGCAGCATCGATCGCACCGAGAGTCGCGTGGTTCTGTCGGGCATCCACACCTGCGCCAATTGCCACTCGTTTTCCAACGACGGCAAAACCATGGGCATGGACATGGACGGGCCGCGCAACGACAAGGGCCTGTATGCACTGGTTCCGGTGAAGCCGCAGATGACCATTCGCAACGAGGAAATGGTGAACTGGAACCCCACCGGGGAGCACCAGTTCGCCGCTAATCGCGTGGCGTTCATGTCGCAGCTCTCGCCGGACGGCAGGTTTGTGCTCTCAATGGTGACTCGCGCCGATCGGCCGCCGGAGAACAACTACTACGTCGCCAATTTCAAGGACTACCGCTTCCTGCAGGTCTTCTATCCTTCGCGCGGCATCCTGGCGTGGTACGACCGCACGACCGGCGAGCGGCATCCGTTGCCCGGAGCCGACGACCCGCGCTTCGTACAGGCCGATGGCGTATGGAGCCCCGATGGCAAGTACATCGTGTTTGCACGCGCGGAAGCGCGCGAGCCTTATCCGCCGGGCAAGGAGATGGCCGGGAACGCCAACGATCCGCGCGAGCTGCAGATCAAGTACGACCTCTACCGGGTGCCGTTCAACGGAGGACGGGGAGGCGTCGCCGAGCCGCTGGCCGGCGCCTCGCAGAACGGGATGAGCAATTCCTTCCCCAAGGTATCGCCGGACGGGAAATGGATCGTCTTTGTGCAGTGCCGCAACGGGCAGTTGATGCGCCCCGATAGCGAGCTGTACATCGTTCCTGCCGCAGGAGGAACGGCGCGCCGACTGAATGCCAACGCGGCCCCGATGAATTCGTGGCATAGCTGGTCGCCGAACAGCCGCTGGCTGGTGTTTTCGTCGAAGCGGGCCGGTCCGTACACCCGCATGTACCTGACCCACATCGATGAGCAGGGGAACGACAGTCCGGCCATCCTGGTCGACGATGCCACGGCTGCCAACCGCGCCGTCAACATTCCGGAGTTCGTGAACATACCTCCCGACGGCATGGTGAAGATCTCCACCCCCGCCGTGAACATGTACACGCAATTCGACCGCGCGGCCGAACTGGCCGAAAAAGGTGACGATGCGGGCGCCATAGCCGAGTGGACCGATCTTGCTGCCCATCATCCCGACGATGCGCGCGTGCAGAATAATCTCGCGCTCGAGTTGGTGCGCGTGGGCCAATTCGTCGATGCCGTGCCGCACTTCGAAAAGGCGCTCCAGTTGAACCCGGAATATTGGGCGGTGCACGGCTCTCTGGCTGCGGCACTGCTCAAAGCCGGACGCACAGGCGAAGCTCTACGCGAGTACGAAGTGGCTCTGCGCATCTTTCCTGGTTCGCCGGACCTGCATAACAGCTATGGCGGCGCTTTGGCGCGATCTGGCCGGATGGATGATGCCGTTCAGCAATTCTCCAAGGCCCTGGCGCTCAACCCATCGCTCGCCGAGGCGCATAACAACCTCGGCATCGCATTCGCGCGCCAGGAGCGCGTTACCGACGCCGCCGACCAATTCGCGAAGGCAATTGAACTGAATCCCGGCTTCGCGGAAGCGCACAACAACCTGGGCATTGCCCTGCTATCAGACCCGGAGCACACCGACCCCCAGAAAGCGGAGCGCGAATTCAGGGAAGCTCTTGCAATCAACGCCGACTACCCTGATGCCCTTGTGAATCTCGGAATCCTCCTTACGCAAGTGGGGAACAATGCGCAGGCTGAAGAACTCTTCCGGCAGTCGATCCGCAGCGATCCGAAGTTCGCCAAGGGATATCTATCCCTGGGCGGATTGCTGGCCGGCGAATCGCGATCGGTAGAAGCCAACAAGACGATCGAAGAGGGTCTCCGGATAGATCCTGGCAATCGCCAGTTGCAGGCACTGCGCGAACAGATCCTCGCGCAAACAAGCCCGTAGCCGGCGTTATTCCCAAATGATGCGCTAATACGCTGCCAGGTGCAGGTCGGCAACGGACTTCGATGCGATCACTCCCGAGCCTTGTCGCACGGTGTAAAAGCGGTCCACGGTGAGATTCGCCAGTGTCTCGACCGTTCCATCGGGCCATAGCACCTCGGCTCTGTCCACGCGCTCATGCGCGCCCAGACCGAAGTGAATCCGCAAATCGTTTTGCGAGAGATAGCTGCCTCCGCTGCGGACTTCGTCCAGTTGCACGAGATCGCCGGCGGTCAAGCGCACGCGCGCATTCAGCGCCAGGCGATTGCCCTTCGCGCTCTCGAGCTGAAAACTGATCCAGTGATTTTGCGGGCCTCCCTCGGGGCGCAGGATCATCGGCGTGCCCACCAGGTTCTCGATCACCGCGTCCATTCTGCCGTCGTTGAACAGGTCTCCCACGGCCAGGCCGCGGCTCACCTGCGGCACCTGAATCGCCGGCCCAACCTGCCAACTGATGTTGCGGAAAGATTGGTTGTGTTGATTCAGAAACAGAAACTTCGGCTCGAGAAAGCGGGTGGCCGTGCGGGCAGTATCGACTTGCGGATACACATGCCCGTTGACGAGAAAATAGTCCTGCCAGCCGTTATTGCCAAAGTCCACGAACACCCCGCCCCAACCCACGTAGCCCTGGGTCCCGCGCGCAATTCCGGAGGCAATCGATGCATCGGCAAAATTCATCTTTCCGTCGTTCGTATAAAGCGCAGCGTACTCGACATCAAAGTGCGAGATCACCAGCGACATCCGCCCGGTATGCGCATAATCGCCGACCGCTACGCCCATGTTGGCCTGCTCCACGCCGTCCTCGTTAGCCGCCACTCCGGAAAGAAGCGCCACGTCGGTGAATTTGCCGCGGCCGTCGTTCTGATACAGGTAATTCGCCTGGCCGTCATTGGTGACAAGCAGGTCGAGGTTGCCGTCGTTGTCGAAGTCGGTCCAGATCGCGGTGAGGCCATAGCGGCGTTCCGGATCGTCCACCCCGGCCTTTTTTGCCACATCGGTGAACGTTCCGTCGCCATTGTTGTGGTACAAGCTATCCGGCAAGCCTTTCAGTCCGCGCGGTCCGCACTGCACGTCGAGTCCCAGGTACTCGCACTTCGTGGCTCCAAACGCCGGCAGGTTGTCCAGGTGAAAATCCACGTAATGCGAAACAAAGAGGTCGGGCCAGCCGTCGCGATCGTAATCGCCGAAGGCCGCGCCGGTGGCCCATCCCGAGTCCGCGCCCAGTCCGGTGGCCTTGGTCACGTCGGTAAAGGTTCCGTCGCCATTGTTGCGATACAGCACCACGCCGTCGAGGCAGGTAACCAGCAGGTCCGGGCGGCCGTCATTGTTGTAGTCGCCTACTGCGGCGCCCATGGCAAAGCACGGATACCCGACTCCAGCTTTGTCGGTCACGTCTGTGAATGTCCCGTCGTGATTGTTGTGGAATAACGCGCTGCGCGCCTTCACTCCATGCAGAGCCATGTCCACGCTCGGCGCATTCGTGAAGTAGATATCCGGCCAGCCGTCGCCATCGTAGTCGATCAGGGCCACACCGCCGCTCATTGACTCGGCGATGAACTTCGCCTCAGGGCTCGACTTGTGGTCGAAATGAATTCCCGTGGAAGCCGTGATATCGACCAGCGTCGGATAATTGATCGGTTGGCCGGAAGCCTTTCTCTCCGCGGCTGCCTTGCTCCGCTCTTCGGGTGGGAGCGGCATCGGCGTGCCCATCTGCGCCCCTGCGCTGACAGCCGCAGCAACAGTCAAAGCACCCACGGCGATGACGATGTATGGATCTCTACGGCTTGGCATCCGGCTCATCGGCCCCGGTTTCGGCGCCTGACACCCTCATGTCGTGAAATATCTTTTCCAGCCTGGATTTCATCTGTTTGTACTTGAGATATTCAGCCGCCTGCTGTTTTGCATCCTCGGCTCTTCCCGCCTGCCGGTACAACGTGCTCAAGCGGTAATGCGCAATATAGTTTGTGGGATCAATCTGGATGGCTCGCTCGAATAGTTGCTGCGCCTTCTCGCGCTGGTTCATGCTCACCAGCAGCTTTGCCATCTCGGTACAGTCGTCGCTCGAATTCGGATCGATTTCCAGCACGTGCGCGTAATGCGCGTAGGCGCCACTCGTATCACCTCGCCTTTCCGCAATCATCCCCAGTGTCATTTCCGACCGCGTATCGTGCGGGTTGGCCTGCAGCGCGGTTTTCAGCTCGCCTTCGGCTTCCGCCTTCAGTTTCTCGTCCGACGAGTGATACAACAACTGGCCCAGATCGGAATGCAGTTCGGGGTTCTGCGGAGCGATGCGGATGGCCTCGCGATAATTGGCGATGGCGCTCGCATCGTCTCCCTGCCGCGCCAGTTCGCGGGCCATAATCTCGTGAAGCTGCGCGCTGTCGGGAGCGGCCAGTGCCAGCGTCAACGTGGACCTGTCGGCCAGATCGGAGTAGAGCCGGAACGCCATTAACAGCAGTGACGGGTCTGTGGAACGCGAGGCCAGCAGGGCCGACACCACGCTGGCGGCCTTCTCCAGGTCGCCTGTGCCGGTATAGGAGTTGACCAGCGCCTGCCCGACTTCCATCTTGATCTTCTCTTCGTCGAGGTGCGGGAATGCGGCTTCCAGGTCGGCGCGGGCCGCATCGGTTTCGCCGATCCGTGCTTCTCCCAGCCCCAGCAAAGCCTGGACTTTCCATATCTCCGGCTTGGCCTTCACGGCGGTTTGCAAATGGGGGATCGCCTTCGCGTAGTTATGCGCAAAGTAGTAGAGCACGCCGAGATTGGCCTGGGTTTCAGGATTTGACGGATCGATGGCAATCGCGGCTTCAAGTTCGGGTATCGCCAGGTCCGGGCGCTTCTGCTGCAGATACTGCTGCGCCAGGCCAAGGTGCTGCTGGAGCGCGGTATCAGGAGCAGGCGGGTTCTGGCTGAGCCCTTCCAGTGCGCCAACAGCAACGGCCAGCAGGAGCGAGATCAATCGAGGGGGCATACTACGTCCAATGATATCGAAATGTGAATTCTACGAACTATACGAAAAGGGCGGCGAATTTCCGCCGCCCTTCCGGTTGATCATGCGGTTGGAGTTAGAAGGTGAACTTGCCGTAGAGCTGCAAGTGACGTCCGCCGTCATCCACGCAGCTGACCTTGGCGGGATCGTTGGCCGTACCAGGCTTCTGAATGGTCGCATCAGGCCCGCAGAAACTTGGATGGTTCAACGAGTTCTGCGCATCGGCGCGCACTTCAAACTTCGTTTTTTCGTAGATGCTGAACGTTTTGCCGAGCGAGAGGTTCATGTTGGTGTAGGGCGGTCCATAGAGCATGTTCCGGCGCGCGTCGCCGTATACGCCCATCCCCGGGAAAGCAAAGGCACTCTTGTCATACCAGTTGTTGATGCTTTGCTGGGTAACATGGAGGTGGTAGTCGCCGACCAGGTTCGGATATTGCGTACCGGCTTGCGCATAGGTGTTGCTGTTGCCGCCGGCCATGGTTGGAGTGAACGGAGAGCCCGTGTTTTCACGCGAGGTCGCGGCCAGTCTCCATCCGCCGAGGATTTCGTCCACGACCACGTTGTTGTTCAGGAACTGCGCGCCTTTTCCGAACGGCAGCGTATAAATTCCCGAAAAGCTGAAGGCGTACTTCTGGTCGAAGTTGGATGGACCCCATTCACACTTTACGCAGTAGGAGTTCTGGTAATTGGTGGCGCCCACGCTGCTTCCCCAGCCGGCGGAGTCCATGTTGTCGAGGAACTTAGACCACACAAAGTTGGTGTCGAATTCCAGGCCGTGACCCACCCGTTTGTGGAATACGGCCTGAAGCGAGTTGTAGTTGGAGTGGGCATTGTTGGTGCTGCCGCCGATTCCCTGGAAGATGGGATAGGGCCGCTTGACGGTTGGATTCGTCGGCGTGCCGGGAGTGTTATCGGTAGGCGAAAGCAAACCCGCCGGGACCTGGTTGATATCGACGTTGAACGGTAGATTCCAGCCTCTGCTGCCGACATAGGCCAGCGAGCCCATCATGGTGTTGCCGATCTGCCGCTCGATGGTGAGGTTGTACTGCCAGATCTTGGGAACCGGCGTGTGATATTGGTTGTAGCCCGGGCTGTTTCCGTTCTGGGCATAGGGCGTAGTCGGATTCACAACAAAAAGATCCTTTACGCTCTTTCCCCAACAGCCGGAAGTGCATCCGGCCACGCCGCCGTTCTGCGGGCCTTCGTAATTGACGCTGCCGTCGGAATCCGCCTGCAACTGGTAGTAGATGCCGTTGGAAGGATCCCACGCGCCGCCGCCGCCGCCGGCTCCCCCGCCCATGCCGCCGCCGTAGGTGTCTTCAGACCACGAATAGTTGTACAGTCCGAATCCGCCGCGGACCACGGTCTTCGCGTCGGGTTGCCACGAGACACCGGCACGAGGCAGAAGCGTGGTGTAAACCGGAGCCTGCAATGAAGTGCGCCCGTTGGCATGAGAGAACCCATACCACACACCGCCTAGTTGGGACGCCGAAGGGTTGCCGTTACGATCGACCCAGTTCGACGGTGCTCCATTGACGACGGTCGGGTCAAAGGTGGCCATGTGGCCTTTCACTTCAGAGAAGCCGGTGGTGCCGAACCAGCGAAGGCCAAGATTGAGGGTGAGGTTGGGACGCAGTTTGAAGTCGTCCTGGAAGAAGGCCTGCGGGTTCTTGATGCGGGCGCCAAATTCGGGAGTGAAGTTGCCCCACCACATGGCGCTGTAGCCCTGCAGGAAGTCAGAGTATTCCGCGTCGTCGTTGTTCTGCTGACCAATCGAGCCGCCTTCGTTCCAACAGGGCTGGCTCGGTGAGCAGCCATCCGAGTAATACCCGCCGAAGTAAGTCTCGCCGGGGTTCTGGTTGCCCCACGCCGTCGAATCAGCCCGACTGATGAGGAACTCCCCGCCGAAGTGCATCACGTGACGTCCCTTGATCAGGGTGAACACGTCTGACGGATCGAACACGAACTCCTTGTAGACCGAGTTACTCGGCTCTGCAAGCCCACTCAGGGTCATCAGGTCGACTTGCGGAATGGCGTCGGCCACGGTCCATTTGATTCCCATCTTTGCGGGGTAGCCCTGGTCGCGAGAGAAAGGAGAGAAGAAGTTGAGCTGATCGGTAAAACCGAAGCGCGCTTCGTTCACCATGGTGGACCCGATGGTCCACACATCGGAGATCTGGGCGTTATCGCGGCTTACATCCTGGCTTTGGCAGTTGATAGGACAAAGCGCTTTCCCATAGCCATAACTGATCGCGGGGTTATCGCTCTCGGTTTCAGAGATCGTCAGCCGATGGTTGGCAAAAAGATTGTAGTCGATGCGTCCGAAGAATTTCGTAACCGGGCCGAGATTCGGAACGTTTGTGGTGTAGTTATTCCACGGCATCCCGTTGGAGTGGGTGATGATACCCGAAGTTACGTTGGGCTCGGGATAGAACTTCTGGAATTGCTGCATCACCGGAGAGAGATAACTGGAAGGCAGCTTGTTTCCGTTGCCGAACTCGTCCGCGAATGACGTGCGCACTGTGTTCGGAATCCAGTTGCCCTTCGGGTCCTGTACCCAGGAAAGCTGTTGCGTCTTGTAGTCGTAGATGGGAGGAAGTCCGGTAAAGTCGCCCTGCTTCATCGCGTCTGTCGGAACGCTGAGGACCGTGTTGCCCGAGCCTCCGTTGCTGTAGGTCTTGTCGTAATCGAAGTAGAAGAAAAGCTTCTTTCCGATGCTGGTGTGCGGGATCAGGACCGGTCCGCCGATCGAGAAACCGTAGTTATCATAGCGCTGGAAGGCCACCTTGTTCTTCGTGGCTGTCAGGCTGTAGTCCGCTGCGTTGAGGGCGTCGTTCTGGAAATACCAATACCCCGAGCCGTGGAACGTGTCGCCGCCGCCCTTGGTGATCTGGTTGAAAATGATTCCTCCGAGACCATACTGGGCGGAGAAGGCGTTGGCGTCGACCTTGACTTCGGATGTGGCTTCGAAGATGGTGACGTCGGAGTTGGAACTCATCGGCAGCGTCGTGGTGGCGCCGTCGGCCAGCACCGAGTTGTAAGGCAGGTTGCCGTTGATTTCCGCTACCTGGCCGGAACGATAGCTGAACTGCGCGCCCGGAATCAGGAACACAAAGTTCTGCCAGTCGGAACCGTATTGCGGCAGTGCCGCCAGTTCGTTCGATTCCAGGCTGTTGGTCTGCGAGCCGGTTTCGGTTTCCAGCAGCGGCAGGTCCGTGGTGACCACCACCGACTCGGACACGGTACCAACCTGCAGGCTGGCATTCAGCGTGTCGGTTCCCACACCCAGGGTGACGGGGCCGCGCACGAAGGTTTTGAAGCCAGGTGCGGTGATGGTGACAAGGTAGTGATCCGGAACGATCGAATTGGTATCATACAGCCCGGCCTTGTCGGTTTTGAAAACACTGGTGATGTCCTTATCCACGTCCTTCAACGTGACCGTGGCGCCCTCAATAACCGCGCCGTTGGCGTCTGTCACGGTCCCGCGAAGGTCAGCGGAGTTCGTATTCTGCGCAAAGCCCGGAATCGCCAATAAACATCCGGCGATCGTCAGACCAATCAGAAAGACTTTCGTCTTCCGCATGTACTGCCTCCTTTTGAAAAGCCCATCAAAAATCCGGCGTTCCTCCGCCGCCTTCGGCAAGAGCGATTGCGCCGGAAACTGTTGAGTTCAGCGAATTGCGTCGTTGTCAGCATCCAATTCATGCAACTGAACCAGGTAAATTGGCCATTGCTGCCATTGACCACAAGCCCTGGCAGGCCTCTACGCTCCGTCCTCTCGCTCAAGAATCCGAGTGGCTTTCGCGTAGATCCCCAATCGCTCTTCCGATGATTCCGGCCACTCTCCGCATTCCGGTGTGGACACAGAAAAAGCCGGAATGGTTCATGCGTGAGACCGGACAGAACCATTCCGGTATTCATCGGAAGGTCTGAGACTCGCATTTGGCGTCAATATAAGACAAACGATTGCTCAGAATAATGACCCGCACAACGAATTCAGAGACGGACGCAATTAGATCACTCCAAATACATCGTAGAAAGTGACTGCGGTCACAGTTTTACAAGACAATGGTTTGTTTAGCGGATTCTCTGACCCTTGGAAGAATCTTTGCCAACCAACAAACATGACCTTGAACTTACTCGAGGCTCTAAGCAAAGCTTTGCCTATGATCTGAGGTGTCCTTTCGGAAATTGCAAACTTACCCTGAAAGGAGGGTTTGTTGGCGCGCCACTGCGGCGGGCGTACTCAACTGGTACGCCCGTCCGCATCGCTACGCGTGATACAAATCACGCGCATGCTTCGCTTGATGCCTGTTGAGTCTTTATCAGTTCGTATAAATGCGGACGTAGTCCACCACCATCTCCGATGGAAACGGGGTTGTCGAATCAGGATTCCCCGGCCATCCTCCCCCAACCGCAAGATTGAGGATGATGAAATTCGGCCCTGCATTGAAGGGCCACGCAGAGCCGCTGAATCCGCTGATGCTGGATGGAGTAAAGGTGGCGTAGGGCTTGGTTGGATCGTCGATGTAATAGGCCACGCTGTCCTTGCTCCAGATCATCCCGTAGGTGTGCCAGTCCGCCGCGGTTTGTCCAGGCGGAAAGTCGTATTGGGTTCCGATGTCCCCTCCCGTGAACCCGGTTCCATGGATGGAACCGGCGTTCCAGTCCGGGTTCCCTGCTGCATCAATCCTCTCCATCACATCCATCTCGCCGCATGCCGGCCAATTAACGGTGGCAATGTTGTTGCCGAGCAACCATGCCGCCGGCCAGAATCCCTGGGCCTCCGGAACTTTCGCCTTCACTTCGAAACGCCCATATTGGAAACTGAACAGGCCTTCGGTTTTCAGGCGCGCCGAGGTATACTGCCCCGCTACGTCGCGAGCCACTATATGCAGGGAACCGTCGGTGCCTACGTACGCATTCGGATTGGAACTGTCGCACGGAGCGGTCGACGAGCCCCATGCGCAGTAATCTTCGAGCTCATTGTTGCCCCATCCGCCGGCTCCGGTGTCGTACGTCCAGGTTTTCGAATCCGGTTGGGCGGCGCTGCTGGTTGAGTTTGCGAACTCATCACTCCACACCAGCGTTCCAGAAGGGACATTCGATGAAAAGGTTTGGCTGGCGACACTGCTGGCCGTGTCGCCAGCAGCTGTCGCCATGGCCTTGACGATCAGGTTTGAATCCACCAGGAACGGCGCTTCGTACACCTGCGAAGATGTCGTCGGTGTGCTTCCATCGGTGGTGAAGTAGATGGTCGCTCCTGATGTTGCATCTGCCAGAGTTATAATCACGGCGCCGTTCTGTGCAGCCGTTGTCGCAATGCTGGGAGTCGCTGCAGGGGTGGTATTTCCACCGCCGCCCGATCCTGAGTT
This sequence comes from uncultured Acidobacteriota bacterium, assembly GCA_963706455.1. Lineage (GTDB taxonomy): Bacteria > Acidobacteriota > Terriglobia > Terriglobales > Acidobacteriaceae > Telmatobacter. Next base: position 59,016 of record CAVPNO010000090.1, on the reverse strand, counting down.
CGAGCCCCCGCCACATCCGGCAGTGAAGGCGGTCGCCGCCACAGCCATCATCAGAAGCCCTGTGGCCATAAGGTGCGAGCCGGTTCTGCCGCCCGAAGGCCGCAGGACCGCGAAAGTGAACGGGTGCCTTTGCTTACTCATATTCTGTCCTTTTGATCTTGAATTCAGGCTTCTCTTCAGACATGTCGCCCGTGCCCCGAGGGTGGGATCCGGAAAATATCCCGCAAATTCGCAGGATGGCCACAGACATTCGTCTCGGCAATCTTGTGGGCGAAACAGCAATCGCAGGCGTGATCCTTGACCCTCGCCGCGGGAGCGATCTTGGTGAAACAAGAAGCATCTTTTGAAAGTGCTTCTTTATACGCCGGAATGCAAACGGTTGTCTAGGAAGGACAACACAAGATTTACGTGGGTAGCCTGTCTCGCCTGAAACTCGAGGCCGGTGTCGACGAGCGAGCCGGGCCGGTCGACTCCCGCACGACGAGCGTCGGTTCCACCACAATTTCGTCCGCCGGAGCGACCGTGTTATGGAGGCGGTTGAGGAGGGATTGGGTCGCAATCCGGCCGATCTCGTCGAGCGGCTGATGAATGGTGGTAAGGCGCGGAGAGGTATATGCCGCGGCACTAATGTCGTCGAAGCCGATCACGGAAACATCTGCCGGCACCCGTAGGTTGGCATCCTGCAGGGCGCGGATGGCTCCGATAGCCGAGAAATCGTTGAAGGCAATCAGGGCGGTAAACGGCTGTTTGGTGACCAGTAATCGTTGCACGACCGGATAGCCGAGTTCCGGCGATGTCACGTCCCGATCCAGCGGAACAACCAACTGATGCTTTAGATCAATCCCCAGCTTCTTCGCGACCTCGACCAGGGAACTCCATCTGTCATCCGAATCGGAACTAAACGTTTGACCTCGCATAAACGCAATCTGGCGGTGTCCAAGGGAATGCAGGTGGATGAGTGAAAGCTCGGCGGCGCGTTTATGGTTGAGCAGGATATTGGTGACGCCTTCGATGCGCCGGTGGCCTGCGACTGCAACCACGGGAATCGACATCGAGTGTTCGAGCTGGGTGTCGATGGCGATAATCCCCTGGGCACCTCGCCCAATCAGCATGCGAGTGTAGTCTTCAATCAGCCGCGCCTGGTGGCGGTGATGCGCTGTAAAATAGAAATAGCCGGCGATCATCAGCTGATCACCGATTCCGCTCAATACCTGCGTGCAGTATCCGTCACTCAGCTCCGGCACCAGAATTCCGATCGTAAGGGTTCGTTTGCTGCGCAGGGACCGGGCAAGCAGGTTCGGTTGATAGTTCAACTTCTTTGCTACCGCCTTGATGCGATCGCGGGTGGCCTGCGGAATCGACCGCCCTGGCACGTCGTTGACGACAACCGAAACCGTCGCCGGATTCAGATTGAGATACTCGGCCAGTTGCTTCAGGTTCACATGGCCGCGCGGAAGCGGCTTCGTAATTTGTTTGGGTTGTTTGGTGGATTCGGAATCCTTCATTTGACGGTTCTCACCATTTGAAGTCGCGCTTTTTTGGGCATCTCGGATGGAGAACCCGCCGATTCAATTTGGCCCGGGAGACTTCAGGTCGGAACCGCCAACTTTCCGGCCGCAATCTTGAGATCGAATGCGGGAGAATATCTTCGCTCGCAGCTTCGTCTCGGTCAATCCATTTCTACCACATTTTCGGCTACTAAATCGTTTATTTCGTCTCAACGACCCCGCTGGACAAAGTGCTCCTTGAAGCCTGGGGGTTTTGTTTTTCGCCTCAGGACAACGGCTGATTTCGAACGGATTACCTGAAGTGATTTGTCCGCCGCTCTCGCGTGGTGCTAGAATTTATTAATTTTCATTTTCAATAGGGTGCCTTCTTCTACTGAACACAAACGCTTGTCTTCGGGTTGTACCTTATCGTGGACTTCTTCCGGATGAAGCCAAGTGGATCAGGTGGAGAGGCCTCCAAGAGCGTGTGCGGCGTCGCTTGCGTCGCAAGCTGTAGCGAAGTACCAGACAGACAGCCCTGGAAGATTGCCATGCACCAGAGAATCTGTCTCCCCACGGATTATTTCGCGATGTTCCGCAGTCCGCGGCTCTTTGAGGAAGAACGGCGCCCGAGGGAGTCCGGGGACGATGCGCAATTCTATTCTTGTAAGCTTTCTGGCGTGTATTCTCGTTGCGGGCTGCAGCGGCGGGGGTAGCACAAAAACGCCCCCTCTGACCCCGGCTGCAGCGGCGCCCACTTTCAGTCCGGCTGCCGGCACGTTTACCTCGGTGCAGACAATTGCCCTGTCCGACTCCACAGCCGGGGCGGCCATTCACTACACAACCGATGGAACCACCCCGACGGCGTCTTCGACCCTCTACTCCAGTCCCATCAAGATCTCTACAACAACCACCATCGAAGCAATCGCCGCAGCCTCCGGGTACAACAACAGCGTGGCGGCAACGGCCACCTTCACGATCAACCTGCCGGCGGCGGCAATGCCAACGTTCTCTCCTGCGCCCGGCACGTTCACATCAACGCAGACGGTAACGCTCGCCGACAGTACGACCGGAGCCAGCATCTACTACACCACCGACGGCTCCAACCCGACCAACTCATCCGCTCAATACGTAAATCCCATCAGCGTGACTGGGACCACCACGATCAACGCCATCGCCGTCGCGTCGGGATTCAGCCAGAGCGCCGTCGCTACCGGTGTGTTCACTATCGCATCGGGCCCGCTCGGCCCGGCAGTTTCAGTCGTCCTGAGCACGCACGATCGAACTCACTTGATGACCGCGCAGCCATCCTTGAATTTCCTCTCGGCCACCGCGGGACCCAGCGACAACATCGTCCTTGTGGACGAGAATCAGCAGTACCAGACCATCGAGGGATTCGGCGCTGCATTTACCGATTCCGCGGCCTATCTGCTGAAAGAGGTGGCGCAATCAGACCAGCTCACGAACACGATGAACGACCTGTTTACGCGCAGCGGCAACGGCATCGGACTGAGCTTCATGCGTAATCCCATGGGTGCGTCCGATATCGCCCGGTCCGTTTACTCGTTTGACGATCTGTCCTCCGGCCAGACGGATAGCACGTTGGCAAAGTTCTCGATCGCCCACGATCAGACCGACATTATTCCCATCATCCAGCAGGCCAAAACCCTCAACCCCGACATGAAGATCATGGCCAACCCGTGGAGCCCGCCGGGATGGATGAAGAACAGCGGAAGCATGATTACCGGTTCGCTGCTGCCCACAATGTATTCCCCATTTGGCAACTACTTTGTGAAATATATTCAGGCTTACCAGGCCGCCGGTATTCCCATCGACTACATCTCATTGCAGAATGAGCCGCTCTATGAGCCGCCCGCCTACCCCGGCATGACCATGGATGCGGGCACGCAGCTTACGGTTCTTCGCGATTACGTTCTGCCGGCTCTGAAGACCAACAATCTCTCGGCACAGGTTCTGATTTATGACCATAACTGGGACGCGGCTTCGTATCCCGAATCGGTGCTCGCCGATCCCGCCGTTCAGGCTTCCGACCAAGTGGCGGGCACCGCGTGGCATGGCTACGGCGGCACTCCCGGCGCACAGCAGACGGTGCAGAATCTCTATCCCGCCAAGGGCACCTGGGAGACCGAGCATTCCGGCGGCACCTGGGTCTCCGATCAGTTCTCGTCCGATTTCGTCGAGATCACACAAGTGATGCGCAATTCGGCCAAGGCCTATGTGAAATGGAGCCTGGCACTGGATGAAAGGCTGGGACCGAACCTCACCCAGAATGCCGGCCTTGGGGGCTGTAACACGTGTACGCCTATTGTCACCGTAAATAGCCTGACCGGCGCGATCACCAAAGACACCGAGTACTACACGCTCGGCCACTACAGCAAATACGTGTTGCCCGGCGCGGTCCGTATTTACTCGAGCAATGCCAACGGCATCGACAACGTCGCGTTTGCAAACCCGGACGGCTCAAAGGCCCTTGTCGCGTTCAATAACACAAACTCCGCCCAGGCCTTCAAGGTTGTGTGGGGCACACAATCGTTCTCCTACACGCTACCGGCTTTCGCAGCGGCAACGTTCACCTGGTCGGGTGCACAGACGGGCACACCCACCCTTCTCGCCAAATCGCAGATCCAGGCGTCCAGCTACAGCAGCGAATCCGGGCTGGAAACCGAGGCGACATCGGACACTACAGGCGGATATGACCTTGGATATCTCACCAATGGAGCTTACGCCGTTTACAAGAATGTCGACTTCGGCAATTCCGTGACAAAGGTGAATTTGCGGGAAGCCAGTGGTTCTACAGGCGCCACAGCGACGCTCTATCTCGATAACCGCTCAGGTGCGCCGGTCGCAACCGTGACCCTACCCGCGACCGGCGGCTGGCAGACTTGGCAGACCGTTACTGCATCAGTGAGTGGCGCGTCTGGCGTGCATGACTTGTATATCGTCTTTACCAGCGGGGCGAACTTGAACTGGTTCCAATTCCAATAAGGACGTTTTGATCCGACATTTTCCCGCGCTTTTGTCCGTCTCGTATGCTGTCGCTCAAGCCCCGAACCGGCATGGGCAGCATGGGTATCTAAGTATCGGCAAAGGGGGCAGTTCCGTATGCGTGACCCAGGCGTCGATGAACGGCGTGCGCGAGTTCATCATGCGCCAAACGGGTCACAAAACGGTTGCGACGTTGCGGCGCCATATCCGGTCCGGCGAGATCTTTCGCGAGAACGCGGCGGCCGGCCTCGGAATCTAAGCACGCCCGATGAACGTGTTCCTGTTCTCCCTTCGCACGCAAAAATGGCGCTTGTTGGAGACGGGAGAGATGCAGTATCCGTGCTTCTCAAGGGATGGCCGATACATCTACTTCTTCCGCTGGAAAGACGAGCACGTTGTGTTTCGAGTCAACGTGACCGACCGAAAGGTGGAACGGATCGACCGACTTCAAGACCTGGGTGTAGGTGTTGATCGTCTTTGCTGAAAGTCCTCCTTTCATCATTACCGCGACGACTTGCTTCAACGCGGTGTTGTTGACTCTTTCGAGCGGCAACTTGCCAATGTGCGGATTCAGCCAGTTATCCAGGCACCCTCTCCACAATGAGACTGTCGATAGAGCAACGGGCTTTCTCCTCCGCGCTTGCATTTGGCGGAGCCACTTCTCGGCGGACCCGCTCAATGATGAGGTTGCGTTCGAGTTCGGCGATAGCGCCGATGATGACGACGATAGCGCGGCCCAACGGCCCGCCGGTGTCGATTTGCTCGCGGAACGAAACGAACTCGATGTTGAGCCGGCTCAGCTCGTCCAGGATTTCCAAAAAGTGCTTGACGGACAGGGCGATCCGGTCCGAGGCCCAGACCAGGATGACATCGAACCGGCCGCGGCGGGCATCCCGCATCAGCTCGTCGAGGCCGGGCCGGCGCACTTTGGCGCCAGAGATCCGGTGGGTGTATTCGTGCACGATCTCGTAGCCGGCTGGGCGGCCATCTGACGCAGATCGAGGAGTTGGGTCTCGGTGTGCTGATCCAGTCTGGAGACCCGCATGTACAGGCCGGCGCGCTTCAGCTAGCGCTTTCCCTTCTGCTTCGGTGAGTCGTCGTCTTCCCGGCTGCGGTCTCCGCACACAGGGCGTTCCGGCCGCAGCCATGGAGCCTTGGTCACCGCTTCCTTCCGGGCCGGTCCGTGTTTAAGGCTGGCCCGGAAGGTTACTGGTTTCGTGAGATCCGATGCGGCCTATCCCCCGTTGGGGCCGTTGTGACAGCTATAGCAGCCGATGATCGTTCCGGACGTAAAGGTATGTCCGGCCAAGGTGCGATCGGCTTTCACGCGCGAGAGGATCGTGCCTTTATAGTCGGTGCCGTGGCAGCCCTGGCAGGTCGCTGTGCCCTGGCTGTCGGCCACATCCTGGTGCTGGCTGACCCAGGCGGTGCCGATGGGATGCAAACCGTGCGGGCCGCCGTTGGTGGTGGAGGGCACGGTGCTGTGGCAGGTCGAGCACTCCGATAGCATGCCGGAATGGCCCTGCAGGTTGATGCTCTGCACGTTGTCGTTGGCGATGGGTGTCGGGAATTCGGCATGGGTAGAGCCGTGGCACGACTCGCATTGCATGCCGCCGTGACCGCTGGAGAAACGGTAGAGCGAGATTCCTGTTGCTGGTGTATTCGCGTTTGTGGCAAACGTATTGTCGGCGGACGCCCGCAGCGTGGTGCCGCTGGAGAACGCCGAAGTGTAGGCGAGAGTGGTGTTGGTTGAGCTAGCCAGGCCGCTGTGGCAATTCTGGCAGCCGGGTTCACTGAGCCAGCCGCTCCGGCTAGAGACGGCTAATGCCGTCAGGTTGCCGTGGCAGCTCTGGCACTCGATGGCGTTTCCGCCGGTGCTGGATTGAAGGGTGCCCATGGCGCCGCGCAGGCACTGCGTCTTGGGTCCGGGATGGCAACTGTAGCAGGTGGTGCGCGAGGTGGAGCTGTCCATCGTGGCGCCCGTCGCCGGATCCACCACGCTTGCGTGCAGCCCATGCATGGCGGAGGTCATGGCTTGAATGCCGGTGACTCCCGGTTTCGATAGCGCGTTGGACGCGTGGCAGTTGTAACACATCACCGGGTTGGCAGCCACGGTTGCCACCAGCCCCGAGGAGTTATAGCCCACCTGGGCCGCGGCGGCCTTGAACTGCGCCGTGGAGGCAAAGCTGTCATCGTGCTTATGCAGAATGTTCAGCTTCGCATCCTTCGCCGGATCGGGATCGTTCACCCATCCCCCCGAGGGCATGGCCGCGGGGTTGGAGTTAGACGCGTGGCATTTCGCGCAACTCATCTCATCGGAGGTGGGCAGTACGATATCGGTAGTGGCCAGCACTGCGCCCGAAGTATCGGTCGCGGTCAGGCGCATCATCGGGAAGTAGTTGGTGGTTCCGTCGTCGGCGTAGGGTGTCATGGGAATGCCGCTCGCCATCCATGTGTTGTCGGTGGTGCTGAATCCGAGGCTCTGCGGGGTGTTGGCCGAGCCGGGCATCGAGTTGCCGGTCAGTCCTTCATCGGGGATCGGCGAGCCCATACCCCACATTGACGCGTAGTTCCAGAAATTGGTCTTGCTCGCCGACCCGGTGTTCAGGGTGCCGGTGAGCGGATCGGTGATTGCCTGGTAGGTGATCTTGTAGGTACCCGGCGTGGTCACCAGCGTCCCCGAGGTATCCACCAGGTGCGCATGGATGGTGTTGTAGGGTGGCAGCACGCCGAAGATGCTGTAGTCCTTGCCGTCGAAGCAGTGCATCCCCAGATCGTTCCAGCCGATCAGCTTGAACGGGCCGCCGGTACCACCCGAGCCGCCACCGGAACTTACTGTGAACGTAACTGGAACGGTCCGCGTTAGCCCGTTGGCGGTCACCGTGATCAGGCCGTTAAACGTCCCGGCAGCGAGTCCGGTCACGCTGGACGAGACCGTTAGCGTGGCGGGTGTGGTGCCCGTGGCCGGCGACACCTTCAGCCACGACAGGCTCCCCGCGTTGGCGGTGAATGTCGCGTTGGGGCTGGCACTGAGTGAAATCGTCTGTGAAGACGGAGAGGGGCCACCTGCCGTGGCTGTGTATGACAGGGACGGGGGGCTTACGGCAAAGGTGGGTGCCGCCGCACTTACCATAAACGTGATCGGTATTCCGGCTGACTGTCCATTGCCGGTCACCGTAACCGTGCCCGTGTAGGTCCCGGCGGAAAGCCCGGTGACAACAGCCGAAACCGTCAATGAGGCGGGCGTTGTACCTGACGACGGCGAGACTTTGAGCCAGGAAACACTGCCCGTGCTGGCGGTGAACGCCCCGTTGGGACTGGCGCTCACCGCGATCGTTTGTGTTCCCGGAGAAGCGCCTCCGGCCGTGGTTGAAAACGACAACGACGACGGGGTCACGGTCAGAGTCGATGGAGCAGAACCAACCGTCAACGTGACGGGGATTGTGTCGGTATGTCCATTACCTGTCACGGTCACCGAGCCTGTGTAGGTCCCGGCGGTCAGTCCCGTAACGATAGCCGAAACCGTCAAGGAGGCCGGCGTGGTTCCGGTAGATGGTGAAACCCTGAGCCAGGAAGCGCCGCTGGCGGTGAACGTGGTGTTGGGACTGGCGGTCAGGGAGATTGTTTTGGAGCCCGGCGACGCACCGCCAGCGATGGCCGAAAACGACAACCACGCTGGGCTTACACTCAGCGTCTTCACCGGAGCGGAGACCTTCAACTGGACGGGAACTCTGGCGGTGTAATCTTCGCCGCGGCGGATGTTGATTGTTCCGCTGTAAGTTCCCGCCGCAAGCCCGGCCGGATTTGCCGAGACAGTCAGCGTCCGGGGAGTGGTCAGATATCCTGACGGCGAGACCGAAAGCCATGTCAGAGTGCCGCTTGTCCCCGTGGCGCTCACGGAAAAGTTAGCCGCGTTGGCATCCGTCACCGAGAGCTGAGCGTGAATTGTTGTTGTACTGCTGGCGGTGGCCGAAAACGAGAAAGATGTGGGTGAAAGAGTGAGCGGACTGTATCCGTCCTCACTGCGCGCCGGAAAAGTCCACAACAGACTTGCGACGAGGAAAGCGAAAGCAAAAGACGCCTGAAAACTTCTCAATGACATGTCTCCCCTTTCTGAACGTGAAGGGCGCGCACACCTCTCGCGGTCCCCGTGACAAGTCTTCGCCGTAGGGGTGGCCTTCGGGCAGCAAGGTCTATGCACACAACTCCCGTTCAGGCAAGCAAATGTTCTTCAGGATTGTTCCGAGGCGAACCAAAAAGACCGAGAGGCAAGACAGAAGCTTGTAAATCCGTGAACGATCTGGCAGACGGAAAAAGGCGAAACAGGTGAAAGAGAAAGCGAAAGAGATCAGCTAGTGTTTATTGGTATTTGCGGATACCTTGCCTATTGCGGACAACGAGTGTAAGTGATCGCGGTCACGTATGCTTGGTTATCGCTGAGAACTTTAGGATGGGCTTTTTGTAAATGGAGATAGGTAAGATATATCGGCCGCCTGATTACATCGCCGGAGGAGCGCTGTACCAAACTCGGCCGAGACGACAGGATGCCTAAGCCACAGCAGTCGGAGCGGTCTGTTGCTCTTCTGCTTCCAATCTGTCGCCCGTCTCCGCCGCCGCCTGAGCCAGCACGCGGTGGTGAATCGTAAACAGCGCCAGTTCCAGCCGGTCGCTCACACCTGTCTTGTCGAAGATGGAGCGCAGGTAGTTCTTGATGACCTGCTCGGTGTTCTTTAGGCGCATTGCAATCTCGCGATTCTTGCAGCCCTGCACGATCAGTGCCACGACACGCATTTCCTTGGGCGTGAGCCGGTCGCGGACCCGCGTGCCCACCATGTCATTCTCAGGTACCGTCGCGATAACAAGTTGCGGCTGTACCCATGTGTCCCCGCAGGCAACCCGGCGCACACACTCCACCATCGCCGTCGCGGTCACGCTGCGGAACACTTCCCCGCGAAAACCCTGACGCAGGTAAGCCAACGCCTTCTCACTGTTCTCGCGATGACAATGGCGCGGCTCCCCGCCGACTCCAGGATTGTCCGCAGCCGTTCCAAGTTCGGATGCAACGAAGCTCGGTTCCACAAAGTAATCGCCAATGTTGTAGTTCGGTCGTGCCGCAAAGGTAGGGATGCCCGAGGCGGACGAGGGCGTATCCAGGAACTGGCCCCAGGCCTTGATAAGCATATTCATCCAGGCACTGAAGCTCTTATCGCGGTTCAGTTGATCCCCCGGCGCCTGGTTCACGATGTAGTAGAGCTTCAGGGCATTAGGTACCTCTTGTACGGTGGGGACGAACGCGACGAAACCGTCGAGATAGGTCAGGAACGAATCCATGTCCGGAAGGCCCTTGAGGTCGGCCGTTCGAATGGCGCCTTCAAGCGCGACTCGCAAGTCTGGTCGCGCCTGCAGCAGTAGGACCAGATCCTCGACGACCGGGATATGCCGAGTCGATTGCTTCGGTGTCTGATCTCCGGCGTCGGAGGGCAGAACAACAAGAGCGAGAACCACGGCCAGCACGGATGCCCGCCACTTCATCGACTCACTTCCTTTCTCCGAAACTGGATCGAAGCCATCATCGGCACTCCGCAGCCGCGCGACCACGGTCAATGAGTTCGTTACGTATTCAGGAACGTTCGCAATGCAATCAGGTATTTCTTCCGGCAAAAAATGCCTCCCACGCAATGCGGCTAACCTTCGTTACTCGATTGAACGGCTATCGCTCCGCTGCACCGCTCGATCGCTACGTAAGATCTGTCACTCCACATGAGCATCGAAAACGCCTGTCTGAACATGACCAGAGCGTTTGATCTGCACAAAGATCCGGTATAGCCCAGCTTTGGGGAATCCGTAGGGGAACGAGACCTCAGGGGACGATAGATTCATAGGCATCTCCATCGCGGGATGGGAGTCACTTTGATTCGCTAATTGCGGTTCGTTAGCTTGCCGAGGGCCGGGCGGAAGACTCGCCTGTGCCATTTGCAGTGCGGCCATTGAGACCGAACCCGCCGGATGAATGTGCGCGAACACCGAACAATCTGAACGCACAAAAGCTGCGTGCCCCGCCATACCCATGTACGGTTCGAGATCTTGGGCAGCCCTGCCATTTCGATCTTCGATCCGGAAGCGAAAAGACGTGGGGACATTTGCTCTCAAGGGCGAGGAGTCGCGTTCCCAGATCATGCGCCCGCCGTCGGGCAACTGCGCCGATGTGGCATCCTCTTTGGTCGGCGTAAGCGGCCCTTCGGATGCTTGAGAATCGTCTCCGGAGAGCGGCATGCCCGCGACGTTGGGCAGATCGATTTGCCCAACCGCGGTCCAGGGCACGCCATTGTCATCGACGATATCCGCGAAAATCTGGTACTTGCCTGCGACAACTGTAGGCAAGTTTTCCAGGAATGACCTGCCTTCGATACGCTCGGGATGAAGATGATACATGCGATCCATATAGGGGAGCCGGATCAGGAAAAGATGCATCAAGTGGCCGTGATCAGGTATGAACTTCTCCGGCTTGATGTATGTCGTCCAGAGGTCACCCTGGCCTTGGACTCGAAGAAGAAGGCGGCCGTCCGGCTGCAATGTCGCCAGCGCAGTCGGGGAATTCGAGGACCAGGTCTGGGTTTGACTGTTGCTTGCGTCTACTTTCCACCAGGCATTACCGAGGTAGATGACGATCAGCAGAAGGGCCGAAGCCCCAAACATGGCGATCCGGGCCCTGCGCAGCCCCTTCGACGTTGGAGCCTGCCCCGCTTGCAGTTGAGCTTCTCGCACCGCGGCGCCGACAACGGAGACGATGCCGATGGCGAGGAAGATCATGCAGCCAAACAGAAGGGTGCCGAGGGATTTCTGCATACGCAAGGTATTCTCAGAAAATGCAGGTATCGGCAAGCCGAGTTCCGCCTTACCCCGCGCACCATCGATCTGAATTCGGACCTGCAAGTCATAAGTCTCCATGACCCAAATGCTGCCGACAAAGAATCTCGAATCCTGTGGCGATCGTTGTGCCAAGTCCGGGGCAGCTTGCAGTTTGTAACCGAACCCGGAAAGACGCAGGATATTCATTCGAACCTCTTGAACGTCGTCGGAATCGCTGCGAACCTCGACCTGCGCCAAGCCGGGAATGACCTTCGGCATGCGCACCGTCACAAACACGTGATAAGCGCCAGCATCGTTTTCGTAAAATACGTCGGCGCTTCCGACGTGAGCGTGGGCGGGGGCACATATGACAAATGTCAGGGCAATAAGAAATGAAGGAATACGCATGCGATGATCTCTCATAAAGACTCCGTGCGACGCCGGACCTTTTATCTTTGAACCCGTTTTATCCAATTGGTCCAGATGAACCCCAGGCGCGAGGTGAGAATCGCAGCCAGCAAAGCAAGGGTCATGACGATCCAGAACTGCACACGTGTATTCTCTGAGAATTGAAATTTATAGGGATCGTACATAAAGCCAGCAGTATCGTCGTATGAGAAGTAATGCGTTCCGAAGATACGATTGCGCGACAACGGAGACATCAGGAAGTTCGCGAAGGGCCACTGAAAGGCAACCAGGCTCACCAGGAACACCGTGCCAGTAGACGCAGCCTGTAGCCATGGTTTCCAGGTCTCGGTTGCTCTCCACAGCAAGTCTAGCGCCAGTCCGGGTACTATCAGCAACAGCGGAAAAGCCATCGGAATGAAGTGAGTTACATTTTGATAGACTGGCCCTAGTTTCGGTTGCGCGGCAAAGAGTGGAAGAATCCAGAGCTGGGCCAACACAGCAGCTGTGTAAATTCCGGCGATAATGGTGTTTCCCCACCGGCATTCCGAGGCGCGCGCCACGCCCACCAGCACAAGAGGAACCGCCAATGAGAACGCGAGATAGGCCCTCGCACTATGCAGTGCTGGGCTCCCCGTGTATTCGGTGATGAGGAAACAGCCGCGCATCACGATGATTCCGCCGACGTAAAGAAACAGCCGGCGGAACATCGCTCGTAAATCGCCTTGGGACCGGTTCATGGCGCCGCCAATCAGGATCAACGTGCCAATATCGATGGCGATCGACCCACTCATCAGCAATACGTGAGGAGGACTGAGGATGGTCACATCGAGACCGTATGCGTTATGCCACCAGTTGTCGAAGGGAGCGGATGTGATCATCGCGAATCCACCCCAAGCGGCTAGGAAGGCTCCAAGCGGTCCGCGAAAGCCCCATATCTTTACGCTTGCGGCCCTTCGTTGATACGCTGCCGGGCTATGGCCAAAAGTCGTGGACAGAATTAGGAAGCCTGAAGTAAGGCCCCCCAACACTGCGCCAAGCTGGATAGCCAAATGGGCCGGAGTCCAGAATGTATCTCGGCCAATGGACTGGTGCCAGGCGACGTCCCAGTACGCTCCAATCATGTCCGAAGTTATGGCCACGAGCATGCACCCGATCGCAGCGGGTATCCGGAAAGTGGCGGGGGCCACTCCTGCCACCGGGATGTCGATGGAAACTGCCTGGCTGGAGTCTGGGACAGCGACACCGCCGTTTTGCGCTGCCACGGCCCGCGTGGTAAGTTCTGCATTCATGGGAGCGTCCTCAGATGTGGGTTTGACCATGATTCATTGACCAACTCGGAGTCATTAGGAAATGCTGAAAATCTCCTGAAAAAACTCTGAAACCGCCATGTTCAAGCAGCCGCGACATTTATTCGAGTTCGGCCGGTTTCGCCTGGATCGCACTGAAGGTTGCCTCTTCCAGGATGGCGCGGCTGTTCCGCTTTCTCCCAGGCTCTTCGACACCCTCGTGGTTCTGGTGGAGAACCGGGGCCACGTTGTGCAGAAGAATGACTTGATGCAGAAGGTGTGGAACGATGTGGCGGTCGAAGAGAACAACTTGACCCAAAGCATTTCGGCTTTGCGCAAGATTTTGGGGGACAACCTCGACGGCGCGAAATTCATCGAGACGATCCCCAAGCGAGGTTACCGTTTTGTTGCTCCGGTGAAGGAAGTCACCGACGAAGAACCCCGAGATGACCGGCCCCCAGTCGCCAAGTTGAGCGGTAGTGAACACCAGCAAAGCGGCCTCCCCGCCCTAGGGAGTGCACAAGAGCATTCACGACTCATCCTTCCCGCAATCGTGCTTGGAACCATGCTCCTTATGTTGGCGGGATTGGCCGTGATGTGGCGCTCCTGGACTCGTTGGGGAAGACAGCTCCAATTAAGGGAGACGCAACTCACAGCGAACTCTTCAGAAGCTTCCCTGATCGCCGCTGCAATATCGCCAGACGGCAGATACCTGGCCTACGCTGACACTGCCGGACTCTACGTGCGTGTGAGTGGAACCGGAGAGATGCACCCTATCTCCGTTCCCCCAGCATCGGTCATCGCCGGGCTAAGCTGGTTTCCTGACGGCACAAGACTGCTGGCGACTGTCACCGGTCTTCAACCCAACGCGGACAGTGTCTGGGCGATTTCCATTCTGGGTCGGGCCCCGGTCAAGCTGCTGGACGGTGGCAATCAAGCTGCCGTCTCACCAGATGGTTCACAAATCGTCTTTGTGCGCGGAAAGGGCAAAGAGCTTTGGCTAATGGCCGCGAACGGAGAATCGCCGCATCGGATACTAGTCGCTGCAAACGAGTATCTTGCGAGCCCGGTTTGGGCCTGGGATAGCAAGCATCTCGCCTATGGAAGGGTCTTCTCAGGTTTAAGTAAGTCCGACACAGTAGTGGAGACGCTTGACCTGGAGACTGGAAAAATCACGGTCTCCTTTTCTGATCCGGACATTACGTCGGGAATACCTTTACCCGACGGACGGCTCCTCTACGCTAGAAACGAGATCATATCCGGACAATCGGGCGCCAGTCTTCTAGAGTTGCACACCGATCCAAGTTCGGGGAAGGTGATCGGAAAGCCGCGTGAAATTGGTCGTTGGCCTGGCTGCTCGATATCAGCTTTGGGCGTGACCAGCAACGGAAAGCACTTGGTGGCTCTAAAGGGTCTGGCGCAGGCTGATGTATATGTAGGCGACATCGTGGAACACCGCCTCAAAAACGCCCGCCGCCTCACATTCAATGACCGTGACGATTTTGCTTCGGATTGGACTCCCGATAGCCACTACGTGCTGTTTGCTTCCAATCGCAACGGCAGCATGGATATTTTCAGGCAAGGAGTAGATGAGCAGACCGCGGAGGCTCTTATCTCCGGTCCGGAGGACAAAGTCTCTCTTCACCTCAGCCCGGACGGCCAGTGGCTCATGTATTTTGCTTTTCCGGGTGGCTACTCAGCGATGAATGCGCCGCTTCTGATGCGAGCTCCGCTTTCGGGCGGCCCTCCGCAATTAGTATTCAAAGCGCCGCCTGCCTCCGATTTTCGCTGCCTGAAAGCCCCCGCAACTATGTGCGTCCTGAGCGAATGGGAGAACAAGCAACTCGTGTTTTACGCGCTTGATCCTATACGAGGCAGGGGACAGGAACTCGCAAGGCAGGAAATCGCCTCGGGGCCGGACGTTGTGGAATCCAACTGGGACCTTTCCCCCGACGGCTCGCGCATCGCGCTGGCTATGCCCGAAGGGCCGCCGGCCCGTATCCGAATCCTGTCTGTTGCCGGCGGCTCGCGGCAAGATATCAGCGTGACTGGCTGGTCTGCCTTTCAGTCAATGGAATGGGCTGCCGACGGCAAGGGTTGGTTCGTAGCTAGCCGATCAGCCGCAGCGAACAGTCTCCTTTTTGTTGATCCGCAGGGACATGCCTACCCGCTGCGTCAAACCGCCGGTGGCTACGACACGTACGCCATCCCGTCTCCTGACGGCCACCATCTGGCTTTCCTGGAGTACACCACTGCCAACAACGCCTGGATGATCGAAAACTTCTGACAAAATTTATCGTGAGCGCGCGAAGACACACTCCGCGCGGCACGTGTCCTTCCATCCGCTGCGACAACTCACGAAAGGAAACCCACGCAATCGCTGGACTGCACCCGACCGCCATCCGGCCCGACTGCCTAAACCACGACGGCGAAGCCCTGCTTCTTGGCCTTTCAGACTGTGCTTACTGGTGCGCGTGCAATCGGACTGGCTGTTAATATGTTCCAAAAGACCTGCAGCAGCGCAGCTCGAACTGATACTTGGCGATGTCGCCAATTGACTGGGCCTGGAGTTCTCTAAGCTGCTGGTACCGCGCCGATTTGCTGCAGCAGCCCAAGCATATCTGGTTGGCCATGTTCTTCTACGAATTGACCGCCCGACAGACGGTAGATATTCATGGCCTGCACCGCGATTATTTTTTCCGTTGGTGGAACGCCGAAGAATGTACCCCTATGAGTGCCCCGCATTGTGAACCTTGCGGCCACCTTGTCGCCTTCAGCAACCATTTCCTCCAGAATCCATTGAATATCGGGGAAGCCTCCGCGCATCATCCCGATGATAGCCAGGTAGCCAGCCGGACCGCGCATCGGCTCGGGATGCCCCGGTACATGAAATATCGCATCGGGCGAAATGAGTTCCTGAGCAAGAATCTCGCTGGCAGTGTTGATGAACTCCAGGAAGCGGTGCATAACGATTTTGTTGTTTTCTGCGGTCATAGTGGTATCTCCTCCATTTTCTCTCTTCTCTGAGAGAACGGTGCCTTCCTGGCGCGTAGTGATGTGTGCTGACCCTACTGCTCCACGACCTTCATCTGTTGTTCGTTCATACGACCCCCATAAACCCTGAATTCGGACAAAACACGGTCAATCTCTTTCAGGTCTTCCGCGGTTAATACGAGGTTAGCCGCTTCGATGTTCTCCTCAAGATGCTTGACCTTGCCCGTTCCCGGGATCGGAACGATAAACGGCTTCTTGGCCAGCAACCATGCGAGCGATAGCTGCGCCGTCGTTGCGCCTTTCCTTTTCGCAAGCTCGGTGATGCGATCGACAAACGGCTTGTTCGCCGCAATATTTTCCGGCTGGAAGCGGTCAAATCCAGAACGCAGATCCGATTTCAGATCAAATTTGGTCTGCGCATCAAGGTTCTGCGTTAGATAGCCCATGCCAATTGGACCCCAGGGGACGAAGCCGATACCCAACTCCCCACAGGTAGCGAGCAAGCCGTTCTCCTCCGGGTCACGGTTGATAAGCGAATACTCCGTCTGAAGTGCGGCGACCGGCTGAACCGCGTGTGCTTTGCGGATGGTGTTGGGGCTGGCCTCCGAGAGGCCGAAATGCAATACTTTCCCTTCATCGATAAGGTCTTTCACCGCACCCGCAACGTCCTCGATTGGCACATTCGGATCAACGCGATGCTGATAGAAAAGGTCAATGTGGTCCGTCCGGAGGCGCTTGAGGCATCCGTCTACCATCCACTTGATGTGATTGGGTCGGCTGTTTAGACCGCCCTTCTCGGTGAGATCGAAGCCGAACTTCGTCGCAATCTTCACCTCATTACGGAACGGTTCGAGCGCGCCGCCGACGATCGTCTCGCTCGTATACGGGCCGTACACTTCGGCCGTGTCGAAGAATGTCACACCCTTGCTATGTGCTTCGCGAATGACCTTGATGGCGTCGTCGATAGGGACGGCCGGGCCGTAATTTGTGGCCAGGTTCATGCAGCCAAATCCGAGTTCCGATACTTCCAGCGTTCCAAGTTTTCTCGTGTTCATGTCTTCTCCTACGAATTGTCTCTACGCAGACCGGGAACCTAACGAAATGCAATTCCTATGCCAATATTGGTAAGGCGAAGTCGGCGAGAGTCATGGAATCTAATGGCTCAGGTCGGCTGGATAGCCTAGGGCTAGGGCGTTTATCGGGGCTGATTCAACGAATGCTTCTTTCACCGGCGGCGAGACATGCGGTCGAGGCAGCAAGCACAGACTCAAGCACTCCAGGAAAGCGCTCCGATAGATCTTCACGGCGCAAACGATTTAGAAGAGCAGTTCCTTCTTTCCGTGTCGTGATAACACCTGACGTTCGGAGAACGCGAAAGTGATGCGAGAGACTAGATTTCGGCATATGGATGTCGAAATAACTGCAGGCGATCTCCGGAGTTTTGGCAAGACTCTGCACAATCTGCAGGCGTGTGTCATCGCTCAGCGCGTGGAGAACAGCGGTGAGTTGCAGGTCTGCCTTCTTGGGTTCGTTCTGTAATGCTCCCATATGTCCTTTCTCAGGAATGTGAGAACCTTCGCGGCACGTCCTTCCATCTTACTATTGTTCGAGTATATTCGAACCAAGGAGACTGGACATGAAGGCATGGCAACTCGACAACTTTGGACTTGATAACCTGCGGCTCGGCGAAGCCCCTACGCCAACACCGAAGGACGATGAGGTTCTCATCAAGGTCTTGGCGGTTTCGTTGAACTTCCGCGACAAAGCGATTGTGGATGGCATCTACGAGCCGGAAATGATTCCCAAGCCCTTGATTCCGGTTTCGGACGCTGGGGGTGTTGTCGTAGCTGTCGGCAAGAACGTCACGCACCTCAAGGAAGGCGACCGCGTCAACTCTCATCTCTACTCACACTGGGTGGATGGTTTGCCAGCACCCAACGAACCGGACTTCTGCTATGGCGCTCCTCTGCCGGGCGGCCTGGCGGAATACATGACCTTATATGCGGCGAGTGCGGTGAAGGCTCCCGATGCAATGACTGACGAAGAGGCCTCGACCCTGCCGATCGCTGCGCTGACCGCATGGTACGCCATGATGGACTATGGTCAGCTTCGACCAGGCCAGAGTGTTCTTGTGCAGGGCACTGGCGGCGTTTCTGTCTTCGCTGCGCAGATCGCCGTAGCCTTCGGCGCAAAGGTGATCGCCACATCTAGCAAGGACGAGAACCTTGCCAGGATGAAGGCACTCGGAGTCGGGGAAGGAATCAACTACAACAAGCGTCCCGATTGGGAGAAGGCAGTTCTGGAACTGACGGACGGGAAGGGCGTCGATCAGTTGCTCGACGTTGTCGGCGGCGACGGACTGAACCAGTCGGTCGAGGCTACTCGAGTCGGCGGCCACATCTCGCAAATTGGCTTTCTGCAGGGTCAGAAATCAAACCTCGACCTCATGCGCATCATCTTCCGGCAGACTGCAATTCGCGGCATTGCTGTCGCGCCCTCCCGCGCATTCGAACGGATGAACGACTTCCTCAACAAGCATGAGATCCATCCAGTCATCGATAAGGTTTACGCGTTCGAGCAAGCACGCGAAGCCTATAAACACCTTGGGCGGGGTGCCTTCGGCAAGATCGTTATCAAAGTTGGCGCATAGATCGCAGCCCACGAGAGGCGGCCCGAGCGCCTGCGGTACCGGGTGTAGTCGTCCACATCGATCCCTTCGGTAACACCCCCGCGTTGCCGCTCTTGGAGAAGCCGCTCCGAAGGCCAACTTGATTCTGCTTCCGTATCTCCGTCATGAGATCAGACTGGCTGCAGCTGGACGGCTCAGGATGGCACGTTCGTGAGAAGGCGCATTCGACTGTGAATCACTGCCCCACGCTAAACGGCGATTCCCGCAGCCTCTCGCTTTTTCCAAATGGGATAGGGTATACCAGCGAGCCGATTGATTGCGAAGGCCTGGATTGTAAGCAGGATGACTGCGACCTCGATAATGACAAGCTCCTTGGGTTGAGAGATGATCCCGAGCGAAACGATCAAAGTCGTCGCTCCCGCCGGCGGATGACTTACCCGGAGCAGAGCCATGAGCGCGCCTGTAGCCGAGAGCGAGAGCGCGGCGGCCAGCACCCGTGGACCATGGACACCGGGGTTCATGCCAAAAGGTGCGCTGGAGGCTACCGCGAACACGAATGCGGCGTAGCCGCAGACGAGCCCGATAGCGTGCCCGAAGATGGTGTTGCGCGGGCTCGAGGATTCCGACAAAGGGGAAAAGAAGAAGAGATACGCCGTAGGGCCGAGCGACGGAAAAACAAATGGGCTACCGGTCACAAGAGACAGCAGGGCGAGCAGTGCGATAGTGATGAAGCCGTTTATGCCGACATAAACCGCCCATACCAGGCGGGGCGGAAGGTGCAGCAGGAGCCATTCCATGCGCATGTGCGTGAGCAGCGTTGCGACATGCTCGAAGCTGTTGAGCCCGGCGCGTTCATCGTGATGTTCATTCACGAGGGTCATCAGATGTTCGGGAGCAGATCGAAGTATTCATCGTCTTCGTTCTTGCCGCCCTCGCCGAGGCCGACAGTCTTTTCAGATTCGATGAATTCAATTCGCTCAATCCACTTGACCATCTTGTAGCCTAGCTGGTTCTCGACGCGCAGGCGCAGCGGCGCCCCATAGATCTCGGTGAGAGGCTTCCCATTCATTTCGGTTGCGAGCAGGCATTGGGCCTTGAGTACATTTTCAAGGCTCTGCGTATCGTAGTAAGCGCCGCCATAGAGCGAGCCACCAAAGGAAAAGAATGCCACGACCTTGGCGTTTGTTCTGGGCCGGACGAGTTCAACCAGGGACTTCATCGGAAGCCCGCCCCATTTCGCAATGCCGGTCCAGCCCTGGATGCAGTGGTGCATTGTGATCTCCTCGGTTTTGGCCAGGCGCGTGATGTCCGCGAGAGAAAGCTCGACAGGGTTGTCCACGAGGCCGCTCACCCTGAGCTTGTAGTCCAGGAATCCATTCCTGGCCATGAGCTTCCAATCGTCACGTTCTGGCATTTTGCCATTAGGCCAAAAACGTGGCGAGATATCCGCCTCGGTGTAATGCTCGCTCGGAGAAAGGCGGTTGAGTGTAGTCAGCATCAATGGGTAGGTGATGAACTTCTGCACATGCTGCAGAATGCGCGGGATATATCCACGAGATGTAATGCACGGCGACCCACGAGAGCACGACAACACCAATGCCAACGAAGCCGAGGATCATTCCTCGATGGTTCAGATCGTCGGTGCCCATCACGATGTGATTCATGTTGCGAACAAAGCCGGTCATCACGATCAACGTCACATGCACGACGATGAAGGCAAAGAAACTGAGCATGGTGAGAAAGTGAATAGAGCGCGCCGATTGCCTGCCGCCAAACAGCTTTGCGTACCAGTGAAAGCGATTGACAGCCGCCGGCGACATGGCTATACCGGTGAGGATTGCCGTCGGGCCGAAAACAAAGACAACGGAGAAATAGGCGATCTGCTGCAGCGCGTTGTAGCCGTAAAATCCATTGAGCTCGGTCGGCAGGTGGAATGTCGCATAGTGTACCCAGGTGTTCCAGGCCTGCAGCAGCACCAACGGCGATTGGGGTACGAGCCGCCGCCACTGTTCGGTATCGAAGAGCATGATGACAAAGAAGAATCCCGTGATAATGAAGCCATAGACGTTGAGAAAGTGCCAACAGCGAGCCAGGCCAATGGTATGCCGGTAGCCGGGAGTGGCGACGAGTGGCGAAACGTAGCGCGCATCGTCCTTCGCGGTCCAGATCCGATCCGTCGGAACCTTGATCGGCGTCAACCGAATCCACTCGCTACCCGGGGTGCAGTGATTGTTGAAGTAGAGACGAGGATGATCGGCAAGAATCGACAACCCGCTTCGGATCAGCATCGTAACAAAGAGGAAATTGAAAAAGTGACAATACCGCACCCACACCGGAAAACCATGCGGACCGGCGAAATTGTTGGGAGAGACCTGTGGAACAGGTGGAATATGAGGGAGCCCCACAAGAAGAAACTCTATCCATGCAGCAAGCACAGGCACCGCCACCAGCATCGCTGCAGCAATGAGGATCGAGGGCCGAATCCAAATGCGAAAGCGACGATCAGGTGGATAATGAACGGCGGCATGTGCCGCATCGAACGAAATCATTGAGCGGGCTCCTGAGACACGTCCATTGAGTCCCAGCATGTGACGAGGATTAGGTGCCGTAGCCACGATGCGACATGGCGAGCAACTCCTGATTATCTGGCCAGGAGATGGTGAGGAGAAATCCCGATTCGGCGACTGCTTCAACGTCGTGCTTGATCGAAGCGCCAAGAGTCAGGAGACTTCCAGTCTGCAGGTCGTAGATTTGCTCCCTGTGTTTTGTAACGGAGGGCACCCTTCAGCACCTGGACTGAGCTTGTGCCGTCTGCATGGTGTTCTTCTATGCGGGCGGCGGCTTCCATGCAAATCAGAACAACCCGAAAGTCCTTCTTTTTGAAAAGAGTCTTCGCGTGAATCCCTTTGGGCCACGGTTTGTAATGCTCGAAATCGGCCATTTCATGTGCCAGGTCAAACTGCGCAAGATCAGCCGTCATCGTGCCGTCATCTGCCGCAAGTGGAATTGTCATGCTCCCGCCTTCCTTTTGAAGAGAGTTCGAAGTACGACCGCTTCATTGTGTTCTGTATCCTTCGCTGCGTAGATCAAAGTGATCGCGGAATGCCTCTGTGCAGCGTGCACGGTGTCGGCAATTGCCTTTTTCGCCTCTGGGTTCTTTAGCTCCGACTTTGTACCGCTTGCAGAATTCCAGCCAACGCTTCGGATCGTGATCAAACCACTTCCTTAGCTCGGTGCTGGGTGCGATCTCCTTCACCCAGGCATTCAAACGCAAATCAGCTTTCCTCTTGCCACGTGGCCAGAGGCGGTCAACGAGAACGCGAAAACCGTCGGCGTTGCTCGGTTCTTCATACGCCCTCTTGAGCAAAATCTCCATCTGTCACGTCCGGTAAGTTCGCAATTGCGAGAGCCCGCTCTCCACTGATGCGAATCTCTCTTTGAGATGAAGTTTAATCGGCGCAGGATACGTGCGCCGGTCAAAAGCGATCACATGCCCCGATAGATGCTCCGCTGCCGGCCCTACGCACCGCCCCGGCTGACTGGCTAAACTCAAACTACCCCTGACCTGGCTCTCCTCGCTGCAATCGGGATAGGAGTCCATGCTCCAAAGACCTCGCTATGCGAGTTCATTTAACCAGCTTTTTTGGGCGGAACAACGCGCGGGGCGACAATAGAAGTGGGCAGGAGGAGCGATGAACGCAACTCAGGAACTCCATGATCTAGGACAAAGCTTGTGGCTCGACAACATTACACGTGACCTGCTGGACAACGGAACGCTTAAGCGCTATATCGATGAGTTTTCCATCACTGGACTCACATCGAATCCAACCATCTTTGAGCACGCCATCTCAAAGAGCAAATCCTATGACGCGGATATTGGACGCCTGCTGTCATCCGGCCTTTCACGTGAAGATCTCTTTTTTGAGCTGGCCTTGCAGGATCTGACTCGTGCCGCCGACCTTTTCGCCCCGGTTCACGAACGCACGGCAGGCAACGATGGCTTCGTTTCGCTTGAGGTGTCGCCTCTTCTAGCCTATGACACCAAGGGTTCGGTGGCCGCAGCGACTACATTGCACAAGAAGGCGAATCGTCCGAACGTTTTCATCAAGATTCCCGGGACGAAGGAAGGAAATCCCGCAATCGAAGAAGCAGTCGCAGGTGGTGTGGCCATCAACGTGACGCTTCTTTTTTCTCGCGAGCACTACGTGGCGTCGGCAGAGGCGTACATGCGTGGGCTCGAACGGCGTATTGCAGCGGGCCTCAGTCCCGATGTTCGTTCGGTAGCCTCGATCTTCCTGAGTCGATGGGATGGTGCGACGATGGACAAAGTCCCCGACCAACTGCGGGACAAGCTCGGCATCGCTATCGGTCAGCAGACCTATAAGGCCTACCGCGATGTCCTGGCCTCCGATCGCTGGCAACGTTTGGCCAACTTTGGCGCGCGGCCACAGAGGCTCTTGTTTGCCAGTACCGGAACCAAGGATCCAAAGGCTTCCGACGTTCTCTATATTGCAGCTCTTGCCGCGCCAAACACGATCGACACCATACCTGAGAAGACTCTTCTGGCCTTTGCTGATCATGGCAAGCTGGCCGGAACTCTTCCACGCGATGGAGGAGACTGTGAAACCGTCCTGGACAATTTTCGAAAGGTGGGAATCGATCTCGAACAATTGGCCGCTGACCTGCAATCACAGGGTGCCAAGTCCTTTGATGAATCGTGGCAGAACCTGCTCGGTGCGGTCGAGTCCAAGGGTAAGGAATTGCAACAGGCTTCCTGAGCGGGTGAGACTCTGGCCAGCATTTGAGCCACCCGATTCTCGACGGAGGGGCAGAGGTCTATACGGCAGAGGTTGTGGGTTTGATATGGGTTCGATAACGGTCCCGATCGTACCTTACATGAGAAGACCGGCTCAAAAGCGTCGCCAAGGGTCTCGCGGTTCTCGAGTAGTACACACGAAGGTTCGCGTGGAATCACGATCGGATACCCGGCGTGGGTCAATGGACTTGGACTGGCAACCGGAACGGACCCCGCTAGAGCAGTTCCATTAGAACGCCCCGTCGCCTGAGTCCAAGGGCGATTACGATCACAATTCGCCCGCTAGAGGGATCTGACTCCCATATCCATCGCAGCGACTTGCTGGCAATTCTCACTCAGGGTGGCTCTTGGATTTCGGCGGCAGCAACCAGAGGACTGAGACGATCGCTATCAGCGCCAGAGAGGCAGCAGGCCGGAAGTAGGCCATGGGAATCGCTGTGAGGTAAAGTACGACGGACGCGATCTGCTTGCCCCAACTTGCGTGTATTGAGGTGGTACTCTTGGAACGAATCTGACTCCATAGCGCCATATATCCGAGACCAGGGAAGATACTGACTGCTGCATAGAGTGACGTGGTGAACGACGACAGGCCCTTGACGCCAATCCACTCGGTGGCAAAGGGAAAGAGTGAAAGACAAAAAAGAAACAACAGATTCGCCCACAGAATTCCGTGACTGACCGTCTCCACTTCGTCGACGAGATAATGATGATTCACCCAATAGATCCCGATCTGTACGAAGGTGAGCAGATAGAGAAAAACAGCAGGCAACACCACGCGCAGACCGGCTAGACCGTTCGGCTCGGGCACTCTAAGTTCTAACACCAAAATGGTGATAATGACGGCGATTACGCCGTCCGAAAATGCCTCTAAACGGGCCGGACTAAGGCCTTGTCTTTTCATTCTGGTTCCCCCGTGGCACTGAACCGCATTTCTGTATCCTGAAATCGCCTGCGGTGTTCAACGCAATGTTAAAACGTCCGCGGCCACAGCCGGGTACTCTGCGACCTGACCGGGACCCACTCGGCGTTAAGATCGATGCAAGGCGCAAGTCCGACTTCCCCTTGCCGGAGATTGCGCCACCGTGGTGCTCGTTCCGTCCGACTCTGAGCGAACCAACAGACTGATGGTTTCCCCTGCCTTGGTTAACCTGAAGGAGGTAGTTATGAAAATCGTAGTGATCGGCGGCACGGGCCTGATCGGATCAAGGCTAGTCGCCAACCTGCGGGCGCACGGGCACGAAGCTGTGGCAGCGTCTCCCCAAAGCGGCGTGAACAGCGTTACCGGCGACGGGCTTGCTGACGCGTTGCAAGGCGCTTCGGCGGTCATCGACGTCACGAACTCCCCTTCGTGGGAGGACGCTGAAGTGTTGAAATTCTTCGAGACGTCAACGCGAAATCTTCTCGCCTATGAAGCGGCTGAAGGCGTCGGCCATCACATTGCCCTGTCTGTCGTCGGAACGGAGCGTCTCCTCGAAAGTGGCTTCTTCCGCGCCAAACTCGCCCAGGAGAACCTGATCAAAGCCTCAAAGAATCCATACTCCATCGTCCGCGCCACGCAGTTCTTCGAGTTCGTCAAGCAGATCGTCGACTATTCCACGGAGGGCAACATCGTACGCATGCCGCCCGCATTCATTCAGCCCATGGCGGCCGACGATGTCGCGGGCGCCGTGGCCAGGATCGCAACCGACCGACCCGTGAACGGCACGGTTGAAATCGGAGGGCCGGAACAATTTCGCCTGGACGACCTCGCCCGTCGGTTCCTGGCTGCGCGCCCAGACTCGCACCCAGACCCGCGCCAGGTGGTCTCCGACCCGCATGGCCGCTACTACGGCATCCAGGTGAGCGAGCGGGCGCTGGTCCCGGACAAGAATGCACAACTCAGCGAGACGCGTTTCGAAACCTGGCTGGCTCAGTCTGCATCACCGAGTGCGAGCGCGCCGCCTCAGCCTGCATCGGTGGGCCGATAAACCAGGATCGTCTCCCACGCTCATCAACGTTATCCCGAATTGGCAGGTCCGGATTGACATTACCCCGCGTGGTCATTGTCGGTGGCGGCTTCGGAGGACTCTCCGCAGCCACCGCTTTGCGTGGCGCTCCAGTGAGCGTCACGCTGATCGATAAGCGGAACTATCATCTCTTTCGACCCATGCTCTACCAGGTCGCGACGGGCCTGCTCTCCGCGGATGAAATCTCCAGCCCGTTGCGTTCCGTCTTCAGTGGTCAGAAGAACATCCAGATCCTTCTTGATGAAGTAACAGGCATCGACTCCGGCCAGCGCCTCGTTCATCTGAGCCGGGCCGATGTGCCGTACGACTATCTCATCCTCGCCACCGGTATCCAGTACAACTACTTTGGACACGACGAGTGGCGGCAGTTCGCTTCCGGCCTCGAATCGCTCGATGACGCCGACATCATTCGAGGTAAAATCTTGCGTGCGTTCGAGCGAGCCGAGGAAATGGCTTCGATCGAACATGCGGAACCCGAGGAGATCTGCCGCCAACTCACCTTCGCGCTCGTCGGCGCCGGAACTGTAGGCGTGGAGATGGCCAGCACACTCGCTGAGATGTCCCGCATAGAGTTGGTGCGCGATTTCCGCCATATCGACCCCGCATCCGCCCGCATCCTTCTTTATGAGGGCGGCCCTCGCATTCTGCCCGCCTATCCTGAAGTTCTTTCCGTCAACGCGCAACGGCACCTGGAAAGCCTGGGAGTTCAGGTTTTCACCAACACACGCGTCACCAGTGTGGATGCGGATGGAGTTGTCGTCGGCGCACAGAAAGTTCGTGCCGCCACCGTGCTCTGGGGAGCCGGTGTCATCGCGTCACCGGCGGGGCGCTGGCTGCACGCAGACACCGACGCGTCCGGGAGGATCATGGTGGAACCGGACTTGTCGGTGCGTGATCATCAAGAGGTATTTGCCATCGGTGACACCGCTCATCTCGTCGCTCCGGTTCGAAACATATTTGGCATCAAATCGCGTACGCCGATGCTGATGCCCGGTGTTGCTCAACCCGCAATACAGGAGGGCAGGTACGTTGGAGACGTCATTCGGCGCCGTATAACGGGTCGTGCACAACCCAGACCTTTTTGGTATTGGGATAAGGGTGAGCTAGCAATCGTGGGAAGAGCGTATGCCGTGGCGGATCTGCGGCTCGCTCAGTTTGCGGGCTTCCCGGCATGGTTGGTCTGGGCGGGTGTGCACATATACTTTCTCATCGGATTTGCGAATCGGCTGTTTGTCAGCCTGCAATGGGGTCTTGCTTTCCTTACAAAACGTCGCCGGGTTCGAATTCTTCCGGAGGACCGTGCATCGGCAAGAACCTGATCGATCCGGCAGCCTGATTCTCACTTAATCTATCTCTCTGCAGAAATCAACACCCACCAAAACATGCACCAGCCACCTGCAGAGGAGATGGATGAGAAGGATTGCCAGAAGAGTGTTCAGGCTAATTTATTTAACTTGAATGTTTTATGTTGATGCCGGGAAGGGGTCGAACCCCCATGACCTGCAAGGGTCGGCGGATTTGGGCGTTTCACGGGCTTATGTTTTGGGATTTTGCCCTAAGTTGTTGGTTATAATGGTGCCGGGAGGGGGGGTCGAACCCCCATGACCGCAAGGGTCGGCGGATTTTGAGTCTCCTGAGAATACCGTAAGTCTATGATAAATAAGCGTAATTGAGCGTAATTAGCGGACGACCTAAACCTCCACATGTCAGTACTTTAGCGTAGTTTGACGTAATTAGACCAAACTGACGTCTGTACCCGAACCTGTACCCGAAGTCACAGCTGTGGTTTTCATTCCGGCGCTGCCGTAGCGAGTCAATTGGCTGCAATCACTTGTCCGATCAGCCGACGTTTTACGGCCAGGGGATAGAACCTGTAAACACATGCCAAGATCTTGGTCCCCGAGAATCCCTCTAGTCCGGGAAGTTCAGAGCCCAGATGGCATTCCAGAGGGCCATCCTCTCAGCATCGTCAAGGCCTCGTTGTTGGTGAGACCACAGTTGGATTGCTCAAGGCCGCAATGCGTATGCTTGAGCTTCTCGACACGGCGGAGGATATACCGTTTCTTAGTCCGTTGGCTCACCGCGAGATACTTTATCGAATTCTTCGGACACCATAGGCAGGTATGGTCGGACATCGATAAAGGTCGCGTTGAAGAGATATCCGAACGTGCGAACAAGTAACGAAAAACGCCAATATTGCCGAAACGCATCGGAACTGCGATTGCGCACCAACATGATCCATCGGCGGAACAGAAAGGGTGAAGCAAAGCAGATTCAATTTCTCCTAGGCCATGCAACGGTTCAAACTACAGAGCGCTATCTCGGTTGTCAGCAGCGGCACCGAAACGCTCTAACGAATTGGCCAACGCTGGGACTTATGCATGAGAGACGGCGCGAACTTCTGCATCTAGCTGCGAGTGGGAGTCGCCTTCGAAACGCTGCCCAGAATGCGATCGACGATCACTGTCCAATTCACCAAATCGTTCTCGGTACTGTTTGGGTGTCAGTCCGATTTGCTGGAGGAGTGCTCGTCGTAAAGCTTGTTCGTCTCGAAACCCAGTCATACGGGCAACCCTACTGAGGGAGGTACTACGCTCTTCAAGATGTTGCATCGCGGCTTCGACTCGAAGTGATTGCACCCATCGCGCTGGAGTCGTGTCAAACTGAGCTTTGAATTGACGCATGAAGGTCCGTGGACTCATCGTTGCGGCTTTCGCAAGGTCTTCTACGTCGAGTTTTCGGTTCAGATGCGCTTTGACCCAGACAGGGAGGTCGCGCATCCGCACGTCCTCTATCTCCTCTTGCTGTGCCAACAAGCTGCTGTATTGGGCTTGTCCTCCCGGCCGTCTTAGAAAGAGCACCATCGTCCGTGCAATCGCAAGCGCAGCAGCGTGCCCAAGGTCTTCCTCGACAAGCGCGAGAGACAGATCGATACCCGAGGTCACACCGGCGGTGGTATAGAACTTGCCTTGTTTGATGAAGATGGGATCACGCTCCACCGTTAGGTTCTTATGGCGGCTCTGGAGAAGGTCACAGTACTGCCAATGTGTCGCAACGCGGCAGCCATCGAGCAGGCCCGCACCCGCGAGAATGAACGCTCCGGTACAAGTAGATGCGACGCGTCGAGCGTGGGCAGCGCGCTCCCGCAACCAATTCGTCAGTTCCGGTGGCTGCGGGGTGACAGCGCCCACACCCCCGCTCACAATGAGGGTGTCGATCGGTCCCACATAGTCAGAATATTTGCAGGTGTCAGCGATGATCATTCCGCCTTCTGTCGTCACAGCGCCGTTCGATCGGGTGGACAAAATTCGGATCGAGTAATAACGCTCTCCATTGACTACAGCACGCTCGAAAACTGAAACGGGGCCTGTTAGATCGAGAATCTCGAACGGATACGGCACAACAAAAACGATCACGGGATGATGACGCATCGGCGAACTCCGTTCACTCGAAATGTGGGTCGAACAGACGTCCGCTCGACAGTCGATCTAAAGGGCACGAGCCTTTCCAGATTCAACAATCGAATTTTGGCGCAAAGTCGACTCGGCAACTAAATTAGACCCTAGCTTCGCTTTCGAAGCGCTGCTCTGGGACTAGTCCACGATCGCGACCCAACTCCCCAAATCGTTCACGGTACTGATTCGGCGTCAGCCCAATTTGCTGTCGAAGCGCTCTACGTAACGCCTGTTCATCGCGGAACCCCGTCATGTGAGCAATCTTGCTAAGGGAGGTACTGCGCTCTTCAAGATGTTGCATCGCGGCTTCGACGCGAAGTGATTGCACCCAGCGCGCGGGAGTCGTGTCAAACTGAGCTTTGAATTGACGCATGAATGTCCGCGGACTCATCGCCGCGGCTTTCGCGAGGTCTTCTACGTCGAGTTTTCGATTCAGATGCGCTTTGACCCAGACAGGAAGGTCGCGCATCCGCGCGTCCTCTATCTCCTCTTGCTGCGCCAACAAAGTGCTGTACTGAGATTGCCCTCCCGGCCGCCTCAGAAACAGGACCAATATCCTGGCGATCTCAGCAGCCACTGCATGCCCAAGGTCTTCTTCGACAAGCGCAAGAGACAGATCAATTCCTGCCGTCACTCCCGCGGTGGTGTAAAACTTGCCTTCTTTAATAAAGATGGGATCTCGTTCGACCCTGAGATTCTTGTAGCGGTTCTGGAGAAGGTCGCACCAAAGCCAATGTGTAGCAACGCGATGCCCATCGAGCAGACCAGCACCGGCAAGGATAAACGCCCCGGTACAGATGGACGCGATACGCCGAATGTAAGGGGCTCGCTCTTGTAGCCATTTCGGCAGTTCAGGTGACTGCTGGGTGACCGCCCCGTCGCCTCCGATGGCAATCAACGTATCAATTGGTCCCACATAGTCGGAGAATTTGAGGGCGTTGCCGATAGACATCCCGCCTGCGGTCTCGACGGTGTCGCCTGATCGGGTGGAGAGGATCTGAATTGAATAATGGCGCTCGCCATTCTTTGTAGCGCGCTCGAAAACTGAGACCGGCCCCGTCAGATCAAGTATTTCAAACGGAGACGGTACAAGAAAAGCGATAACGGGATGGTGAGACGCCGCCATCGTACTATGATACGCCCGAAATCGCCCAATTCTTATGAGGTCGTCAGCGGTGTGCGCGCTTTTTACCAGTGTTTGATATAGCGCTTTGGGGCGTCGTGCCAGGCGCAATCTTATGGACCCGGCACGTTTCTTACATGCAGGAAGTCACCTCGAAACTCAAGGCTAGTTTGTTGAGTGCCAACCGCCGCCCAACGAGCGGAATACTGTTATGGCTGCGCGAGATGCGTCGGCTCTATTAGAGGCCAATTGGTCCTGGGCTGTCAGCAATTGACGGTCCGCATCCAGCACATCGGTGAGCGTGATTGAACCAGCCTTGTAAGCCTCTTGCGACAGATCACGAGACCTTGTCAGGGACTGCACCTCGGCTTGCACCTCAGCGCTGTAAGCCTCTGTTTCAGCAAGCGAGGCAAGCGCGTTTTCGACATCTTCCGCAGCCTTCAGCACAGCTAATCTGTAGTCGATGAGAGATTCGGCATTCACGCCACGAGCTTGTCTTACTTCAGCATTGACTCTGCCAAAATCGAACAGACGCCAGCGCAGGCCGCCTACAGCAGCAGCTTGAAAACCAGCGCTGGTGAAAAGACTCCCAGAGTTCAAACTGTCAAAACCTAGCACTCCCGACAACGAAATCTTCGGATAGTACTCAGCAATGGCAACCCCAATACGTTCATTCGAGGCTGCAAGCCGTCTCTCCGCTGCAATGATGTCAGGGCGACGACGTAGCATGTCGGTTGGTTCTTGGTTCGCGATGTTGGGAATAGAGGGTACAGGCGTTACCGCATCGAGTTCGTGGGCGTATGTGCCAGGTTGCGCTCCCATCAAGATATCCAAGCGGTTCAATTGCTTCTCAAGGGCTAATCGCAGTGGAGGAAGGGTTGAACGAGCTTGCTGTAAGAGCGCCTCTGCCTGCGCGATTTCGCGTTTCGTAGCGGCACCTGCATCGAGTCGATTCTCTACCAGCTTCAACAAGTGTTCGTCTGTCTCCACCTGACTATTCGCGATCGCGATTCTCGCTTGATATCCGCGAATTTGCATGTATGCGTCCGCGGCGTCAGCCGCAACCGTGATACGCGTACCGACCTGGCTTGCTTCGGCAACTTGTACTTCATCACGTGCCGCCGCAGCGTTATGGCGAATTCCACCAGCCACATCCAGCTCCCAGCTTGCGACCGGCCCGATCGCATATTCGTGGATATTGCGCCGGAAGCTTGGAACGTTACGAGAAACATTCCCGAGGTTTCCCTCTAAACTCTGGTGCTCAGCGGTCGCGAAGGCGTCCAGTTCGCCGGTTGGATACAATCTGGCGCCAGCCCCCACAGCAACGGCTCTCGCTTGATTCACTCTTTCAAGCGATGCGGCAAGGTCAAGGTTCTGGCTTAGAGCCCGCTGCTCGACAGTGACGAGCATAGGATCATTGAACCCGGTCCACCATTCGTCGAGTGATGGAGCAGGCGTTTTGCCGGAGTCGGTACTCTCTTGCTTGTTATGAAAAGGGGCTAATGCTGCTCCCGGTGGCTGTGGAGCCTTGTATTTTGGGCCGACTGAGCAGCCTTGGAGAAACACACTCAGCACCAATACGCTAACGATTGCAGCAGTGGTCAGAGCCGACTCGGGGATTCCAACTTTCTTTTCCTTCTTCGCCTCACCCTTGCGCACGAGTGCGTAGAAGGCTGGTGTAAAAAGAAGGCCAAAGGCTGTTACGCCGAGCATTCCAAAGAACACTGTGGTCCCGAGTGATTGCCGCATCTCCGCGCCAGCGCCATGCGCGACCACAAGAGGCCCCACACCTGCGATGAACGCGAGGGAGGTCATCAAAATTGGACGAAGACGAACATGTGCTGCGTGCACAGCCGCTTCTTGAGCACCCACACCATCGTGGTCTTGCCGCTGCTTGGCAAACTCGACGATCAGGATTGCGTTCTTAGCGGCTAAACCAAGCAGTACAACGAATCCAATCTGTGCGAGGATGTCAATCGGCATTGTTCGGATGTTGAGGCCCGTCGTTGCCGCGAGCAGGCACATCGGTACGATCAGCACGATCGCCAGAGGAATCTTCCAGCTTTCATACTGCGCAGTCAGCACGAGAAACACGAACAGAGCAGAGGCACCGAAAATCGCTACTGTAGGGATGCCTTTTTTCGCCTGCTGATAGGCGAGATCCGTCCACTCAAACGTAATACCTGGGGGAAGGTTCTCCTTGGCCAACTCTTCGATGCGTTTGAGCGCGGCTCCTGACGAGACATTCGGAGCAGGCTCGCCCATGATTTCTGAAGCAGCATAGAGGTTATAACGGGGTACACGATAAGGGGCAGTCTTTTCTTTGAAAGTGGCAACCGTACTGATCGGAACCATCTCACCACTTGAGTTGCGAACCTTCAACCTTCCGATCTCGTCTGGTGTTTGGCGGAACTGTTGATCTCCTTCCACAAAAACCGGGTAGGTACGTCCGAGAAGATTGAAATCGTTCACATACTGCGAGCCCATGTAGAGTTCAAGAGTGGGAAAGACATCTGCGGTAGAAAGTCCGACTTTCTCGGCTTTTTCACGGTCGATGTCTGCATAGACACTGGGCGAGCCAGCGTTGTAGAGCGTATATACGGCAGCGAAAGATGGATCTTTTCGAGCCGCCGCCACGAGCTTATTCGTAGCATCGGCCAACGCCTGTGGTCCTAGTTCCGCACGGTCCTCAAGCATCATTTTGAAACCACCAGCCGATCCGAGTCCTTTCACAGCGGGTGGATTCACGACGAGGATATTGGCGTCCTTGAACCCGGCAAATTTCTTGCGAAGCGTAGCCACCATGGATGCTGCGTTGACTCCTTCCAGGTGCTCTCCATAGAGGGAAGGCAGCGAAGTGAAAACAGTGCCAACGTTCGGCGCAACAGTGTTGGTGGTAACGTCGAGTCCCGTTACGGGCGAGGTGTGACGACCTCCGCGAGTCGTAAGGACGATTTCGTTCACTCGACGCACGACCTCATCGGTTCGCTCCAAGCTTGACCCTGGAGGAAGCTGGCACACGACAGCAAGGTAGCCGATGTCCTGCTGGGGGATGAAGCCGGTCGCCATCTTAGACATCTGAAATCCGGTCAGCCCGATGAGACCCACGTAGACCAGAAGGATGACGCCGGTGATGCGGACAAGACGACTTGTCAGGTTGCCGTAGCTGGTAGACAACCAATCAAATACCGCGTTGAAGCGCGAGAAGATTGGGTTCAAAAGGCGAGCTAAACCGGTGATTCTGCCATGCTCGCTATCAACTGCGTGGGGTTTCAAGAGGATCGCGCAGAGAGCAGGACTCAGAGTGAGCGAAACGAAGCACGAGATGATTGTCGAGCCCGCGATTGTTATGGCGAACTGCTTGAAGAAGAGTCCGGGGATTCCGGAGATGAAAGCGACTGGTACGAACACGGCGCACAGTGTCAAAGCGATCGCAATAAGCGCCGTTGACACTTCGGTCATCGTCTCGTGGGCTGCTTCGATTGGAGACAAGCCGCGCGCTATATTGCGTTCGACATTCTCGACCACAACGATAGCGTCGTCGACAACAATACCGACGGCAAGTACCAATCCAAAAAGAGACAGGTTGTTAACCGATCCGCCCATTATGGTCAAGACGGAGAATGTGCCTATTAGCGATACCGGAATCGCGACGACCGGAATGATCGTCGCTCTCCAGTTCTGCAGGAAGATGAAGACAACTAGAACAACAAGGACGATCGCAATAGCGACTGTCTTAATCACCTCCTCAATCGACTGTCCTACAAATGTCGTCGGATCATAGATCTTGATGTAATCCACACCTGGAGGAAATGTCTTTTTGAATTCAGCCATTTTCTTCCAGATGGCATGTTCCAACTGAACCACGTTTGCATCAGGTGTCGGAGTCACAAAAAAGGGAGCGCCCGGATATCTATCCGCGTAAGCGAGTGAGCTGTAGTCGGCGGACCCCAACTCCGCACGACCGATATCGCGGATTCGGGTAATACGTCCTTGGCTGTCGTTCTTGACAATCACGTCCTCGAATTGCTCGGGTGTGCTGAGACGGCCCAACGCTTCGACGTTGATCTGATAGGCCCCTTTGGTGGACACAGGCGGCTGGTTCAACAGGCCCGCAGAGATTTGGGCGTTTTGTGCGCGGAGAGCAGCGAGTATCTCGGTAGCGCTGATGTTGTAAGCTGCTGCCTTGTCCGGGTCAACCCAAATACGCATGGCGTATTGCCGATCACCGAACAGTTGGAAGTCCGCAACGCCCGGCAGACGCGCAATTTCGTCGCGGATATGAACCATGTAATTCGAAAGATATTCACGTGATCGAGAGCCATCGGGCGAATAAACGTGCACACCCAACAGAAGATCGTCGATCGTCTTTTTGACCTGCACTCCTTGAAGCTGAACTTCTTGTGGAAGGCGGGAGAGCGTATTTTGAACTCGCGTATTGGTGCGGAACAGGTCAATGTCAGCGTCGCTTCCAATCTTGAATATGACCGTGATCGTTAGCTGACCGTTGCCGGTGGATTGGCTGCTGATGTACTCCATGCCTTCTACGCCATTGATTGCTTGCTCAAGAGGTGTCGCGACGGTACGGGCGATAACATCCGCGGAAGCACCTGGGAAAAGCGTTGTGATCTTAATGGTCGGGGGGACAATGTTCGGATATTGGGCGATTGGCAACGACAACATCGTTGCCAGTCCGGCCAGCACGATGAACATGTTGAGAACAATCGCGAACCGTGGGTGTTCGATGAAGAAATGAGTAAGTTTCATGGCTAGACCTAGTTGCTCCCTTCATCTGCGCTAGCAGCAATCGTGCCGCCCTGACTCGATACCTTTGCTCCTGGGGCGACGGGCGTTCCCCCGATAACAACTCGATCCGAAGACGTGAGACCGGAGTAAACAACGCGCAGGCCAAAGCGAAGGCCTCCGGTCTGGACTTTCTTTTCCTTCGCTACGCCGTCCGGTCCAACAACCAGAACCATGCGGTCTGTCTGATCGGCTCTTACAGCGGCGTCCGGGACGAGGAAGACTTGGTTTGAAGACTGCAGGTTCACGCGAACCCGACCGAACGATCCTGGCGTCAGCAGAAGATCTGAGTTCGGAACGGTCGCTCGCGCATGTATGGTTCCGCTCGAACGATCAAGAGTGTTATCGAGAAAATTCAACGTGCCTTGGCGCTTGAATTGGCTTTCGTCACTCAGCGAGATATCAACTTTGTTGGCTAGGGCGCTCTTATGCGATGCCCGCTCGCGCTGGAAGTTGAGATAGTCGCCTTCGCTCATGTCGAAGTTTAGGTAGATAGGATCGACGGAAACGACAGTCGCTAGAAGTGTCGTCGAACTGCCTCCACCCCGATTGCCAGACACGAGATTGCCAACAGAAACAAGATGTGTACCCATACGTCCAGAAAATGGAGCATAGACGCGCGTGCGATCGAGATCGAATTTCGCGTCACGAACGAGGGCTTCTGCTTCTTCAAGCGCGGCTTGAGCAGATCTTTGCTCTGCGGACTTTTGATCTACGTTCTCGACGGTACCTGCATCCGTCTTCTGCAGTGTTTGAGCACGTGCTAGCTCTGTCGCTGCGAGCTCCAGCCGGGCACGAGCTTTCGCCACTTGAGCCGTACTTTCGTCGAATTTGATCTGATAGGGAGTCGGATCAATGACGAATAGAAGGGTGCCCTTCGGGACCACAGCGCCGTCCTTGAATCCGATGTACGTCAGTATCCCACCGACTTGTGCTCGCAACTCGACTTGATCTACTGGCGAGAACT
The DNA here is from genome assembly GCA_963706455.1 of uncultured Acidobacteriota bacterium. Classification (GTDB taxonomy): domain Bacteria; phylum Acidobacteriota; class Terriglobia; order Terriglobales; family Acidobacteriaceae; genus Telmatobacter. The sequence continues at coordinate 23,187 of CAVPNO010000090.1, read as the reverse complement.
GGCCCAAGAACTGGAGCCTTCCGTTAACCTCTCGTTGCAAAGGCTCGCTGACGATAACAGTTGGGGGAGGTGCCGCGGCACTGACAGCTGATTCGTGAAAAAGTTTCGGGCCGACTATCGCAGCCGCTAAGACTAATACGAGCAGAGTTGCGACTCCCACGTAGAGCCTTGGGCTAGGGTGGACCGAACTCTGCGCGTTTGCGGAACCCGTCGTTGTCTCGGTGATTGTATTTTCCATAGTCTCTCTCGCGTGAGGTGTTTTGCGTCGTTCTTTGAAGGTTTCGGAGCCCGGATTCCGCCGTGGTGCTCACCGACGGACCGAGTAAATGGACTGATTGCGGTGTCCTCGATCTGAATGTTGCGACACACGCCATGATTCCTTGGCTATCTGGTGGCCGCACGAGCTGCCTGCTCCAAAGCATTAAGCGCCTCGATGTAGGGGCCTGCTCCATAGCTCACGCGGGATACACCGTTATCGGCCAGCATTTGAACCGAGGTTGATGAATCAGCCAAGATGTTTATTGGGATTTGGCTTCTCTTCACGAGTTGGGAGATGAGCGATATCGTCGTCAACCCCGGCACAAAGAGGCCGTCCGCTCCGGCTTCTGCATATGCAGATGCGCGATCTAGAACCTTAGCAAGCAAATCCTCATCGTGCTTGACGGATGGACCTTGGAAGAAAAGGTCACATCTAGCGTTGATGAAGAATTCAACATCAGCTGCGTCCGAAGCTCTGCGTGCGCCGCGAATACGGCCTACCTGCGTCGCTATATCCCGAATCGTCCCGGTACCGGGCACGCTGTCCTCAAAGTTGCACCCCACCGCTCCCGCACTGATAGCAAGGGAGAAGTTTTTCTCCACTTCCTTCGGGTTCTCGCCGTAGGCGCTTTCGAGATCAAAGCTTACTGGCAAATCCACTGCTTCTACGACTTGGCGAAGGCTCTGGAGTGCCAGCTCATAGGGTATCTGCTCACCATCTTCGAATCCATGAGCCTTTGCGACAGCCCAACTGCTAGTTGCAATTGCTCTTGCTCCGGACCTGGCAACTGCCCGTGCGCTGCCCGCGTCCCAGATGTTGTAAAGGATGAGCGGCGTTCCGGGAACATGCAGCTTCCTAAAAACTTCGATCTTCTCGGCTAATTTCTCTTTAGGTACATTTCCTGCTTTTGTCGTCATGTGCTTTCACCTGCCCTTTCTTGAATGTCGCGCTCGCAGTCACACGTCGGTTCCCAATGCCGCGGAACTTTCTAAATAAGTGCTAGCGACTTATAGACGCGCATCGAAAACTGACGATCTGACATATAAGGGGCAAATCCTGCCACAACGTCGGCGTAGCCGGGAACGAGTTTGCGGACAGTATTCTGTTCCTGGGCTGTCTCACGGGAGATCGGCGGAACACTGCAGGGACCCGGGATGCATCTGGGACAAGTCAGTCTTTCAGTCGCATAGATATCCACAATGAATGCAACGAACATTGGGCGGATGCAGGAGCTTCGCACATCCATACTCCGCATTTTTGAGACTGTGCTTATGCAGCTGTGCCGCCACAAACATCCCCAAAGGTGGTCCAGCGAGGTACACCCAGATATGCTGCCACATCATCCCTGGCACAGCGGAAGCAAGTGTTCGAGCCGGGTTCATACTTGTTCCGGACAATGGCGCCTCGACGATGATTAAGACATCCACAAGAACACCAATAGCCAATGCCGTGAAACGGATCAGACGAGGCGAGGAGACACAAATCAAGATCGTTGCCATGAGAAGGAACGAAATTAGCGTCTCTGCCATGAAGGCGACGATTTCACCAGCTGGGCCTGGCACCGTGACGGCATATTGGACCGGCGGATCGGTGAACAGGCTCCCCATGGCCCAAGCGACAAGAGCAATGCCGAGAGTTCCACCCATCGCTTGTGCGAGGACGTAAAACAGTGCGTCCCAAGGGTGAATCTTCTCTAATCGGAGGAAAGCTATTGTGATCGCAGGGTTCATGTGAGCGCCTGATCGCTTACCCCACGGAGATTGAATCAGAAGCCCCAAAACCGTGCTGATTGACGTTGCCAACAGGACAATGCGCAGGGTTGTGTTCGGGATGAGCGAGTAGAGAAGCGATCGGGGCGCCTCAAACACAGTTACGAGAACCCCGACCGAGACCATAAAGACCGCCAACAGTGCGATCTCTATCAGATACTCGGGCCAGTGTTCCCGTAAGGACGATTTCATTGACATGCTTGTCCCCTACTCACTGTCAGTCCCGTTGCGGCAAGTTGAAGCGCGCAATGAGTTATCCGCTGCGGGAGGTTTCCGCCCCCGCAACGGAGATCTCAGTGACCAGCCGTACGACCGCCATCGATATAAGAGATTTCGCCAGTGACAAAATCTGAATCTTCGAGATAGTTGACGGCGCGCACAACGTCGGCCACCGTCCCATAGCGGTTTAGCGGGGCGAACGACTTCTTTCCCTCCAGAGACGAAGGATCATGGAGCGGTGTATCGATGATGCCAAGCGATACAGCATTTACTCGGATGTTGTCTTTGGCTAGTTCCATCGCAAGTCCGCGAGTCGCGGAAGCACAGGCTCCTTTCGATAGAGAGGCGAGAACAGCGGGCACATCTTGAAGCGCATGTTCAACCAAGCTCGTCAGGACTTGGATGATGTGGCCTCCGCCTTGCTTTTGCATGGCCGGCACGGCGACTTGAGTTGCGAAGAAGACGGCATCCACGTTGGTCGCCATCACTCTTCGATACATCTCTTCAGAGATCGACGCAATCGGTCCTGGACGCCAGATGCCTGCATTGTTGATGAGAGTGTCGACTCGACCGAAGCGGTCGAGCGCCGTTTGAACGACTTTCCTGGCAATAATGGGGTCGCCGATGTCACCGGGGACCGTGATGTAGTCGGCGTCGTCGGATGGCTTAATCTCACGCGCATTTCCAACAACACGCCATCCGCGCTCTCTATAAGACTTTACGAACGCCGCGCCCAATCCCTGCGACGATCCGGTTACGACCAATACTTTTCGCTCTTCACTCATTTGATTTCCTCACTCCAAGGGTTGGCTTGCTGGGGTCTATGTTCGGACGCTGCGATGGGTTCGAGCGTCTGGCGTGAGCCTGTTCCCCGTCTTCGCTTGTCGATGAACGAAGACAGACTCAAACTCCGACTGAACTACTGAACGTTCAATTTCGTCAGTCCATCGAAGCCGATGCCAGAGATCATTTGGGCCTGAATGGGTTGCACGGCGACGTTAACTGCGTCAGCGCCATATCCTGCGCCAACGATCACACGGTCAGGACGCTGACCTGCAGGCGTCTCGACCAGCTTGACCAGCTCTTTTGCCACATCGTGGGAGTCGGGCGCCTCGGCACTGCTGAAGACCCCCGACAAGAATTGGACAAATGCACCTGGAAGTGTGGCGATCTCTCCATATTCCCGAGCTCGACCGGCATCAGCGGGCTGTTGGGTCGCCGAGTATAGGCCAGTCGGATATGCGCTAGGTTGAACGAGTACGACGTCGACACCCAGCTGGGACAACTCATAGCGGTAGCTCTCAGTAAGAGCTTCCACCGCGAATTTAGAGGCACCGTAAAGTCCGATGAATGGAATCGTCACGCGACCGAGGATCGATCCGATATTGATAATCAGACCGGATCGCTGCTTCCGCATATCAGGAAGAGCAGCTCGGGTCACACGCTGAATCCCGAAGACATTGACCTCAAACATTTCGCGGACCTGTTCGGGAGTGTATGTTTCCGAAATCCCTTGAGCAAACAAGCCTGCATTGTTGATCAAGACATCCAGCTTGCCACCAGTTTTCTTGTACAGTTCGCTGAACGCAGCGCCAACACTGACGTCGTTGGTAACGTCCAGTTCTAACGCCTCAATACCTTTGGAACGCAGATCATCGGCGGCTCCGCGATTGCGACCGCTCAGATCGCGCATTGTTGCGAATACCTGATGCCCTGCTGCAGCAAGCGTTAGAGCTGCGTCTTTTCCGAAGCCGTTAGACGTGCCAGTGATAAGAATTGTCTTGCTCATATAAAGTTTCCTCTTTAGTTTCCAGGTTGTTTTTCATCCAATCTCTAAGGAAGATCACGCGGGCGGTTGAGCCCGCGGTTTCTTGCCAATGTTTGATAGACGGCACGCAACAAAGCCCTATAAATTAGGGCTCGGCTGAAAGTGGCGCTATGCCGAAGCCGCTGCCTTCATACGCTTTACGGCCTCTTCAGTGGTCCACATTGCGTTCGCCATAAAGCGAGCGTTAACCATTGCCGCTTCGTAGCCGTCGCCTTCGTCGTTCACGCCTGCCGCCACAGCGTCACGAACCAACGCGACTTCGAAACCTGCCTCGATAATGTCTCGCATGTGGGATTCAAGACAGATATTGGCGACTGGGCCCGCCATGATTACCTTCTGAACCTTGCGCATGTGCAATTGCTTGATCACGTCGTTCGCTACGCAGCCAAAATGCTTGTGAGGTGACGTGTTGCAGGTATGCCCGTCCATCAGATATTTCTTGAACGGCTCATAATAGTCCGACCGCGAGCCGTGGAAGCCTTCGAGATCAACCGGATCTTTACGACCACAGAAACCGATACCAATGAGATAGTCTGCGATGGCTCCGGGAGGGACATTCCATTGGAGATCCGTAGGGTAGTACCAGTGTGGCGAATGGATGATGTAGTAGCCGAGTTCCTGCGCAGTCTTCAGGAGCTGCTCCAAATTCCCGACTGACATTACGTTTCTTGAGCGCGTCCGCGATCAGTTCGTAATACGTCCCGGTCTTCTCTTCGAAGAAATTCGTTCTGGATGTCGGCCAAGACCAATGCGGTATGTGGCTTGTCGATCTGCATCTCCGGGTTGCGATGGGTGAACGTAAACATTGTCAAACTCCTTGATGATCTGAATTCGTTGCGTTTGTTCGATGACTATCGGAAAGCATCGTTGTGACAAAAAAGAGGCAAATTCTGCCAGGCCACACTTGCCCATCGCCGATCTACACAGGTTGATGAGGCGCATATATCCGGCAGTGAACCCGTCAGCGCGATGATGATGTGGAGCGATAAACGCCAATACTGACGCGGCTCTTTCGAACGTGACCAGAGGACAGTTCATCCCTTCGTTGGACGACAACATGCAACCGTGAATTGCTTTCGCTAGCGTCGCGTGGGCGTCAATACCATAACGATGACTCTGAGACTTCTTCTCTTTCCCAGGCATCGAAAGATTCGCAAGCGTACTAAAACACTATGCCGGGATGCGAGGGTCGAGACGCTTTGATGAACTCAATGGATGAATTGCGTGCGGTGCAGATCGCGAGAGCATTTTGCGATCACACCCGCTTCTTAATCTACAAACATATCGCCGAACTGAATGAGATGCGGTGCCAAGATATCTGCCTCGGCACCTCAGTCTGCGCCTCAACCGTCTCCCATCACCTAAAGGTACTGTCAGAGTCCGGTTTGATTGAATCGCGAAGGGAGGGCCAAGGAGTGTACTATCGCACGGTTCCAAACAGTCTGAGAGCATATTGGAGATATCTCCGGATGCTTGAATCTGAGGGGCAGGCACTGCGGAAGATCTCTACCGCTACGAGGCGGGTGCCGCCGGCTGTACAGCACTAAGGAATGGGTCGGGCTATGTTAGAGATGAAATGCAATTGCGAACGTTGCGGCGCAGAGCTGCCACAGGATTCGCTAGATGCGATGATCTGCTCCTTCGAATGCACGTTTTGTCGAAAATGCACGGTTGATGTCCTAAAGAGCCGATGTCCGAATTGTGGAGGCGAACTGATTCGGCGCCCTGTCCGGGCCCTCAGCTGAATTATGTTAAGACGCGTAGCACTTCATTGCGAGCTCGGTCGAGATGAACTAAACGCAAGAGGTGATTGTTGTGGACGACGTTCATCGGGGTCGGGAAAAAATACTCTAAGGCGATGTCGGGCACGGTACAACCTCGCTTTTGCCGCACATACTGAAACGTTCAGGGCGTCAGCGATTTCCTCTAACGTGTAGTCGTTGTTTACCCGTAGCATAAGGGCATGTCTCGACACTGGATCGAGCGTTTGGGAAGCCGTGGCAATATGCCGGAGCCATTCTTCGGCTCTGCAGATCTCTTCCGGAGACCACTTATGGTCCGGGATCTCCTTGATAGGCTCCGGGTCATCCGTATGGCTTTGGTCGCTCAATGAATATTCGCGAAGAACCTTCCGCTTCCGGACTTTCATTAGGGCGCAGTTGATAGCGATTCTGCTCATCCAGGTGTAGATGTGGCATCGACGCTCAAATTGGGGCAATGCCACGTAGGCTTTATATAGCGCGTCCTGCAGGGCGTCCTCTGCGTCTTCGTGATGTCTTGTGATCGCGATGATCTGTTTGAATAACCGCTGTGAGTACGTTGTTTGCAACTCTTCAAAGGCATCGTGGGAGCCGGCCTGAGCTAATTGCACAAGATCTCCCGACGCAGCGCTCTCATTTATGCTGTCATCTAACCAGTTGGAATCACAGATCGCCCTATCCATCTTCCCCTCCCTTCGAGCTTCAATGCGGCTCGCCAATACTGCGAGGGAATTCGATACACGTCAAATTCTCTCGGACTTATATTCGCCGATTGGAGGTTGCAAATGCTGCCAATAACCAATCATTTTGTGCCACGGTGCTAGCCGCATTCTTCAAGCCGTGATGTCGAGCGAATCGGGCCGTAAGCCGCGGTCGCACGACAGGTGAAACGGGGTGGTAGCGAACTGATGACAATACGTGGCAAAATGCAATTCTGTTCGTTCGAGATCATGCCATGCCTAGTCGCCCGCGAGTCATCGCTTTTATCGTTGCTCCACCAGTCGATCTTCTTAACTTGATAGGGATCGCCTCGGTGTTCTCCTACCCCGTAGTTGAGGGGAAGCCGTCATACGCGCTGAAGATTTTATCGACAAGTTCCGAGCCCGAGGTTCAGGGCATGGCCGGCATCTCTGTGAGCAACGGAGTATTGTTTTCCGAATACAACGGTCCGATCGACACGCTTATAGCCATTAGCGGAGAAGGGGCACTCGGCCAATTATCGCCAGATCTGTTCCGTTGGATACGCAAGCGTGCAGCTCGCGTCCGCCGAATAGCCTCTGTGTGTACTGGAACGTTCATGCTCGCACCCACAGGAGTTCTGGATGGAAAGCGAATAACGACCCATTGGCATCATGTCGACAAGCTCACAAAGCTTTATCCACATCTTCGGGTCGAGAAAGACCCTATTTATATCAAGGACGGGAATGTTTACACGACTGCGGGCGTGACTGCAGGGATTGATCTGGCACTCGGGTTCGTCGAAGAAGATCTCGGGCACGAAGTTGCTACTTCTATCGCCCGTGAGTTGGTGTTATACATGCGTCGCCCCGGTAGCGAAGCACAGTACAGCACTATTCTCAGTCAGCAGGCCGACGTTAGCGGGACGCCCATGCGGGACCTTCCAGCTTGGGCCATGGCTCGTCTCAATCAGAGGCTTGACGTTCACTCGTTAGCCAAAGTCGTCGCAATGACGCCCCGCACCTTCGCTCGTCAGTTCGAGTTGCATTTTCGTACAACACCGGCTCGTTGGCTGCAGTCACTACGCGTAGAGGCAGCATGTGGACATCTCGAAGCGCAAGCATTGCCCGTCAAGGCCATCGCAAGGCTTACAGGCTTTCGTGACGAGCAATCCCTGCGTCGTGCCTTTGTGCAACAACTGTCAATGACACCCCGTGAATACCGAGAACAGTTTGGTGCCTTCATGGCGAGCGATCTTAGATCCGATTTTCAGGGAGAACCGGCGGCGACGTGATGTTTTAGTTTGCAATATAGGTGGATCAGGCCTTAGCCAGCCCTTCAGCACGGAGAATTGTGTCCGATACGTTGATTCGCCAGGTAGCAAGTTCTGCGACGCCCAATGCAACAACTACGAAGACCGCACCTAGATACCCAAGATGATGAGGTCCAAGAACATTGATGGCGAGCGCCCCAATTACGCCAGCGGTTGTAACCCCGAAGTATGTGCATGAAGTGTTCAATCCGAGTACAACGGGGGCCGTCTGGGGAGCTATCGCAACTAGCCGATGCTGCTGCGGCGCTAGAAGACCCCAGCCGCAAGCGCCCCAGAGGATCAAAGCAGGGATGGCTGTCCACAAAGTCGCGCTCGCCCAGGAGAGAGACGCAAGAACGATTGCCAGCATAATGAGCATTCCGAAGATTAGCCTACGATTGCCCATCGAATCGGCCAACCGTCCGACGAATAGGTTTGCGACTGTTCCACTAAGCCCAAACGCAACGAGGAGTAGTCCGACTAAGACAGTGTTGTGGCCAATAGCTCTATCGAAGACAACCGTAAAGTACGTGTAAGCGACAAACTGGCCGCTTTGATAGAGCCAAGTAGTGAGAAGCGTCAACGCCACCCTTGGGTCTCCCACAGGCTTTATGCGCTGGAAGAGGGAAATCTTGGGAGGAAGTGGAACTTGAGCCAGCATAAGGGCAACACCCACCAATGATGCTGCGGCAAGAGCAGACACGAATACCATCGTCCACCGCCAGTCGCCCAGTCCGCCGATAACAGCACCAATAGGTGAGCCAAGGGCTGTAGATGCGGTCAGCCCTGCAATCACGATCGACAGCGCATAACCACGCCGTTCGGGTGGAACCAAGGTAGCAGCGGCACCTGTGGCGGTCGGCGCAAACATTGCGGCGCCTATGCCAGCCAAGATTCGGCTCGCGATAGCGAGGGCAAAATTCGGCGACGCGGCCGTAACCAGGTTAGCGATCACGAAAATGCCGAGGCCAGTCAGCAACATGCCTTTCCGTGGAACGTGCGCTGCCACCGCAGCAAGCAGCGGCGCCATAAGGGCGTAGGTGATCGCATATGCAGTTGTCATCTGTCCAGCAGCGCCGATACTGATGTGGAAGTGGTGCGATATCTCTGGAAGCACGCCTGCTACCACAAAACTGTCAGTGCCGAGAGCAAACATCCCGAGCGCAAGTACAAGTAAACGTCGATCCATCTTGGCCTCCATGCGAAACAGGCTTTTGATGTTCGGAGGGCGAAACCTGTCCTGACAGAAACAGGGCAAATCCTGCCAACTTGAGATCGCCGAGGGTCCTTCCGACTGTCTCAGAATCCGCAACAGTCTTTTATTCTGAGTGCTTCGAACGGTTCGTCTTCACGAGAACAGCATTTCGTGGCGACCCTCAAGCCGAAGAAGATGAGCCTTAGCATCTAGCCCACCTGCGAACCCGGTGAGCTTTCCGGAAAAACCGATGACGCGATGGCAGGGTACGAGGATTGCTAAAGGATTTCGGCCGTTCGCTGCACCCACCGCTCGTGTTGCTTTCGGGTTTCCGAGTTGATTAGCAAGCTGACCGTAGGTGCGAGTCTCTCCAAATGGAATTCCTAGGAGTGCTTCCCATACTTGCTTTTGGAATTGCGTACCTCTCATATCGAGAGGCACTGTGAATGCATCTCGCTTGCCGGCGAAGTATTCGTCTAGCTCATTCTCGGTACGAAGTCAAGATGGCATGATCAGGACGTTCTACTAGTTCTGAAAGACGAACACGCCGTGGACTGTCGTTCTCCCAAAGAATAGCCACCAGTCCAGTATCGCTGGCGACCAGTTTCAACGGTCCGATGGGAGACGCAACGATTTTGTATGACAAACTCATGCCGCTCCGTCTGATTTGCCAAACCTTCTAAAGAGTTTTCGCTTCGCGTGGCGAGTGTAGGTGCTCTTTAGCAACCCGTGGTCGCATCAAGCCGAGCTGCCTTCAAGTTTCTTTCCAACTGGTCGAAACCGTCATATAGCAGATCCTCCGTGGAAGCAAGAGACACTTCCGTGGCTCGTTCTGCGTGCCGACTGGCGACGCACCGAGGCGTAGAACGGAGGTATTTTTCTAATTCTTCGAAACCTTCCTGCACTCGGTCATGGGAAAGTTCTTTCAACGTTGCAACACTTTGAACCTCGGCTTTCATCGCGTCCTCCCTGATGAACCACTCTTACGTACTAAGCGATAGATGACAGCGCAATGCGGCAGGATATGCCAAAAAGCATGCATATTCTGCCAATCGCTCTTCAAGTGAGATTGGATGTCGACTGGCGATTCTGACGGAGAAGAGCTCCAATGAACCACACTAAGGGCCAAGAAATCTCGCCAACAAGACAGCCGCTACCGGATATCAAATGGTATTGGCCGACGAGACCTTGCTACAAGCAAGGTCTCGATCGGTCCCATGCGCAGCGACTGCTGGAAAACAAATTTCGTGCCAAACGTCACTGAGTTTCATGTCCGTCTACCTTGAATCGCTAACGCGTTCTTCAGGAATCGAGTTCAACTGCGACCTAATCGGCCACCTCGTTATCTAACAAATACATGAGTGCTCAGTCCAAATCGAAACGCCGAACGCCACCGCGAAGGGTTGTATTCGAACAGCTTTCAATCGAACGGACGAAACGAGGTTTACTTCGTGATGCGCTTCGACCAAATGAGGAGCGCGATATAGCATTTCGAAGGATGATCTTGTCAATTCCAGTCGGCAAGGTCAGCACCTACGGCAGCATCGCTGCCGCTGCAGGCTACCCCCGATATCATAGAGCCGTCGCCAAGCTTCTTCGGATGGACCCGGTAGACCAATTGCCGTGGCATCGAATTCTGGGTGCCGGCGGCGAGATCAAACTGCGCGGCGATGCAGCTCGCGAACAGCGCTCGCGGCTAAAGCTGGAACGCGTGGAATTCGAGGGAAAACGAGTAAATATGGACAAGTTCGAGCATTTGTTCAAGCCTTGGGAAGTGTATGGAGATTACTGATACCTTTTCCTTCGGCGAAGCTCCTCCAGAGGGCAGATGCTGCATATGCGCGCCAAGGACGAACTCGTTTGACCTCGACCTCGGGATGTTGTCTTAACACCTGCTTTAATCCATAGTCGGTCGCAGGGAATGCGTCATTGTCGTGGAAAGCCCTCATCGCTATATACTCTGCCGTCCAACTGCCCACCCCGGGAATGGCAAGAAGAGCCTTTTTTCGCTCACTCGTTGATTCCGATTTGCTCCAATCGATCGAACTGTTTCTAACGAGCGTCGCCAAGGCGTGGATAGTCGTCCTGCGACCTTGCGAAGTACGAACACGCGACAAGTCTGCGTCAATGATCTGCTCTGCGGTCGGAAACAGATAAATCACGTCGGATGTTTTCGGATGACGGACTTTCGATCCAGCGGCTCTCATCAACTCGTTAATCAAAGTTCGACCGAAGCTCACTGAGACCAATTGCCCGAGAACCGTAGTAAACATCGATTCAACGCCATTCCAAGCGCGACCGACACGAAGTCCTGGGTACTGGGTCCATAGCTTAAACAAATAAGAGTCGCTGCTCATCGCTTTATCGAGAATGTCAGGTTGTGCTCTGAGATCGAACATATCCTCCACCGTCGTAGAGATTTCGACGACGTCCTCTTCAGTAGCGTTCCAAACAGAAAGACGAATGGCGTGACGGCTATCGTGGTGTTCAACACGAAACCAGCCCAGTCCAGCGCGCGTGTGCGCGATACGCTCGTACCCCGAGCTATCTACTGACTCCAGATGCGGAAGGTGATGAGCACGAAAAAATGCGAGCATCGACTGCCAGTCGTAGGGCTGAGCGTATGAGATGTCTCGTATCATCGGTTTGCCGCCCGGCGAGATTTTAGAATGAGAGGTCATCCAATGGGCGCGATCGACTGAGAGCGTCTGGCCTCTTGAACTCCAAAGCGTTCCCGATATTGTTTCGGAGTAATTGCGAGCTGCTGGAGAAACGCTCGACGCATCGATTGTTCATCTCGAAATCCAACGCTCCGCGCGATCGCTTTCACAGGCAGTTCGCGGGCTTCAATAAGGTGTTGAGCGGCCTCCACCCGAAGTGATTGTACCCAACGTGCAGGAGTCGTACGAAAGTGTTGTTCAAACTGCCGGGCAAAGGTTCGCGGTGTCATCGCGACGGCTTTCGCTAGGGTACTCACATCGAGCTTTTGCCCGAGACGTGATTTTGCCCACGACGGAAGATCGCGAAGCCGGGTGCCAGTCACGTCCGCTTGCTGAGCAAGCAACGTGCTGAATTGCGGTTGGCTACCAGGTCGCCTCAAGAACAGGACCATTTCACGAGCTACAGATGCTGCCACCGTTTGTCCGAGGTCTTCCTCGACGAGATACAGTGCAAGATCGATTCCTGCGCTGACCCCAGCCGTCGTGTAGACCTTGCCGTCCTTGATGAAGATCGGATCGCGTTCGATCAGCAACTGCTTGTGACTTTCGGCCAACAAATCAAGATAGCGCCAGTGTGTCGTCACACGCCTTCCATCAAGCACTCCCGTCGGGGCAAGCATGAAAGCTCCAGTGCAAACAGAGGCAATGCGATGGGCGTACGACGCCCGTTTGCGTATCCAGCGAATGACATCGTCCGCCTGCCTTCTAAGAGAGCCTTCTCCTCCGATGGCGATCAGGGTGTCGATCGGCCCGTTGTATTTGGAGAAATGGACAGAATTGCTAATCGCCAGTCCCGCAGTGCTCTGTACCTCTGTGTCACTGTTCGTCGAAAGAATCTTTAGAACGTAGTGGGGTTTTGCATTCACCTTAGGGTACGAAAATACAGAAGCTGGCCCAGCCAAATCGAGAAGCTCGAACGGCGAAGCAACTAAGAACGCGATGACGCGTGGGCGACTCGACATAGCTTGAACTCGCGTTTGGTTCTGAAGTCTGATTATTACGAACCTGAAAGGGCAACGAATGCCAAAAATCAATCGGATTCAGCCATTTAGATCCATCTTGGTCCAGGCGCATAGAAGCGCAGGGTGAAGTATCGATCAACTGACGCGCTCACCGAGTCGAGTGCCGCACGATGGGCCGTCGAAAGCACGATGTCCAACGCCGACGCATTATCCGTTAGTTGTCGAGATCTGTTCTGCGCGAGCGCAGTCCGGAAGATTGGGGAGACCCCTTGCCCGGCAAGGGGCTCGTGACGGATGTCTCAGGTCCACAGCGTAGCGCATGTCCCGGTACACTCACCCCTCAGCGAGGCTTGTCTTCCTTATCGGCGCGCTGATTGGCGAGAACAGGTCGAGTCACTCATCTAGGGCGAGCGCAACGTTACTGTAGCCACAATAGCCTGGAGGGTAGGGGTTCATTGCTGTTCCTCTTCTCTATCTGCCAATAGGCACACTGCAGTGAAAAACTGCGCCCAACTCTCAGATAGTGAGAGGCTTCTCTTACGCGGACTGATTATCCGCCGCGCACTCCCTAATCAGGCATATATAAGGTTAGCGAGGGACAATTGAGCGGAGCCGCCGAAGACGCGGAAGCCGTCCAAACGTATCAAAATAAAAGAGATGCGCACTGTACCCATATTTGTACCCGAACGGCGGGTCATCGGACGCTAGAGGCGACCGGACGTCGCTGTAATCCCTTTAAAATAAATAGTTTAGCTGGTGCCGGGAGGGGGAGTTGAACCCCCATGAAGTTGCCTTCGACGGATTTTGAGTCCGCTACCACGTTCGGGTAAGTTCCCTGATTGCTGTGTTTAGAATAACTTGCAGCGGCCAATGGGTGAGGTTCCATGTAGTTCCGTGAGGGTGGGTGAGGTCTGTTCGAGCATAGGCATTCGAGCTACTTGTCTCGTACTTTCCGCGCTCCTCAGTCGACATTCAACTCACAACTCCAGTGACATTCGAACTTCCATCTAGGTACGAAGCCCTGGGTGAGTAAATTCTACAGCCTTTGCATTTCGGATTCCTCTTGGCCTTCCCTGCTAGGCAAGATGCCGACAGACCTCAGTGATGCGGGCTACCGCCATCCTTCGGAGCAGCTTCGGATAATCTCACCCAATCCGGACACTCCTATGCGCGACGGTCATTCCGGTCCCTGTAGAAAAATGCAGGATAACTACTACCAGCAGCGATGTCGCGCTATCAGGTGTGATGAGGGATCCTCACAGCGTAGGACTTCTGGCTAGCACTCCGACCGCGATTTCGAACGGATGCGGGCTACCTAAACAGCTACGACAACGGTTTACAGGGAATGGTGAAGCGATGAAGGCGACAGCACTGCTAAGGGATCTCGGCCAGAGCCTCTGGCTCGACAATATAACTCGTGACCTGCTGAACAATGGCACACTCGAACACTACATCGATGATCTTTCGATTACGGGACTGACGTCTAACCCGACGATCTTCGACCACGCTGTGAAGAATAGCGCTGCGTATGACTCGGCGATTCTTGATGGCTCGCGTCGCGGTAAAAGTGGGGAGGCGGTATTCTTCGATCTCGCTTTGAAAGACATAACGCGAGCAGCGGATCTTTTTCGACCCGCTTACGATCGCACAAATGGTGTCGATGGTTGGGTATCCTTGGAGGTTCCACCTTCTTTCGCCTATGACATGACAAAGACCCTCGCCGCGGCGAAGGATCTCTTCGCCCGCGCAGCGCGACCGAATGTCTTCATCAAGATTCCCGGCACTGTCGAAGGCCTTCCGGCAATCGAAGAGGCGATCTTTGCGGGGGTGCCCATCAATGTGACCCTACTCTTCTCGTCCGATCAATATGTTGCTGCGGCCGAAGCATACCTCCGCGGAATTGAGCGGCGAATCGCTGCAGGTCTCAAGCCGGTTGTCGAGTCGGTGGCCTCGGTGTTCATTAGCCGTTGGGACGTGGCCGTCGCGAACAAGGTACCGGAGCATCTCAGGGGACAGCTTGGAATAGCGGTTGCCGGCAAAGTATATCGGAGTTACCAGGCGCTGCTGCGCTCGCCGCGCTGGCAACGTGCCTACAACTTTGGCGCCCACACCCAGCGACTTCTATGGGCAAGCACTGGGACAAAGGATCCGGGGCTGCCGGATACGTACTACGTAAGGGCACTGACGGCGCCGCTTACTGTGAGCACCATGCCCGAAGCAACGCTCATTGCTTTCGGGGATCATGGCGAAGTAGATCCTGCGATGTCACCGGATCAGCCCGATGTCGAAGACGTCCTGCGGCGGTTCTCAGAAGCGGGAATAGACATCGATGCATTGGGCCTCGAGCTTCAAAACGATGGCGCAAAATCGTTCGTTAAGTCCTGGATCGAATTGATGGATGTTATCAGCGCAAAAGGTGCTGAACTGGCGCGGGTCGGATAGGCAACCGGGAGAAATCAATGCATTTCAGGATACACAGGGCTTATGAGAAACCCGACGCGGGCGACCGTATTCGCATCCTCGTTGGTACCGCCCCCATCACCAGCCCATGACCGGTCCACTCCGGCGCACTATGCACCTAGATAGAACTACGGTATTTGGACTGTGGGATGCGATGTCGCCGCGAAAGAACTTTTCGAGCAAAATCGTGGAAGCTGAAGCCAATCCGGCGTCGAGCCGTCGGGTAAAAGCGCCTCCGCTGGACGGAAAGGAGTGGACGACCATGAACGAAGACGACGCTGATGAGAGCCTCTTAGTTCTTATTGGAGAATTGCTCTATAAGAACCAGTTACTTCGTGAGGCCATTGCATCGAAGGACGAGGTTATCGAACTGATCATCAACCATTTGATGATTGCGGCCACATCCGCTTGCTCGTGTGGTGTTGCCAACCAACTAACGTTTGTCCGGAATACGGTAAAAGAGCGGGATGTCGAAGTTAGCGCGCCGCAAAAGGTACTGCTTCAACGAATTCTGCAATATTGTGACGCACCCGATCGACAGTGCGCAAATTCCCCTTGGGACGCGGCGATCAGAGCTGTAGAAAAATAGAGGTTGACCCCTATGATTTCCGCGGTTTCTGAAAAAGGATGCAGATCCTAACATAACCAGAGGCAACCGGTAGCGCGTCCCTGTTTGAGGGCGTCGGCTTCACGAAAAAAAATACTTTCGAGTGATGCCGGTTCTCTGTTCAGTCGCGGCTCCCGCAGAGACGTTTGACATGAGAGACAAATTACCGAGGAGACAATTCCTATGAAACTGACATGGCACGGCAACAAAGGATGGAGCGGCTACCTTACAGCCAAGAACTCGACACAGGGAGGTGACCGATGAAGGCGATCGTGGTGACGGATCAGGCTGCGGGAACGGCCGGGGTGAAGCTGGTGGAGCGGCCCGAGCCGCAGGCGGCGATAAACGACGTCGTTGTTCAGATTCATGCGTCGGGATTCACCGGGGATGAGCTGACGTGGCCCTCGACCTGGACCGATCGCGTCGGCCGTGACCGGACGCCTTCGATCCCCGGCCACGAACTGGCCGGAGTGGTCACCGCTCTCAGCTATGGCACGACGGGGCTGTCGATTGGACAGCGGGTGTTCGGCCTCACGGACTGGTATCGCGACGGCACGCTGGCGGAGTATGTAGCCGTCGAGGCACGCAACCTCACACCGCTGCCGGGCGACGTTGACTTCACGGTGGGCGCGGCCCTCGTGATGCCGGGCCTGACCGCGTGGCAGGGGCTGTTCGAGCACGGCCGCCTTCATGCGGGGCAGAGCGTCCTCGTGCACGGTGCGGCCGGCGTAGTCGGTTCGATGGCGGCCCAGCTCGCACGTGAGGCCGGCGCGTACGTCATCGGCACCGGGCGCGCTGCCGGCCGTCAGACGGCTCTCGACTTCGGCGCACAGGAGTTCGTCGACCTCGATAAGGACGCCCTGGAAGATGTCGGCGGGGTCGATCTGGTTTTCGATGTCCTCGGCGGCGACATCGCGAAGCGGTCTGCGGGCGTGATTCGCGCCGGAGGAACGCTAGTGACCGTCACCGGCCCGACCGAGGCGCGGCCCGCTGGCGGCCTTACTATCGATTTCGTCGTCGTACCCGATCGCGCTCAATTGAATGAGCTCGTCCACCGGCTCCGGCGTGGTCGGCTGCGGACAAACATCGGCAACGTGGCTGCCCTTGACGATGCCGTTGCCGCCTTCAACCGGACCGAGCGAATCAAGGGAAAGACGATCATCCGCGTTCGTCCGTGAGGACTCGGGGATTGCCCAACGCCCACGCCGTATACTTTCCATACCTTCGCGAGTGGTGCTTGAGCATCGACGTGCTCAAGCACCGCGCGTCGGTGGGCCCAGCCGAGCCGAAAGACGCGCCTACTTTTTCAATCAGTCCGTGGCCTACTGTTTTCTGCAGTTGCAACTTTGTATTGTTCGAGACCTTCTGAGGACGACATTCATTGGAAGCTCAATTGCATGTGTTCGACTGATTGGTGACGCAGCACCAATACGGCACTACGTTAGTCACTAAGGAGGAGTGCATAATGGCTATCATCTCGCGAGGCTTTTCCGGTCGACGCAGCGCAGCAGGCGCAAAACTCCCGCCCGGTCAATATCTCACCACTGATTTTCCTGTCTTGTCTGCGGGACCAACACCACAAATAGCCCTTGATCGCTGGGAATTCACCATCGATGATGGCAGCAATGTCTTGAAGCGATGGGACTGGAAGTCATTTCGTGAGTTGCCCAGCGAAACGATTACCACTGATTTGCACTGCGTAACGCGCTGGTCGAAACTAGGCACTTCGTGGGAAGGTGTCTCGCTCGATGTGCTACTGGCAGATCTAAAGACGGATTTGCCCTACGCCATGTTCCGTTCGTATGGCGATTACACGACGAACCTCCCCCTGAAAGATGTCATGAACAAGCAGGCCTGGATTGCGTTCAAATACGACGGTGCCGACCTCGCGCCCGAACACGGTGGCCCCGCGCGGCTTCTGGTTCCTCATCTTTATCTGTGGAAGAGCGCCAAATGGGTGAAGGGACTGAGTTTGATGCCGTACGACAAACCGGGATTTTGGGAGAGTCTCGGCTATCACATCTATGGTGACCCATGGAAGGAACAGCGGTACTCGGAAGAGTGACGTGGCGTACCGCAAGCGTTGTCGGACTGCACGACGAAACAGCGACCGCGCGGACCCTCGCGCTTGTGGCGCATGATTGGCCGGGCCACGTCGCCGGTCAGCACGTGGACGTGCGCTTGACGGCTGCTGATGGATATTCTGCGGTTCGATCCTACTCCATTGCCTCGGCTCCGAGTTTGGATGGGCGCATTGAAATCACAGTCGAGCGACTGCCGAACGGCGAAGTCTCACCGTACCTGACGCAGGAAGTCATGGTCGGCGATGAGCTAGAATTGCGGGGCCCGATTGGCGGATGGTTCGTGTGGCGAAGCGACCAGACGGAGCCGATCCAATTGGTAGCTGGTGGCTCCGGCATCGTTCCTCTTATGGCTATGCTTCGCTCGCGTCGTTCGGCCGGCAGCAGCGCACCATTCCGATTGCTGTATTCCGTCAGGGAACCAGAGACGGTTTTTTACTGCGATGAACTGCGGGCATTATCAAATCAAGGCGACTCAGTAGTGATCACTTACGCGTACACGCGAGCGACTCCGAAGGATTGGCCGAGACCCGCCGGACGCATCGACGCACCACTCATTGCGACGGGTACATGGCCTTCGACTCTTCGGCCAACCAGCTACGTCTGCGGCCCGACCTCATTCGTTGAACATGCTACAGAAGTCCTGATCGCTGCCGGCCACGATCGCGAAAAGATCAGGACGGAGCGCTTCGGCGCCACAGGAGAACGGAAATGAATGAATCTTTGAACTACCTTGACGGTAATGCTGCCGCAGGTGAATTGAGCAGAATATTCGCAGTGGATATCACAAGCGCAGAAGGACAGTGTGCTAAGTGCGGCGCAAAGAGGCGATTTGCCGAGGCGCATTTGTATTCACATTGTCCCGGCCTCGTTGCGCGGTGTGCGCTTTGCGGGCATGTACTGCTACGACTTGTGAACGTTGGGCAACGCGTACTCCTCGATCTCAGCGGTATGAAGCACATAACCTTCTAGACAGCCTGGCAATAAAAACTGACTCCCAAGATGTGTTGCTTTTTGTGTGCTTTGGCAAATGGAAACGAGGAACACTCCTTCCCGAGGATAAGTTGTCAACCATTAACGATTCGGTTGCTCAACTTTCATCCTAGGAACTTGTTGAAAATGGTCGCTCTGTGTGCGGAGTTATTGAGGATTTGCGTTGTAGCTCGGTTGAAAGCCGTTTGAATCGGTTGTTCGGTCAGTGTTCATCGGGGTTTGCGAACATCGGGGATGCCATCCTCGATGCCCGTAACCATAGTTCAGGCACACTGCTCCCTGAGCCTTCCGGGTGGTTGAGCTACGAGTTTGGGAAGTCGGATCAGGTTGTGCGCGGCGCAACTGAAGACTAACAGCCAGTCCACTTTCTTCACTCCGCGCAACTTGACCTGCCGGCACTCGGCCCGTCAGAGCTCAGAGATTTGGCGGCACGAGTGCTTTTCCAGTTGGACAGTCGACTTTCAATGCTGAATCAAACGATTCCGACGCGAGCCGCTTGGAACGCTCAGATTCTGCCTACCCAAACGACTCCTTGAATTGGCAAAATGGATACAGATCCCTGGCTACGAAGTCGCCCAGAATTTGTTGCAGGGCGATCTCCTCAGATCTTGTGGCGCCAGTCTTAGGGCAGGGATATTACCTGCAGTCGGAATTGCCTTGTCGGTGCGCCCGTTCTAAGATAAATGCGCGGTGGTTTCCAGGAAAATTTGAAAGCTGAACCGCAACGTCCAGCTTCGCCGAACCGACAGTCTCCTCCATGGTGAACTTCATGAAAGTCTCACTCGACAAGATCGCACTCGGCATTACCGACGACGAAGTCCCACTCGGCAGCCACCTCATCCATTTCTGGCGAACTGACGACGAATTCGAGCGCGGAGTTCGCTTTCTCGAACTCGGGATCGCGGATCAATCCCAGTATTGCGTCCTTTTCGGTCATAACGAAGCGAACCAACGAGTTTTAGAGATTCTGCGGACGAGAGGCTGTGAACTTAACCGTATCCTTCATGAGGGACGACTCGTCATTTTGCGCCGCGAATCCTCGGCATCGGAGACACTGGCGAAAATCGACGCTGCTTTTTCTGATGCCGTGGCCAAGGGGGCAACGACGATCAGGTACCTGGGCAATCTTGGGATGGGCCAGGCTGCCTTGCCGGGCAGGGGAGCGGACGAGGTCGTTGAACTTGAGACCGGCGCCACAGCTCTCGCGGTTCGCTATCCGTGTGTAATCGTGTGCATGTATGACGTGAATACAGTCTCTGGTCGTCTTGTTCTAGACGGTGGGTTTGGAACACACCCTTTGACCGTTTGCGGTGGCGCGTTGCGGCACAATCCGTACTACGTGACAGAGGACAAAACGATAGCGGCGTAGCGCCTCCAAAATATGACCGCTGAGACACAATCAGCTGCCCAGACTAGCGAACCGCTAGACTTGCGAATGCTGATTGAAACGATTCCTGCGATGGTGGTGTGCGCCCTGCCCGATGGTTCCGTCGAGTTTGCGAACCGCGCTTGGCAGGAATATACGGGCGGCTCATTGCAACAACTGAGCGGTTCGGGCTGGCAGACCGCCATCCACCCTGACGATGTTCGAGGCTTCGTGGAAGAGTGGAAAGCGAGTCTGCCAACCGGAAAACCATTCGCGACTGAAGCGCGCATGCGGCGCGCCGATGGCCAATACCACTGGTTCCTAATCAGGAAGGCTCTAGCGGTTCCCCCAAACAGTGGTGCCGACTCATCCTTGCGTACCTTGATCGCTTGCGAGGACATCAACGACCGCAAACAGGCTGAGGCTAAGCAGCGACAAAGCGAAATCCAGCTACAGGCGTTCTTTGAAAACAGCCCCAACATGATTTTCTTGAAGGATCGGGAGGGTCGATATCTCTACGCCAACCGGGAGTTCAAGCGGGTTCGACACATCACCGAAGAAAACATCAACGGTAAGACGGACGACGAACTGTTTCCGGCCGAACAGGCTTCGTTCTTTCAGGCCAGTGATCGACAGGTGCTGGAAGCGGGGGTGCCGATAGAGTTTGAACAGGCCACAGTCCAGAAAGACGGGCAGCATACGAGTATTGTGCAGAAGTTCCCTCTGTTCAACGCAGATGGCGAGATCTATGGGATCGGCGGAATTGTCACGGACATTACTGAACGTAAGCGTGAAGTGTCGGCCCGCCACTACATCGAAGAGAGCCATCGCCTGGTGGTAGAAACGGCAAGTGACGCCGTAGTCAGCATGGATGAGACTGGCGCAATTCGATTTGCGAATCCCTCCACTATGAGAATCTTTGGTTACGATCCGACGGAATTGATCGGGAAGCCACTGACTGTGTTAATGCCGGAGTTCATGCGCGAGATGCACGAGACTGGTTTCAGGCGCTACCTGGCTACTGGCCAGCGGCACCTAAACTGGCACGGCACGGAACTCACTGCATTGCGGAAGAATGGCGAAGAATTCCCGGTGGAAGTCTCGTTTGGTGAACTGACCAGAGATGGTCATAAGGTATTCACCGGCTTTATCCGCGATATCAGTGTGAGAAAACACGCGGAGGAGAAGTTGCGGGCGAGCGAGCGCACCCTCCGTGAACTGACGGAGACCATTCCGCAGATGCTTTGGAGCGCCGAACCAGACGGAGCGATTGACTATTGTAACCAGCGCGTACTGGACTATACGGGATTATCTGCGGAACAGGTGCGAGGCGCTGGCTGGATGAAGACCGTTCATCAAGACGACGTTGACAAAATGGCAATGGCATGGTCGGCAGCAGTTTCAAGCGGCCAGCCATTTCAGCACGAATTTCGCTGCCTGAGAGCAGCGGACCGCGCCTATCGTTGGTGCATTTCGAGGGCTCTACCGCTGCGAGATGAAAGCGGTCGAATTATCAAGTGGTTCGGAACCGTCGTGGATCTGCATGATTGGAAAGAGGCTCAACAAGCTTTGCAGATGACCCAGGCGGAACTTGCGCGTGTTTCCAGGCTGACGACGATGGGCGAATTGGCGGCATCCATCGCCCATGAAGTCAATCAACCCTTAACTGCCGTTACCAATAATGGCAGTGCATGCCTGAGACTGCTCGCCAATCGTAATCTCGACCCTGAAGTTCTCCGGCGAGTTCTCGAAGAAATCGTTGCCGATGGCACTCGTGCGAGTGCTGTCATAGCTCGGATTCGCGCATTCATAAAGAAGGCACCTGCAGAAAAGGGTCAACTGGATATAAACGAGGTCATTCAGGAGGTGCTGGCTCTAGCTGGCCATGAGCTTCACAAGAATCAAGTCTCAGTCGACTGCCAATTGGCAAGGACACTACCGCTCGTGCGGGCCGATCGCGTTCAGTTGCAGCAGGTTCTGCTGAACTTGATCATAAACGGTATAGAGGCCATGACTGGGGGTGACCGTTCAACCTCGCGACACTCTGTGTGGAGTCCCGGGTCGACGAATCTGGCAATGTGTTGGTTGCGGTACGCGACTCGGGCACGGGCCTCGGTCCGGAGGCAGATCGTTTATTCACTCCTTTCTTTACAACAAAGGCAAATGGTATGGGTATGGGCTTGCCCATTAGTCGCTCACTCATTGAAAATCATGGCGGACGACTGTGGGCCACCGCCAACTCTCCCCACGGTGCCGTGTTTTCCTTCACATTGCCAGCGGCCGGCGAGAATCCTTCATGAGTGGGGCACCAGTGATCTTTGTTATAGACGATGATCCATCGGTACGTTCTTCGCTCAAGTTCCTCTTAAGCACGGTGGGCCTGCAGGCCGAAACCTTTGATTCAGCTGATAGTTTCCTGCACAAAAAGCCGCCTGATGTTCCCAGCTGTCTTGTGCTGGACGTGAGGCTACCGGGATTGAGTGGACTCGATTTCCAACGCGAGCTTGCGACGAGAAATATCTGCATCCCGATAGTCTTTCTCACCGGGCACGGCGACATTCCGATGAGCGTTCGTGCGATGAAAGCCGGGGCGGTCGAGTTTCTTACCAAACCATTCCGTGACCAGGATCTTCTGGACGCTGTTCGCGTCGCACTCGATCGGGACCGTGCCAGGCGCGAACAGGACAAGGACGTGGAGGAGCTTCCAGGCCCCGCTTCAACTCTTTGACTTCTCGCGAGCAGGAGGTTGTTTCCATGGTCATTGCGGGAATGCTCAACAAACAAATAGCTGCTGAACTCGGAACCGCGGAAAGCACCGTAAAGGTTCAACGCAGCCGAGCGATGGAGAAGATGCAAGCGTCATCGCTTGCCGAATTGATAAAAATGATCGAGAAGGTCAAACCCTCGAAAGAAGCCTCGTAAGCCAAAGCTTACGCGCATCCTCCTTTTTGCCAATCCAGAAGTACCAACACCCGATA
>CAVPNO010000089.1:0-138091 GCA_963706455.1 uncultured Acidobacteriota bacterium | reverse complement strand
CGGGCCCGCTACGGCCAACGTGCCGGAGCCAGGTGCACGGTCAAGCTCAGCGACTAGTGAAGCGGAGAACATAGACATGACAGCCATCCGGCCAGCGCAGCTCGATCTAGGCCTAGCTGCTGCCCGGCAACCGGGTGACCGCCGCAGGTACCCACGCACGTGACCGGCCGTGCGGACCTGATCATCCTATGCCCACCGCGAGGAGTTTCGCGATGTGGGTACCAGTGCTAGCCGGGACCTACCGGGATCTGTTCCCGGCGATCGCTGACTGCGCGGCCGCGCTTACCGGCCTCTTGTTCGTCGCCGTATCCGTCGCTGCCCGCCACAACCCATCTGATCGCCCGGTCGTCATCCAGCAGGTCCGCGCGGCCGCCTCGATCCTGGCGTTCACTAATGCGCTGGCGGTCTCGCTGTTCGGTCTCGTACCGGGGAACGACGTCGGGTACCCGGCCACCGTGTTGGCTGTGATCGGCATCTTCTATACACGCGCAGGGACACCCTCGATCCATCTTCTCCGGTCACCTGCCACGGCGCGATCTGCTGTCCGCGACAGCTCAGGAACTTGATTGCCCTCCTCTTGCTGACCTTCGCGTTCGAGCTCGCCGGCGGCATTGATCTCATCCTGAATCCGCACAGCGCTGGCCAGGCAGAGCAAGCCGTCCTTGACTCTTCCCCGAGAGCGAAACATCAAGAGGTGAGGGGGAGCGTGAGCTTAAGGCTCGCGTCCCGGTGGGCCGGGCGTCGCAACCCCGAAACCATAGGCGCGACGCCTGCGAATACGGGTGAGCCATCACCTTAAGCCACAGTTTAATTTCTTGTCAATAAAAATTCTTTTAATATTAGTCCTGGCACTAAGGGAAGGCGAATTCCGGCAGGGCGAGTGATGAGTAGGCGGTTCGTGCGAGCGCTCCGGTCTGTCCTATCAGCGAAGGCGATTCGGCTTTGGTGGCGCGAAGGATTCCTGCCTCATGAGGCCGGGTCGGGCGGGGAGACCTGCCTTACCCTTGCTTCAAGCGCACGCGAAAGCTCTCCTTCTCCGGACTATCTCGACTTTGTCCTCGCGGGCCAGCCATCCCGAGCCCAAAGCTTAGAAGCTCGCCCGACCCGTTGACCTTCTTCTTCAGTTGGGCCAGCGTCAGCGGCCCGGCGCTCGAAAGCGCGTGCCACACCTTCCCTGCGGTCTCTCCCACTTGGCTATTCACGTCCATCATCTATCGATAATCTCCTTTTACAGGTTGGATTGTGCTGTACCCGCGAATGTACACCGGGAGGGTCTTGCTGAAGCCAGAGGTTCTCATCCCCCCATAAGCCGCCCGGCGCTAGAAGACTGAGTATGAGCGTTGGAAAAGCTCAGCCCCGCCCCGCTTCTCACACACAGCTACCGAAGGCGGCGGGCCGCAGGCAGCTTGGGCCCGGCCTAGCAGTTCAGCTTGACTGCCCCCGAGGGACAGTCCTCAGGCGCTCGCGGTTCGCGCCCGTGCCCGGCGCTTGGGCTCCCCAGGGCCGACAACCGTGCCCGTTGGCAGGTGGGGAGTCCTGTAAGCCACGACCGACCGGTCGGACGGAAACTCAATAATGGAAATTCGAGGTGCTGTTCGCGCGTGAGTTTGAACTCATCACATCCCTATAAGACTTACGTCGTGCGGTGCATCACGCTGACTTGTCGAACCATTCGCAAAAAATATCGATTATTTCTGACAGATTCTTTGGGCCACCAGCGGCATTGAATTTGTGGTTCTCGACCCAGCACTGGAGCCAATCGCTCGCAGTCCTCTCAACCTTCATTCGATCGAGACTCTTGTTTTGGCCCTTTGTTCCTGCCAGGTCAATCACAACCCGCCAGCCTGGGTTGTCGAGCGTACCGACCTTGATCCCATATCGATGTTCCCAATCACCGTTGCAATGCGAGGAGTACCAATTCTCCAATCGCTCAAGGCTGGTCATGTATGCGTTCCGAGTAACTTACTCTGGTGAGCTGGAAGCATCGAATCGAGCACATCGCGGGCGCACGCGCGCGGAGCCAAACCGATTGTTTCCCCGAGGTGGGCCGCGATGCGCGGCGCAACTTCCTTCAGCTCCACGCGGCGGCCCAGCAGTTTTTCCAGAGACGTGGCCCGCTTGCCGGCGATGCCGCAGGGCACGATCAAATCAAAATAACGCAGGTCCGTCGAAACGTTGTACGCAAATCCATGCGAGGTGACCCATCGGCTAAGGTGCACGCCGATGGCGCCGATCTTCTCTTCATCTTCAACTTCCTTACCCTCCTCAACTTCCTTCTTGTCCGCGCGCCCACTCACTTCCACCCACACGCCGGTCCACCCCGCCACGCGTTTCGAGACAATGCCAAAATCAGCCGTGGCGCGAATCATCGGCCTCCTCGAGGCTGCGGACGTACCACGCCACGTCGCGGCGAATTTC
Organism: uncultured Acidobacteriota bacterium; assembly: GCA_963706455.1. Taxonomy (GTDB): domain Bacteria; phylum Acidobacteriota; class Terriglobia; order Terriglobales; family Acidobacteriaceae; genus Telmatobacter. The sequence goes on along the minus strand of CAVPNO010000089.1, from coordinate 135,673 downwards.
GTCGAGATTGAGATGGGATAGCCGACCAGTTGACCCGGCCCGTGGTAGGTGATGTCGCCGCCGCGGTTGGTCTCAAAAAACGAGACGCCCATCTGCCGCAGCATTTGGTCCGGAGCGCGCAGGTCGGAGATTTTCCCGCTGCGGCCGAGGGTGATTACGTGAGGATGTTCGCACGAGCAGCAGAAGATCGGGGACGGCTCCCGGCCTTGCGCGCGGCGACGGCGCGCCGCTGCAGCTCCCACGCCGCGCCGTATTCCATGAGCCCGAGATCAACGACGAGCAATTCCTTCATGCAGGAAACTCTGAACTCCAAACGCTCAACGCTTAACTTTCTTCGAGGCGACGATCCGCTCCACCTGGGCGATGTGGTTGATGTCGTGCCCGGCCATCAGGGCCACGATATGTTCGATGGTTTCGACGCCGCGCTCGGCGTGCAGTCCCGTGTTGCTTCCACTGCTCGGGCGTAAGAGATTTCAGGAGAGCCAGATTCGCTTCCCGCGCCGCGCGAAACGCGTCGAGCGATTTCGCGCGTCGCGCTTCTCATAGTGCCCGCCGCCGCCCAAGCATCTTGATCGAAACGCTTGGATCGGGTCCCCGGAGCCCCCAGAATCTGGCGCATGCGCCAGCCCACCATGACTCGCAATCCGCCAGATGCGCGACAATCTCCGCGGCAGACCATTTCCCGGGCGCCGGCTTTTGCGCAGCTTCGCGGCGCGAGGCGCGCTGAATGAGCCGGCCGAGTTTCCTCGGCGTCTCCGCTTGGATCTTCAAGGGCTTCCGTCCGCCGAGGTTGGCCATTCCTGCTGGGTGTATTCCTGCGGCGTTTCCTGCATTACGTGACTCTCCTTCCAGCCTCCAGCTTCTAACTTCCGACCTCCAGATCACGCGTTTATCGACAGATCCTCGCACGGCCGCGACGGCGTCGCCCATGGCCTCCCAAACCGTCGGGTGCGCGTGCACCATGAACATCATGTCGTCGACCGTGGCTTCCAGTTGCAGCGCCGTGACCGGCTCGGCGACGATTTCCGTGGCCAGCGGACCGATGATGTGCACGCCGAGCAAGTTCCGCGCGTCGTCCTCGGCCACGACCTTGATGAAACCCTCGTGGTGGTCGAGGATGGTGGCCTTGCTGTTGCCCGATGAACGGAAATTTCCCGATCTTCACGTCGTAGCCCGCCTCGCGCGCCTGCCGCTCGGTCAGCCCGATGGACGCCGATCTGCGGCTCGCAGTAGGTGGCGTTGGGAATGCGCCTGCGCTCGAGCGGCGGCACGGGTTTGCCGGTAATTTTTCCGACGCAGTGATGCCTTCCATCGACGCGGCGTGAGCCAGTTGCGGCATGCCGGCGACGATATCGCCGATGGCGTAGACTGCGGCTCGTCCGTCTCCATGAACGGCCCGACGTGCACGAATCCGCGCTCGAGTTTCACGCGCGTCTTGTCCAGACCCAAATTGCTCGTGAGCGGGCCGCGCCCGACGGCCATGAGCACGCGCTCGGCCGAAAGCGTCTGCGCCTGGCCTGATTTGTCGCGGAAGGCCACCGTGGCGCCCTCGCGTTCTTCTGCACCGACTCGACCTTGGCCTCGAGTGAAGATCTGGATGCCGCGTTTGCGGAAAGCCTTCTCGAGTTCGGCGGAAATCTCTTCGTCCTCGAGAGGCACCATCCGCGGGAGCATCTCGAGAATTGTGACCGTGGTGCCGAACGACTGAAAAATCGAGGCGAATTCGACGCCGACCGCGCCGGCCCCCACGATGACCAGCGATTTGGGCACTTCCGGGAGGCTGAGAATTTCGCGGTTGCCCAGAATCACCTTGCCGTCGAACTCGACGCCCGGCAGCGAGCGCGCTTCCGAGCCGGCCGCGAACATGATGTGGGTGGCCTCGACTTCGGTGACCTTTCCATCGGTTTCGACGGACACGCGTCCCGGGACCCGCCCAGCGGCCCCATCCTCGCATGGTCTCCACTTTATGTTTGCGGAAGAGAAACTCGATGCCCTTGGCGTGCCGGTTGACGATGCGGTCCTTGCGCGCCAGCGTCGCCGGCCAGTTCAGCTTGAATTCGGAGACGTCGATGCCGAATTCCTTGGCATTCTTGAACGTGTCGTAGATTTCCGCGTGGTGCAACAGGACCTTGGTGGGGATGCAGCCGACGTGCAGACAGGTTCCTCCCAGGAAGCCGTCCTTTTCAATGACCAGAGTTTTCAGACCCCACTGCGCGGCGCGAATGGCGGTCACGTAACCGCCCGGCCCGCTGCCGATGATGGCCAGATCGTATTTGGCCAAGTGTCCTCCGCGGCGCCGGGTGCGGGCTCTACCGGGAGCCCGCCGTAACATCGGATGCCGCTCAGGTGCAACGTTGGCGAGTGGCCGTTAGGCGACGCGCATATTAGATGAAGTGGAAGCACAGCCGGCGTCCGGCCTTTGCGCGCGACTGCCCCGGTGAATCGGCCGGCATGCGCAGGTTCGCAGAGCCGGCGCCAAAATTCCGCGCCCGATTCTAGCAGCCGCTCCGATGGGTCGCAACTTGGCGGGGTATAAAGGGGATCTACTTCGCTTCGACCTTCGCTTCGGAAGCCAGCGTTTCCCGCACTTTGCGCAATAGCGCATCCCGCGTGAACGGCTTGGCTAACCAGGGGGTTTCGGCGTCGGCCGGACCGGAATGGGTGAAGCCGGTATAGCCCGACATGGATGGGGCGCGCGTCCTGCTGCACGATGGCGCCACTCTGATCGCGAATCGTGATCTCCAGGGTCTTCGCGTCGATCTCGATATTCAAAACAGCCGTTCGCATCGTCACGCGATCCTTCTCGCGCGATTGTGTGATGGGAACAACGCTGTGCCGAATCGACGCCGGAACTGCCCAGGACGCGTCTTCCGGTGCGGAGTTGCCACGCCAGATGGTGATGCGCAAAACGTCGTCGCGAAGAGCCGTCACTCTCTGGTGAATCGGGCCCGACCGCACTTCGAGCGAGCCGTTTCCCGCCACCAAAGCGGCCGCATGCAGCGGCCGATAAAGGCGCGGCTGGCAGGATATCGATAGCGGAACGAACAAACCCATAATGAGAAAAAACGACCGGTATGAATGCATGAAGTACTCCAGGTGCTCCTTGAATCGCGCGTTGAATGGGAGGAAGGAGGGGCGGGCGGGCAGATTATTTTTCAGGGCGTAGTGGCGCTCGAAGAGGTTTCGAGGGAGGACAGTTCCGGATCCTCGACCCGTTTGACACCGTGCTCTCGGCGCTGCTGCTTGATGATCTTCATGCGATCGAGCGCTGCATTGGCCGCCTCGGTGTTGCCGGTCTTGCGGTAGAGGCGGGCCAGCAGATATTGAATCGCGCCATCCTCATCGCTCGATGCGCCCAGTTTCAGCTCCGCGATGGCTTCCTCTGTGCGGCCGATTTCGGCGTAGATCCTGCCGATCAGTGCATGCACATGGGGAACCATCTGCGGTTTGCCGCGAAGCGCTTTTCGCAAACAAGGCTCGGCAGCGGCGAAATCGTTCTTGGCTAGCAAGGCTTCGCCCAGGATGAGGTTCAACTCGGGATCGTCGGGACGGCGCGTCAGCGCGATCCGGGCCGTTTCCATCGCGCCATCATTGTTGTTATTGCTCAGGTAGGCCGATGCTAGGCCGAGGAGCGCCGCCGGATCGGCAGGAGCGAGCGCGAGCGCTTTTTGATATTCGGCCTGCGCGTCATCATGGCGATCGAGCTGGTGGTAGATATCACCGAGAAGAACGTGGCTTCTGGCCGAGTCCGGTTCCAGTTGCTGGAAGCGGGAGAGCGCCTGGAGCGCGAGTCGTTCGTTTGCCTCGATAGACCAGTAGAGAGCCTCGAGCGAATGGGGCTGCGCACTCCGCAAAGCCGTTGCCGCGCGGACCGCCAGCAGATCATCACCGGTGAAGAAGGCACATGCGGCAAGCATGCGAAGCTGGTCCGGCGCGGGGTGCGCCAAGGCCGGTTCGAGATGATGGGCGCAGTTCCCAAATTTCCCCTTGCGATAGTCCTCCTCGGCAGCTTGGGCGCCGCCCACCGCCTGGGTCTCCAATACGCCGGCGGCAAAGGCATCCTCCGGATCCTGATCGGATCCACCAAGGGCCGCGAGCAGCACCCGCGCCAGCGCGGCTGGAATCTCCCTGTCCTTCTGCGCCGCCACGTAGGTTGCCAGTGTCGAAACATCTTCGTTGGGCAGGCCCTCCGCGAGGTGCGCGGCCTGCGTTTGAATAAAACCGTGATCGCGATTCCAGAGTTCGTTCAAGAGCGTTGCTGCGCGGCGGTAGTCGCCCGCGGCCAGGGCAGAGCGCGCCTGTCCGAGCAGGGCAAGTCCGCATTCTGGATGTGCGCTGCTCTCGGCGGCGAATGCATCGGCAGCGCCGGCGGGATCATGCTCGCGCAGAAGCGCAAAGCCCAGCCTGGCACGTATGCAGGGCGGCTGCGGGTGGGAATCGAGAAGCGATTTGTAAAGCGTGGCAGCCTCGCCGAAGCGTGCCTGTTGCTGCAGCGATTCGGCATAGAGAGCGCCGGCGAAAGCCGAGTCCTTCCCTTCCGTCGAGAGCGCGCGCGATTCCGCTTCCACCTGGTCGAGACGGGCGATCCCCAGCGTAAACCAGGCAGCTCCGAGTTTCGGGTCGAGGGTCGTTGCACGAGAAAGTTCCCTCACGGCCGCGGCGTACTTCTCCTCGGCAACGTACGCTCGTCCCAGCGCCAGTTCCGCTTGCGGATCGGATGGATTGATCCTTTCCGCTTTCACCAGGAAGGCAATGGCGTCGACTGTCTTGCCGGAGCGCACCAAGTCGATCCCGAGGAACAGATTGGGGACATACAACGACGGCTTGAGCCGTTGAGCGTGCTGAAAGCTCGCGATGGCCCCGACAATGTTTCCCGATTCATGCTGCATGAGGCCGAGATTGGCCCAGAGTTCCGCAAAACCGGGACTAAGTTCAGCCGCTTCCCGGTAATCGTGTGCCGCCGTGACAAAGTCGCCACCCGCCTGCGCTTTTTGAGCCGCGTCAACCAGCGACTCAAACTTCCCTGCCGGCGCCTGCTGGCCGGCTCCCGGCCGGGAACCAACCAGCAGTACCAGAAAGAAGAACGCCGACAGTATGAGTTTGAGGCGGCAGTTCACGTTGGTATCCGTATCGGGTCCGATGCTGGGTTGAGATCCTACCCCGCCCTGGCACAGCCAGGACCGGGGCACCCTTGGTGTATTTCCGGGTTACCAGTAGAACTTCCCTGCCCACTGTACGCTTCGGGCGGGGAAGGCTGCCGTGACCTGGCCGAAGCTGCTTCCGCACGATGAGCTGGCATTGGGATCGCAGCCCTGCCAGGCGCTCGATCCCGCGTTCGGTGCGTAGAAGTTCGGATGGTTGAAGGTGTTGAATGTCTCGAACCGGAACTGCGCTCTCATCCGGTCCTTGAACACCCAGTTCTTTTCGAGGGTGGTGTCCCAGTTCTGATAGCCGGGACCGCGAAGATTGCTGAAGTAGCGAGGAGCCGTTCCGAAGGTTCCGTAATCGGCGAATTTGAACGCACCCGTGTTGAACCATTCGTGCAGGGTCTGGTGCGCAGCCTTCACATTGCCGATCACATCGGGCCTTGGATCGCCGCCCCAGGAGTTGTAGTCGTTGCCGAAGATGCCGAGCGGGATGCCTTTGCGGAAAGTTGCGATGCCCGAGATTTCCCAGCCGCCGACGATCGAGTCTGTCACCCGCCCCATGTCATGCCCAACGGATTTGCCGCGTCCGAAAGGCAGTTGATAGGTGTAGCTGGCCACCAGCGCTTGCGGAATGTCGCCCGCATCGACGCTCTTTTCAGCCGCCAGGTTGTAGTTGTTGGCCGCGCCGTTGCCCCAGTTGCCCGGACCGTTATAGGACCAGGAGTTATTGCCTTCCACGTTGTCGAGGAACTTCGAGTAGGTGTAGGAAACCAGCGCGGTAAGGCCCTTGCCGATGCGATGGTTGTACGTAGCCTGCAATGCGTTGTAGAGCGACTGGCCGACAGGCGCGTCGGTCTGGCTTACTGCAGCATTGCAGTACTGCGGATACGGCGACAGCAGTTGGCCATTCGGAACCGTGGCTTTGTCCAGGTTGCAGCTGCTGGCTGCAATGGTTCCGCCTGTTTCAAGCTGCGCCAGTGCCGCGCCCATCGGGTTGGACGCCTGGGCCTGCAGGAAATCGCCGCCAAGCGCGAGGTACTTGGGATCGAGCTGGTTGTACTGGTGGCCGCCCACCATGCGAATGCCGCGGTTTCCGATGTAGTTCACATCGAGTTGATCGTTGGGTGTGACCGCGTACTGAATGCCGAGCATCCACTGCTGTACGTAAGGCGACGGGCGGCTGCGGAACACGCTGCCGAGACCGTTCCCCACCTGCTGGAACTCGCCGTTCTTATTGCCCGTGATCTGGGCGTACTTGCCGCCCCATGGATTCGAGACGCTGATGTTCGGGTTGGGAGTGATGCCGCCGTCTAAGCTGCCATTGACGAACGTCTGGGCTGAGAATCCGTCCGAGTCCCCTGGCCAGCAGCAAGTCACCGACTGCGGGAAGAAGACTCCATATCCGCCGTGAACCACGCCGCGGCTGGTCGGCTGATACGAGAAGCCGAAGCGAGGAGCGATGTTCTTAAAGTTGGTGTCGTAGGCGTTCCGGTTGCCGGAACCGAGGAACTGCAATGCGCCTGTGTAAGGCAGTCCCGCAATGGTGCTGATCGGATTCAGCACATCGGGGTTGAAGATGGACGCTTGGTCGTGGCGGTACGTGTCGGGCGTCTGAATCTCGTAGCGCATGCCGAGATTGAGCGTGAGGTTGCGAGTCGGTTTCCAGTCGTCCTGGAGGTACTCGCCAAACAGGTGATTGGAGACCAGCGGATTGTAGACGGTTCCCACCTGGCCGCTGTCGAGCACGCCCAGCAGCATTTCGGCCACGCCGTTGCCGCTGGTTACACCTGAGCCCTTCGACGGATCGGGGCCGCTGGTAAAACCGCCGTTGAAGGACAGCGTCGTCTGGTAGTAGTTGTGTTGGCTGTCGACCTGCTCCACCCCGGTAAATCCGAAGCTGAGGGTATGCCTGCCGGCAAGCTTGATCAAGTCAGTGGAGACCGTACCCACCGGGCCGTGATTCGTGACTGCCTGCTGGTTGTTGGTCCCCGGCCCCAGCGGCGACTGACTACCCACGTTTACGATCGGGAACAGCGGGGTATTCTGGGTCACGTACGACGGCAGTCCGAGTTGGCCGGCCGGATCGAAACCGAACGACTGGTTATTGGAGGTCTCATGCCACAACTGCACGCCTGCCGTGGCGTTCAGGGTGAACGTTGGGCTGAAGATCCTGGTCAGGCCCGCCCACATTCCCCAGCGGTTGTTTGGCCGGGCATTGCCCGGACCCGCCGGATCGTTGCCCCAGTTATTCGGAGCGCCGGTCTTGAACTCCTCCTTGTAGGAATACCGGAAGTAGGCGTTCATTTTGTCGTTAAAGTTGTGGTCGACGCGGATGTTGTATTCGTTCGAATGCCCGGGAAGCGTTCCGGAAACCTTCAGGTTGTTGGTGAGTCCTGAGCCGGTCGCCTTGGGGTAAAAGCTCAGCATCTTGGAGGCAACAGGATCGGGTGCGTAGCCAGCCAGGTTGGCAAGCACGTTGCCCGGAATCGGGTTGCGCACGTAGCCGGTGGTGGTCGCGGTCAGGCCGGTGCCATAGGGGTTGCTCACCGGGTTGTAGGTATCGACCGTTCCCGCCGTCACGTGATGGGCGCTGCGCGGATCGTAGATCTGCCCTACAAGGATGGGACGTCCCAGGGCGTCGGTCTGCCCCGATGCGCCGCCGAGGATTTCGGAGAAATCTCCGCCCAGGAAGTTCGCATCCGGCACCGTGTAGGTGGCCTGCGATGGCTCCGAAACCTGGAAATGCTCATACAAGCCAAAAATGAAGGTTTTGTCGCGCTGCCGGTAAAGTCCCGGAATGTACAGCGGACCTCCTGCGGAGGCTCCGGTCTGGTTGCGCGACAGGGCGTTCTGCGAATTGGAGAAATAATTCAGCGAATTGAACTTTTCGTTGGTGTAGAACTCGTAGGCCGAACCGTGGAAAGTGTTGGTCCCGCCCTTGGTCACCACGTTGATCACGTTGCCGGTGCTCCATCCGTATTGCGCGGTGAACGAGTTGTTCTGAATCTTGAACTCCTGCACCCCATCCACGGAGGGTACAAAGATAACCGCGCCCCACTCCGGATCCGTATCCCACGAGCCATCGAGCAGGAACGCCGTGGTCCCGAAAAATCCGCCCCCGAAGTTCATAAACGAAATGTCCTGGTCGGCATTGTCCGACGCATTGCTGCCGCCGCCCAGAAGCATCTGGCTTTCGGTCGTGTTGCCGACGGCAGAATTCAGAGTGGCGAGGCCATAGACATTCCGCAGGTTCAGCGGCAGTTCGACGATCTGCTTCGCGTCGATGGAGGCCGCCACGTTGGAATTATCGGTATTCAATTGCGATGCGTCGGCGGTCACCGAAACCGAAACCGCCTCCGATCCGACCAGGAGGCCGACGTCCTGAGTGGCCGATTCAGCTGGATGGAGCTGAATCCCGGTCTGCAGATAGGTCTGAAAGCCCTTCGCCTTTACGGTCAGCGTGTAAGCGGCCGGGGGCAACTGGCTGAACAGGTACCGTCCGGTTGTATCCGTTGTGAACGAACGCAGCAAGCCTTTCTCCACGCTGTTCAACAGTACCGATGCGTTGGCAACGACGGCTCCGGACGGGTCGGTGACCGTTCCGGAGATCGTTGCGGTGGTAGTTGCGATCTGAGCGTTGCTTCGTGGAGTCATCCCCGCCAGCACCAAGGCCAACAGGCATGCGATTGCGCTCCATGTCCAGAAAGATCGTGGTCCCCTGCTCCAGTGTCTCCTCAAAATACCGCCTCCTGCTCAATTCCCCGCCCGTGCGATAGATCACCGCGGCGACGATAACCTGCAGTTCACTGGGCCCCGGTCGTTGGGACCCTTATGAACCACCGGCACCACTCACTCCCACAGAGGTCTGCTAAAACCGAGCGGGCGAAGGACGACACCCTTCTAGGCGCGAGGGAGGGGGGCTGTGAAGGTCCTTACGGAGTTTGAGGGGTTCTTAACCGAGAATTATCCGAGAAGTACTTCGTGCTTTCAATCACTTGCATGCTGCGGAAAGGGCGGTCTGCGGAAACGAAAAGTGTCCTCGCCGGGGTCGCCTTCCGACGGTATGCAATCTTGCAAGCGCGACCGGAGGTGACGGCAGTCGCGTGGACGAAGTACAAAAGCTGTATAATTTCCAATCAATCAGAGTACCTGTCATTTTTGGGCCGGAATGAGCGTGAACCAGCAGGACGTGCGCACCGATGAACATGGGGCTGTCCCTGCCGCAGCGATCCGCGAACAACTGGACCGCCTGGTCGAGAGCCCACCCTTCAACCACAGCCGGAGGTTCCCCACTTTCCTTCGCTTCGTGGTCGAACACGCCCTGTCGGGAAACTCCGTTTCTCTGAAAGAACGGACCATTGGCATCGAGGTATTCGGGCGGGACGCCGACTATGACACGGCATCCGATCCGATTGTCCGGGTTACAGCCGCCGAGATCCGCAAGCGCATTGCCCAGTACTACGCTGTTCCAGAACATCAGCAGGAGCTTCGGCTGTCGCTGCCTGCCGGTTGCTATATTCCGGAATTCCACTTTCCGCAGAACGGCCATCAAGCCGCCACCCATCCGGCTTCGCTTTCTGAGGCGCCGCAATCCTCCCGTTCCTCACTTCGGCGGGCGATTATGTTCATCTCGGCCCTTGCGCTCCTGACTGCCGGAGTGGCGGCCGGGTGGTTCCTGCACGCGCCGCGTCCCACGAGCTTCGATTTTTTCTGGGCTCCGGTGCTCCAGTCCAATGATCCGGTATTGTTTTGCGTCGCCGATCAAAATCAGTACACGGCTATCGAGCTTCGCGATGCCAACGATCCCGCCAAGCAGACAGTTCTGAAGGACAACCTGACCGCGGTAGTTTTTGATGATCTCAAGCCCGTGGTCAAGATCGCCGGCATCCTCGAATCTCATGGCAAGAAATACGACCTCCGCGGCGAGAGCGCGACAACCCTTGGCGAGCTTCGCAATGGCACCACGATCGTTGTCGGCGCATTTGACAACGTGTGGGCCCTCCGGCTCACACGGCCTCTCCGCTACCACTTCGATAATGATCCCGCCATGACCCAGTTCCGGATCGTCGACAGCGGTTCGAAGCCGCACGTTCCGTGGACGGTCGACCGGCTGGAGCAGATGCGCACCAACAGCTTCAAGGACTACGCGCTGATCGCGCGATTTGTGGATCCGACCACCGGTAAGCTGACCATTGTGGCGGCGGGACTGGCGCGCGGCGGAACCATCGCTGCGGGCGAATTCCTGACCGATACCGCCAATCTGGTTCAGCTCGAACAGCAGGCCGGGTCGGCGGGTGGCCGTCCTAACATGGAGTTCGTGGTCAGCACTCAGATCATCAACGGCGAACCCGGAATGCCCAAGCTCGAGGCATCGTACTTCTGGTAAAACGCGCCCGCATCCCGCGGTGTTATCCTCAGAACCGGCTATGATCACTCAATTCCAGAAATCCCTTGCTTTGGCGGCGTTCATCTCCCTCGGCCTCCCCGTCTTCGCGCAGCAACCGCCGGCCAAGCCCAAGCCGGAAGAGACGGAGGTCTGGTCGCCCGAACCCAAGGTCGTCACTCCGGGCGCAACCTTTGATGCGCCTCCCTCCGACGCCATCATTCTGTTCGACGGCAAGAACGAGGACGAATGGGTACAGGCCAACCAGGAGCACTCGCCCGCGCAATGGGTGGTGCATGACGGCATCATGACGGTCAAAAAAGGCTCCGGTGGCGGCAACATCGAGACCAAACGCAAGTTCAAGGACTATCAGCTTCATGTGGAGTGGAGAATTCCGGAGACCATTACCGGGTCCAGCCAGGCGCGCGGAAACAGCGGAGTCTTTCTCGCCTCGACCGGCCCCGGCGACGACGGGTACGAACTCCAGGTCCTCGATTCCTACAACAACAAGACCTATGTCAACGGCATGGCCGGCAGCATCTACAAGCAGAGCATTCCGCTGGCCAACCCCATGCGCAAGCCAGGCGAGTGGAACGTCTATGACGTGGTCTGGACAGCGCCCCGGTTCAACGACGACGGCTCGGTGAAGACGCACGCCTTCGTCACCGTCTTTCTCAACGGAGTGCTGGTTGACAATCACTTCGACGTGAAGGGCCAGACGCTTTATATCGGCCAACCGTTCTACAAGGCGTATGACCGCGCGCCCATCAAGCTGCAGGCGCACGGCGACAAGAGCGAGCCCCTCAGCTACCGCAACATCTGGGTGCGGGAACTCGAATGATTTTGACTCGATGCAGGTGGGTGCCCAGGTTCAGCAGGTATTGTAATTGCGCCTAACCTGGTATCCGGCTCACTTGTACTCGGCAGCGAAGGCATCCGCCTCACCGTTCAGTCGCTCGGCGGTCGTTTTATGCGACATCAGGATGATGCGATATCGGAACGTCGCCGTCTGATCCTTATCCAGGGTGAAATTCAAGGCGGGTTGCTTGGGATCGAAGATGCTGCGGCCCAGCGGATTGGCGGCAAACAATCCATAGCCGCGTGCATGCCAGTACGTTGGATAGCCTGGATTCTCCGGATGATCGAAAATCACGATGGTCAATGCGCGATCGCCGGTGTGGCCGGAAAGGGAACACCATCGGCCTCGGGTTCCCCAGGCCGCTGCGCCCTGGCGTCCTTCGCTGGTGAGATACACGCCGCTGGCTCCCGGCGAAGCGCCTTCCACCTTGGTTGGTCGACCGCTGGAATCGGTGAATTCCCCGCCCTTTTCCTCCGCTGATTCGAGCCAGCCGGCCACGCGCATGCCCAGCACGCCTTCCTTATCGTCATGAAACACGGCACGATCAAGGGCCTTCAACTTCACCACTACGTCGATCACGCGTTCGTAGGGACGCCCTGTGAAGACGTAACTTGCCGTCTCGGCGAGAATCGGCTTGCCCTCTCCCGTGATCCACGTTGAGTCGGCGACGAGTTCTCCGCGATCGGCCCCACTCGTGGTAGAAACGATTTTCTCCTGTTCGATTGTGCCCATCTTGTGCCGGTCTTCCGGCTTGATGGCATCGGAGTTGTTCCAGAAATCGAATCCGTTCACGTCGCCGTAGTTGAACCATACGCCCGCATGATGCGGGTGGTCGATCCGCTCTCCGGGCCGCGGCTCCAGAGGATAGCCGCGGGTGACGGTGATTCCATCTTCCGTGATCAGCGGATAGAGCACCGGCTTCTTGAGCGTCGTCGGCCAGATGTAGGAAGTGAACGGATGCCCGTCGATGGTGATATCGACACGGCGTTCGGCTTCGTTCGCCACCACGCGCACGCCCTGCGCCAATCCGGATGCCGTCACTCCCCCCAGGGCGACTGCCAAAAGGACCGCCTCACGATTGCGCATACGGTTTGCCTCCCACCATCACCTGCTGGGTGGCATCATCGAAAGTCACTTTTTGGCCCGTCTTGATCGCCGCCACATTCATGCACAGCGCGATGGAGTGGCTGTAGCCCGCTTCAATAGGTGCATTCGGGGTCTTGCGCGAGCGCACGCACTCCATCCAGTTGCGCATGTTGGCAGAAGTTTCGGGATCGGCCCCGGTATTGGCATCGTTCGAAGCTTTTTCCGCGCGCTCTACCAGCGAGAAGCTGGGCAGCAGGTTGGGCTTCATGTGCATCGCCCCCGCCTCCTTGGCATTCATGCCGCCCTCCGGCGAGACGCATTGCTTGTCCATGTCGATCATGCCGCCGTTCGAATAGTAGAGTTCCTTCACCCCGCCGGCCGAGTTGGTGAAGCGCGACGTGTATTGCACCTGGAAGCCCTTCGCAGGATCGTCGAGCGGCCCATAATCGAAGACCGCGGTCATGGTGTCCCAGTTCTGACGCCCGTCCTTCCACAGGTAAATGCCGCCGTTGGCCACCACACTGCGCGGGTGCGGCAGCCCCGTGAACCAGTGCACCGTGTCGATCTGGTGCACCAGCCACTGGTCGGGAATGCCCGAGGAATAGGGCCAGAACAGCCGGAACTCGAGATACTTGCGGGCATCGAACGGTTCGTACGGGCAGTTGAGCAGGTAACGCTTCCAGTCGGTGTCTTCTTCTTTCAGGAGCGGCACCACGTCCGGCCGGCGCCAGCGCCCTGGCTGGTTCACATTCCACGTCATCTCCACCATCACGATGTCGCCGAACTGGCCGGACTTGATGTACTCGGCGGCCTTCTGGTAGCTTGGCGTGCTGCGCCGCTGGGTGCCGATCTGCACGATCTTATCGGACTTCTTCACCGCGGCGAGAAACCTCCGCGCATCTTCCATGGTGTGCGCAGTGGGCTTCTCCACATACGCATCGCGGCCCGCCTCCACGGCTTCCAAGCCGTGCAGCGCATGCTGGAAGTCGGCGGTGGCGATGATGACGGCGTCCACGTCCTTGCGCGCATAGAGTTCGTCATTGTTCCGCACCGTATCAATCTTGCCTCCGCCCAGCTTTTCGATATAGGCGATGCCCTCTTCGCGGCGCCGGTTCCAGAGATCGGAAACCGCGACGAATTCGAAGTTCAACTCCTTGGCATGCTCGAGAAAGGATGGAATCAACGATTGCTTCATGCGGTCGCCGCAGCCGACGACGGCAACTCTCACGCGATCGTTGGCGCCCACGATGGCCGCATAGCTGGATGCGTTCCAGGACACGGTCGTCGCGGCCAGCGCCGCGCCGCCTGCCTTGAGGAATTCACGACGGTTGGGGGGATGGGTAGTCATGGGGCACCTCTGTAGATCGACGGTGGGGGCAGTGGACGTCGGGGTTCGTAGTTTTCCAACTTCGCAACTGAAAAATGTCGCGAAGATCCGGGGCGGGTATCTGGAACCGGCACTCGCATCCGCGGAGAAATGTTTTCAGATACGAATCGCGCTTGTCAAAGAGCGAGTATCCTCATTGCTGATTGGCGAGATCCTGAGCCGCCGGCAGTCCGCCCGCTCGTTGAATCCCCGGCACGCTGAAGTGCTGGACGTAATCGGAGTTGGAGTGCAGTTCAGGGAGATTATCGACGTGCATCGTGATTGGGATTTCGCTGACGGCGGCTGCGAACGTCGCCCACACGGCTGCATTGCCGCTGGCGTAAATCTCGACACCTTGATGGAGCGTGTTCGCCCAGGCAATAGCGCTGACAATGTCCTGCACGCGGGCGGCGTCAACACTCACATTGGAGGTGAAGAATTTGCCGTATCCCGCGGCAGCGTCAGCGGATGCTTCTTCATCAGCATCGCCTGCGAGCTTGGGAACCGGGCCAACCGCCGGGTCGCCCGGGCGGGGCGCCCGCGCGGATCCGGTCTGAAACACCTCCGGTAAAAGAACGCTCCGGCCTTCCTTCTCAAGCTTTTTGAGCAGACTGGAATCTAGTGCTGCGGTTGAGCCATTGGGATTGATCACGATCGCGACTGCGGTCGTCTTGCGCTTTCCCGCTATCCAGATTCCCGGCACGCGATCTCCCTTTGATGCCCGGCTGAGCACGATCGAGCGGCCATCCACGTTGGCGATCACATCGCGCGGTGTTTCGACCGCCAGCGTCTGCCGGAGCCGGTTACGCAGAAAGGTTCGATCCTGGGATTGCCGGTTCTGATCCTGCGCCATCTTTTGCCAGAGCGCAAACACGCCGTCCAGGTCGGGCACATCCGCCGGCAAGGTGCGGTTGGAAAGCACCGCCAATTCCTGCACCATCGGCACATCGATATCGTGCTCCGTCAATTCCCTGCTCTCACTCAGCCCCGGATTATGCCTGGCGAAAAAGCGATACACGGCCTCGCGGCTCTGCCGGTTGTAATTGTGCGGCGCGTCGATCTGCACTACCTCCACCTGGTCGCCCTTGCCGTAGAGGTCATAGATCTTTTTGATCGCGGGGTACTCCTCCTTTGGTACATTGCGCGTCCAGTCGCCGGTAGCCGAAACCAGCAGCATCGGTTTGGGCGCGAACATTGCCGCGATCTCCACGTTGCTGGTTCCCAGCCGCAGGCCGGGCGCGTTCTCGCAAAGGTCGCCGCCCTGCATGATGGCCGATACCATATTCACCGGTGAGGCGAACTGAACGCGATCGTCGACAGCAGTCAGCAGAAAAGTCTGCGTCCCGCCGCCGGAGGCTCCCGTCACCCCGATGCGATCTGCATCGACATCATCCAGCGAGGAAAGAAAATCGAGGGCGCGGATCGAGTCCCAGAGTTGCAGGCCGAGCGGCCCGAACGACCATAGCCGCTGTTCCGGGCTGCCGAACCGGTGTGGCACCTGGATTGTGTCGTTGTAGCCCACCATGTCGTACGCGAAGACCAAGTATCCCTGGCGCGCGAGGCTGATGCCCAGCGATGGTCCGGAGTAGAGCGGCTCATTCTCGAGCCGTCCATAGGGCCAGTGCCCCTGCGGATTAAGGACGCCCGGATGCCTTGCCTGCCCGTTCCGCGGCCGGTAGAGATTGCCGCCCAGGTAAAAGCCTGGCAGCGTCTCGATCAGGACCTTCTCCACGGTGTAGTCCTTCTCCTCGATCCTGCCGAAGACCTCCGGGTGGAGTGGCGTTTTCTCCGGCATGGGCGACAGGCCAGCGGCCACCAGGATCTGGTTGCGCAGAAATACCTTTCGCTCTTCCCACGCCTTCAAGGCCGAGAATTGCGGCAGAGGAAGATGCGTGTCCGTAGTGATAATGTCGGTGTTGCGGGCATCCTCCGCGGGGACCTTGGCACCAGGCTGCTGCGCAGGCAGCTTGAGGAGAATTCCGAAAAGAACCACAAACCATATCACCGGCAGAGACTCAAGTCTTAAATGAAGCACACCCATGGCGAATCCTCATCGGATCACAACGCTGTTTCGACTGCGCAATGATCATATTTGCCGCGGGTCGTCCTGTAACAGATGCGGATCGGCGCCCGCTTGTGATCTTTATGCGCTTCTGGTAACAGTTCAATCATTGAATCGATCGATTCTCGTATCCGCCTCCGGTTCGGGTTCCTGGCTCTCGAGCTTCCGCCGACGAATCGTCGAATCTCTGGTTTAGCGCCTGGTCTCCCTGCGATCCAGGACGTCCGAGGAAGTACTGATGAAACAGAAGCTTCGTGCCTGGTCGGTTGCCGTGAGCTCGGCCTTTCCCACCACCTTCAGTCCCTACTGGCGCATGCTGCCCCTACGCCGGATGAAGATGTTCCTGGCAGGGTACTTCCTGATCGGAGCCGCCGGCGGTTTCGCGCTCGATCTTTTGCAGCTCAATGCATCGCGCGTCGGCGGAGGTTTCTTTTGGCCTGTCTTGGTCGGCACGGGAGCGATGGCGCTCAGGGCAGCCGCAATCAAACGAGTTCGACTTATCCCTGTCCTGTTGGTGCTGGCTGTGTTGACTGCCTGGCTCGGCTACCGGGCGTCGCACCTTTCGACCCCTCTCCCGGTCCCGGTCCATCAGCGCGTGCTCTTCGATGCGATCGGGATCCTGGCTGCAGTTGCTTTCGGGGTTCGATTTTTGCTGTTGTTCGCCGGTACGGAGGGCGTGGCCAGCATTCGCATGCAGACTGAGCTTTCTTTGGCCCACGGCATTCAGGCGACCCTGGTTCCTACCGTCTCTTTCCAGAACGCGAGTTTCGAGCTTTACGGCAAATCGATCCCCAGCACGGAAATGGGCGGCGATCTGATCGACTTCATCCAAAGCGAGGGTGGATTGGTGGCCTATGTCGCCGATATCTCCGGCCACGGCCTGCCTGCCGGCCAGCTCATGGGGATGTTGAAGACGGCCATGCGCCTCGCCGTGCAATTCCGCCAAATGCCGGTGGCAGCGCTCGAAAGTGTGGACCGCGTCCTGCCGGATCTCAAGAACCCTGAAATGTTTGCCACCCTGGCCGTGCTCCGATTCGACCGCCCCGGTGAGGCCGAATACGCGCTGGCTGCCCATCCGCCGATTCTCCACTATCGCCACGGCAGCGGGGACACGGCCCGTCTCTCCATGGAGCAGCTTCCGCTGGGACTGATCCCCGGCGGCTCCTATACCAGTAAGCGCGTCACCTATTCACCGCACGATCTTTTCTTGATGCTTACCGACGGCATAACCGAAGTGACCAATGCCGGAGATGAAGAATTTGGCCTGACCCGCCTCGAAGAGCTGCTGGCGCAACATGCTGCCAGAACCTTACCCGAGATTTGGGAGCTCATCATGCGCGAGGTGCGGCATTATGGTCCGCAGCAGGATGACCAAAGTCTGCTCCTGCTGCGTGCACTGGAACCGGCCATCACTCCCGCAACCTGATTCCGGTCTCGACTGCGACCGCCGGAAAGTTCGCCCTGCCTGCGCGCCTACATTTTGTAGCGCCCGAGATCCTCGTCATTCAGGCCCTCGAGCCAGCCGCGAAGCTGCTCGGTCGTGGGTCCGTCGGGTGGGCCGGAGGTATTCAGCTTGGCCGACTGCAGCACCTGTTCGGCGACGAAAATCGGGCAATCGGACCGCAGCGCCAAGGCAATTGCATCGGACGGCCGGGCATCAATGGTGAGCATCTCGTCGCCCTGCGTCAGCCATAGTTGCGCAAAGAATGTATCATCTTTAAGTTCATTTATGACAATGCGTTCCAGGCGAGCATTCAGGTCCTGGATGAGGTTGCGGGTCAGGTCGTGGGTCATGGGGCGCGGCGCCGACATCTTCTCGATCTCGATGGCAATCGCGTTCGCCTCGAAGATCCCCACCCAGATCGGCATCACCGTATCGGAGGCGACATCTTTCAGGACCACGATCGGCATGTTGGTCGCCGGATCCATCATCAGCCCGCGAATCCGAACCTCAACGTCCATTGGCTACCCCTTTCCTGAACCCGCCGGCGGAACTGCCGCTTCAGACCGCCTCTCCCACTAGACTGTTTGGATGCGTCGCCGTTATCCGCACCTGCATGTAGCTGCCCGGAGCCGGAGCGATGGGTTGCGGGGAGGTGAAATTGACAGGCTTGTTCTGGCTGCTGCGGCCATTGATCTGGCCCCGTGCCGGATTCATGCCTTCAATCATTACTTCCATCGTTTGCCCTAAGTGCCTGGCGTAATTGACTCTCTGGATTTCTCGCTGCCGGTCAAGCAATACCTGCAGCCGGTGCGCCTTTTCGTTATCCGGGATGGAATCGATCATCACCAGCGCCGGCGTATTCGGCCGGGGAGAATACTTGAAACCGAAGACGCAATCGTACCCGACTTCGGCCAGAAGGTCCATCGTTTGGACAAAGTCATCCGGAGTCTCGCCAGGAAAGCCCACGATGATGTCGGTGGACAGCGAGATCGGCCGGCGCGCCGCCTTCACCCATGAGATCCGCTCCAGGTACCAATCGCGGGTGTACTCGCGGGCCATCGCTTTCAGCACCCTTGTCGATCCGGACTGCACGGGCAGATGTACATGGTCGCAGAGGACCGGGAACGCGTCGATCGCCTCGACAATGTCGCGCGTGAAGTCACGGGGATGGCT
Organism: uncultured Acidobacteriota bacterium; assembly: GCA_963706455.1. Lineage (GTDB taxonomy): Bacteria > Acidobacteriota > Terriglobia > Terriglobales > Acidobacteriaceae > Telmatobacter. The sequence goes on along the minus strand of CAVPNO010000089.1, from coordinate 117,153 downwards.
GGTGGTAAAACGCACCCGCCGGATGCCAGGCACCTGGCCCACGGCCCCAAGCAGTTCGGCAAAGCTCAACTTTCCTTCCGGATCGCGATAGCTGTTCACGTTCTGACCCAGCAACTGAATCTCGGTGTAGCCCGCATCGGCGATGCGCCGCGCCTCGGCCAGTACCGATGTTGACGTCCGGCTTCGCTCCTTGCCGCGCGTATACGGGACCACGCAATAAGCACAGAACTTGTCGCAGCCCTCGATGATGGTGATGTACCCGCGGTAGGGATTCTGACGCGCCGTGAATTCCGTCTCGAAGGTCTCGTCGGTCTGGCGGTCATCGAGTCCAGTAATTCGCCGCTCGCCCGCCTCCAGCCGCGCCAACATCTCCGGCAGCTTTCGATACGAGGCAGATCCGGAAACCAGCGAAACAAACGGCGCCCGTTCGAAGATCTTCTCGCCCTCTTGCTGAGCAACACAGCCCAGCACTCCGAAGCGTTTGCCGGCTTTGTACAACGCCTTGTAGTCGTTCAGGCGGTGAAAGACCTTCTGCTCCGCCTTGTCGCGAATCGAGCAGGTGTTGTACAGGATGAGACCGGCCTCTTCCTCCGAGTTGACCTGCGCGTAGCCCTCACGCAGCAGTGTGCCAATCACCTTTTCGGAGTCATGCGCATTCATCTGGCACCCGAAGGTCTCGAGGTAGAAGGTCTTTTCGGATGCCATAACAAGTCTGAGTATACCGTGAGCTTGTGTCGATTCGGAACCGGTCGAGTCCCGGCGGTCAACGTTCACTTCCGAACATGCACCCGTAAAAGCGGACAATTTCTCCGGCTTCCCGGGCCGCCTTCTTCGTTCAATCTGATCAACTTACCGTTGTGTTACCGATGGTCGCATACGTGCAAAACCCATCGCCGGAACATCCCGCTCCCCGAAGGGATCTCTATGATGCCTCTGGAAGTCAAAGGCCTGGCGCCACTGCTCAGCGTCTTCAACATGCCGTCCGCGATACGCTTTTACCGCGATGTGCTGGGCTTCACGGTCGCCGGAAGCTCCCCAGCGCTTTCTGCAGATCCTGACCACGTGAACTGGTGCCTGCTCGATTTGCAGGGAACGCAAGTCATGCTCAACACTGCATACGATCCGGACGACCAGCCTGCTTCCCCTGATCCCGCACGTTGGTCCGGCCACCAGGACACGTGCGTTTACTTCAGCTGTCCGGACGTTGAAGCTGCGTATCGGTACCTTTGTTCGAAGGGCCTGGCCCCCCATCCCCCCAAGGTTGCCCCTTACGGCATGAAGCAGCTTTACCTCACCGATCCCGACGGCTACGGCCTGTGTTTCCAGTGGAAATCCTGACCCATCTTGCCCGTGGTTGGTCGCCGCCGCGATCGATCCGATGCAATGCGATTCGATATGAGTGACCCGCAGCCATCGCCGTAGCACCACTTTTACAGCAAGCCGCTTGCCCATCCGGCGGAGATCTGAAGATTGTCGGCCATTGAAGGAGGTAAGTGAATGAGAACGATGCTGCAGGATCTGCGCTATGCCATCCGGCAATTGGTCAAAATGCCCGGATTTACATTCACCGCCGTCATCTCGCTTGCCCTGGGTATTGGGGCCACCACCGCGGTCTTCAGCGTGGTCTATGCCATCCTTTTCGATCCCTACCCTTATGCGGCGCCGGATCGCATGGTCCACATGCGGCTGATGCAGGCGAACGGAGATAAGCGCTATTTCGGAGTCACCGGATCGCAATGGCAGGTGCTGCGCAAATCCCCGGTTGTCGAAGACACATTCATGGAGGATGACTGGCGCCTGACGGTGACCGGCAGCGATCTGCCTGAAGACGTGCAGGGCGTGTATCTCACCTCGAATGCGTTCGACTTCCTCGGTGTGCCGCCCGCGGTGGGACGCGGTCTCCAGCCCTCCGACGCAATCGACGGTCAGGACCCGCAGCCGGTTGTGGTGCTCAACTACAAGTTCTGGCAGCGCCACTTCCATGGCGACCAGAGCGTTGTGGGTCAGACCATGCAACTCGTCCGCAAGAACTACATGATCGCTGGTGTGGCGGGCCCCCGGTTCACCTGGGGTGATGGCGACGTTTACCTTCCACTGAAAGTGACCAGCGACCCGGTAAAGTCGTTCTACGCGGGGGTTCGATTGAAGCCTGGCGTGACCCATGCGCAAGCTGACAGCGCGCTTCAGCCCCTGATCGCGCAGTTTGCCAAGGAAACACCCCGCAACTTCCCGCCCGACCTCGGGAAACTCCGGGTCGAGGGTCTGAATGAGAAATTCATCCACGACCTTGGCGGGACGCTGTACTTGCTGTTCGGTGCGGTGGCCCTGTTGCTGATGATCGGGTGCGGCAATGTTTCGATTCTGTTGCTCGCCCGAGCTACGGCACGGGAACACGAATTCGCGGTCCGCTCCGCGATTGGGGCTTCGCGGCGCAGGATCATTTGCCAACTGCTCACAGAGTCCCTGCTGCTCTCCCTCACCGGCGCGCTTCTGGGCCTCCTGCTGGCCTACAAGACGGTCTCGGTTATTGTTGCGAATCTTCCCCAGTTCTCATTCCCGCATGAGGCAGCGATCCAGATCAATGTGCCGGTGCTGCTGTTTTGCATTGCCGTGGCCGTCGGAACAGGCATCCTGTTCGGGCTTTCTCCCGCGTGGCAACTGTCGCGCCCTGAAGTCAGCCAGGTCATGCAGTCGAATTCCCGCAAGGCGATCGGCAATGTTCGCGGCCGAAGAACTCACAGCATCCTGATCGGCGGCCAGATCGCCATTACACTACTGATGCTCGCCGGTGCGGGAGCGGCGATCGAGGGCTTTCAGCGCCTGGCGCATATGCGCCTGGGCTACGATCCGCACAACATCATGTCGGTCGGGATTCCGATCCATGACGGCGCCTACAAGTCGTGGGCCGAGCGAACGGCATTTTTCGAGCGACTTCTGGCCAAAGCGCGCGAAGTGCCCGGCGTAAGCGTAGCCGCTATCTCCAGCAATGCCACGCCGCCGAGTAACGGCTTCAATACCAAGTTCGAAATCCTCGGCAAACCCGGTGCGCAAGACCAGACGATGAGAGTCAACCTGGTGAGCAAGGAATATTTCCCTGCGCTCCGAATTCCCCTGATGCAGGGACGGTTCTGGAATGCCGACGAGGAACATCGCGGCGCGACGCTGTTCGTGGTGAACCAAACCTTCGCCAAGCGGTACTTCCCCAACCAGGACGCCATCGGCCATTCCATCAAGATCCCGCAACTCGAACCGCAACCGCCGTATTTCTTCACCTCTCCGGGCAGCGACGGATGGTTCCTGATCGTGGGAATTATTGCCGACAAACTCGACGACGGGCTCGCCAAGCCGGTCGCGCCGGAAGGCTTTGTTCCCTTCACGGTGGCCATGGGGATGTATACCCAGATCCTGGTTCGGACCCAGAGCCAGCCGCTGGCGATGCTCCATTCCGTCGCCGCCGCGGTGAACTCCGTGGACCCGGATCAACAAGTGGTGAACAACGTAAAAGACCTTGACCATTGGATCGCGGATGAGCCGGAGTACGCGCGGGGCCAGCTTGTGTCGTGGCTCTTCGGAGCGTTCGCCGTCCTGGCGCTTGCGCTTGCATCCGTAGGCCTGTTCAGCGTGGTTTCCTATTCTGTCGCGCAGCGAACCAACGAGTTCGGCATTCGCATCGCTCTCGGGGCCAAACGCGGCCACGTGCTGCGCATTGTGTTCAGCTCTACCGTGATGAGCGTAGGTGGCGGCATTCTGACCGGCGTCGCACTTACGCTGGCATTGAACAAGGTAATGGCCAGTTGGGCCGCGGAGAGCTCGCGCGATCCCTTGATGCTGCTGGCTGCAACGTGTGTTTTGTCGATGGTGGCGACCCTGGCCTGTTCCCTGCCTGCCTGGCGCGCATCCGGCGTTGACCCGATGAAGGCGATCCGTTACGAGTGAGAGGCCGCTCGGATCGTTAGCGAAGGCCGGTGCGCAGATAGGCAAGCAGCGCGCCCATCTGCTCGTCCGTGAACCGGCCGGCGAATGACGGCATCATGCCTTTGCCTGCAAGCACAACACGCCGCACCTCGGCATCGGTCGCCGGCGCGCCGCCCGGCAACGTGGCGTGCGCGAATACACCATGCAGGTCGGGAGGAACCTTCTTGAGAGTGAGATCGTTCTCTTCGTGGCAGTGCGCGCAGCGAACCAGGTAGAGATGCTTGCCTTCAGCCTGCTGCGGCGTGAGCCGCGGCTCCGAATGGCACCCGGCAAACAGGGCGAGAGAGCAAACGAACAGCATCACGGCTGTGATGACACTTGCGCGATCGCATTTTGGTTTCATGGATTCAGCCGGCGCCCTGCGAATTTGGCAGCAGTTCCGAGATCTGAAGTCCGAATGCCACCTCCTGCAGGGAAACGCCGCCGATATCAATCGTTTTCCTGGCGATGGGAATGCCGCCGAGGCGCGCATAGAATCCTACGGCTGGATTCTTCTCGAGAACCCAGACGATCATTCGCTGAAATCCTCGCTCTCGAAGAACGACAGCGAGGTCGTTGACAAGGCGCCGCCCGATGCCTTGGCCCTGAAACTCTCGCAGCAAATAAATGGCGTAGAGCTCCCCATCATATCCGTCGATCGGCTCGCGAAGGGCGCCGCCGCTCACGAACCCCACCACACCCGCGTCGTCCACTGCGATGAGTGTCTGGCTTTCGCCGGCGGAGAGCTGCTCGGCCCATCGGGCACGCCGGGTTTCCACACTCATAGCATGCAAGAACGCGTCAGGAACGATCCCTGCATAAGTGGTATTCCAACTCGCAGTCTGCACCTGCGCGATATCACGCGCGCGGTCGATGCCGGCCTTATGAATTGTGAACTCCATCAGGCCGACTCTATCACTTCGCTCGGTGTGAAGAGTCTCAGTTATGCTGAATGCATGAAGCTGCCCGACCCCGCACGGATTCATGAAGCGCAGTCCATCATCTATCGCCATATGCCGGCCACGCCACAGTACAGCTGGCCGCTAATCAACCAGCGGCTGGGAACGGAAGCGTGGATCAAGCACGAGAACTACACGCCGGTCGGCGCCTTCAAAGTTCGCGGCGCCCTCGTCTACGTGCAGTGGCTGAAGGACACGCAGCCCGGCCTGGCGGGCGTGGTGGCGGCGACACGGGGCAATCATGGCCTGGGCGTGGCTATGGCCGCTCGGATGGTAGGCCTCAAGGCGGTCATTGTGATTCCCCACGGCAACAGCAAAGAGAAGAATCGTGCCACGCTCGCCCAGGGAGCGGAACTGATCGAGCACGGCCACGATTTCCAGGCCTCCTTGGAGTACGCTCATATCCTGGCCGAGGAGCGCGGCCTCGCCATGGTCGACAGCTTCCACGAGCGCCTCGTGATGGGCACCGCGACTTACGCGATGGAGTTCTTCCAGAGCGCGCCTCCGCTCGATCGAATTTACGTGCCCATCGGCCTCGGCTCGTCGATCTGCGGGGCCGCCGCGGCACGCAATGCGCTCGGTCTGAGCACCGAGATTATTGGGGTGGTCTCGTCCGCGTCACCGTCCTATGCGCTGAGCTTTGCGCAACGCAAAATCGTGGAGGCTCCCGCGCTGACCCAGATCGCCGATGGCCTTGCCTGCCGCAAGCCCGCGGCGCAGGCGATGGAGATCATCTGGGACAACGTGGCCCGCATCGTCGAGGTCTCCGACCCCGAGATCGCCGAGGCCATGCGCATCTACTTCCAGGACACCCACAACGTGGTGGAAGGTGCCGGCGCGGCCCCACTGGCCGCGTCCCTCAAGGATATACAGCAAAACAAGCAGAAGCGGATTGGCCTGGTGCTAACCGGAGCCAACGTGGACCTGGACATCTACGAGAAGGTGCTCTCCGGAGCCTTCGACGCTGCCCTCGCCGGGGAAACCCGATGAAAGCGCACCTGCAAAAGTTGACTCCGTTCGCGCACACGGCCCACAATCGCTGCTTCGGATGCGGACCGGCGAATCCCACCGGCCTGCACCTGGAATTCTCGCTCGCCGAGGACGGCACGGTGGTGTGCCTGGCGTCGATTCCCGACACGTTCGAGGGCCCGCGCGGTTATCTTCATGGGGGCATCATCGCCACACTTCTGGACGAGGCGATGAGCAAGTCAATCCGCTCGCAGAACCTGGTGGCCATGACGCGCCACATGGAAGTCGACTATCGGCGCCCGGTGCCCTCGGGTTCATCCATCCGCCTCGAAGGACGCGTGTACCATCACGAGGGCCGCAAGCACTGGGCCGATGCCAGCATTTTGGATGAGACCGGCGTCGTTCTGGCGCACAGCAAGGGCTTGTTTGTCGAGGTGCGCCACCGCGATGGGCGAGTGGTCCTTGCGGACGAATCGACGCCGCACGCCTAGCAAGAATGGGCGCCCGCCTGATATTGTGCCTCACGTTCGCGGACATTTTTGGTTCGACAAGGTGACCGCCTGAAAGCGTCCTCGTTGTTTGCTTCGACCGTGGCTATTTGACCTGCTCGCCCTTGCGCAACTCGACGGAAACAACCTGTCCATCCACAGTCTTGTCGGAGCTGTCCACGTACTCGACGCGCGCCTTCATGCCGTCGATGTCGGAACAGGGCTGGAGTGCTCCCGAGGGTGTGAAGCCCAGCGCACTGAACTCCAGCTTGTAATAGTTATTGTTGTAAAACGAGAGCGACTTCGAGCCCTCCACGCGAAATTCGATCACTGCGGGAAAACTGCATTTCACGTCGCGAATCTGGCCCACGATCTCGTGCTTCGGTCCATCCGCCGGCATGGTAGGGCGCTTGGGACCCTGTTCCAGTGTCACCAAGGTGCTGGTGACAGGGGCTGACCCGCTGTCGGGCGGGCTTTCGGGTTCGCCTTTGCGCGACGCCTGCATGCGCTCCAGATCCGCGATCTTCCGTTTCGCCTTGGATGCGTCCTGCTGATTGGCGGCCACTTTCAAAGCATCCTGCATAACCGCGATCGCGTCGGCCTCCCGGTCCTGCGAGCTCAGCAGGGTGGCAAGGAATTCGCTGGCCGGATAGAACCGCGGATTCAGCTTTGCAGCCATGCGGAGACTGCTCTCGATTGCTGGATCATCCCAACCCTTGCCGCCTGACAACAACAGGTTGGCGAAATTGAAATAGGCGAAATAGTTGTCGGAGTTGAGCTTCACCGCCTGGGCATACCATTTTTGTGCGGCCTCCCGGTTTCCGGCGCGAAACTCCAATGCTCCCATGGCTTCGTGCGCGCGCGCATTGTCCGGGTCGCTTTTCAACACCGATTCCAGCAGGGCCCGTGCTTCCGACTCGCGGTTCACTCCTACCAGAATGTCGCCGCGAATCGCGTCCGCCTCGGTCTGGCTCATGGTGCGGATCTTGAAGGTCGACTCATCGATCGGCGCGATTGCGCTGTGCAGAATGAATTGCTTGTAATTGCCCGCGTTGATGTAAAACTCCAGGTCTCCCTGGAGCCTCTTCAAGTCTCCAAACGCTTTGGTTGCGGCATTCACGGAATCGACTTTCTGACTGACAAGCCTTAAATACTCGCCCACGCGATTTGTATTGTTTTGCCGATCGGTGACTTCCAGCATATGGGTCAAAGCCCATGACTCCGAATAGAAGACCGACCCTTTTTGTTCCTCGTGGTAATAGGGCGAATTCTTGTCTACCTTGAGGAGTACCGGGAGCGGAATAAGCCGGTTCTGGCGAAGGTACAGGATGTCATCGGAACTCGGTTCTCCCAGCCAGACGTCCTTGTTGTGGATATCCGTATTCTGGATGAATTCGGCAAAACCTTCATTCAACCACAACGGCATCCATTCCGACCCGGAGCTGAATTGCACGTGGGTATATTCGTGATACACCGATGCAAACGGATGCGTCGATTCGGCGTCGAGCCTAAGCAGAACGTAGCTTTTGTCATACGACCGGAGGAACAGGCCGCCAAGCTTGAGCTGGCCTGCAGCCAGGTAGGCCGCCGGTTCCAGCGCCTGGAAGGTCTTTCCATTCTTGGCGCCGACAACCACAATCGGCTCGACAGGGTCGACATCCCACTTGGGAAACAGTGTCTGGAACATCCACCGCATGCGCTCGAATTGATCGAGGATGTGCCGCGCCTCTTTATCGCCGGCATTGGTAACCAGCCGGAAGTGCTCGCTCTTCGCCTCCAGCCATTGCTCAGGCGATGCCGACCCGACACCAAAACACGCCGCCCAAACAACGCAGAAAGCGACCACACGTCTGAACATGATTGAGCCCCATTTTACCAGAGGTCCGATTTCGCTCCGCGGAATCGACCCGGTTACGGCCGGATGAGAAAAGCGAACTTCACCGGTTTCCGGGCCGAGGCGATCTCTTCCTTCGCGCATGGATCAATGCCGGGCGCGCGTGACGACCCGGAACGATACGATCTTCATCAGCGCGCGCACGGCCATTCTGCGTCCATGGGAAAAGCCGCTCAGTGGATCATGTTGATGGTTTCCTGCGTTACCGTGTCGAATGTCGTCACCGCCTTGGAATTGGCTTCGAAGGCCCGCTGCGCGATGATCAGGTTCGAGAACTCGGCGGAGATGTTCACATTCGAAGATTCCAGCGCCCCGCCCACCATGCTCCCCAGGCCCGCCGTCCCGGAAACGCCAACAGTCGCCGTTCCGCTGGCCAGCGTGGTCGCGTATTCTCCGTTGCCCAAATCCTTCAAGCCCTGAAGATTGACAACGCTCCCCAGCGCCAGCTGTCCCACGTTGAGCTTCTGCCCGTTCGAAAAGGTGGCGGTCACGGTTCCGTCCGACCCGATCGAGAAACCCGCATACTCGCCGCTGGGATAACCGTTCTGAGAAGTGGACTCAACCGACGATGTCTGATCCACCTGGCTGATATTTCCCTTGCCATTGGCGTCGAACAAATTCCATGCCATGTTCAGCGTCGCGGCCCCATCGGAGAGTCCCGCAAAGGAGATGCCGGCCACGTCGGTTGCCGGATTCACCAGGTTTCCGTTGACGTCGAAGGACAGGGTCCCCGCGGCACTGGCGGAGGCGACGGGATCTTGAACCACCGAGCCGGCCGTGGAAACATTGCCGCCGGAGATACTCAGCTGGCCCGCCGCAGTGGCCGTCACGTTCACGCCGGTTATCCCTGCGGCCTTCACCGCTGCCAGCAGTCCGGCCGCATAGGTGGCCACCGTTTCGCCGGGCGTAATCGGCGGCGCGGTGATCGTTCCCATGCCTTTGGCGGCCGGGCCCGTGATCGTCAGGTTGGTGCCGGGATCCAGGGTGGCCAGCGCCCCGCCGCTTGCTCCGAAGTTGTAGTTGATCGTGGTGACCCCCGCGGCCGTGCTGGAGTTGGCGGTCAGCGTATCCGGCAGCGAGACGGAATAACTCCACGTGTTGTTCGCGGTTTTGGTATAGGTCACCGTCGCCTCGTACCAGTTGCCCAGCGAATCGAAGACCTTCACCTGGCCCGAGGTCGTCGCTCCGATAGCCGATGCCGAATCCAGGGTCGCGTTCATTCCAAAACTCGTAGTCGCCTGTGGCGGCTGCACCTCGCTCTCGGGAATGTTAATGGGCGCCAAGGATCCATTGGTATTCACCACGCCGTTCACGGCCGGGTAGCCCATCACGCTGAGACCGTTCGAGGTGATCAGGTTGCCACTGCTGTCGATCGAAAAGTTCCCAGCCCGAGTCAGGTACTGGCTGCTCCCGTCACTCAACACGAAAAATCCATTGCCCTGCAGCGCCACATCGGTATCGACGCCCGTCGAATTGGGCGAGCCGGTGGAGAAGTCCGTCTCGATATTCGCCACCTGTGTGCCCGACCCGCGTTGAACCGGATCGCCGGATCCGGTGGAACCAATCTGCTGATAAAACAGGTCGGAGAAGTTTACCGTCTGTGACTTGAACGCGGTGGTATTCATGTTTGCCAGATCGTTGGCGATGGTATTCAGCGCCGTGGAATCGCTGGTGAGCCCCGTGAGGGGAATGTAAAAGCTTGCCATATGTTTGTCTCCTCGTTCCTTTGTTCGGTTCAACGTGCCGCTGAAAGCGGAATCGGTACCCCTGCCATTCCAGGAGCCCAGCACAATCCGCCTATCGACCGCTCAACGCGTGCGCAACTCGCTCCGCCGCCGGAATCGGCCTCGGAACTGCGAGATTGCCGGCGACTGCCGGAGCGCTTTGAGGCGCTGTTTGCAACACAGTGCTTCGCGCGCTCCCAGATTGCAGCGTCCCCTCGATGTTTCCGGCAGGGATCGAACTTGCCGACTGTGCGCCCTTCGCAGTTGGGCTGCTCCCCGGCTCCGAGCCGGTAATGCCTGGGTTGGGATTGCCCAGCGCGGTGGAGAGGTTCTGGTTGATCTGGATCAGTTGTTCCAGGCTGTTCACCTGAACCAGCTGATTGATGTACTCATTGGGATCGGTTTGCGCCGTCGGGTCCTGGTTCTTCATCTCCGTCACCAGCAGACTCAGGAAATCGTTAGCCGAGATGGTCGATGCTTCACCCGTATTTCCACTGCTCCCCGGCACGTCGCTGGCTGCATTCAAGCGCCCGATCGGATTCATCGCCGCCATCGCTGATGTCATATCTTCCCCTCTTCCTAATCCTTCCTTGTGGTTGCCGCACATCGCTTATACGACTACGGAGATGTAGCGTGCATCCCCACCCAAGGCGCTCATCCCGGCCGCTGCGGGCAGAGTTTGTGGCCGATCCACCGCCTTTGGCCCGGCCGTCAAATCCGTTCTCGATTCGGGAGCTGTTTCTTTCTCATCCCTTCCCGGTTGCGAATGGTCTCCGGGGTCGATGCCCCCGCCGCCCCGCCCGTGCTCGAAGCCCGTTATGGTTACGGTGGCCGATGGGCCGTGATGCGCCGACAGGTGGGCATTCAGGCCCGCCAGATGGCTTCCCAGCACTTCGGCCGCATGAGTGGAGCCTGGCACGAGAGCAGCGTGCAGGCCGCTTCCCACCGCATCAGCGCGGACGCCCACCCAGCCCAGCGCCGGATCGAGATACCCTGCCTCGGCGCGATGTGTGCCCGCATGAAGCCATGTCGTCGTCGGCGCGGCCGTGGCTCGATCGAGAGCGGCGAAAGGTTCGCGCGGGCTTGCCGGCGCTGCGTGCGATGTCGTCTGTTGGCTCTCTTCCCTCACCCCCGCGCTGGACGAGGCTCCAAGATCGCGTGGCGAGGCTGTGCCTGCCAGATCGTTGCCTGCATCCATCGGTGGCGTACCCCCTCTGTCCGGTCGGTCCACCTGGTTCGGGCGGACGGTTTTCCAATTCTGTTTCTGATTCGCGTTCGAAGCGTGCGCCATCTTCACATCTGCAGCGTGCACCGCCGGTTGCGCGCTCAAATCGGCCGCACCGGCGCCGGTCCGCGCCGACGAATCCGCTGCACCCACTGGTTGACCTTCAACGGAGTTTAATGAGTCCACAACCTTTGTCGGGATCCCCGGCTTCGCAGGCGCCGCCACCGCCTCCGGCGGTTTCGACCCACCGGCCGCGATGTCCGCGACGACTACGGGGCGCGCGTCCGTTTTCCCTTTCAGGGCACCGAAAGATGCCGGAGGATCAACGCAGTTGGCGGCTTCGGCCGGATGCGCCTCGTCTTCAGACTTCGTAGGAAGAGCTGGGCGTTCCCCCTTCGCGAGAACGTCTGGCTCACCGTGTTCTTTAGCAATCGGGCTTATTCCAGCCGCTCGACCCTGGCGCTTCGCGAGTTCCGGCTCACTGCCTGCGCTCTGCGAAGGATCGTCAATCGGTCGATCCGGCTTGAATCGGACCTCGGGTCGTAGAGAGTCCGCGTCTTGAGCCGTGATCATGGTCGAAGCCGCGGTTTTCCTTTCCGGCGCGTGAACCAGACCCGGACCCGATGTCAATGCGGCGGGGACCGCAGCAATGTTCATCGGCACCCGTGCGACAGCGCCAAAGTCCGTTTCCGGCGAGGGGGTATTCGCCAGGCTTCTGCCCGCATCCTCATTTGTCTTCTTAGAACCTACGGGCGTGTGCACAGTCCGCCCGGGCTTCTCCTCCTGTTGGGTCATCAAACGCCCTGGTGCGCGGGGGGGAAGTCCGGCCATTTCTCGTTGGCCCGGCCTATCCGGCCTACCCCGCTGAGCATCCCTGCGGACGTTTACCGAAGCCAGGGAAGGGACAGCCGGCGCACCATGTTCGAGAGCCGCCTGTGAAGGAACTCCGAACGATGCGAGGAAGCTGGCCCACTTGAAGCCTGAGCCCGCGCCGGTCGGATCGCCCTGCTCTGTCATCGACCCTTCGCTTAAACGTCGAGTCTGGCTCGTCAGGCCGGATGCCGCCGTCGCTAGAATTCCCGCGGAACCTGCGCTCCCGTTCAGCTCCACCCTGGCTTGGATCCCTGCACCGATCATGACCCTGGAAGAAGCAGCTGGCGTGCCAACCCTTCCCAAAAGAGGTTAGAAGGTTGTCACCATTCTGACCGCTGGTTTCGATTCGGAACGCTCATTCCTGATTTGTCGCTTTACCCCTCATGATTCCCGACTATCTGCCGAGAACGCCGGGTGAAGCTGCATCGTTCCGTGACTCTCATGGCTCTGCGTTGCCGTCCGGGCGGTGCCGACGGGCGGCATACCAGTCGTCGACCGTTTGCTGGCCTCGCCGTTCCGATTCCAACGTGTCCTGGTTCTCCACTTTCTCGATCAAATTCCCCACCTGGCGCCGCTTGACACGTTTGTCGAGCAACTCCTGGCGGCGGCGCGCAGCTTCCATCTCCGAAGCGACGATGCGCGGCGCAAGCTGACGGGCGCGCAAGCATGCACATTCGATCTCGACCAGCCCCGCCTGTCGATCTACCCTGTCCCCGGAAACCGCGCTGGCTGCCACCCGCGCCCGCCCCTGCCGTGCGCTCTGCTCTGCCCTGTCACGGGTGCGCTCTAGCGCCCGCAGTTCCCCGAGCGCCGATTCGAGTGCCGCGCTGCTCTGCTCTTCTTCCATCGCGCGCAGCCGCAACAGGCGTTCGAAAGACTTGGAGACGGTCATCCCGTTACACCTCCGCGGCGAGCCCGGAAAGTCGCCGTATCGAATCGGCAAGCCCGGCTTGCTCGTTCGCGTTCTGAGTCATGAACGTGCGCATCGGCTCGCGTGCGCGGAGGGCGCGGTCGAGTTCGGCGTCCGAACCCGGCTTGTAGGCGCCGATGCGTACCAGATCCTCCGATCGCGCGTACACCGCCAGCAGCCTGCGCACCAAGGCGGACTGTTCCCGATGCGCGGATTCGGTCACGGCCGGCATCAGGCGGCTGATCGAGTCCAGAACCTGGATGGGCGGATACCAGCCTTCCGATGCCAGCGCGCGCGACAGCAGCAGGTGTCCGTCGAGCAGCGAACGCACCGCGTCCACCAGCGGATCCTGCTGATCGTCGCCCTCCATCAGCACCGTGTAAAACGCGGTGATCGAACCGGTCTGAAACTGCCCGGCGCGCTCCACCAGGCGCGCCAGCCGCGTGAACACCGAAGGCGTGTACCCTTTGGCGGTGGGCGGCTCGCCGGCCGCCAGGCCGATCTCGCGGGCAGCCATGGCAAAGCGCGTCAGCGAATCCAGCACCAGCAGCACATGCTTGCCTTGAGCGGCAAAGAATTCCGCGATGGTGGTGGCCGCCAGCGCCGCGCGCATGCGCAGCAGCGGCGATTGATCGGAGGTCGAAACCACCACCACCGACCGCTTCCGGCCTTCGTCACCGAGCGAGCCTTCCAGGAACTCGCCGCACCTCCCGGCCGCGTTCTCCCACCAGACCTACCACCGTCACATCGGCTTCGGTATTGCGAGTCATCATGCCGATCAGCGTGCTCTTGCCCACGCCCGACCCGCCGAAGATGCCCACGCGCTGCCCTCGCCCGGTGGTCAGCAGCGCATCCACCACCCGGATGCCCGTAGCCGAGCGGGGTCCGGATCGGTACACGGTCGAGCGGCGATCGCACCCTCCCGTCGAGGATGCACCTGGTCCCTGGAGCCGGCACGGGGCCCCCGTCCATCGGTTCGCCCAGGGCATTCAGCACGCGGCCCAGCAGCGCGGGACCAACCTCGATCTCCGCATGCGAACCCAACGCGGCAACGCGGTCGCCGAACCGGATACCGTCCGTGGTCTCCACCGGCATAGAAAGCACGTGAGGGCCACGGAACCCGATGACTTCCGCAAGATGAGTGCGGCCGTTCTGGTCCGTAATCTCGCAACACTCGCCGACCGATGTCAATGGACCGGCGGACTCGATCGTCTGGCCCACGGATTCGAGGACCTGGCCCCGCCAGTGCCAGGGCTTTCCGCAGTCGAGCTGCGCAAAGTAGCGTGATAGAAAACCGCTCATTCCGCCATATCCTCTCCAATCGCCATGGGCGCGTCCGCCGGATTCCCACCGCCGCGATCGAAAAAGCCACGCGCAATTTCGGCGAGTTGCGCAGCGATCCCGAGGTCCACCGAGCCAAGCTCGGTTTCGAGCGCACATTCGCCCACGCGCATGTCATCGCCGGCCACGACGATCGGTCTCGGAGCGAGGTTAGGCAGGTGGGTGATGGCGTCGGTCCAAAGCTCCCGGTCGGCGGAGGGCACTCGCAACCGAACCTCGGTGGAGGCAGAAAGCTGCCCCAGTGCCACACGTACCGCCCCGCTGAGCAGCAGAGGGTCCATCTGGGCTTCACGGCGCAGAACCCGCGCCGCCACCGCCAGCGCCAGATTCACAACCTCATGTTCGACGGCTTGGAAGTAACGGTCCCGCTCGGCATGAAAGCTTTCGAGCAGCCGGCTGGCTTGTTCCACGCCCAGAGCTTCCTTGGCTTTTACCGTCGCCGCCAGCGCCTCGTGTTCCGTCGCTCGTCCTTCGTCGAATCCCTGCGCGCGCCCCTGCTCGAAACTGCGCTTCAACTCATCGGCCCGGAGCTCTTCCGAGGCTGCCCTGTCCTTAGCACACTCATCGACCTTGCCGTAGGTGGCGTCCTCGCCCTCCGCGGAACCGTCGCTGGCTTGGACTCCAAATGCCTCCCATGAGAGCAACGGCGGGGCGGCAACCGGAGAGTAGGAGAATGTCTCAACATTTGCAGGTCCTGCTCTCCGAGCAATCCGTGGGGTCTCGAGTAACTTCATCATTGCAGTCCATTCGTGAGGCTCCGGGCTGATCCCCTGCGCGGATGGCCTCCCACCCTAAAAAGCGAAAAGCCCCTTTTTCATTCATCCGCTGGCCGGAAAATCCGGGAGGGAGAGGAAAAGTCGTGAGTCTTTGGCCACTGGAGGCGTTCCTTCCAAAAATCGCGCTCCACGTTTACACCAGCATTTCGTCCCCGGTCTCCAACTTGAGGACGACCTTGCCCTCGGCTTCCAGCCGGCGCGCCAGGTTGAGAATCTCCTGCTGCGCCTGGGCCACTTCGCGCGAACGCACCGGGCCAAGCACTTCCATGTCCTCCTTCAGCATCTCCACCGCACGCGAGCTCATCGACTTGAAGATCTGCGCGCGCAGTTCGTCGTTGGCGCCGCGCAGCGCCAGGGCCAGTTGCCGCTTGTCGACTCCAGAGACAATTTCGCGAATGGTGGCAGCGGGCACCGTGATCAGGTCTTCGAAAGTGAACATCAGGTTGCGAATACTCAAGGCCAGTTCCGGCTGGCTATCCTCGATGGTTTCGAGAATCTTCTTCGATTCCTCCGCATTGAGCCGGTTGAGCAAGTCGGCCACTGCTCTGAATCCCGAATAGCTTTTGCGCGCTGTGTCCCCCACGCTTTCCAGGCGCCGGTGCAGAATCAGCGCCACCTTCTGCGCCATCTCCGGCGAGAATTGCCGCATCTCCGCCAGGCGCTGGATCGACACGACCTTGTGTTCTTCGCTGAGGTTGTCGAGCACCATGGAGGCACGCTTGGGATCGAGATGCGCGAGCACCAGCGCTATGGTCTGCGGATGCTCGCTGTCCAGCAGTTTGCCCAACTGCGCCGGATCGGTGCGTTGCAGCTTCGCCAGGTTGCCGTTGGCCTCTTCCTGGGACCGGCGCAGCTGGACGAGCAGATCGTCGGCGCGCTGTTTTCCGAAGGTATCGACCAATAGCCGGCTGGCATAATCCAGCCCGCCATGCATCATGAAATTCTGGGTCTCAAGCAACTCCCAGAACTCCTCAAGCACATCGGCAGACAGCTCCGGAGTAATGCCGCGCAGGTCGGCCAATTCCTCGGTGATGCGCTGCACGTCCGCATCGGGCAGCGCGCGTAGCACCTCGCGGGCAAGTTGTTCACCCACGGCGACCAGCAAGATGGCGGCCTTGCGCACACCGTTCACCATCCCCGATGCACGCCGTTTCGGCTCTCCGACTTGGACAACCTGCTCAGCCACGTTCGAACTCTCTCCCACGGTCAGACGTTGCTCTCCTCGTCCACCGTCCCTATATCTCACCTGTCGCGAATCAGACCTCGGGACCCCGAATCAATCGGAGTGAATCCAGCTCTGCAGCAGGCGTGAACTCTGCGCCGGCTCGCGTTTCAGATGTCCCGACACCTCCTCCAGGATCTGCTGCGCGCGCGTCCGTTCGGGGTCGACGGGCGGAGGTTCCGGCGGGCCAAAAGCCGCGGCTTGTCCAGATGGCAGTTGCCGTGTCGGCTGTTGGACAGTCTTGGCAGCTGCAGCCATGCGCCGCAGCGCCGGCCGCACTCCAAAGGCCATCACCACCAGGATCGCCGCGAGCAGCGCGACATATTTCACCACGACGGGAGAACCCTCCGCGGCCTCGAGCGCCCGGCTCACCGGAGAGACCGGATCCGGCTCGCGGTTTTCGTCAAAGGCCAGGTCCTCGACCGTGAGCATGTCCCCGCGCGCAGGATCGAATCCTACGGCCGCCCGAGCAAGCATCGTCAGATTCTGGAGTTCGCCGGCCGGACGGCTTTGCCACATCGCGGGCTTGCCCTTGGCGGCCGCCTGCACCAGCCGGTCATTCACCACGATAGCCGCTGTCATGCGGCGCATCCGTCCCGGGTTCTCCGTGGTGTGCCGGACCGTTTTGGAGACGCCGTAGGTCCCCGATTCGCTTTTGGCGCTCTGGGGCGGCGTGTTCTGCTGCGGATACACCGGCAGCGCCTGGGCATTGGCATTGGGGGCATTCGACGCCGCTCCCGGAACTCCGGCGGCCACCGGCTGCGGTCCCAGTGTCTGCTCGGTGCGCTGCATCGAAAGCGTGACCGTCTGCTCGGGATCGTAGCTCTCTTCGGTTGTTTCCGACGCCCGATCGTCGTAGTCCAGGTTGACCGAAGCGCGCACGTTGCCCACACCGGTCACCGGCTCCAGCGTCGAGATCAATTTCTCTTCGAGCGCCTGTTCCGACGAAAGGCGAAGCGCATCGGCAGTTTTTGTTCCGAGTGGCGCCTGCCCGGCAGCGTCCACCACCACCACGCGTTCCGGCGTCAATCCGTCCACCGCCGACGCCACCAGGTTGCGAATTGCTTCCGGCTCCCCCTCGGCAAGCGAGCGGTGGCGGAGCTTTAACACGACCGACGCCTTGGCCGGCCGGTCCTGATCCCGAAACAGCGAGTCATGCGGCATTACCAGGTGTACCCGCGCCGACTCTACGTCGCTCAGCGAGCCCACCGTGTGTTCGAGTTCACCTTCGAGCGCACGCTGGTAGTTGACTTGCTCGTCAAACTCCGAGCCGACCCAGTTGGGTTTGTCAAAGAGCTCAAACCCCAGCCGGCCGCTGCGCGCCGCGCCCTTGGCCGCCGTAGCCAGCCGGGCTTTGTCAAGCTGCGCTGCGGGAACGCGGATGAGCGTGCCGTCGGGGGAAACGTCGAACGGAATCTGCGCCTGGGTCAGCGTGATCCCGATCTGCCGCGCGTCCTCCGAATCGAGACCGGCGTACAGCGTGCGCCAGTCGGTTCGCAGCAACAGGAAAAGGGTCCCGCCAAGCAGTCCCAGCAGGAGCACGCAGGACAGCACGCTCCAGGCACGCTGCGCGGCACCCAGCGATGCCCACCAGACCCGCGCGCGCACCCAGGCCAGTTGAAGACCCGCCGTCGGCGTTTCCTTCCCCGCCATCCCTGTGGCGCTCTTTTCCAGTTGAGTCCCCATTGTGCATCCGTGCCTGTTCCCCTGCGTTTAGAACTGCATTCCCATGACCTGCTGATAGGCCTGGACCGCCTTGTTGCGCACGGCCAGCGCAAGCTCAAAGGCCATGCTTGCCTTCTGGGTCGCGATCATTGCCTGGTGTACATCCACGCCCGCACCTGTCATCAGGCCGGTCATCGTGGTTTGCGCTTCATTTTCGAGCTGACTCACATCGCCGATGGCACTGCTGAGAAGATTGGAAAACGGCTCGCCGTCGGTTGCCTTCGCCGGGTCCGAAGCCATGCCGCCAATTCCCGCATGGCTCGCAATACCTGTCGCCCCGTTAAGCATCACGCCTGTGACCTGACTCATCGCAGCTGCCAATTCCGTGCCCTCGATCCCGCATTTTTTTCCTTGCGC
Organism: uncultured Acidobacteriota bacterium; assembly: GCA_963706455.1. Lineage (GTDB taxonomy): Bacteria > Acidobacteriota > Terriglobia > Terriglobales > Acidobacteriaceae > Telmatobacter. The sequence continues at coordinate 98,736 of CAVPNO010000089.1, read as the reverse complement.
CGGTCCACCATCATGGCCGGCCCTCCGCGCTCGATCTGCTACGACTTGGCAATCTCCAGCGCGGATGCGATCATTCCCTTCTCGGCCTGCACCGCGGAACCATTCAGACCATATGCACGAGTGGCCCCCATCAGGTCCACCATCTCTGTGAGGGGATTAATGTCCGGATAGGCGACATAACCATCCGGTCCCGCGTCGGGATGGCCCGGATCGTAGCGCTTCAGCGGTGGCGCAGGGTCCTCGACTACATCTGCGATGTGGACTCCTCCCGCGGGCTCGCGCGGACTCGTTGCATCCAAGGGCGGCAGGCTTGCCAGGCTACCGCAAATCCCAGACGCACCGGCAAGAGATTCGAGGAATCCAGTGTTGCCTTGTGCCGAACTCGAATTGGCGGCGAACACTACCTGCTGCCGCCGATATGGGCCGCCCGACTGGGTGCGCGTGGTTTCCGCGTTGGCCATATTGGCTGCGACCACCTCGGCGCGCACTCGCTCGGCCTGCATGGCGCTGCCCGACGTCTCCATCAATCCGAAAAGGTTCATTCCTTGCGCTCCCGCTTTGTCCCTGATCCCTGCCTTACTTATCCGCGTGGATCGCATCCATCACCATCTGGTACTGCTGTCGCAGCACCGCCACGCCGGTCTTGAATTTCAGTTGTGCCTCGGCCAGGTTCAGGCTCTCCCGGTCCATCGAAACATTGTTACCATCCGGGCGCGCAATCAGGCCCTCCTCGAATTTCAGATGCACCGGCGGGCGGCTTCCTTCCACGTCCGTCATCGCGGCGCGCATCTCTGCCTCGAAGTCGAACCCGCGGGCCTTGTATCCGGGCGTATCCACGTTGGCCATGTTTTCGGCGGTCAGCTTCGCCTGCGACGTTGCCAGGTCGAGATAGTGTGCGACCTGCTGGCTTAGGATGGTTTCGATCTGCATCTCTCCTCCATTCGCGACCATCTGACCGGTAACCACTGATCCCTGACCACGGTTTCAATTCACGTCCAGGCCGAAGTCGATTTCCCCGGCGGTAATCACGGTGGAGTTTCCGGCCAGAATTGCGGCTCGCTCCAGCACATGCTCCAGTTCGCGCACGTTGCCCGGCCAGTCGTGGGCGGCAAGCTTGAGCATCGCGCCGGCGTCCAGGTGCTTCACCGGCTCGTCGCGCCCCATCCGCCCAAGGAAGTGTTCGACCAGCTCCGTCAGGTCCTTCGAGTGGTCCGCCAGTGCCGGCGTACGGATGAGGAACACGGCAAGCCGGTAGTAGAGATCCGCCCGGAATTTTCCCTCCTGGGTGTGCCTGGCGAGCGGCCGGTGTGTCGCCGCGATGATGCGCACGTCCACCTTGACGGTCTCGTTGTCGCCCACGCGCTGCAATTCTCCGCTCTCGACAAAACGCAGAAGCTTGGACTGCAGGCTGAGCGGCATTTCCCCGATCTCGTCGAGAAACAAGGTTCCCCCATCCGCCGACTCGATGCGCCCGACACGGCCCTGTACCGCGCCCGTGAACGCACCCCGGGTGTGCCCGAAGAGTTCCGCCTCGAGCAGCGCCTCGGGGATCGCCGCGCAGTTGATAGCCACGAACGGCTTGCGGCTGCGGGTCGAGAGACGATGGAGAGCTTCGGCGACCAGTTCCTTTCCCGAACCGGTCGGCCCCTCGATCAGTACCGGGGTAGAACGGGGCGCAACAAGGCGAATACGACGGCTGACGTCGAGCATGGCAGGAGCATTGCCAACCAACTCTGGCAACCGCTCGCTCAATGTCGATTCACCGGCACCGGGAAGCGCCGCAAGCGTCGGCACTGTCGGCGGGTTCTGGGCTGGCCGGAGAAGATTTACGGACTTCGGCTGCTTACGAATCCCATCAAAGCCCGCGCTGGGAGCGGCCGCAGGCCTATCGGTCACGAATGTTGCCGCCACCGCGCTCGGAGCATTCCAGGAGGCTGTGTCGCCGTCCTGGCTCACGCGCAACGCATAGAGCAATTCCTGCCGGTACGGTCCCCGCGGTCCTTCGACCTCATCCGATCCCACTGCGGTAATCAGATCCACTTTGGGAAACTTTGCCCGGAAGTCCCGGAGAAATTCACCCAATTCAAGATCGGGCAGCCACGAATCGACGATGACTGCTTCCAGTGTGGATTCTTCGGCCTCGGCCCAGGCCTCGGCCCCCGTCTCGGCTTCGCGCACCTGCCAGCGCAGGCCGGACAGAGTTTGGTTGAGGCGTTGGCGGAAGCTGCGATCGGCGCTGGCCAGCAACGCCGTGCGGATACGAAAACGAGGAGGCGGAAGAGACGGAAGATCGGGAACGGAAAGGGCTGACACGAATTTCTCCTTGATTACCGGGTGAATGGCCGTGTGTTTTCGGTCGCTCAACTCTGCGGGCGCCGGTACAATCTCAATTCACTTTCAAAGCGGCAGCAGAAGCGGCAGGTAGAGGCGGAAGGGGAGCAAGCGCCACATCGATTCCAGACGAGACTTCGCGGTCGGTGGAGACCATGTAGCCTTTTCCCCGCACCGTGCGAATCACTGAGCCGGGGGATGGGTCCTTCAGTTTGCGGCGAAGGTAGTTAATGTAAACGTCAACGATGTTGGTCGTCTGCGCGGGCTCCAGCTTCCACACGGTTTCCAGCAACTCCACGCGCGAAACGCACTGGCCGCGATTGAGCATCAGGTGCTCGAGCAGCGCGAATTCCTTGTTGGTAAGGGCGATCTCTTCGCCCGCGCGGGACGCCGTGTGGTTCATCCGGTCCAGTTCCAGATGGCCGGCCCGCAGCAGCAGCCGGGTTTCCCGCTTGCGCCGGAGCAGGGCGCGGCAGCGGGCGCGCAGTTCGTGCAGGCTGAAGGGCTTGGTCATCAGGTCGTCCGCGCCGCGATCGAGGCAGCGCACCCGCGTTTCCACCTCCTGGCGCGCCGTCAGAACCAGGATGGGTAGATCGGCATCCACTCTGCGCACCTCTTCGAGAACCTGTTCGCCGTCCTTGACTGGCAGGTTCAGGTCGAGGATGGTGAGATCGGGAAGATCCTGGCGAAACGCGTGGACCGCGGAAGCGCCGTCCGCGGTCAGGTGCACGCGGTGTCCGTCGGCTTCCAGTCCCCGGCTCAAAAACGTTCCCAGCGCTCGATCATCTTCGGCAATCAACAATCTCATTCAGCTTCCCTCGTTTCAGGTCCCCGCCCTTAGCGCCTGCTAACACTGTGGAACGTCTCTAGGAACTCGTTGAAATTCGCCTGATTGCGACGTCTTTCCTGGCGATTTTCATTTCTTCCTGTTCGAAATCTGTTTGAAGTACAGTTCTTGCTGGTGTTTATAGGTGTTTGCGAGCCTCAAGGAATCATCCCCGAGGCTCGCAACCGTTGCTCAGGCACACTTCTCCCGGAGCATATCCGGTGGTTGAGCCATCAGTCGCGGCAGCCGGATCAGGTTGTGCACCGCGCAACTGAAGACGAACAGCCAGTCCACTTTCTCCAGGCCTCGCAACTTGACCTGGCGCAGCGGGCCGGTTTGCTTCAGCCATCCGAATCCCTTTTCAATCAGCCATCGGCGGCTCAGACTGATCGCATAGCCAGGTTGCCGCGTGGTTCTCCGGTCCAGGTTGCTGGTGCGGCTTTTGTCGTTCTTGGTAACGTGCGGCGTCACGTTCAACTCCCGCACCGTGCTGACGAAATCCTTCGTGTCGTAAGCCTTGTCGGCGCCCACCGTGATGCGGCGTGAGCGGCCCTTTTGCTTTTCCGCCAGCATCAACAGCGCTGCATCGCGCTCGGCATAACCGTCGGCGTGCGTCACCATCGCCGCGGCGATCAGACCGTTGCGGTTTTCCACCAGCGCATGACCCAGATAACTCAGCTTCGATTCCTTGCCATAACTCTTCTTGTACAACCGCGCATCCGGATCGGTGCTTGACTGATGCGTATCGTTGCTGCGCTTCTGTCCGCGAAAGTCCGTACCATCGTCATCGTCGGAGCCATCCTTGGAGCGAAAGCTCTTCTGGGAAGCCCAGGCCTGAATCAGCGTTCCATCGACAGTGAAGTGCTCGTCGGACATGAACTTCTTCGCCTGCTTGTTCACCTCGGCGAAGAACCGCTGCGCCACATCCGAGGTCAACAACCGATCGCGGTTCTTGGAGAACACCGCATGGTTCCACACCGCGTCGTCCATGCCAAGGCCCACAAACCAGCGGAACAGCAGGTTGTAGTCGATCTGCTCGACCAGCAAACGCTCTGAGCGCACTGAGTAAAACACCTGCAATAAAAGCGCCCGCAGAATGTACTCCGGTGCAATCGAGGGACGGCCGGAGTCGGCATACAACACATCGAACTCCGGACTCAACGTCCGCAGCACAGCATCCGTCAGCTTGCGAACGGCCCGCAATGGATGATCCTGAGGCACGCGATGCTCCAACGATATATAGCTGAACATACCGTCCTGATCCCGCTCATCTCCACGCATGTCTGTTAGACGAATGGCTGCCAACCTCCGACGCAGACGGGTACCTATTTCAACAAGTTCCTAGAGTGCGCCGCGATGAGAAGGAACTCAAGATCGGAACCCGAAAAGATATGAGGGATTTCCGCCATCAGGCAGGTTGACCGGGCGTGTATCGAAACGGATCATTGAACATAGGCTTGTGATGAGAAGCACTGAGATTCGCTCGGAGACTCAGCGCTTAACAAGCACCCACGGACAGGCCTTTTGGACGCCGGCATTGCCGAAGGAGGACCCGCATGCGCGAGAATGAAAGGATTCCGGCCAGACGCCGTACTTCGACCAAAGGCCGGCCTCCCGGGAATGTACTTGTATGCTGTTCGCAACCAAACGCGGGTGTCACGGTGGATCTTTAGAGAAACATGAGGAGTCCAGTTATGCGATCTGACATTGTGCCCGGAGCCGTCTTCCCCGACTACGGACTGCCCGATCACACGGGCACCATGCGCAAGCTGAGCGAGTTGCAGGGCAGTGATCCGCTCATCTTGACGCTCGCTCGGGGCCACTATTGCCCCAAGGAGCATCAGCAGCATCTGGAGCTCGCCGCGTTCTATCCGAAGATCGCGGTTGCGTACACTCAGATCGCGACCATCGCTACCGACGATCATCACACTCTGCAGGAATTCCGTGCATCCGTCGGAGCCCAGTGGACCTTCCTTTCGGACCCCGGGCGAACGATTCAGAAGGATCTCGACATCCAGGAGTACACCGACCCGGAGCATAATCCGATGATCCCGCACACGCTGGTGCTTAAGCCGGGGCTCGTGATTTACAGCATCTACAACGGCTACTGGTTCTGGGGGCGTCCATCGGTCATCGATCTTTGGCATGATCTGCGCGCCGTGACCAGTGAAATCCGCCCGGACTGGGATCTGAGCGCTCCTGGACTCCGCGAGGCATGGAACGCGGGTGACTTCTCGCGTTTCCACGGGTGGAACAAGTCGCGACCGGCGCCAGACCGAACTCAATGAGCGCCGCACCTCTTGCCGCCAACCGAGGTGCAATTACGTGTTCAATTCACTCATCTTCTTACCGACGGCACCGGGTCCGAAATTGATGTGAGCGTCCTTGATGGAAAGCCCGACAACTTCGATGCGCTTCAGGTCGCGTGTTCCGATCCCGGCTTCTTCCGCGAGACGCAGCGAGTTGTCGCCGCGGATGAACGGAGAAGCGCCGCGCTCCGCATACGGATCGTAGCCCATCACTGCCATCCCGACAGCGTCCACGCAGACGGCATTGCGGCCGGCAATAATCACTCCCGGTGTCATCTTTTCCAGGCCGGCAAGCCACGGACCTTCCCCTCCCCGCACCGTCTCGACGCCATCTATGATGGCGATATCAACCGGCCGGATGCCGTTCTGATCAACCAGGATGCGCGGAACCCGATAGCCTGGATCGCGCGGCGAATCAGGATGCAACTCGGCATCGACTCCCGCGGGCGCTGGCGTCGTTCCGTCGTGCAGCACAGGTGCGCGCTCTTGCGTCGGCCGCTCGTTCCCGCTTGGTCCGCAGTCCCCGCCGTAGAGCGAGCAAGGCGTGTTGCCGAAGTTGTTCTTCATCGTCATGGTCACGCCTGCAATCCAATGGTTCTTCAGCTTCGCCATCGAAGCGTACACGTCGCATTGATAGAACGCGGGGTTCAGATGGTATGCCGGATAGGCGTACCCGCCCCAGGGCACCTTCATGCGCACATATTGCTTGTAGTTGCCCAGGTTCTGGACGTTTTCCCATACTACCGGCACGCCCATGTTGTTAATCGCGTTTACGTCCAGGCCGTAGCGGGCCCACAACGCGAGATCCTGATCGGCCGGGAAAAAGCTTTCAATCATGCGCACGCGCCGCGCGCCCGCCTTGGCAAACAGATGCACTGTCGCCGCCACTGATTGCGGATTCGTCCGATACGGAAGCTCAGGCGTCAGCGGCCAGTTCTTCGGATTCCCGGTGAGATTCAGCTTGAGCGCAACGGTCTTTCCGCGCACCAGCTTCTCAATCCCCCCCATCTGATCGAACGCGAGAGAGAGTTGCTGTCCATACTCGGCATAATCCCGGCAACGCGCAATCGCTACCCGGCTCGCTGGAGCGTCTGCCTTCAGCAGCTTCGGTGTGCAAAGTGCCGCAAGGGTGGCAGCACTTGTGGTGGCCAGCATCTCCCGTCTGTTCATAAGTTCGACCTCCTCAACGCTTATGCTACTCGGATATGATCGATTGCGCGTGGCTTATTTGATATCCAGACGATCCTTCGCCAGGCTGCTCGCCGCCGTTCCGCTGGCCACAGCATTCGCTGCCGAGCGGAACATGTTCCTCTCCTTAAATAGCGTCCTGTTGCAGGGTCGTGTTCCCTGGCCTGACTTCGCTCGCCTGGCCGCGCAAATTGGCTTTCCCGGAACGGACATCATGCTGCGCCCAGCTATGCAGGCCGGCGCCAAAGCGACCAACGATTTACTTGGCGGCCTTAAGATCAGGCCGGCCGTTATCGATTTTCCGGTCGAATTCCGGAAAGACGACGCAGCCTTCAAGGCCTCGCTTACCGAGCTCGACGCAGCCGCCCGATTCGCTGCCGCGATCCACTGCTCGCGCATGATCACGTACATCATGCCATCGAGCGATACGCCAAAAGACGAACTGCGCCAAACCTACAAGCAGCGGTTTACGGAAAGTGCTCGCATTCTGGCGCGATCCAATGTTCGCCTCGGCCTGGAGTTTTTAGGTCCGCTCGAACTGCGCAAAGCGCACAAATACGAATTCATCTGGCGCATGAACGATATGCTCGCGTTCGCCAGGGAATGCGGTCCAAACGTTGGACTGCTGCTCGATTCCTGGCACTGGCATCACGCGGGAGCCACCCCTGAGGACATCCTCGCCGCTGGCCGCGATCGCATCGTGCACGTCCATTTCAATGACGCGCCGAACCTGCCTCCCGAGCAGATCCACGATGATCAGCGTCTGCTGCCCGGCGAAGGCGTCATCAATTTGACTGGCTTTTTGCAGGCACTCCAGAGCATCGGCTACAGCGATGCACTAAGCGTGGAAGTCTTCGGGCGGACGAAAGACATGACACCGGAAGCAGCCGCGAAATCGGGCTTCGATAGTTCGCTTGCTGCCTTTCGCAAGGCGGGAGTCCGCGAAGGCTGAAGGGACAAAGCATCGAAGGCTGAATTGTCCGTGTCTCGAGGCTGCGAGGACCGTCCATCGAAACGACTGTCCGGATCAAGGTAGTTATCTCCCCGAACCAAAAAATGAGTGGAACTTTCGCCGTAATTTCGCCATAATGGAGCGGATATAAATTGCGCATCGGCATTCCTCCAGACAGGACCTATGGTGAAGCCAACGATGACCGGTCGGAGCGTCCATGAAATATCGACGCAATTTATCTAGATTCAGGATCTTACGAAAGGGTAGCGGCTCGATTTCGCTATAAATGCGCCCATGGCAGTCACTCGGCGGCAGAAAGAAATCCTCGATTTCCTTGAATCCTTCGTGACCCGAAATGGCTACTCGCCTTCCTTCGAGGAGATCGCGCGGGGCATGGGGCTGAAGAGTCTGGCCACTGTGCACAAGCACATCACCAATCTTGAAAAGAAGGGGATGCTGGACCGCGTACACAACCGCAGCCGATCGATCGACGTGCTGCCTCCGGGCGCGCGCACTCGCTCCAGCGATCGCCTGCCGCTTGCCGGCCGGATCGCGGCGGGCCTGCCGGTTGAGGCCATCGAAAGCGCCGAGACGATCTCCCTTCACGACGTGGTGGGCAACCGTGAAGTCTTCGCGCTCGAGGTGCGCGGCGATTCGATGCGCGACGAGCACATCATTAGCGGCGATTACGTGCTGGTCGAACGTACCCGGACAGCCCGCCAGGGCGAAATCGTCGTGGCCCTCGTGCATGGCTCCGAGACCACCCTCAAGCGCTACTACTCGGAAGGAAACACGGTTCGCCTTCAGCCGGCAAACCTGGAGATGGAGCCGATCCTTGTGCCCGCCGCCCACGTCGCCATCCAGGGTCGCGTGCTGGGCGTGCTGCGCAAGTACCGTTAAGCCGCTATCCCGCGGCCGTTCCACCGTCAGACGGATTCCGCCTGGTGCTGCTCATTTGAACAGGGCGAACAGGCTGCGCTTCTTGTCCTGAGGTTCCGGCTCTTCCTGCTGCTTCGATGCCCCGCAGGCCGCCTTTGCCATCTGGCGGATGATTCTGGAGATGGGCGAATCTTCAAACGCCAGAGGTTGTGCCGTGGTCTGGGTTCGGAAGGCGGTTCCGTAATCATTAGGAATCTTCCAGTCGGCAGGTCGCGTCAGTGCCTTCGATATCTGGTGGTCGTCGAGGCTGTGAAAGGACGCCTTATATCGATTGATCACGATGAAGACGTTGGCTGGGCCTTGCGCCGGCAACTGGCCGATGAGACGGTTGGCATTGCGCAGTTCCGGTATGCCCGTCTGCGTCACCATGTAGATAGCGGCGGCTCGCCGATAGAGATCCGTCTCCATGAAATTCAACCGCGAACCGGAATCCACCACGATGTAGTCGAACTCTCGTCGCGCCAGCGCTATCAGTTTGTCGATCGCCCGGGGGATGGCGTCTACGTCCATAAAGCGCCCCGGAGCGACGAGTACCGACAACTCCTGTCCGTAGGACTGCAGGATTGTGGCCAGGAAGTTCCTATCCAGCCGGGTCGCATTTTCCAGCGCATCGACCGTCGAATATTTTCCCGTCAGATCAAGATTCAATGCAATGTCGCCCAGCGGAAGATCAAGATCGATTAGGAGCGTCCTCTTGCCTGACTCGCGAGCGAGCAACAAAGCAAAATTGGTTGCGATGGTGGTGACTCCCACTCCCCCTTTCACGCCGAAGAACACCAGCAGTTCTCCATCGTCGCGAAGGGTGGAAGCCTCGGGGCGGCGTGCACTGGCCCTCGCCATCGCTCCCGCGATCGCGCCGGGAGCCAACGGCAAGACCAGGAACTCCTGCGCGCCGGCTTCTAACGCCCGCGAGGTCACCTCGCGCTCGGAGTGAGCCGAGTAGACCATCACTGTCGTGATTCCGGTTCCGCTCAGTTCGCGAACAAACTCCAGAGCCCGCTCCGGGTCATGGTCGAGATCCAGAATGACCACGTCGTGCTTTTGGGCGATCAGGTCGACGGAGTCTTGAAGCAGATAATAGTCTCTCAAAACGCCGACTTCAGGGCCGGACAACTCTCGGGTGATCTCGAGACGATTTGCGTCGTTCGGGCCAACCAGTCCAACAGATAGAAAATTTGCCATCATCGTAGTGAACGAAACCGGCACACCGATTCGCACCCAGACCCAGCGGAGTCGTCATGCCCAGTCTAGGTGCATCGCCAGCGGATTCAGGTGACGCGTGTCACGGCTGCGGCCCTGAGCACAGTACCAGCCAGGTAAGTTCCGCATCCGAATCAGGGCATAAAAAAGGCCCGACATCTGGCCGGGCCTTCTGCTTGCGAACATGACGGGCTACCCCAGAATGCGCTCGATTTTCTCCTCGATCACGTTCTGGGGCACATAGCCCATGATCTGGTCAGCGACCTTGCCGCCCTTGAAGAACAGCAGCGCCGGAATGCCACGGATCCCGTACCGGGAAGGCGTCGCTCCATTCTGGTCGACGTTGACCTTGGCCACCTTAAGCTTGCCCGCGTAGGTTTCCGCCACACCGTCCACGTACGGCGCGATCATCTTGCAGGGCCCGCACCAGCCAGCCCAAAAATCTACCAGGACCGGCTGCTCGCTCTTGAGCACTTCCTGGTCAAAATTCGCGTCCGTGACTTCCAAAACCCCTGCTCCTGCCATGTTCCTCCTTGCGACCCACACCCTTACCCAGTGTACCGCCCTACCATGGGATGCCGCACTGTGTGGGAAAGTCGCAACCGGGGGAGCGCGTGGGGGTACTGTCTGCCGTGCGAATGGATTGGATGCGGCGCAAAAGGAAAGCGCCCGGATTCCTATCGAGGAATCTCGGGCGCTAGAGCAGCCCTCCCCCAGAACTGCCCACGGTCCGAGAGTAGGTTCATTCGCTAATAAGATCAAGCAATCTTAGGTAATCCGGAGCGAGATCACCAACGGTCAAGCAAAACTCATTTAGGATGGACAGCACTTGGCCGATACAGTGCAAGGGCAACGTAACTGATTGACGCATTGACCGTTGCGGACCAATTGGAATCCGGCAAAACCTTGCACTTCCGGTTGGAGGACGAGCCTCTAACACCTGCTTCTCACCATCTTCCGAGCGGCGATAGCGCGAAAGTTGCACCGTTCAGCATGTGTTTCCCCCTCCACGGAGGGTCGTTCGCTCGGTCTGAAAACGGCTGACAATCAATTCAGCCGGCGGCATATCGTGCAACGACTCCCGAATCAGCCGTGCCGCCCTCTGGGTGTCGGAGTCACTGTCGACCACCACCAGGACGGAGGGACCAGCTCCGCTCAGGGCCGCCCCCAGAATGCCTTCCTGCCCCGCAAGAGGAAGCAGCCGCGGAAGCAAAGGGCAGATCGCCGCGCGGTAGGGCTGGTGGATGCGGTCGCTCATCGCCACACGAAGCAGGTCGCCGCGCGCCTGCGCGAAAGCGAGCCCCAGCAGGCTGAGCGATTGCAGGTTGGCAATTACGTCTTCGCGAGGGTAGAAGGAAGGAAGCACGGCGCGCGCCGTGCTGGTTGCCAGGGGCTCGGCCGGCAACACGACAATCGCGCGCCACTCTGGCGGAGGCATGACCCGCGCCACGTGCACTCTCCTTCCCTCCGAGGCAGCACTCACATACCCCCCCAGCCAGCACGCGGCCGCGTTGTCAGGGTGACCCTCAAGGGCGGATGCCTCTTCAAGAATCCTCTCGTCGTTCCAGCCCAATTGTCCAAAATGTTCAGCGAGGGCAATGGCCGCCAGGCGACCCGCTGCCGATGAGCCGCACCCCATCCCCAGGGGAATTTCGTTCCTCATTCGGATGGCCAGCGGCGTGACCTGCCGATGGGATTCGTTTAGCAGGCGGATGTAAACTCCGAGAATCAGATTGTCTTCGAGTTGCGCGCAGCGCTCAGCGTCTCGTCCCGAAGCCTCAATCGAGAACTCTCTCGCTGCTTCCGCTTCGATATCCAGGTAGAAATCAAGCGCCACCGCCGCCGCGTCGAATCCCGCGCCCAGGTTGGCGGAAGTGGCGGGCAAGCGCAGACGGATAGGCCCCGAAGTCGCTCCGAAGTCCACGGTCATTACGCGGGACCCCGCATCGCTGCCAGCACTGCCTCCGGTGTCGGATCCAGAGAAATCGCATCGCGGCGCAGCGGTTCGATCGTGGCCTCGTAGCCGGCCGTCTCCTCCACCCCCAGCAGCGTTCCGCGATGAAAATCAATCGTGTAGTCGGCGTCCTTGAGCGTATGGCCGGTGAGCACCAGCACCACCGTGTCTGCGCCGCCGATGAGTTTTTGCGCGCGCAGCTTCTTAAGCCCTGCCAGTGTGACCGCCGAGGCCGGCTCGCAACCCAGGCCCTCTTCGCCCAGTTCGGCCTTGGCAATGGCGATCTCCGCCTCGTTCACGTCGATACACCATCCGCACGTTTCCTGGATTACGCGCGCCGCCTTTCTCCACGACGCCGGGTTGCCGATGCGAATGGCGCTGGCCCGCGTGTGCGCTTCGACCGGCTCCAGCGAAGTGCCCTGCATCGTCGCCAGGCTGCGCACCAGCGGGTTGGCCCCTTCGGCTTGAATCACCGAGATCCGGGGCATGCGCGCCACCAGTCCGAGTTCCTTCATTTCCCGAAATCCCTTGCCCAGTGCAGAGCCGTTGGCCAGGTTGCCGCCCGGCACGATCAGGTGATCGGGCACGGTCCAGTCGAAGTATTCTGCGATCTCGAAGGCGGGAGTCTTCTGCCCTTCCAGGCGATAAGGGTTCACGGAATTGAGCAGGTAAATGGGCGCCTCGCGAATGATCTCCGCTAAAACGCGCACGCAGCCGTCGAAGTCGGTTTTCAACTGGCACGTCACCGCGCCGTAATCCATGGCCTGCGAGAGCTTGCCCCATGCGATCTTGCCTTCGGGAATCAGGACCAGGCTGCGCATCCCCGCGCGCGCCGCGTAGGCAGCCATCGCCGCCGAGGTGTTGCCGGTAGAAGCGCATGCCACCCACTGAAATCCGCGCTCGCGGGCTACGCTCAACGCCGCGGTCATACCCGTATCTTTAAACGAACCGGTGGGATTCATGCCCTGGTGTTTGGCAAAAAGCTGGTCGATGCCCAGTGCCTTGGCCGCTCGCGGCAGCGCGTAGAGCGGAGTGTTGCCCTCCCGCAGCGTAACCGCATTTCCGAAATTGTCCAGGATCGGCAGCAGTTCGCGAAAGCGCCATACGCCCGAGTGATCGAGAGATTCGGACGAGCAGCGGCGCTCGCGCCACAGCCACTTCAACGCCCCGGGATTAGGCCGGTCGGGACCCTTCCGCTGTCCCCACCCCGGATAATCCACTTCGAACAGGTCGCCGCATTCGGCACAACGAAAATCCGGTCGCGCATCCGGGCCAAAGATACGCGTACCACAGCCGAAACAACGTAACTGGTGCAGATTGTCGTTCATGTCTGGGTTTAGCGTACCAGCGGCGGGCAAGGTTTGGGGTGAGAACGGTTCCAGGGCTGTTTCCGAACCCAGGTCTCACAATCGAGATCCTTCGGCTTCGCTCAGGACAGGCTCGGGGGAACCAAAGTCGTTTTTCGGTTCCACATCAATTCGCGGCCACAACCACCAGCGTCGCGTCGTCCTGAAAGCGTCCTCCACAAAAACTGTTCACCCGTTCGAGAAGGCCGCTGGTCAGTTCCCTGGCGGATTTGCGCGGGTTGGATTCAGCGAACGAAGCGATCTTCTCTTCGCCGAACTCCTTGGTATCGGGGCCTTCGGCTTCGGTAATGCCATCGGTAAACAGCAGGAGCCGATCTTCCGGCTGCAGACCGATCGAGCCATCCTCATACGCCCACGCGGGAAAGACCCCCAAAACGGCGCCACTCTTGTCGAGCGTGCCCGCCCGGCCATGTGAAATGACGATGGGGTTGGGATGTCCGGCATTGCAGTACGAAAACATTCGCGTCTGGCTGTCGAGAACTCCGTAGAAGAACGTCACGAATTTTCCCGTGGCAATGTTCTCGCACAACAGCCGGTTCACCCGGGTGCAAAGGCCGGCGGGGCTTTCCGATGTGCTTGCCAACGCCCGAACCGCGGCTTGCGCATTCGCCATCAAGAGGGCCGCCGAAACGCCTTTGCCGACAACATCGGCAATGCAGATGCAAAGCTGGTGATCGCCGAGCGGAAACACATCGAAATAGTCTCCGCTCACAGCGCGCGCCGGCCGCCACGCCGCCGCCACCTCAAAACCGGGCAGTTGCGGAATCTCTTTGGGGAGCAGCGCCTGCTGAATCTCCCTCGCGCGCTGCATCTCCTCTTCTTGCTGCTCGAGCTGCGCCGTACCCTGCGCCAGCCTGCGCTGCAGTTCGCGGTTGCGACGTTCGAGTCTCTCCCTGGTGGTTTCGTAGAGAAATGAACCGACACTGAAAACAACCGTGATGAGTATGGGGAATTTCCAGCCTGTCCGGAGGTAATGACCCAGGGTCTGCGGAGCGGGCGGTGCGATGCACCACACGAGCGTCGATGACACAAGGTAGATCGGCACTACCAGCACCGCCAGCACCACCAGAAAAACCAGCCAGTTATACGGAAACCGGCGTTCCCAATAAAGCCGACGAGCGCTTTCCATCGCTGCCATGGTGATATTCCCGAGGCAAATGGAATACACCAGAATCGTGAGCGCGTTGACCTCCTGCCCAATAGCCCAGAAGATCGCCGCCACGAATACGGAGAGCGCGATGTATATGGTTTGTTTTCTGAGAAGAACGACGAACGAAGGAAGCGTCATCCGCATGGCGACACCTTTGCTCGACCTCGCCGGGGATAACTGCAGAAATTCTACACCGGAATGAGGATCGTCGCATGGCGCGGATACGTCCCGGATCAGGGGAACCCGATCAGCACCGGCTCGATCTCCAGCGAAACCGCAAACCGCGACCGGACGGCTTCGCGGATGCTTTCGGCCAGGGCCATGATCTCCCTGGCCGTGGCTCCGCCGCGATTGATCAGCGCCAGCGTGTGCCGGGAGGAGATGCCGGCGGCTCCCATCGCATAACCTTTTCGAAATCCGGCTCGCTCGATCAGCCACGCTGCGGGAATCTTCAATTTGGATGAGTACCTGACGGGATACTGCGGCGGTTCCTGGCCGGTGCCCTCGGCAATCTGCGCCACATGCTCGGGGCTAACGGCCGGATTCTTGAAGAAGCTGCCCGCGCTGCGGGCATCCGGATCCCCCTCAACCAGGAGCATGCCTTTTGACTGCCGGATGCGACGCACCGCTTCCGCCACTTCCGCCAGGCCGGGCTGGGTACCGGGCGCGAACGCCTGCTGCAGGTCCGCATAGGCCACGGTTGGCGCGCCGCCGGGAGTCAATCGGTAATCGACCCGCGTCACCACGAATCGGCCGCGATGCTCGGTGTTGAAGCGGCTGCGGCGGTAAGCAAACCGGCACTCGTACGCGGCAAGTTCAACCCACTCGTGCGTGGCCAGATCGAAGGCGCGCACGCGGTCGATGCTCGAAGACACCTCCTGCCCGTAAGCGCCCACGTTCTGCGCCGGCGTGCCTCCCACGGTCCCGGGAATGCCCGCCAGGCATTCGATTCCGGCGCAATTCTCTTCGACAGAGCGCTGCACCAGGTCATCCCAATTCTCGCCCGCCGCCGCGCGATAGATTCTCTCCCCGGAACCAACTGCGCCATCCTCGCTCACTCCGCGCATCGCCACGTGCATGGCTAGCCCATGGAACCCGGCATCAGCGACCACCAGGTTGCTTCCCCCGCCCAGAACAAGCAGGCGCACGCCGCTCTGCCGCGTCCACACCGCTGCCTCGGCGATGTCCTCTTCCGTATTGGCTTCGAGGAACCAGCGCGCCGGCCCGCCGACGCCGAGCGTGGTAAAGGGCGCCAGCGGCTTGTTCTCTTCCAGGCGATCCTCGATAGGCATCTCTCTCAGGCTATATCAATCGATCGTCACTACCACCCTCCCATGATCCCTGATCCAGTTCCCCGCTTTTACCGTAGAATGGGATCAGGCAATCTCTTGCCGGAGGTTCAAACTTTGTACCCTGAAATCATGGTGATCCCGATGCGCGAAGAGCTGGTTCGCGCCGGAATTGAGGAAACCCGCACTGCCGAAGATGTCGACGCCACTCTCGCCAAGCCCGGCACCACCATGGTGGTGGTCAACTCCATCTGCGGATGCGCGGCAGGCAAGATGCGTCCTGGCGTGCGCCTTGCCCTGGCCAACACCGCCAACCAGCCCGATCACAAGATCACCGTCTTCGCGGGACAGGATCGCGAAGCCACCGAGCGCGCACGCGGCTATTTCGAGGGAAATCCGCCCAGTTCGCCCTCCATCGCCATCCTCCGCGACGGCAAGCTGGTCTACTTGATGCCGCGCTACGTCATCGAGCAGGCTACGGCGCAGCAGATCGCCGGCGAACTCATCCGCGCGTTTGATGAGTTCTGCGCGAAGACACCGGCGTAGGTTGGTTCGAGCTCGACCATTGTCGAAAATCAAGAACGGCCTCCCAGGGGAGGCCGTTCGCTTGTTGGGGCCTGTGGCGCCCTTTACCGGCTCAGCGGGGCCCCTGCTTTCGCCGCCAGATTCCGCTGCACCACGCTGTGCTTGCGGCTGTAAAGGAAATAGATAAACAGCCCGAAGATCAGCCAGCTGCCGAACCCGATCCAGGCCGGCGCATCGAGTGAGACCATCAGCGCGACAGACACGATCATCCCCATGATGGGGACGAAAGGCACCAGGGGAGTTCGGAACGGCCGCGGCAGATCGGGCCGGCGCACGCGCAGCACCCATACCCCGAGACTGACAATCGTAAACGCCAGCAGCGTGCCCAGGCTGACGAGTTCTCCCAGAAGCGTGATGGGAAAAAACGCCGCCAGGAACGCGGCCAGGCACCCGACCACGATCGAAGTAATATACGGCGTGCAGAACTTCGGATGGAGTTTGCTCGCCCACGGAAAGAACAGCCCATCGCGCGACATGGTGTAGAGCACGCGCGACTGCCCAAGCAGCATCACCAGCATCACTGATGCCAGCCCAGCGATAGCCGCCAGGTCGATCAGGACCCGGGCCCATGGCACACCGATCACCGCTACGCCGTCGGCCACCGGAGCGGCAACGTTCAACGTTGTATAGGACTTGAGGCCGGTCAGCAACCCGGCAACGAAAATGTACAGAATCGTGCAAACGATCAGCGAGCCGAGGATGCCGAAAGGCATATCCTTCTGCGGGTTCTTTGCCTCCTGGGCCGCCGTCGATACCGCGTCGAAACCGATATAGGCGAAGAACACCACCCCCGCGCCGCGCATGATACCCGACCATCCATATTGTCCGAAATGCCCGGCGTTGGGTGGGATGAACGGGTGCCAGTTGGCAACCATGTGCGGCCAGTGGCCGAAAGCGAAGATTCCTGCCAGTCCGATGAAGAAGATGACGATCGCCACTTTGATCATGACCGCGGCGCTGGTAAAATTGGCGGACTCGCGAACTCCGATCACCAAGATGGCGGTGATCACCACGATGGCGCAGAGCGCAAAGATGTCCACCTGGGCGTGGATGGTGTGCCCGAACAACGTTAGAGTCAGCGCCGGCGACGGGTTGAAGGGAAGCTTGGTTCCGAAGAAGCTGAACAGGTTGCTGACGAATCCGCTCCACCCAACCGCCACCGTCGCCGCGCCAAAAGCATACTCCAGCACCAGCGCCCACCCGATGATCCATGCCACCAGTTCGCCCATGGTCGAGTAGCCATACGTGTAAGCGCTGCCTGCGATCGGCAGCATCGAGGCAAACTCGGCATAGCACAGGCCCGCGAACACACACCCTATTCCGGCAATGATGTACGAGATCACGATAGCCGGGCCCGCAAACTGCGCCGCGGCCGTTCCGGTGAGCACGAAGATGCCCGCTCCAATGATGCCGCCGATGCCGATAGAGATCAGGTTAATGGGGCCCAGCGCCCGCTTGAGCGAATGTTCTCCCGTTTCATTGGCCTCGGCCAGGATGGAGTCGATCGGTTTCGTGGCGAACAGCTTGCCTGCCATTCATTGCCTCCATGATTTTCAACCATCCGACCGTCAGGCTGCTCCGCCTGCGAATCGGGATTTGCACACGTCCTTTGAACTACGATGCAGCCGATATCTTCCCCTGAGGGAACTTCAATCCTGACTGGCGTGGCTCGCCGACCCTCGCGACCACAGGAAATAAACCGGAATCCCGATCAGAACGAGTACCAGGCCTGGCCACGTGTACTGGGGCTTGTACCGCAATAATACGATACATATCCACGCCGCAATGACGATATAGAGCGCCGGCAGAACAGGATAGCCGAACGCCCGATACGGCCGCGGCGCTGTGGGCCACTTCTTGCGCAGTACGAAGAGCCCGACGATCGTCAGAATGTAAAAAACCAGCACTGCGAACATGATGTATTCCAGCAACTGGCTGTACGAGCCGGAGAGGCAGAGGATCGCCGCCCACGCCGCCTGCATCAGCAGGCCCGCGACCGGCGTGTGATACCGCGGATGCAGCTTGCCCACAGGCTTGAACAGCAGTCCGTCGCGGCTCATGGCGTAGTAGACTCGCGCCCCGGCGAGCGTGAGGCCGTTCGCGCATCCGAAAGTGGAAATAAGAATCGCCGCGGCCATTAAATCGGCGCCGCTGGTCTGGAAAACCTGTTGCAGCGCCGCCGTGCCCACACGGTCCTCGGCTGCATACTGCACGCCGCGCGCGAGCGCCGTTGCCCCTTGCGGATCGCCGTGAAATGGCAGTACGAGAAGATACGCCAGCGAAGCCAGGAAGTAGAGAGCGAGCACAAGCCCCGTCCCCATCACCAGCGACAACGGGATGTTGCGCCGCGGGTTCTTCACCTCGCCGGCCGTGAACGTGATGTTGTTCCACGCGTCCGACGAAAACAGCGATCCCACCTGGACTACGGCCAGGATCACGAGCAGATTCACCATCACCATCGGCCCGCCGACGCCCACTTGCACCGGATGCAGAACACCCCAGCCGGCGTTCTCCCAGAAGCGGTTCCAGTGCGGCCCAAAGTTGGCGTCCCACGCGATCGCGTTGCGCCCGACAGTACAGCCCACCACCACCAGCGCCGCCAACGCCAGCGCCTTGGCTGATGTGAACACGTTCTGAATGATCGACCCGATGCGTACCCCGAACACATTCACGATCGCAAGGAACACAATCACGACTACGCCGGCCAGGTTCGCGGTGTTGAGGCCGATGTCCATGTTGCCCAGGACCATGGGGCCGATTGGGATGGGCGGTACGTGCGCAATGTGCCACAACCAGTGTGTCGTCGAGACCGAGGGAAAGAACACCCCGAGAAACTTGCCGAATGCCACGGCAACGGCCGCGATCGTGCCGGTCTGAATCACGAGGAACAGCGTCCAGCCATACAGGAAACCCCACAACGGCCCCAGCGATTCGCGCAGGTAGACGTACTGCCCGCCGGCCTTGGGCATCATGGCCGCCAGTTCGCCATAACTGAGCGCGGCAACGATCGTCAGAATGCCCGTCACCAGCCACGCGCCCAGATAGAGAGCCGGCGAGTTCGTGTCGCGGGCGATCTCGGCATCCACCAGGAAGATGCCGGATCCGATCATGGACCCCATCACCAGAGCGGTGGAACTGAAGAGCCCAAGGGTTGGCACCAGCTTCGGCCCGCCAGCCTGCGGAACGGTGGGGGGATTGGAGATGATGCGCTGGGTCGTCACCTGTTTGAAGTTGTACCGGATTTTCGCGGAACTGTCTTTATCAATCTTCGATGCTGTTAGTTACCCGACATTTCAGGAGTGCCCAATTTCCGTGTGCATTTGTTTCTGCCGCCGGATGGGAGGCTGCGTACTATCCGTTCAAAACCCGATCATTCTTGTCCAGCGGCTGTACTCGGCTGCCGGGTCGGGCGCCGTAAACAGCGCTGCCGCGACGGCGACCATGCTCGCCCCAGCCGCCAGCACTGAAGGCGCCGTCTCCAATGTAATGCCGGCGGCGGCCGCAAGAACGGCCTCCTTGCCTGCCTGGTCGCGAAGCCGACGAACCCCCTCCACCCCTATGGGCGCCTTGTCCGTCTGCTTGGTGGTCGTCGCGAAGACCGGCCCGATCGAGAGGTAGTCTGCGGGCTCGTTCAGAACGCCCGGCACCAGGATCTCCGATCCCCCAAACGTGCCCACAATCCGCTCCGGCCCAACAAGGCTCCGCGCATCGGCCGGCGACAGATCTCCCGCATCCACATGCACGCCATCGAACCCAGCGAGATCAACCAGGTCCGCCCGATCATCGAGAATGAGCTTCACTTGCCCAAAAGGCATTGCCGCACGCAGGATGCGCGCATCCGCCAGCAACTCCGCGTCACTTCCTTTCTTGTTGCGATACTCGAGAAGAGTCACGCCCGCATCGGCAAGCGAACATCCCAACCGCAGCAGGAACTTCACACGATCGGAGGTCGGAATCGCCGAAGAATCAAGAATCGGATAAATACGCGGGAACGAAAAGGTCACCTTCTCAGGATAGAAGAATGGCCGCACAAAATGCGGCCACCCTGATCCCTACCTCACTCACATTTCGTCCGCGGACGGCCCGTAGCAGCCGGGCAGTTTCTGTCCCAGCAGCCGAAGGTAAACGCCCAACTGCGCGCGGTGATGGATCATGTGGTTCAATACCCAGATTCGCCACACGTTGTACTTGGTGTCGTCGATCCAGGCCTGATCTCCGGCGACGAACTTCCAATTCGTATCCCACTTTTCCTGGGGCAGGCCGGCCAGCGCCGTACGCGATTCCGCCACCTGCTTTTCAAATCGCGCCAGCAGATCCTTCTTGTTGGTCGGATCCTTAGGCGTCATGTCCGGCGTCCAGTCGAGTCGGTCCCGTGTCAGCGTGTGCAGAGCCCAGTCGCCGTTGGTATCGGACACGTGCGCCGCCAGCCGGCCCAGCGCCATCGACTTCTCGTGAGGCTTCCACGCAAAATCCGCACTCTCGGGAATCGCCTCGAGAACCTTGCGGGTGGTCGCAGTTTCCTTGTCGAATTCGGCAATAAGTTCTTTCTGAAAATCCATCCGTGCAACCTCCTTGTTGCGCCCTGCCAGCATAAATCAAATCGCCCCGAAAGGCGAATAAAAAGCGATACTCTTTTCTCCTCAGTTTCTCCTGTGAGAGGCAATCGTCTATTTCTTTTCCGGCAAGGCAAATGCGACATATTCCCCGCCCACCGGCGACTTCGGATCGCGCCCTCCGCTGGCCGCGATTACCACGAACTGCCGCCCATCGATCATGTACGTGGACGGCGTAGCGACCCCCGCAAACGGCAGTTCCGTCTCCCAAAGCAGCGTCCCATTGCTGCTGTCGAAGGCCCGAAAGCGCCGATCGTAGACCGTGGCGCCGATAAACAGAATCCCGCTGGCGGTCAACACCGGCCCACCGTAGTTCTCTGAACCCGTATTTTTCAATCCTTGCGCGGCCAGGGCCGGGTACTCGCCCAGATTGATCTTCCATAGAAATTTGCCCGTTTTCAGGTCAATCGCATTTAGTGTTCCCCAAGGCGGATTGAAGGCCGGATACCCGGCGGGATCGAGGAACTTTCGATAGCCGGTAAAGATGTAGGGGCCCTCTTCGCTTTCGACCGGAGGAGTGACCGACGCCGGTGCAACCTGGGCGCCCACATGGAGGAAACGCAGCAGCGCCTCCAGATCCTTCCCGCCGACATCGGGAATCTGCGGCATCTTGCCCCTGCCATTGGAAATTACCTCCGAGACCTGAGCAGAATTGAGCCGACCGCCGATGCCTACCAGGGTGGGTCCCAGGTCCTGTTTACCCTCCAGTTTTTCGCCGTGGCAGACGGAGCAATGATCTTTGAAGACAGCTGCTCCACGTGGATCGGCCGGAAGAGGCGCGGAATCAGACGTGGGAGCATTAGCTACCAGTTCTTTCTTGTCCTGGGGAGCATCGGCCGCGCTGCCGGTGCGCAGGTAGTGCAACAGCGCGTTCATGCCCCGGTCGTCGATATTCGGAAACGACGGCATCCGCCCCGCGCCCGTCCTCACAATATGGGAGATCTGCTCGTCGGTGCGTTTGGGTACTGCATCGACCAGCGAAGGAAACGCAGGCGGCGAGCCTTCGCGGTTTACGCCGTGGCACAGCGCGCACTGGTACATGTAGATTTGCATCCCCGCGTTGCTGCCTCCGGGGTTCTTCAGCAGTCCGCCGACCCAGGCCATTTCGTTCTCGTTCACATAGAGAACGTCGTTGACAGGATCCACAGCAGGGCCGCCCCACTCCGCGCCGCCATCGAAGCCGGGAAACACAATGGTCTGCTGTCCGCCTTCGACAAACGGCAGGAACTGGCCATCGCTGCGTATCCCGCGAAACTGCTTCACCGCCCAGTCATGCATCTCGGGCGTGCGCGTAGTCAGCATGTCTTCCGTCAGGCGCTGGCGCGCGGAGTAGGGCTCGGGCCACTCGGGCAGAGCCTGTGTCTTCGACGCGACCTCGCCGGGAACCGTGCTCGCGGGATATGCCCGCTCGGCCATGGGATAGAGCGGTTTCCCCGTAAGCCGATCGAACAGATACAGGTATCCCTGCTTGCTGGTCTGGGCCACTGCCTCGATCGTCTTGCCTTCGCGTTGCAACGTGAAGAGCGCAGGCGGCGATGGAAAATCCCGATCCCAGAGATCGTGGTGAACGCCCTGGTAATGCCACAACAGTTTGCCGGTGTTGGCGTCGAGAGCCAGCAGGCAGTTGGCAAAGAGATCATCACCGATCCGATCGCCGCCGTAGAAATCCATGACCGCCGAACCCGTAGGGACGTAAACAATGCCGCGCTCCGCATCGAGCGACATACCGGCCCAATTGTTTGCAGCGCCGGCGGTTTTCCAGGCGTCTTTGGGCCATGTCTCATACCCGGATTCGCCGGGCAGCGGAATCGTATGAAACACCCAACGCTGCTTTCCGGTGCGCACGTCGTACGCGCGGACGTAGCCGGGGGGCGCCGGATGCGTCTCCGGGTTGCGTCCGCCCACGATGATCAGGTTCTTGTACACCAGGCCGGGCGTAGTGAGGGCAATCGACTGCTTTTCGTACTGATCGTCCGGGGTTCTCTCGAGGCCCTTGCGCAGGTCGATTCGCCCGCCTTCGCCGAAGCTTTCAATCGGCTTGCCCGTCTCGGCGTCGAGGCAATACAGAAAATTCATCACCCCGGCGAAGATGCGTCCCTGCTTCTCGTCGGCCCAGTACGCGAGCCCGCGCGCTGGCTGCGATCCGCTTATGCCGGAGTCGAACTTCCATTTCAGGTTGCCTGTCGCCGCTTCCAGGGCGATGACCTTCTGCGTAGGGGTGTAGGCGTAGAGCGTTCGCCCAACGATCAGCGGATTGGTCTGGATGCCGCCCTTTTCCCCAGTGTCGTAGGTCCACGCGACTTCGAGCTTCGACACATTCCCGCGATCGATCTGCGTGAGCTTCGAGTAGTGATCGCCGTCGGCGCCGCCGTTGTAGACGGGCCAGCCGACATCCTGCGCCGCGATCGCGGCGGCCCACGAAGTGAGAAGAAAGCAGAGGAAGGCTCGACGGACCATGATGAGGGGTGACCTGGTGCGGGCTGGCCACGAACGATTCTTACATCCCGGGCGCACCGCGCGAAAGCCCCTGCTTCACGAGGTGATGTAGCGCACCCGCTCGAAGGATAAAAATGGGCCGATCATTCCACTCAAGCTGATGGACCGCACATGGACACGAAACCCGCGTCGGCCTCGCATGCCGCAGCCGCGTTCGTTTCCGAACAGCCGTCGGATAAAATCGAACACCTTCGAGGCCTTACGCGCCTCATGCAACCGCTCACGCCTTCTGTTTTCAGTCCCTTGTATTCGACTTGTTTTGGAAGCATAGCTGCAAACCTGACGTAAAACCAATCTTCTGGGCTTTCGCGCGGCGAGAACGCCTCTCTTTCCGAGGCTCACAGCCGCTCGTTTCGATGTAGAGGGAGCAGCAATGCGCCATCGATTTCTTGTTTTGTCTCTGCTGTTAGCAGGCAATGCAATGTTGTGCAATTCCGCGGAGCGCCAACCCGCGCTCTCGGGCCAATGGGAAGGCGCAGTGCAAATTCCCGGAGAAGAACTGCGCCTTGTGATCGACATCGCGAAGAGGGATCAGCAATGGGTGGGATCTTTCACCGCGCCCCAGTTTGGCTTGAAAGGCACGCCGCTGACCGGGATCGCCGTCAAGGAGAACGACGTTGAGTTCGCATTGAAAGGGGGTGCAACCATAAGGGCCCACCTCGAAACCGGTGGGGTGATGAAGGGCGAATACCAACAGGGCGGCAACACCGCGCCGGTTCTGCTCAAGCGCGCAGGCGAGGCCCGCGTCGACTTTCCCGACCCCAGCACTCCCGTCAGCAAGGACCTGCAGGGAGAGTGGGAGGGCGACTTTTCGTTCTTGAACTCCAAAGTTAAAGTACTTCTCAAACTCCCGGGTGGCGGCACGCCCACTGCGCCGGCAGGCGAGTTGCTGGTCGTCGACTGGGGAAACACGAAGATGCCCATCACGCTTTGGAAGCAAGACGGCAACAGGTTCTTCGCCCTGCTCGGTGACGGAGGGTGGAACTATGAAGGCGAATTCCGCAGAGGCACCTGTGAGATAACCGGAAATCTTCGCGTCAGCTTTATCGAGTTGCCTTTGACCCTCCATCCCAGCGCCACAGACACAGCCGCACCAGCCACTTCCGCTGCACATCCGGAAACGAAATAATTGGAGAATTCAATGAAGACCCTCCATCCCGCTTTCCTTAGACATTTGTCGAAGCCGTTGTTCCTTGCCATCCTCGCCTTCTCCGCGGCGCCCATGTGCACCGCCCAGACGATGTTCCGGGGCAACGCGGCGCACACCGGTGTTTATAACGCGAGCGGGCCGCGCGAACTCAAGGGCATCAAGTGGAAGTTCGCCACCGGCGGCAAGGTGCTCTCTTCACCAGTTGCGGACAAAGGCGTGATTTATTTCGGCAGTACTGATTTCAACGTCTACGCGGTGGACGCCGCCACTGGAATACAGAAGTGGAAGTACTCCACCTTCGGTCCAGTTGCGTCCACGCCGGCCATCTCCGACGGCGTTGTCTATTTCTTGAGTTACGACGGCAAGTTCTACGCCGTGGACGCAGAGAGCGGCAAGACGAAGTGGAAATTCACCACCGCGGGCGATCGCCGTTTTGAGGCCAAGGGCCTCGACGGCGGCCAGCCGCAGACCCAGACCGCCATCGACGCCTGGGACATGTTCCAGTCAAGCGCGGTGGTCGCCCAGGGTATGGTCTTCTTCGGCTGTGGCGACGGCAACCTCTACGCACTGGATGCGGCAACTGGCGCTCTGCGCTGGAAGTTCGCCACGGGCGACGTGGTCCACGCGTCGCCGGCGTACGAAGCGGGCATCCTCTACTTCGGCAGCTGGGACAGCTATCTCTACGCAGTCGACGCGGCAACGGGACAGAAGAAGTGGCAATTCAAGACCGGGGAAGATGCGCTGATTCACAACCAGGTCGGTTTTCCGGGCTCGCCCGTGGTCGTCAATGGCGTGGTGTACGTTGGTTGCCGCGACGCCCAGCTATACGCCATCGACGCCTCCACCGGAACCCAGAAGTGGAAATTCGACAATAAGGGAAGCTGGGTCGTCGTGTCTCCGGCTGTGATGGACGGCAAGGTCCTCTTCGGAACCTCGGACTCGGGCTTAATTCATCTCATCGATGCGGCCACCGCAAAACCGGCTTTCGACCTTCACGTACAGGCTTATGATTTCTCGTCTCCTGCCGTGGCCGGCGATATCGCCTACTTCGGACTGATGAACGGTACCTTCCTCGCCGTTGACCTCAAGACCGGCAAGCAGTTGTGGGAGTTCCAGACGGAAGTCTCTCGCCAGAATCACGGCTTCTATCTGAACTCCGACAAAACGCTGAATAGCACGATGTTGTTTCGCGGCACCTATGAAGAGACCGCGATCGGCGTAGAACGGATGTTCACTCTCGGTTCCATCGCCTCGTCGCCTCTGGTCTTGAACGGCGCCGTGTACTTTGGAAGCACCGACGGATATCTCTACGCTCTCGAATAGCACCCGCTCGAGCGCACGCTCACCCAAAAAGCGCGGGCCGCACCGGTTCATGGTGCGGCCCGCCGTATTTCTAACCCCTAATCCCTGTTCCCTATTCCCTGTCTTACTTCACCACGCTCTGGAACAACTGCGACTTGAGCAGGTTATCGAAGTCATTGTCTGAGGCGGCAAAGTGGACGGCGAGTTTGCCGGAGCTGGAGGTAATGTCGGTATCGGAAAGCGCCGCCTTCTCGGTATCGGAGCCGCTCATCTTGCGGTAGATCACCGCCGCATTCAACAGGGATGAAACCGTTGCTGCGGCGAAGGCATCGCCGGTCGCGATGGTCAGATCGAACTTGACGCCGTGCTGGAAATCCATCGAATACCAGGAGACCATCAGACGTTTGCGAACCGATTCAAAGTCGGCCACCGACCCGGCCTCGCCCAGCACCTGCTTCATCATGGTCTGCGTGCCCTTCTGGTCGAGGATGCTCCACAAGGGCTCGGAATCGACCGACCGCATCGAATCCATAAACGTTGAGTTGGTCAGCAGGCTGGGCGAGTTGCCGTCGCGCGCATCCAGCGAAGCCTTCACCGCATCGTTTCCGCCAAAAACCATCGTCGACGGATCGACAAAGCAAAGCACCATTCCGGTCTTGCCCATCGGGTAAATCTTGTTGGTGCGAACCACCAGGGGCTTGATTCCCTTCTTGCGGAAGGTGGCGAGAATATCCTGGACCGCGAACTGGCCCTGCGCAACACCCAGCGTCACCACGTCTTCGGTCGATTCCGACGGGCGGAAGAGCGCGAAGGCGAGCTGGTCGACGTCGTGATTCTCGTTAAGCCCCGACTTCTGCAGCGCCTCATCGAATTGCTTCAGGTCCGGCGGCATGACGCGATCGCGCAGTTGCATCGCCGTGCCGGAGTTCTGCATGGCGCGGTAGTCGATGACAACCAGTTGTTGAACGTTGTGCGGTATGGCGCCGCGGGCGTCGGTGGAAAGCTGGGCACCATGGGCAAAACCGGCCAGCCCGACCAGGCCGGCCAGACTGTAAAACTTGCGAAAATTCCTGAACAAGTAACTTCCTCCGGAACGGCGCGGATTCTCCAGGCGACAGATTCGTGCTTTAGCGTTTAACGCTTAGAGAACCAGCAATCCTTCCCATTCGATTTTAACTGCACTTCAATTCCGTTCGGTGAGCCAGCGCACGTTACCCAAGAGCTATTCCGGCCAGGCCAGGGGCGAAGCCAGGCGGTTTTCCAGGATCTTGGCTGCGGGATCGAACCCTACTAATTGACGCATCCACTCGCTTTCCCGCTCACAGGCCGCCTCTGGAATCAGGCCGATAACCTCGCCCTCGATCGGCGCGGTTTTGTGGCGCGCGGCCATTTTCGACACGGCCTTATAGACTTCCGACACCGGCGTAGCCTTAAAGTCGCCAATGTTGAGCGAGAGTTGGGCGCGCCCCTGAGCCACCAGCCCGAGGGCCTTCACGCCCTTCAGGCCCAGGGCCGAGAGCCGGATCTCGCGGGCAATCGCCCGGGCCACGGCAATATCCGACGAATCCAGGTAGACGTTATAGGCGACCAGGAACTTTCGGGCGCCGACCGCGCACGCCCCGGCTGTGGGATGTAAGTCCGGGCCGCCCACATCGGGCCGGCGGGCCGGCTCCCTGCGCGCGGCGTCGCGAAGACCTTCAAACTGCCCGAGGCGAACATTTTCCAGGTTGGCACGATCAGGCCGGGATGCCGCCGCCTCGTAGAAATAAACCGGCACGCTGAAACGCCGCCAGATTTCCAGCCCGGCCTGCCGCGCCAGGAGCACGCACTTGTCCAGCGTGATCCCCGAGATGGGAACGAAAGGAATCACATCGGCGGCGCCGATCCGGGGATGGACGCCGGTCTGGCGGGTCAGATCGATCAACTCCGCCGCCTTCCCTGCCCCGCGCACCGCCGCCTCCAGCACCGCCGTCGGATTCCCGGCGATGGTCACGAACGAGCGATTCTGTTCGGCGTTCATCGACCAGTCGAGCAGGTGCGCGCCCTCCACCCGCATGGCCGCCAGAATGGCCTCCACGCGCCGCTTCTCAAAGCCTTCGGAAAAATTGGGAACGCACTCAACAACAGGAGTCACAGTTCGTATTTCACAGTTCGAAGTTCATAGTTGTTGGTTTCTGTCCTCGGTTTTCAGCGCGTAGTTCTCAGTTTCGGATGACAGATAGCAGCCCAAAGAAAGAGGACTCGCATTTTCTCACTTCCACCACGTGTACCCAACCTGAATCTGCACCAGGGCATTCACGCCCGGGTTTTTGTCACCCAGGGATGCCGACGAGATGTGCACGCCGTTCACCGCGACGTCCACCGAGTGCCTGGACCCGGTGAACCAATGAATACCCATGCCGCCCTGGGGGGAAAAGTTCCACACCGAAGTGCCGCCAGGAAACCCATGCGGAAGCAACACGTCCGGCGGGAACTTATGGGTGGTGTAGATCAGCCCGCCGGCTCCCTGGAACCAGGGCTGAATCCGCTTCGACCTGGTGAGAAAGTTCCACCGGAAGATCACCGGCGTCAGGCTCACCCCGGTGAACGTACCCCCGCCCACCGGCACCAAACAAGGCTGGGTGGTGCCGTCGGGGTTTACGCAAGTAAGCACCTCGGAATGCGGAGCCGGCGTGTATGCCTGCCAAAGGGGCTGGATGTTCCCAGCCAGCTCGAACTGGCCGCTCAGAATGCCGGCGTGCAGCACCGAGGTCACTGCCTTGCCGACCTGGAACCCGGCCGCGAAGAAGCGATATGTGTTCCGATTGCCGACGCCGTTGCCGCCGTTCGCGAAAGGGCCCATTTCCCAGCTGCGGCCATCGCGCGCCCGGGCCACCGGGTTATCATCCGGCGCCTGTCCAAAAGCCGTAACCGTCATACAGAGAAGCAACAACAGAAAAAACTTCAAGATGGAAGTCAACTTTCGCAGGCCTCCGGCCCATCTCTCCCTGAAAAATTCACAACAAAGGCCGCCTCGATGGCGGCCTTTCCCAGCCCTCACCCGGCCGAGGCCTGCTCAACCCGCCACCTGCTCCATCTGCTCGGCTGTCATGTCGAAGTTCGTATACACGTTCTGGGTGTCGTCGAAGTCTTCGAGGGCTTCCATCAGCCGCATCATCTGGTTTGCGGTCGCGCCTTCGAGCTTCGTGTAGGTAGAGGCAATCATCGTCACTTCGGCCATCGTGGTGGGGATGTTTGCGCCCTTGATGGCCGACAGAACGTGGTCAAAAGACGCCGGACTGGGATCGGTGAGGACTTCCCACGTATCGCCTTCGTCATTGAGGTCCTCCCCTCCGTGCTCGAGAACGATGTCCATCAGCTTCTCTTCGCTGGCCGCGGATTTCTCCACGGCGATGATGCCCTTTTTGGAGAACATGTGCATCACCGAACCGGTCGAGCCGAGGTTGCCGCCGTGTTTGGAAAAGATATGGCGGATCTCGCTCACCGTGCGATTGCGATTGTCCGTCGTGACTTCGACGATGACGGCCACGCCTCCCGGCCCGTAGCCCTCAAAGGCGATTTCTTCGTAGCTGACCCCTTCGAGCTCGCCCGTCCCGCGCTGGATGGCGCGCTTGATATTGTCGGCAGGCATATTCTCGGCCTTGGCCGCCAGCACAGCGGTCCTCAGGCGCGGGTTGCCGTCGGGGTCACCGCCACCGGCCTTGGCCGCAATGCTGATTTCCTTGATCAGGCGGGTAAAAGTCTTGCCGCGCTTCGCATCCAGCGCGCCCTTCTTGTGCTTGATTGTGGCCCATTTCGAATGGCCGGACATGGGAACCTCAATGTAGTCTGAAATCGGGCTCGCCAGCGCGCCCGCCCCTGCGAGTATATCACTGAGCCGACTGCGTTCCCGCCGGTCCAAAACGCTCTCTGAACGCGTGCGGCCCGGCCCTCGTCTTGCCCGGCTCCGGTCGTTCTACAGATTCGACCACTCGCGCGTTTATAGGATCAACATGGGCGGCTTTCGCGTCGGCGGCGCCGTTTCCAACGTCCAAATCTACAGAACGTTTGGCCCGATCTTGTTGCACTTGGAGCATTCTTGAGATTCCTGTCCTTCCTCTGGCTCGCCTTTGCCTGTGCCGCCGCCTTCGGCCAGGGCAATTACGAAATCCAGGTTTATGGAGCCGACACCGTGCCGGCCGCCAACACGATGTTCGAGCTGCACTCGAACTTCACCGCCAAAGGCCACCCCGGCACGCCCGTCCTGGCCGCAACCAATCATGCCGAGCATGAAACCCTGGAGATCACCCAGGGGATCACCGGCTGGTCCGAGGTGGGCTTCTACGTTTTCACCACCATGCAGAGCGGCCTGGGGTGGCAGTGGGTGGGCGACCATATTCGGCCCCGGGTGAAAGTCCCCGATAGCTGGCATTGGCCTGTAGGCGTGAGCCTGTCGCAGGAGGTCGGCTACCAGAGAGCGCTGTTTTCGCCCGATACATGGACCTGGGAGATCCGCCCGATCGTCGACAAGCAGAAGGGGCGCCTCTACTGGTCGGTTAACCCCGCACTCGAACGAACCTGGCATGGGCCGGATGTGAACCTGGGACTCGATTTCTCGCCGGCGGTAAAAATCAGCTGGGACTTCACCAAGGTATTCACCGGCGGAGTGGAGTACTACGCCGACTACGGCAGCCTGCACAGCATTGCGTCCTTGCACGATCAGCAGCAGATGATCTTCCCCGCCGTCGACCTCAATGTCTCGCCGGAGTGGGAGATCAATTTCGGTGTGGGTGTCGGCCCTACCGCAGCCACCGACCATTGGATTGTGAAAGGCATCATCGGAAGGCGCTTCAATTGGGGCAAACAAAAGCCCGCGCCCCGGCCGTAATGAGCCCTCACTTCCAGTACTGGCTACCCAGGTCCCCAGTCTTGGGACCTGGGTTTCGGGACGAGTCTAGCTGAGATCGCCTCCCCCTCCATCGAACCCACCCCCGCTGTCGGACCCACCGCCATCGTCGAAGCCGGATCCGCCGTCGTCGCTCCCGCCGTTATCAAAGCCGGATGCATCATTCGAGCTCGTGTCATCGAAGTTTGTTGCATTGTCGGAGTCGCCGCTCCCCCGGTCATCGTTGAAGCCGGCATCAGAGCCCGAGGCGTTATACCCGGCATCGCTGAATTGCGCCGCATCGTGATGATGCTCGCCTTCGGGCCGGTCGTGATCGAAGCCCTGCGTGCCTGGCTGGTCATAGTAGTTGTTGATCACGGTTTCTTCCCCTGGCCGCCCAAAGCCGCCGCCCATGCCCATGCCATAGCCGCCCATCCCGTAGCCGCCCCCGCCGCCTAATCCATGGAGGACGGATTCCACGCCTTCAAACACCAGCGCTCCGGCGGCCACGCCCGCGGCTGTCTGCATCGCCCCACGCAGAAAACTCGGCTGCCCGGACCCCGCGGGAACGTACTGAGGCTGCTGGTATTGCGGCGCAGGAACGTATGCCGGCTGGGCTTGAGGCGCGTATTGCTGGACCGGCTGATACGCTGGGGGCTGCTGGCCGCCCCACTGTTGCTGTTGCGAAGGTGGCGGAGCGGGCTGGGGGTCCTTCTCTCCCAGCAGGCGGCCCAGAAAGCTGGTAGCATGCGCCGGCTGTTGCCGCGCCTGCTGTACCTGCTGCCGAAGTTGCTCTACCTGTCCCTTGGCCTGGTCGAGAGCGATGTTCTGCACCAACACCGTCTGCGCCAGGATGTAGAGCGCGTCGGGATTGGCTCCGAGTTCGTGGCCCAGCATATTCTCGGCGTCGGGATCTTTTTCCTGAAGTTGTGTCTGGTTAATGCGATCGGTTAACTGCTTGAGAAGCTGTTGTTCCTGGGGAGTCACGGAATCTGATTACCTCCGGCAGCCGCTAACTTCATCGTAGAACCGCCTCTCCGGATTGAGACGCAGGCCCGCGGGCGAAGTTGCGCCGCCCCGCGAGATCATACGCGACCCGGCGCCCGGCGGTTCCCCGCCCCGTTCGGCCAGGTTGCAACCGGTCCTTTTCCGTCACGCCGTCGCTGACGGCCGGAACCGGTCGTCGGGCGGTGGCGAGGTGTGTCGTCAACGACACACTTTGTCCCGCCACTATATTGGCCGCGCTGAAACTCGCCGTAAACGGCAGGTTGGCTGGGGGGTGTCGCCGCAGCGACCTTGCGCCACAGCTGGAACCGGGCTCAATGCTTTCCCGAGAGAATCAGCTTGTGAAGGGCCTCGGCCTGGGGATCGAAAACCGAAATGGTCGCGCTTGATTCTGAAATCTCCATCGGCTTGTCAACGGAATTGCCATTGACATCAACCTTCTGCCGCGAGACTTGACTCCTCTTCACGGTACAGCCGATCTCTCCGAATTCATCGAGATCTTGCATCGTAACGATGGCCGTGATTTCTTTTTCTCGCCGTCCATTGGTTTCGAGGGGCGTCGATGCCGTAATCGTCCCCAGGTAGTACGCCGTTGTGCCGTCTGGAGTAGGAGATGTGTGAAGCTGCCCGTCGCATTGCAATGCCCGGCAAGGGTCATAAAAACGCACTGGTTGAAATGAATTTAGGGGCAAGGATACACAGTAATTCACCTGTGGCCGTCGCTCGCCCTGCAAAAGAAACACCATATGTTGCGCCAGGGGACTCCCTGGTTTCAACGCCAAAGCGAGATGCAATTCGCGTGCCGCGTCGCCATATCGGCGGTGGTCCAGTGCACGCTCGGCGGCATTGATATGGGTCAGGTATGGATGTGTCAGCCGGATCCAGATACATGCCGACAGAAGGATCACCCCCATTCCGGCGAAGATCCGCGCTCGCTGCGGCATGGTGCGGGCAAAGCGGGTCGTGAACAGAACGCCCAGCACAAGGCCGCTGACAACACCACCCAAGTGGCCGGGATTGTCGATTTCCTTGTCGAAAAATCCAGCTACCAGGCTCCCCGCCGTGAAGAAGACGAAGAATCCGAGCCGCCATTTCTGAGAATTCGTGAGCGTCTTGTGCCTGATGCTGTAGATTGCAATCACCGCCGTAGAGACACCGAAGACCGCTCCTGATGCGCCAAAGCAAGTGCGCTCGGGATCGAACGCGAGCGCGGCAACGCTCCCAGCCAACCCGCACGTCAGGTACACACCGAGGAAGCCCCGGGCGCCCTGAATCCGCTCCAGCCGTTTGCCCACGATCCACAAAATGAAAAGATTGGTAAATACGTGCCAGAAGCCCTCGTGGACGAAAAACCCCGTGAGCAGGCGCCACCACTCACTCCCGCCAATCGCTCGCCATTGGATGTCCGCGCCGAACGGCGCACCCGATTCTCTGAACAAGAAGCCGAGAATCGATGTGAGGATGGTGATGAAGATGATCGACCATGTAGCCGGACATCGAAAGTGCCCGCGCTGCGCCGGCTCCGCTTCATCCGTGGTGGCTGGTCGAAGAGCCAGGCAGCGGGGGCACAGCCCCGAGGGTTCCACCGTCACCAGGTTTCCGCAGCTATAGCAGCGAAGCATGACTTACATAACGAGATCTGTCCGTGGTCTCTGCGAGGTTCCAACCTCAGGCTATCGCGAATTCCCGGATGGTCTCCTTGCGCGCCGTGAGCTGCTCTACGAGGTCGGTGCGGACCTCATACCCGCGGCCCGGAGTATCGGGAATCAGGATCTCGCCCGTGCGCATCACCCTCACCTCGGGCTCGATGATGTCCTCCACCCAGTACCGCGCCGATGCGGACACGTCTCCAGGCAGAATGAAGTTCTCCAAAGTCGACAAGGCAATGTTGTGCGCCCGGCCGATACCCGACTCGAGCATGCCCCCGCACCATACCGGGATGCCGCGCTCCTGGGCTGCGTTGTGCACCGCGATGGCCTCGGAGAAGCCGCCCACCCGGCCCAGCTTGATGTTAATGATCCGGCACGACTCCATCTCGATGGCGGCCAGCGCATCGCGTCGGTTGCGAATTGACTCGTCCAGGCAGATAGCCGTATTCAGCCGCTTCTGCAGCATCGAGTGGTAGTAGAAATCGTCATGCCACAGGGGCTGCTCGATCATCAGCAGGTCGAAATGGTCGAAGCCGACGATATGGTCCGAGTCGGCCAGCCTGTAGGCGGAATTAGCGTCGCAGCTCAGCATGATGTCCGGCCAGCGGTCGCGCACGCGTTCGAACACTTCCACATCCCAGCCCGGCTTGCATTTCAGCTTGATGCGCTGGTAGCCCGCGGCCAGTTCCTTCTCGATGATGCCCAGCAACTCGGCAATGGACTTCTGGATGCCGAGAGAAACGCCGCAGGGAATCATGTCGCGCACGCCGCCCAGCAGCCGCGAAAGCGACATGCCTTCCCGCTGCGCCTCGAGGTCCCAGATGGCGTTCTCGAGGGCGGCCTTGGCCATGGGATTGCCGCGCACAGAGCTGAAGATCTTCGGGCACTCGCCGCCGTGCTCCACGTGCTCGGCCGACGCCAGCATCGGCCCCAGCTCGTTCACGATCACCTGCCAGGCGGTGTCGGTGGACTCGCCGGAAAAGAACGGCCGCTCGCCGGCGGTGCATTCGCCCCAGCCGATAAGGCCCTCGGATTGAATCTCGATCAGTAGGATTCTGCGGTCGCGAGTGACGCCAAAGCTGGTCTCAAATGGGCGCACCAGAGGCATGTGCACTTCGCGCAGGACAATGCTGTCGATTCTCATAGATTTTCAGGCGATCCTTCGGTATTCCGGCCCAGGCCCAATCCCGGCTGGGAGAGCGGTCCCAGCTCGAAGATTCCATTTCCCTCTGCATCGCGGGTGAAGCCAAGTACGGCTTGGCCGCGCGCAAACGCATACTGAAACTTCCGGCGGTTCTCCAACTGAACGGCGAGAGCGCGTTCCCGGTTCTTGTCCGACGCTTTCCATGTGTAAATGGAGGCTGGGACCAGGATCCGTTCCTCGATTTGACATGTCGCAGGGTGCCCCGCAAGGGTTGCAATTACGCGAGGAGACTCAAGCTCCCACTCGGCCAGCAAACGGTCGGTCGGGAGCCCGCCCTGCAATCGACTAGAGGATACACCATAAAAATTCACACGATAGCCGCGCACGAAGGCGCCCAGCTTGTGGATATTTAACCAGGCGTTCTTGATCTCCAGTGGATCGAACGTCCACTCCATGTGTTGGATGCCACGCGCAAGCGCCTCACGTCGTTGCTCCAGTTTGAGTTGCGCTCCAAGCCCACCGTTCCGGTACGCATCCTTCACCGCCAGCATGTGGGAGTGCAAATATGGGCTCGGACAGGGCGCATTTTTTTCGTTTAGCTTGACTCCCGGCAAAGACATGGCAAATCCAACCAGCGATTTCGGATCGCCGGAGAGCGATGCACCGGGAAGGCTGGTATCGAACGCTCCAATCACTTGTCCACCCACCTTTTGCATCACCAGGAATGCTTTGCGGGGAATGATATCCGAGGGATCATAACCCCACGTCTCTTCCTGGAGCCGAACGCATGCCTCCAATTCGTCGTGGCCTTCGCATTCGCGGATCAGGATCATTCCCGGGCGCCCCCGCCGCGCTGGGCGACCAGGTCCGCAAGCTTCGCCTTGGCGGCCACCCACAAAGCCTCCAACTCCGCCGGCGCAAGCTCCTCCAGGGGCCTTGACGCGGCTAGCTCCATCTCCCGGAACCGCTGCCGGAAACGCAGATTGCATCCCCGCAGCGCCATCTCCGCGTCCACTCCCAGGTGCCGGCCAAGATTCACGACGGTGAAAAGCAAATCTCCGAGCTCAGCCTCGATCGCCTCCTGGCGGGACGGATGCGAGGTCGCCTCGGCTTCCAGTTCCGCGACCTCTTCGGCCACCTTCGGCAACAGATCGCGCCAGTGCGGCCAGTCGAACCCCGCCTTGGCGGCCTTCGATCCCAGCTTGGCCGCTTCGGCGAGGGCGGGCAATGCGCGTTGTACGGAGTCAAGGCGCGATGACGGCTCTCCGGCACTTCCTTTCTCCGCCGCCTTGATCTCCTCCCAGTTGCGCAGGACCCGCGCTGCGGACCCATCCACATCCGCGTCTACATCCGCCTGGTTGCCTGCCGCGCGCGACGCTTCCTCTCCGAACACGTGCGGATGTCGCCGGATCAGCTTGCGATTGAGATGACCGAGGACATCGCTGATCGTGAAGCGCCCCTCATTTGCTGCCATCTCGGCATAAAACAGAACCTGCAGCAGCAAGTCGCCAAGTTCCTCTGCAAGATGGTCGAAGTCCCTCCGCTCAATCGCATCAAAGACTTCGTAGGCCTCTTCCAGTGTGTACTTGAGGATAGTATCGAATGTTTGCTCGCGATCCCATGGGCATCCGCCGGGTGCGCGGAGCCGTGCCATGATGGCCACCGACTCCTCGAAAAGCGCAGCCGCACTCGCCGGATGGGAAGCCAGAGATGGATTGGGATGCTTTAGAGTTGTACGTTCAGGCGCTTCAGCCATCTCCCTTCATTTTAGCTGACGCGAAACATCGAGCGCCCCAGGGAAGTCTAAGAGGTATACTCACCACCCCGAGGACGAAGACCGGTCCGCGGGGACCCCGGTAATGCATCGCCTTTCCCGGAGGTCGAACATGGCTCGCAGGCTGTCGTCGGTTGTTCTGCTCCTGGTTTGTGCCGCGGCGGGACGAGGCCAGACCGCAATTCCTTCTACCCCTGCTGGACACGTGCTTGCCGCCTGGCTCGAATCTTTCAACAGCGGCGACCGTGCGAAGATCGATGCCTTCCTCAAGTCCTACGCGCCCGGGTTGACCTCGGCGGCCCAGGTTTCCGCTCAGTTCCGCGGCCAGTCGGGCGGCGTGACCCTGCTCGCCGTCACCCGCAGCGAGCGCTACACCATCGCCTTTCAGCTGCAGGAGCGATCGCATCCCACCATCCTGCTGGGCAAAATCGACGTCACCGCCGCCAAGTCACCCATCATTGGAACCTTTTCCCTCCGCCCTGTGCCGGAAGGCGCGGTTCTCGACGACATCAAGCTTGATAACGAGGCGCGTGCCCGGATCATCGATGATGTGATCGCCAATGTTAACCAGTTTTATGTCGCTCCGGAGATTGCCGGAAAAATGGTCGCCAGCCTGCGCGCCCACCAGAGCAAGGGTGATTACAACGCCATCGCTGCCGGAGACGAATTCGCATCCCGGCTCACGTCCGACATGCAGGCGGTCAGCCACGACAAGCACCTGGTGGTTTTCTATAATCCGTATCATTTCGCCTTGGAACCCAAGACCATCACCTTCGACCAGATGGCCGAGGAGCGCAAGGTGATGGCGCGTGACTGCGGCATTCGCAAGGTGGATATCCTGGCCAACAATGTCGGTTATATGAAATTCGATTTCTTCGCCGACCCCCTGGCCTGCGGAAAGACGGCCGCCGCGGCGCTTACTTTCCTGTCCAATACCGACGCGGTCATATTGGACCTGCGCGACAATAGTGGCGGCGATCCGCGCATGGTGGCTTTGATCTGCAGCTACTTCTTCGAAAAGGTGGTGCACCTGAACGACTTTTATGACCGCACGCAGAACAAGACCAGCCAATACTGGACGCTGCGATATGTTCCCGGCATACGATTGAGCGATAAGCCGGCCTATGTGCTTACCTCGGGGCGCACCTTTTCCGGAGCCGAAGAGTTTGCCTACGATCTGAAGAACCTTCAGCGGGTCACGGTGGTCGGCGAGACCACCGCAGGCGGATCGCATCCGGTCAGTCCTTACAAGGCCGGCGATCACTTCATCGTCTACGTGCCCAATGCGCGCAGCATCAGCCCCATCACTGGCACGGACTGGGAAGGGAAAGGCGTCGCGCCGGATGTTGCGGTCAAAGCCGACGAGGCGCTGGAGGCAGCCGAGCGCCTGGCTGCGGAGCGAATCCAGCGCGACGCCAACCGCGACACCCGCACCGCCCGCGCCAATTGAACCGTCAAGGGGTGGCCCCGCCTTCGCCGCGATGCCATCGGGATTAAGGTGGAAGCGATCTTCGCTGCGCCAACGTCCTCAGATCGTATACTCGATTCTCATCGATGATTCGCGTTCTGGGGACGGTGTTGGCCGCGCTGCTGGGGCTGGCCTTTGGCAGCTTCCTGAACGTGTGCCTCAGCCGCTGGCCCGAGGGCGAAAGCATCGTCACGCCACGCTCCCACTGCCGCCACTGCGGCCACGCCCTCGCCTGGTGGGAGAACATTCCGCTCGTCAGCTGGATCGCTCTCCGCGGCCGCTGCCGCAGTTGTCGCGCCTGGATCGGATGGCGTTATGTGATTGTCGAGGCGGCCGTTGCAGGACTGTGGGCCGCGGTCGCATGGCGCACAACCAGTCCTTCCTACAACATGGATTTGCCTTCGACCGATCTGCCTTTTGCGCTGCTGTCTGCAGTATGCTGGATGGCTTTCTACTGGGTTGTCGTGGCACTTGCGCTCCTGGATGCGGAGCACTTGTGGCTCCCAAATTGGCTCACCTGGCCGGGAATCTTTCTCGGATTCTTATACACAAATTTCGAAGCTGATCTGAATGAGAGAGCAATCCATATCGGCATTGGTTACTTTGGAACATTGTTAATTTCGACAGGCGAAATCGCAGCGGCAGCAGCGCTCATTCTTCTCGTCCGCTGGATCTACTGGCTCATCCGCCGCCGCGAAGGGCTTGGCCTCGGCGATGCCAAGCTCATGGCTCTGCTCGCCGCATGGCTCGGATTTTCCGGTGCGATGCTCTCACTTGCCGTCGGCGTGGTGCTGGGAAGTCTGGTCGCTTTGTTCGTTCTGTTACTTCCGCAACGAGAATCGGGCGAACGATGGGGTTTGGTGAAACTCCCGCTGGGCGCCTTCCTGTGTATCGGCGGTATCATCAGCGCGCTCTGGGGTCAACAAATCATCGCTGCCTACATGCGATGGGCGCGGTTCTAGTTCAAGCGCGACATCCCACGTCTCAGAATCGAGAGGTCGGGCATCCAATCGCTGAAGCCCGTTCGGGTGGATCCCACCTTAGGCACAAACCAAAAGGGCGCCGAAGGTGAGGACACGTTCTTGGTCCTGGTTGCTTGTTCTGTGTTTTTTTACGGCTTCGCCGCCGATGCCGTCGGCGCGTTGACCAGTTCCGGGCTCTTGAGCAGCTTCTTGGCATCCTTGGCATGTTTCGAGTCAGGATCGTATTCGATCAGCTTCTCGTACGCCGCCTTGGCTTCGCCGAACTTTCCCAGGTGCCGCTGCGCTTCACCCATACCCCAGTAGACTTCCGGATTCTCCGGATCAAGTACCACCGCCGACTCGTACCGCGACAGCGCAGCCTTCCAGTTCTTCTCGTCGAGGTAATATGCGCCGACCTTCTCATCCTCCTGGGCAGTTTCCTGAGGCTCGGGCGGCGGGGCGTACTTGCCCTTCCTGCCGGTGCGCTTATCGATATCCGTATCCGGAGGGGGCATTACGTTATCCAGTCCTGAAATGCTGGAACTAAATCCCTGCGCGTCCGTATCGGCATCGCCAACCGGATCGTCAGGGCTGCGCACCGGATCTACATCGTTCTTCGGCAAAGTCGAAGGGCCCGCCGTGTTTGCGGACGGCGCCGGTGCCGCCGGCGCGTCGCCGTTGGGCATCAGCGGTACATTGTTCGTGTCTTCGGGAAAAGGATTGGGATCGGTGGGCGACTTCTGTTTCTGCGTCTCGGCGGGCTTGTTGGGCTGCGCAGGCGCCTGGCTATAGACCGCCTGGCCCATTACAAACCCCGCCACCGCTAAAAGCGCAATTCCGAATTTCATATCCAATGCCTATTCAATGGTACGATGCGGTCGAGAGGAAGGAAAAGCGGAACCGGAAATTCATCGAACACTGCCATGGGACTAATCATTCGTTCGTCCGATATTCACGCCGCCGGATGCTACACCACTACACGCATTCCCAAGGGCAAGCGCGTAGCGGAATATACCGGGCCGCGCCTGAGCAAGTCCGAAGCCGACGCCCTCTACGAAGAATCGCCCATAACCTACCTGTTTGGACTCGGCCGGGGGGCAACGGTCATCGATGGGCACTGCATGGCCATGTTCATCAATCACAGTTGCGATCCCAATTGCGAAGCCGACGAAGTACGCGGCCGTGTCTGGATCAGGGCCATCAAGAACATACCCGCCGGCGCCGAGATCACCTATGACTATTGCCTCTACGACGGAGGCGATGACCCCCAATCCTGTAACTGCGGCGCAAATAATTGCCGCGGAACCATGTACTCCGACGACGAGATCCGCCGCCGGAAAAAGAAATCCCGGGTCAAGGCGGTGCGCACCGCGAGAAACCCGCCCGCCGCCGGCCGCAACAGTAAAGCGACCGCTTAGGACTGCCGAAATGGATGAGCGCCAACTTCCCACGCTGACTCCAAACCAGTTGGACGCCCTGCGATGTTTCGCATTGCTGGAGATCGGCGAGGAGGATTTGCAGCGAGAACTGGCTGGGATATTCGAAATCCGATTCGAGGCCATGCCCATGGCAGCCGCCGGCCGGCATCAGCGCCGCATGGTCAGCGGAAGCTTCCGCATGCCTGAGCCCGGCATTGTCATCACGCGCGAGCACATCTCAAACGCGCTGGAGCGGAAGCGGTTCGGGCTCATCACCGAGCGCGACCTGGTCCACTGGGCCACGATCCTTCTGCTCAACGATGCCTATGTGCTCGATCCCGGCGATGAAGACCTGATCGCCGATTGGCTCAACGACATCAGCCTGAATCTCGATGCCGGTTAACGACCTCATTCTCCCCAAAAACCGCCTTCCGCGGAGGAGTCCTGAGAGACAGCAACCTTCTTCTATTCAATGAATTACGTCGATGGAATAGATGACAAGAACGTCATCTGCAAACTTGCGAATCCGCAATGAAATCCCCTTCACTCGCCGCGCTAATAGCTGAGTCAGCGTTTCCACCCGTGCTGGGCAAAAGGCTGGGACGATAGAATTCCACTTAAGGTTCTTGATCGGGCGAATCGGCCCCGGGAGTGGTTTCCCAAAACCGGAACGCGCGCCAGGACCCCGGCCACAAGCTCGTGTGAACGGCCATCAAAAGCGGGGTTAGCATGGGTTACCAGGTTCTGGCGCGCAAGTACCGCCCGCAGCGTTTCGCCGACGTGGCCGGCCAGGATCACGTAACGCGGACACTGCTCAACGCCCTGATTCAGGGCCGCATCGCGCACGGCTACATCTTCTCCGGCCACCGCGGAATCGGGAAGACCACCATCGCGCGCATCCTCGCCCAGGCGCTGAATTGCCGCAACGAAGTGGGCACTGCGGCCAGGCCCTCCCCGGAGCCCTGCGGCATCTGCGACTCTTGTACCGAAATCCGCCAGGGGATGGCGGTGGACGTGATCGAAATCGACGCCGCCACCAATCGAGGCATCGATGAAATCCGCGAACTGCGCGAAGCCGCCCGCTACGCTCCGGCTCGCGACCGCTACAAGATTTACATCCTCGACGAAGCCCACCAGATCACCGAGGCGGCTTTCAACGCCCTGCTCAAGACCCTGGAGGAGCCCCCTGCGCACGTCATCTTCATGATGGCGACCACCGAGCCGGAGAACATCCCCCAGACCATCCGCTCGCGCTGCCAGCATTTCAGCTTTCACGCCGTGCGCTTCGACGACATCCTGGCGCAATTGCGGATCATTGCCGAGAAAGAGGACGTACAGGCCGAGGAGGCCGCTCTGTCCCTTCTGGCCGAGGCTGGAGACGGTTCGATGCGTGATGCGCTGTCCATCATGGACCAGGCCATCGCCTCGGCACGGGTGGAAAACGGCCGCCCGATCCTCTCGGCTCTGCAGATTCGCGAGCTGACGGGATCGGTTCCGAATGCTGTTTTCGAGCGGCTCCTCGATGCCGTTTCCGCTGGGCAGAGTGCCGAGCTGATGGAGCAGTTGAACACCCTTCTCAATGCAGGACATAGCCCGTATTCGCTGGCGCGCCAGATGGTGCGCTACCTGCGCAACACGCTTATGGCCCGGCTGGGCGGCGAGAAGACGGAGTTGCTGCAAATCTCCGGCGACGAACGCGCCCGCACGGCACGCTCCGCCCAGTTGTTTACCGAAGAGGAGATCACCCGCAACCTGCAGATCATGCTGACCACCTTCGATGCTCTGAACGAAACCCAGGAGCACCGGTTTCACCTGGAACTTGGCATGCTCAAGATGGTTCACGCGCAGCGCCTGTTGCCGATCGAGCAATTGCTTAGCGGAGTGGCCAGTGGGGTTGCCGTTCGAAGCGGGGCGCAAACCGCAGGATCGCGTATGTCCCCTGTAGCGGAGAGGCCGGCGACGGCGGTTTCCGGACCTGCTGCTTCGTCATTCGGCTCGACAGCGATCCCGGGAACAAGGCAGAACACGCCCACAGCATCGGTCGCCGAAATAGAGGCGCCCAATTCAGTCTTGCGCAGTTCCGCAGTCGCGGATCCGGCTCCTTCCGAGGACATGCAGATCTCAGAGGTCTTCGAGTCAGCCACAAGCACGGAGCCGGTCAAACTGCCTTCCAGCGCCCCGCAAATCACCGAGGCGCCCAGCATTGAGACGCTCCGGCTGGCCGTCATTTCCGCGCTCGCCGACGCCGGCCACCCGTCAGCCGCGCAACTGCTCGGCGCCGGCTCATGGTCTGTTGATGGTTCGAGCCTTCGGATCGCGGTCACCGGCATCAGCAAGAAGATGCTGAGCCTCACCGTCAACGCAGCCGCGGAGAAGATCATGCGCCAGGAGTTGCAGCGGCTGGCCGCGCCCGCCCGTTTTCTGATCGTCCCAGGCGATAGCGCCGGCGGCACCGCCGCTTCGGCACGGCTGCCAGTGGCGGGAAGCATCCAGGAGACCGCTCTCAACAATCCATTGGTGCAGAAGGCCAGAGAAATCTTCAAAGCCGAAGTAAGAAGCATCGTCGACCTCCGCATTCGTTAGTGCGGAATCCCCCGGGAGGCAAGACCCATGATCAACCCGCAGAAAATCTCCGAGATGCTGTCCCAGGCAAGTCATATGCAGGAGGAAGTCCAGCGCAAGCTGGAGATGACCGTCGTCGAGGGATCAAGCGGAGGAGGTGCCGTGACTGCCAGACTGAACGGCAAGAAACAGTTGCTGGGGATCAAGATCGATCCTTCAGCGGTCGCGGGCTTGATTGGCCAGAGCCATCCGGACGTGGAAATGCTCGAAGACCTCATTGTAGCGGCCGTGAACGAAGCCGGACGCAAGGCCGAAGAAGCCATTCAATCCAGCGTTCAGGGCATGCTGGGGGGATTGAAGCTCCCGGGCATGGGTTGAATCATCCCACAACTGATCATCAGAACAATTCAAACTCCATAGATGTTGTCATCCCGAATCATCTCCTCCGAGTCTGCTTCCATTCCGGTCGAGCCGGAGCATGCCGTATAGTTGACGTGCGGTTGATCGCTTCCCCGGAGGACCCGATGACCACGGGTTGGAATCGCAGAGGCTTCTTACGCCTGGGTATGTCAGCCATGGCAGCCGGAATTGCCCCCCGCTGGATTCGCGCACAAATCCAGGCGCAGCCGGCGGCGGATCGCGTTTCGCAGATGCGCGCCGCTGGCGTATCGACAGAAATCAAGACGACCAAGCTCTACGACAACCTCTATCTGCTCCAGGGCGCCGGGGGCAATATGGCGGTCCAGACCGGTACCGGCGGCAAGATCCTCATTGATTCAAGCTACTCCACGGCCGTCCCGCGGCTCCGCGACGCTTTGCATACCCTGGGCCCCGATCCAGCGCACCTGCTAATCAACACCCATTGGCACATCGACCACACCGACGGCAACGAGGGCATGCACCAGGCTGGATTCTCCATCCTGGCTCACTCCATGACACGGGAGCGCCTGTCCCGCCCATCCGAGATTAAGCTCTTCGGGCTGTCACTGCCGGCCGCGCCCGATGGCGCGCTCCCTACCCTGGCATTCGATAACGGGATGCGCCTCTGGAGCAACGGCGATTCGCTCGAACTCGAGCACTTCGATGCGGCGCACACCGACACCGACATTTACATCCGCTTCGACAAAGCCGACGTCCTGCACATGGGCGACACCTGGTTCAACGGCTTCTATCCCTTCATCGACGAGAGCAGCAAGGGCAACATCGGCGGCATGATCACGGCCGCCGAGAAAGGCCTGCAAATGGCCGGGCCAACCACAAAGATTATTCCCGGGCACGGCCCGCTGGGGACCAGGGCCCAGTTGCAGGCCACGCGCGACATGCTCTCCAACGTGCGCGATCGGGTTGCCAAATTGAAACAGTCCGGAGCTTCGGAGCAGGAAGCGGTCGCGAAGAAGCCCACCGCGGACCTCGACCCGGAGTGGGCTAAAGGCACATTTCCGCCCGACATGTTCGTCGGAATCGTGTACCGCACGCTATAGCCAGCGGCGACAAAGACCTGTCGCTGGGGGCCCCGCAGTATAAAGAAGTCAGGAGGCGTGTGGTGTCACGGTACGCCGAGCCGATGGCGCGGCTCATTGAAGAGTTGAAGAAATTGCCCGGGGTCGGCACCAAGAGCGCCCAGCGGTTCGCCTTCCACATCCTGCGTTCCAGCGACGAAGATGCCGCCGCCCTGGCTGAAGCGGTGCAGGGTCTGAAGGCCAGCCTGCGCCTCTGCTCCATCTGCAACAACATCACCGACGTGGACCTCTGCGCCTACTGCGCCAGCCCGGTGCGCAACCAGCGCCAGGTATGCGTCGTCGAAGAGCCCACCAGCATCGCCGCCGTCGAGCGCACACGCGGATATGTAGGCGTATATCACGTGCTGCATGGCACCCTGTCGCCGCTCCACGGCGTGGGCCCGGATCAGCTCCGCGCGCAGTCGCTTGTCGCTCGCGCCGAGCGCGGCGAAGTCGACGAGGTGATCCTCGCGACCAGCCCCACGCTGGAAGGCGAAGCCACCGCCGACTGGCTGGCCTCTGCGCTGCGTGCGTTCCCGGTGAAAATCACCCGCATCGCCACCGGAGTTCCCGCCGGCAGCGACATCGAATACGCCGATGAAGTGACGATGGCTCGCGCACTGGAAGGACGCCGCGCGATGTAGCCGGAAGAGTGCAGGATGTGCGGCCGGCATTCGTAATCTCCGCACCGTCGGACAGCGATCACTGTCGACTTCCCTCACACGCTGTTATCCTGAGCCGCACGCGAAGGATCTGCCGTGAAGATAACTCTTGCCCACCCCTGGCACTTTCATCCTGGGCCGGAGGTGAAGGATCCGCGGTTGCATTTTCACTGTTTCGGGTACGGGAAATGCT
Organism: uncultured Acidobacteriota bacterium; assembly: GCA_963706455.1. GTDB lineage: Bacteria > Acidobacteriota > Terriglobia > Terriglobales > Acidobacteriaceae > Telmatobacter. Next base: position 53,885 of record CAVPNO010000089.1, on the reverse strand, counting down.
CCATGCCCGACTGCCCTGAAATTTGTGCCGGGCAAGTCACAGTGGCCAGGCGAATGCGCATGAAAGTTTTCCGTAGGGAACGCAAGAAAGTAGCCCAGGGCGGAGCGCAGCGGAACCCTGGGTTCGCGCCCAAAAGAACCCCAGTCCCGGAGGGACGTAAGAAACAGGCACATTTTCATGTTCTCTGGGTGGAACACATTCCATCCATGGCTGCGGTTGCCATTTGTTTCTGTCCGAATAGGCGGTGATAGTCCCATAATCCATTCGGTGATTTGCCGGTTCCCATTGCGGCGAATTCAATTAGGCACCGTCTGTTGTTCCGATGTTTGGATTTTCCCGTTGGCGTCGAACAGGTAAGAAATGCGGCGTAGTTCCTCGATGATCCACGTATCCGGGTCTGGCCACCGATGAATTACAACCTCACTTTTTCGAGGCACGGCCAGCACGGAGCCGTCTTCCCGATCCAACACGGCTCGGGTGCCGTCGTAGCCATATCCACCGAGCACCGTGAACCTTTCGATTGGCTTCGCTGGCCAGTTACGATTCTCACTCTCGATTGAAAAAGGCAAAAGGTTGAACACGTCTGCTCGATTCAGAAGTGCAGTTGGAGAGTTGGCACCATAAAGGCTAATAGCACCTGAAAAGAGGATCGCTCCGTTTTGAACTGAAAGTACATCCAGCCAAGCACGGGGGAGCCGCATCAGATGATCCCCGACTTCGTTTAGTAGCTTGCCGTCAGCGCCTTTGAAGACGATGTGCAAATAGGCTTTGGGAGCGATCCATGGGGCAAAGTTATAGAAGAACGCGGTTTCACTTTCCCGCTCAACGCACCAGCCCTGAGCTTCCAAGATTTTCTTGAGTTCCAACACCGCTCAACTCTTTCAACTAAGCTCTGTGACTGGATTCTAACGCCTCAAATTGCATTTCAAGTGTGTAGTAGCAGATGTTCCGGGCGAGTCGTGGACAATTCGGAAGTAATCCCAGTGCGCGATGCCCTGGATCCACCCGCGGAAACCTTAACTGGAATCCCCCAGCACCACACCGCCGCCTCATTCGCATCCGTTTTCCGCCGATAGGATTCTTATGCCCGAGGTACAGATCGCCGAAAGCGGAGCCCTGCCGGCCGGAACTGGGGCAAAGCGCGTCGGATACCTCGCCCGCCAGCCCATCCTGAACCGGCGCGGCGGCGTGCTCGGCTATGAATTGCGCTATCACCAGCCATGCGACGCGCCGCATGAGGCCAATCTCACCGGCGCCCACGGCATCATCGACGCCCTGGCCTTGTTCGGAGTGGAGCGATTTGCAGGCGGACAGTGTGCCTTCATTCGCTGCACTCACCAGATGCTGCTGGACGAAATGTTCGAAGCCCTTCCCCCCGCCTCAATGGTTCTCGAATTCCCGTCTTCCGAGGAAGCATCGCCGAAACTGCTGCACGGCTGCCGCCGCCTGAAAAAAGCCGGATTCCAACTCGCCCTGACCGAATTCAAGCCGGGATGCGATCCCGACCCACTGATGGACCACGTCGATTACGTCAAGGTCGATGCAAAATTCCTGGACTCGCCGGAATGGAGAATCTTCTGCCAACGATCGGACGCCGATGCGGCCACCGTGATTGCCGACAACATCCAGACCCATGAGGCCTACCGGACGGCGCGGTCCGCTGGTCTCAAATATTTTCAGGGGTATTACTTCTGCAGCCCCGACCTGATTCCCAACGGCACCATCCCAGCCAACCATGTCCAGCACCTGGAAATTCTTCGCGAGCTTTTCAAAGATCCGCTTGACTTGAAGGCGCTCGGTCCGCTGGTGGAGCGCGACGCGTCTCTCATCTATCGTGTGCTGCGCTTCGTAAATTCACCCATATGCGCGATCCGGCAGCCGGTCACCTCCATGGAAATGGCCATCGTCCTGCTCGGAGATGCAACCTTCCGGCGGATCGCTACGCTAGCCATTCAGTGCGGGCTCAACCAGGATCAGTCGCCGGAGCTGCTGAATATGGCGCTGGTCCGGGCGCGCTTCTGCTCCGCCGCGGCGTACCTGTGCGGACTGGAGCCGGACGAGCAATACTTGCTGGGCATGTTGAGCATGTTGCCGCCCATGCTGGGCGTGCCGATGGAACAGATTCTTCCCGGCCTGCCACTGCGCGAACCCATCCAGAACGCCCTGGCGGGAGTGTCGGTGCGGGAGCGTTGTCTTCTCGGATGGATTGAAGAACTGGAACACGATCGGATCACGGACTGTGACGCGATTGCCGCCCGGTGGGAACTTGACAAGGGCGATCTGGTCCGCCTGTATTGCGATGCGCTCGACACTGCGAAATTCGTCGCCGCCGCAGCCCGCGGGCCGGCATGATCAAATGCATCGCCGTTAGGCCGTCAGGCATTCGCGCAGCCGGCTTATCAGCTCCCGGGGATGCAACGGCTTGGTCAGGATTTCAAATCCATGTCCTGCGGCGTTCCGCTTCTCCAGCAATTCGGCGGTTGCCATTTGGCCGGAAAGCAGGAAAACGCGAATATCGGGCAGCAACGCCTTGATGCGGATGGCTGCCTCGATGCCATCCACCCCATCCATGATCACGTCGGAGATAAGCACATCAGGCTGGAAGCCACGCACGGCTTCCATAGCATCGGCCGAGGTATAAACCGCGCGCGCTTCGAATCCTCCCTGGTTCAGGATGGCCGCAAGAGTATCCGCGATGACGTGTTCATCGTCAGCGATCAGGACCTTGAGCTTGGGAAGGGTCTGAAGCATACTCGACCGGCGCCGGGCTTCGCCTAACTCACTCCCCGGAGCTTGTTCAGCAGGTCTTGGGGGTGAACCGGTTTTGCCAGGATTTCAAAGTCATATCCTTGCGCGTGCGCCTTCTCGAGCAGGTCAGCCGTGGCCGCCTGGCCGGAGAACAATAGGATCTTGATGGCCGGCAGAAGCTCGCGAATGCGAATGGCGGCCTCGATCCCATTCAGGTCGGGCATGATGACGTCGGAGATGAGCATGTCAGGCTTGAACTCGGTAGCCTGTTCGAGCGCCATTTGGCCGGAATAGACGGGGCGTGCTTGAAAGCCGGCCAGGTTGAGGATCGTGGCCAGAGAATCGGCAATTACCCGTTCATCATCGGCTACAAGGACTCTTGGTTTCGTTGAATTCTCGGGCATACTCTCCTGGCTAACTGGCGGTAAGCGGCTGCATCGTGCATGGGAGGAACAGCCGGGATCGTCTAAGGCAAATGCACTTGCCTGGGGTCGACAACTACTTTGATGATACCCTCGCGGGTGAGAGTTACTTAGCGACGGCCGCTTTTACGGTGATCCAAAGCAAATCTGGGGTCGCGTTTGCCCTTCGGGTTTCCCAAGCCGAGTTTCCGGAAGCATGAATTGTTTCCTGGGGCCGACGGTCAGATCTTTGTCCCCAAGGCACCCTCAGGCCCCGGCAAAGCTGATTTTATCTGATTGCAACCCTGCAATACTACACTCGCCAAGACCGGCGGCGGTGGTCAGCGGTTCCCACGGACAGGTCTTCGTTCGAGGGTGAGGTCGCCCACATGACAAAGGGGAGAACCCGGCATGCCTGAAGCGGCAGTTCAAAACGAGGTACAACGCTCCACCGGCGAAGCCATCATTCAGGCCGAGAAGGTGGAGAAGTACTACCAGCAGCCCAGCGAGAACCGCATCCAGGTGATTGCGGCGACCGATCTGAAGATCGTTCCCGGAGAAATACTGGCGCTTCTGGGTCCATCCGGCTCGGGCAAATCGACCATGCTGCGCATGCTGACGGGGCTTTCCCGCCCCTCCGCCGGCCAGGTGTACTGGCACGGGAAGCCCATTTCCGAGGCCGAGATCAACGTCTCCATCGTGTTCCAGAGCTTTGCCCTGTTCCCCTGGCTGACGGTGCTGGAAAACGTCGAAGCCCCGCTGCAGGCCCGCGGCGTGGCGCCGGATGAGCGCCAGGAGCGCAGCATGCGCATGATCGACACCGTGGGCCTGGCGGGCTTCGAATCCGCCTACCCCAAGGAGCTGTCGGGCGGCATGCGCCAGCGAGTGGGATTCGCGCGCGCATTGGTGGTCGAGCCGGAAGTGCTCTTCATGGACGAACCCTTCTCCGCCCTGGATGTGCTGACCGCCGAAAACCTGCGCAGTGAGCTCCTGGAGTTGTGGGGCAACAAGACGATGCCCACCAAGGCCGTCTTTATCGTGACCCACAACATCGAGGAGGCCGTGCTGCTGGCCGACCGCATTATCGTGCTAGGCCGCAATCCGGGGCACATCCGCACCGACTTCCGCGTCGAGATCCCCCAGCCAAGGGATCGCAAGGCAGCAGCCTTTACGGCGCTCGTCGACTACATCTACAAAGTGCTGACCAAGCCCGAGGAAGCGCCGGCCCAGCTGCCCGATCAGACCGGCAGGCCGGTCCGCGACCAGCGGCAGATGAAATACCAGATGCTGCCGCACGCCCGGCCGGGCGGTATCGCCGGGTTGCTGGAACTGCTGCTCGACAAAGGCGGCAAGGATGACATCTATCGCCTGGCCGATGATCTTGCGTTTGAGATCGACGACCTGTTCCCAATTGTCGAAGCCGCTCAATTGCTTGGGTTCCTCAGAATCGAGGAAGGCGATGCATCCATTACCCCCCCAGGCGAGGAATACGCCAATTCCGAAATCCTGCGGCAGAAGGAACTGTTTCGCGATGCCGCACTGGAGAACGTGCTACTGCTCCGCCAGATTCGGCGGGCGCTCGAATCCAAAAGCGACCATACCGTTCCGGAAGACTTCTTCCTCGATATGCTCGACGAGCAGTTCAGCGATGAAGAGTCTCAGCGACAGATGGAAACCGCCATCACCTGGGGCCGCTATGCCGAGATTCTCGACTTCGACGCCTCGCGCCGGCGGTTCGTCCTGCCTGACGCGCAGGAGGAAGAAGCGGCCGGAGGCGAGGAAGTCGAGTGAGAATCCAGCACCCGTTTGCGCGCACGCTTATCACCGTACGTACCTGGCCGGTGGTCATTGACCTCGGTGTGGCCCTCTGCGGCCTGGCGGTCTTTTTCGGCATCATCCACATGGCCCGCTACTGGATGGGGGCCGCGGCGCCGGTGGTACCGATTTCGCACTCGCTGCGCGCCCTGCCGCTCTACGCGTTCTATTCGATCGTGCGCATCACCCTTGCCTACCTGCTGAGCCTGGTGTTTGCCATCAGCTACGGCTACTTCGCCGCCTACCATCCGCGCGTCGAAGCCTGGATGATCGCGGTGCTCGACATCCTGCAATCGATCCCCGTGCTCAGCTTCCTGCCCCCCGTGGTGCTGGCCATGGTTTCCCTGGTGCCCGGCCACCAGCTAGGCATCGAACTGGGCGTCATCCTCCTGATCTTCACCGGCCAGGTGTGGAACCTGGCATTCAGTTTTTACTCCTCGCTCAAATCCATTCCTCGCGAGATGACGGAGGCGGCGCGCATCTATCGCTACTCCGCATGGCAGCGCTTCTGGCAACTGGAAATGCCCTACGCAGCCATCGGCCTGGTGTGGAATTCGATTGTCTCCGTCGCCGGGGGTTGGTTCGCCCTGATGCTCTGCGAGATGTTCACCATGGGCGACCGTAACTTCCAGTTGCCCGGCCTGGGGAGTTATATGCAGTCGGCGGCTGACTCCGGCGACGTGCGCTCGCTTCTCATCGGCATTCTCACCGTCATCCTGATCGTTGTGGCCACAGATCAACTCGTCTGGCGCCCATTGATCGCCTGGAGCGACAAGTTCAAGTTCGAGCAGGTGGAATCGGCCGACCGTGTTACGTCCCCGATCTTGGAATTGCTGCGCCGCTCTGCCCTGGTCAATACCCTTTCCGGAAAAATCTGGGGCAGGCTGGAAGAGCCCCTCAACCGTCATTTCTCACGCTCCCGCAAGGACCGGGTCGTTCATCCGCTGGACGAAGACGCCAGCCGAAAGGGTTCCATCGGACTGTGGGCCATAGCGGCGGTGGTCGCGATGGTGGGCGGCTGGGCGGTGTTACAGGCTGTGCTCATGCTGCGGACCGTTACCTGGGCCGACCTGAAATTGCTTCTCGAGGGCGCCGCGGCAACGTTCCTGCGGGTCAACACCTCGCTGCTCATTTCCGCCTTGTGGACCATCCCGGTGGGCGTGGCCATCGGCTTTAATCCGAGCCTGGCGCGCTTCGTTCAGCCGCTCGCGCAGGTCTTGGCCTCAGTCCCGGCGTCGGCCTTCTATCCGATCCTGCTGATCGGCCTCATCCAGGTCGGCGCGGGCCTCGGCATCGGCTCGATCGCCCTAATGTTATTGGGAACGCAATGGTACATCCTGTTCAACGTGATCGCCGGAGCCATGTCGATTCCCTCCGACCTGCGCGAAGTGACCTCGCTTTACCACTTCACCCGCTGGCAGCGCTGGACCAAGCTGATCCTCCCCGGCATCTTCCCCTATCTGATCACCGGCATGGTAACGGCGTCAGGCGGCGCGTGGAACGCCTCCGTCATGGCAGAGTATTCCAAGGTAAAAGGGGAAACCTTGCAGACCATCGGCCTGGGTGCGCAGATCAGTTCGGCAACGGATCACGGGCATTTCCCCATCATCCTGCTTGCAACCGTCTTGATTTCGCTCATGGTCGTGAGCATGAACCGGTTGGTGTGGCGCCGTCTCTACCGGCTGGCCGAGACGCGATTTAAACTGGAAGGCTAACCGACCGGGGTGCCCCGGGTCTCGATCCTGAGGCCTGGGTAGGGCTGGACCGGTCTGTCATCTTCGGGAGCTCTTCAATGCTGCGCGTGGGTCTGGTCGGATTCGGAATGGCGGGACGCGTGTTCCACGCGCCACTGATCTCCTCCGTCGACGGGCTGGAACTGGCCGCGGTGGTCGAGCGCCACAGCGACCAGGCCGCGCAACGTTATCCGGGAATAAAGACTTATCGAGCACTCGAAGAACTGCTTGCGGATTCCACTATCGACCTGATCGTCGTAGCCACTCCCAGCGGAACGCACTTCGATGTGGCCAGGCAAGTCATCGAAGCAGGCAGGAACGTCGTTGTTGACAAGCCCGCTTGCGTCACATCCGACCAGATCCATCGGCTGATCCAACTGGCCCAGGCCAACCGGCGCCTCTTGATCCCGTTTCACAATCGCCGCTGGGACGGGGACTTCCTCACCGTGCAGAAGTTGCTCCACGAGCACCAACTGGGCCGCGTGGTATCCATCGAATCGCGTTTCGATCGCTGGAACCCGGGCGTCACGCGCCGTCCGTGGAAAGACGATGCAGCGCAGGGCGGCGGCGTCCTGCTCGATCTCGGAACGCACCTGGTCGACCAGGCGCTCGTTTTATGCGGCAAGCCGCTGGCCGTGAGCGCCGAGGTTCGGCGCGAACGCGACGGCGAAGGATCGGACGACGCCTTCACCATTCGACTGCGTTATGCCGGCTGCATCATTACTCTGGGCGCCAACGCTCTCTCCGCGCCCGCCGGTGCCCGCTTCCATCTTCGCGGCACGCGCGGAAATTACCGCAAGAAAGGCCTTGACCCTCAGGAAGCCGCGCTGAACAAGATCACGCGCATCACCGCTGCAACCTGGGGCCAGGAACCAGCGGCCGATTGGGGCATTCTCTACGTCGATGTGGAAGGCGGAATGGTCTCGCGACCGGTGGCATCGCTTCCCGGCGATTATCGGATGTTCTATGCAGGCGTTCGCGACGCTCTGCTGGGCGACGCACCGCCTCCTGTCGAGGCGGTCGAAGCGTGGCGCGTTGCGCGCATCCTGGAGTGGGCCAGGGCCAGTTCCGAGCAACGGTGCGAAATCCCGTGCGATTGGAGCGAAGAGCCGGCAGGCGAGTGATCCCACTCCGGTAGCTCCCGGTCGGGGCGGTCTGCGGGGATTGGGGGCCGCATTGCCTCCGAATTGGCCACCACCCGTTCACGAACAATCGGCGCCTTCCGCCTCGAGTTCGTCCCGAGACCCCGCAGACCTGCCCTCCTCGCAGATCTAACCTGCCCTCGTGCGCAGTCTTGCGTCCAAAAACGGTTGTCATCCTGAGGCCTGTGTGCGGGTTCGGGTGAGCGCCGGGGCGGATAGTTTTCGGCGGCAAGAGCGTCTCGAGGAGTTGCTGTCCAAGGCTGGGGAGCATGTGGAAGAACTGCGGAGGCAGGTGGATGGACCGGAGCAGGCGGCGCAGACGGCGCGGCAGCGGGCGGCGCGGCGCCGAGCCGCCGAAGACAAGCTTCAGCGCCTGGAACAGGCGGTGGCGCAATTGCCGGAGTTACAGCGTCGGCAAGCCGAAGCGGAGCGCCGTGCGGGAGCCGGCAGAGAGGGCGAGAAAGTGCGTGCGCGGCAGCCGCGGGTCAGCACCACGGATCCCCAGGCGCGGCGGATGAAAATGCCCAATGGCGGATTTAACCCGGCCGTGAATGTGCAACTGGCCACGGATACCAAAAGCCGCGCCATCTTGGCAGTGGAAGTCACCAACGAGGGCACTGACAGCGTGGGGTTGAGCGGCCCGATGCGGCAGCAGGTGGAACAGCGAACCGGACAACCCATAACCCAGCACCTGGTGGACGGCGGCTATATGCGCAAGGACGATATCGAGCAGGCGCACGCTGCGGGAGTGGAACTGTTCGTACCGCCCAAGCCGGCCAAAAGTCCACACCGCCGGGGTCGGGAGTTGCACGCCAAGCCGGGAGACAGTCCCGCGGTGTTGGCATGGAAGCAGCGCATGGCCAGCCAGGAGGGCCAGCAAATCTACAAGCAAAGGGCGGCCACCAGCGAAACCGTCAATGCCGATCTGAGAAGCTATCGCGGTCTTACACAAATCACTGTCCGCGGCTTGCACAAGGCTCGATGCGTGGCGCTGTGGTGCGCCCTGGCATACAACCTGATGCATTTCGCCGCTGCCCTCGTGAACTAGAGAGCACGGGCTGCGCGGCAATGGGCTTGCAACATCAATCGCTCCACAATCCTAGAACTGATCATCAACCCGCAATGACGGAACGAACACAAAACGCGAACCAGAAATCGAAGACTTGAATTAAGTCACAAGCTCTGAGCGAAGATTAGAGGCTTTCGCTGCCAACCGGAGTCGAAGGACCCGCATTTACCCTCCGATGCCCTGGCACCAATGGTGATCCTTTGCGTACGGTGTCGCCGGTTAATTTCTGCTCTGCCCTGTCAGCAAATCCTGACCAAATCCATGCCGAACCAATACCCGTCGCTCGCTCGGAGCAGACACAAAGCCTTTAACCTTTCTCCATAGGTTCATCCCCCGGAGGTCAGTGATGAGAAAGCTTGTTGTGTTCAGCCTGGCTCTGTATAGCCTGGCCGCGTCGGCACAATCGCCAACAACGTCCAGCTCAACTGCCCAGCCCGCCACCGAGTCTCCCGCTGTGAGGGGCAGCGGCGCGGCCAACTTCATCCCCAGGTGGACCAGCCCCCACTCGCAGGGTAATTCCTTGCTCTATCAAAGCGGCGACAACCTGGGAGTGGGAACCACCAACCCGTGGGCCACGCTGGATGTGGTCAGCTCAACCCCCGTCGCGCTCCAGGGGACGACCACCAGTAGTGCGGATCCCTCTGTTGGGGTATACGGTCATGCGCGTTCAACCGCCACCAACGTGTATGGCGTGGCCGGCGATACCGCGAGCACCGGATATGGCGCGGGAGTCATTGGCAGTGCATACGCGACTTCGGGAACTGCCTTCGGAGGATTCTTCTCCGCGGCGAGTCCGGACGCAAATGCCATGTTCGCCTACAACTCCGCCACCTCCGGCTACGCGATCGCGGTCGTCGGCGAGGTTGAAAGCCCCAACGGCGTGGCCGGAAATTTCCGGACACACTCCGGCTCCGGCCTGATTCTGCTCGGCCAGTCTGGTCCAAATTTCACCAACGTCTTTTCCGTCGATGCCGTCGGCAACGGGTTCTACGCCGGCAACCTCACCGTCAACGGCACCGTCAGCAAGGGCGGCGGCTCGTTCAAGATCGACGATCCTCTCGACCCTGCGAACAAGACCCTTTCTCACTCCTTCGTGGAGAGTCCCGACATGATGAACATCTACAACGGCAACGTGGTCACCGATAAACAGGGCCGCTCGACCGTGGAATTGCCGCCATACTTCGAGGCTTTGAACAGCGATTTCCGCTACCAGCTCACCGTCATCGGCCGGTTCGCCCAGGCCATCGTGGTGGAAAAGGTTCATGGCAACCGGTTCGTCATCGAGACCAGCAAGCCCGGTGTCGAAGTCTCCTGGCAGGTTACTGGAATCCGCCACGATGCCTGGGCCAATGCCCACCGCGTTCCCGTTGAGGAGGTCAAACCGGCAGAAGAGCAGGGCCACTATCTGCATCCGCAGCTTTTCGAATCCGGCGACGCGAACACGACTGGAAGAAGTGCGCCCGCTCCCGCTGCCAGAATGGTAAAGCCCTCTTTGTGACGGTTGCCGCCCATCGCACCGCACCGATCGAGTTGACAAAAAACACCGAAGTGCTACGCTTGCCATCATTTTCCGGGCCACATTCTCATCAGTGAATGCCCGGCGCTGCTTCCCTTGCTGATATTCAGTGACGACGAACCAAAGGGTTGAGGGTCCTTCATGCGAAGCCAGAAACGCACCTTGTTTTCATCGTTGGGAGCCAGCCTGCTCTTCGCCATGACGAGTTGCGGAGGAGACGGCAGCGGGGGTGGTACGCCGCCCCCGCCGCCTGCCGGCAGCATCTACGTGCTCGGAAACCTTCTCTACCCGGAAATCTTTCAGTTTTCGCAAACGGCCACCGGAGCGGCCGCTCCTACCGCGACCATCACGGGGGCAGAGAACGACTATTTCGAGGGACTGGCGACGGACGAGAAGGGCAATATCTACGTGGGCGACGCCGCATCCGACAACAGCATGGAAATCCTGATCTTCCCGCCGGGATCAAAGGGGATACCGAATCCGGCAGTGACGATCTCTACGCAGCTCGTGGACGGAATCATGTCCCTGGAGGTGGACAGTGCCGGCAATGTCTACGCGGGCTCGCCGGAGCCGGGAGTCTATGTGTATTCGCCCATGGCCAACGGCCATTATGCGCTCAGTAGATCGATCGCCGGATCGGCCACAACCATCGCTAATCCCGTGCAGATGGCCATCGACTCCGCCAATAATCTATTTGTCGCGAACGCCGCCGTACCCAGCTTGGGCCAGGATTCCATTCTCATTTTCAACTCTGCCGCAAACGGGAATGTCGCGCCGACGAGCACCATCGGCGGCCCAAAGACAATGATCAACTACGTCCAGGGCGTCGCCGTGGACGGTGCGGGAAATATCTATGTCGCGGCGGGAGTCAATTCCGGCCCCACGAACTATGAGCAAAATATCCTGGAATTCAGCGCCGGCTCCGCCGGAAACGTGGCTCCCATCCGAACGATTGGTGGTCCTTCCGTCAATTCCGGGCATTGTGAAGGCCTGCGCCTGGACAGCAGCGGCAACATCTATGTGCTGAATGACAAGATTCTGAAATTCGCCGCCAGCGCCAGCGGGAATGCGTCTCCGATGTCTGAGATCGACGAAAACCTCAACATACCAAACGAAAGTTTTGATGTTGAGAGTTCCATCGCCCTTCATTGACGCTTGTTTTTCCGCAGCCCCGACGGCCCCGCGCGACGCATCGTTGAGTGCCCTCGGCCTGTTACTCCGGCTGAAAAAATTGAGAGCATTCCCGCAGAGCTTCCCGAATAGAAGTTCGAGGGGTGTATGATTCCTTCCAATAGAACTTCGAGGGGAGAGGCCTATGCGCAAAGAGTCCCAACCGCAGAACGAGATGCTCAAGGGCACTCTGGACATGATGATCCTGCGGAGTCTTGTCGGCGGTGACGCCCACGGGCACACCATCGCAAAAGTTATGATCACACCTCCAATGCGGATGACGACCAACTCCGAAACAACGTCCCTGAGGGGCTAAAAAGCCTGAACTCTTTTTAGCAGCGCGGCGGCAGGACTGAATTCGTGCCCCTTTCAAAACTTACCGGAGTGGGCGAATCGTCTTGTTCCAGGCTTCTGTGCTCACGCCCTGCGCAACAGCTCCTCCACCGCAGCGATCAGCCCCGGGATATCATGCGGATCAGCTTCTGCCGCCGGCTCCCAACCCGCCGCCCGGAGCGTCGCGCTTGTGACCCGGCCGATGGAGACCGCCGGCACACCGGCAAACGGAAAGCCCAGGTTCGCCGCCCGCGCGGCGTCGGCCAGATGCGTCACACTCGAGGAACTGGTAAACGTTGCCGCATCGAGACCCTCGACCAGGGCCCGCCGAAGCTGCCTCGGCGCATCTGCGGGAATCGCGTTCCGATACGCGTCCACCACATCGACATTCGCGCCCGCCGCTCGCAAAGCATCGGGGATCACATCTCGAGCTATTTCTGCGCGCGCCAGCAGAACGCGCTTCCCGCGTATCTCCTGTCTCTGCAAAGAAGCCACCAGGCTCTCGGCGACGTAGGTCTCAGGAATGAGATTCACGTTCCAGCCGGCCTCTCGTGCCGCGGATGCTGTGGCATTACCCACGGCCGCCACCTTTGCGCCCGAGGACCCCGCTGCTGCAATGCCGATCTCCTCGCCGCGCGCATTTAGGGCCGCAAGCGTATTCGCGCTCGTGAAGATGATCCAGTCGTATCGGTTGATTTGCCGGATCGCCCCGTCCAAAGCGGCAAACGAACTGGGAGGAGCGATTTCCAGCACCGGCACTTCGACGGGAGTCGCGCCGAGTTCCCTCAATCCGTCGCTCAGCTTTCCCGCCTGCTGCACGGCGCGAGTCACCAGGATTCGGCGACCGGCAAGCGGAAGGGCGGACATCTAAGCCGCGCCGCCAGTCGCCTGCGGTGCCTCATTCAGCAAGGCCATGGCTCCGGAGGACAGCAGCATCTCGGCAATCGCTTTCCCCAGGGCGACGGGGTCGGAATGTGTGGCGGGAACGCCATGGTAGGCGCGTACGGTTTTGCCCGTGTCCGGGCTGGCCACCACGCCGAAGATCTCCCAGCATCGGTCCGCCGGATCGACACTGCCGCCGCTCGCCGGCCGGCAATGGATTCCTATGGGCACCTGGCAGCCTCCGCCCAATGCCGCCAGCGCCGCGCGCTCCGCCGTAACGGCAAACCTGGTCGCCGCATCGTCGAGAAACGCCAGCGCCGCCATGGTCGCCGCATCGTCCAGCCGCGTCTCGATCCCCAGTGAGCCCTGTCCCGCCGCCGGGCAGAAGTCCGCGGGCTCGAGGCGCTGGCGGACCCACTCCGTCTTCTCAAGCCTGTCCAGCCCGGCCGCGGCCAGCAGAATCGCCTCCACCTGGCCTTCGGACAGTTTGCGCAGGCGCGTGTCCACGTTGCCACGAAATTCGACCGCCTCCACATCGGGCCGCAATTGCTTCAGCTGCGCCCGGCGCCGCTGGCTGCTGGTCCCCACCTTCGCATCAGCGGGCAGCGAGGCGAGGCTCCCATATTTCACCGACACGAACACGTCGCGCGGGTCCACGCGAGGCGGCGTTGCTGCCAGCGCAAACCCGGCGGGCAACTCGGTGGGCAGGTCCTTGAGAGAATGCACCGCCAGGTCTACCCGGCCATCGGCGAGCGCTTCTTCAATTTCCTTGGTGAACATGCCCTTCGACCCGACCTGCGCGAACGTCACTTCCTGCAGGCGGTCGCCGGTGGTCTTTATGATCTCGATCTCGACCAGGTGCCCCTGTGCCCTGAGCAGGCCGGCGATGTGATTGGCCTGCCAGAGGGCGAGTTGAGAACCACGGCTTCCGATGCGCAGGTTCATCGGCGCCCTGCCACGCTGGTTTGGGTCACGGAGTCGCCCTTCTGATCTGGGTTCGCCGGCTTCTCTTCCCGGCCAGGCCCTGTAGCAGGCAGCGACCACGTCTCGCACAGGGCTTCCATGCGTGCCGAGTCGTTCTCCCGGGCCGCCTGCTTCAGCGCCTGCATCGGCGGATGGAGGAACTTGTTCACCAACCCGCGCGTCAAGGCTTCAACTGCGGCGGCCTGCTCGGGGGTAAGCGTGCCCAAGCGCGCCTGTATCCGCCGCAACTCCGCCTGGCGAAGCTCTTCGCCCTGCTTCTGCAGCGCGACGATCGCCGGAGCAACGTTCACCGTCCGCTGGCGCTGGTGGAAACGCTCCACCTCGGCGGCAATCAGGGCCTCGGCGCTTCCGGCTTCGCGGGCGCGTTCCGCCATGTGCGACGCGGCCACGGTCTGCAGGTCATCGATGTCATAGACAAAGATGCCCTCCAGCTTGTTCATCGCCGGGTCCACGTCGCGCGGCACCGCAATATCGATAAAGAACATGGGCCGGTTCTTGCGCCGATGCAGGAACGCTACCCCATGCTCCCGGCGGAAAATCGCATGCGGCGCGCCGGTGGACGTGATCACGATATCGGCGTCGCTGGCCGCACCGTAGAGCTGTTCGAAAGGAATGACGCGGCCGTTGAACTCCTCGGCCATGGTGCGCGCCCGTGCCAAAGTCCGGTTGGTTACCAGGATGGCGCCCGCGCCTTGCTGCACCAAGTGCCGCGCCGCCAGCTCGCTCATTTTGCCCGCGCCCACCAGGAATACCGTCCGCCCATTCAGCGAGCCGAAGATCTTGCGCGCCAGGTCCACCGCGACCGAGGCGATCGAAACACTGCTGGAGCCGATCTCGGTCTCCGAGCGGACTCTCTTGGCCGCCGCAAACGCGCTCTGCAGCAGGTATTCAAGCTGCGTGCCAACCGTCCCCGCAGTACGGGCGACGGCGAACGCTTCCTTTACCTGGCCGAGGATCTGCGGTTCGCCCACCACCATCGAATCGAGACTCGATGCCACCCGGAAAATGTGCCGCACTGCCTCCTGGTCGTGATGCAGATACAGGTGATCCTTCAGCCTCTCTCCGTCCAGTCGGAATTGCGACTCGAGGAAGCCGGCCAGATCCACCGCCGGAGACTCCAAGGCGGCCAGCACCTCGACCCGATTGCAGGTGGAGACGATCATGCACTCCGACACGCCTGGCACCGCCGCAAGGGCGCGCGTCACCTCGGGCAGGTCGTCGCGCGAGATGGCGACCTTCTCGCGCAATTCAATCGGCGCGGTCTTGTGGTTTACGCCAATCAGAGCGAGCGTCATGAGGCACCGAACCTGTGTACGTGGCTGAGGAGATTGGCCGCCCAGACAGCCAGCATCACCAGGAACACCGCACCGGAAAGATACGCCGCCTTGCGGCCCCGCAGTCCTTTCGTGCTGCGCAAGAACAGGAGCAGGACGTAAATTCCCCACATGACAAACGACGCAACAACCTTGGGATCTCGGAAGTATGCCGCGCCCAGGTCGGTTTCCTGCACCAGGACAAAACCGATCACCAGCCCGACCGTCATACACGGAAACCCGAACAAGAGGGTGGAGTGCGCAATGCGCTCCAGGGTGTCCAGAGGCGGCAGCCAGTCCAACGGCGCCCACCGCGTGTCCTCTCCGGGTTTGAGCTTGCTCTTGATCCGCCGTTCCTGAACCAGGTAAAGCGCTGACGCCAGCATGCTGAATCCGAGCGCCGCGTAGGCTGCCAGCAGCGCCGAAATATGCGCTACCAGCCAGCTGTTCTTTACCCCCTGTGACGGGAACACGTAGTGCTCATATCCGAGCGACGGCACGAACACGATAAAGAAGGTGATAGGCAGAGCGAACACCGCCAGCGAGATGGTGCCGTAAATCCACCACACTAGAAAAAACAGTCCAGCCACCACCAGTCCGAGCAGCGATTCGCCTTCCCGCACGCTGACCGGCACCACGCTATGGTGCATGGCCAGCATCTCCACTACCGATACGAAATGGAACAGTAATGCCAGCCCGCCCACGTGCACGCAAATGCTTTTCCAGCGCGGGCTTTGATAGAGAACGGTAGGAAAGGCGGCCATACCCGCCCATGCGTAAAGGACCGCCGCCACTCTGAGCCAGACTAAGTACATTTCGAGCTTTACCTTAAGATGTCACCCTTTAGTATACTGTGACGCAAATCACCGGAGCGCCCGCTTACAAGAAATGGTAGACCTCACGTAACCCCTGCCGATTGTGAGGCCAGCAGACCACTCGGCGGTTACGGTCAACGGCTTCAGGACTCACAGGGTGGGGCCAGCTGTCGTGCGGGTTTGGAGACCCTCACAAAGGATACCCGGCCGTACCTGAATCGCCCAACGCCTTTCATCCCAAGTATCATGGAATTCGCTCCGCGATCCCCGCTATGCCGGCAAGCGCAAAAATCGTTGTCTGGATTGCCACCAGTGCCGATGGCTTTATCGCGCGCCCGGATGGATCGTTCGACTGGCTCGATCGTCCAAGGCCGAAAGGCAATTACGGCATGGGAGAGTTCTACAAGTCCATCGACACCGTCCTGTGGGGCAGGAAGACCTATGACCTGGCGCTTGAGTTTCAAAAGAAAGGCGTAGCCGAAGCCGCCTTCGATTCCCGGTTCAAAAATTACATCTTCTCCAAGGGCCCGCGGCCATTAAACATCCCTTCGGGCGTGGAGTTTGTACCCGAACCAATCAGGGCGTTTGCAGGGCAGCTGAAGAGCCAGGAGAGAAAGGACATCTGGATGATGAGCGGTTCCGGCATCATCGGATCCTTTCTCGATGCGGGAGAAATCGACGAATTCGTGATCCACGTCATTCCCAAATTCACCGGCGAGGGAATTCCGCTGATCGCTTCTGCTCGCCGTACGGTGTCGCTTGACCTGCTCTCATCGACCCAGTTTCCGGACGGAGTAGTCAAGCTTCACTATTCCGTCCATAAGTAATCTGCAGGGGCTCCCCGCCTTCTCTGCCACTCCCATTTGTCCACGATAAGCTTAGAAACAAGGTGATCAAGGACCCCATCCAATCCGAGACTGTGGTGTCGTCGTCAGTAAGCTCGGATGAACCCGGGGTTGACCTGGCGCCCCTCGCCCCTCCCGCGCCGTCGGGAGAAAAGGGGCCCTCGGATCTCACGCCCTTCATGCGCCAGTGGACCCTGGCCAAGCGCGAGAACCCCGATGCCCTGCTCTTCTTCCGCATGGGCGATTTTTACGAGCTTTTCTACGACGATGCCGTGGTTGTTAGCCGCGAGCTGCAGTTGACGCTCACTGCCCGCGACCGCGAGCGCTCCCAGCCCATGTGCGGAGTGCCGTACCACGCGGTCGAAAGTTACCTGGCGCGCCTGCTGCGCAAAGGCTACCGCATCGCCATCTGCGACCAGATGGAGGACCCCAAGCTCACTAAAAAGCTGGTAAAGCGCGAAGTCACCCGCGTGCTCTCGCCCGGGACGGCTCTTGACTCCAGCCTCGGCCAGGAGCAGAACAATTTCCTGGCGGCGTACTTTGAATCCGGCAACCGCACTGAAAAAGACCACGCCGTCACCGACGCCAATCGCGCAGGGGTAAAGCAGCGGACCGCCAAAGCAGATGGCCTGGCCTGGGGTGTGGCCCTGCTTGACGTGTCGACCGGCGAATTCCGCACGGCCGAATTCTCCGGCCCCTCCGCGCGCCAGCAGGCGGTGGACGAAATCCTCATGTCGGGCGCGAAGGAGGTTTTGTATCCGGCCGGGGCATCACTTCCGACGGCCATGGACCGCATTCCCGCCCGCACCCGCGTCGAGGACTGGGTCTGGACTCGCGATTTCGCCATTTCCATGGTCGAGCGCCAATTACACGTAAAAACACTGGAAGGCTATGGACTGGTCGGCCATGAGCCGGCCGCCATCGCCGCCGGCGCTGTGCTGCACTACGTCCGCACCACGCAGAAGAACGAGGCCCTGCACATCGACTCGCTGCGGTTCCAGGAACACTCGACTGCGCTTGAACTCGACCCGGTGACGGTCCGCAATCTCGAGCTGGTCGAGCCGCTGTTCGCCGGTCAGGACGACCGCGCCACACTCTTCCACACCCTCGATGCGTGCTCGACGCCCATGGGCAAGCGGTTGCTGCGCGCCACCATCCTCCGCCCCTTAATCGATCCGGTCGCCATCGAGGCCCGCTACGAGGCTGTTGGCGAGGCAAATAACGACGTCATCAAGCGCGAGGAGATCCGCCGCGCCTTCACAGGAATCCTCGACCTCGAACGCCTGCTGGCGCGCATTTCCCTCGATTCTGCGGGCCCCCGCGACGTCCGCGCGCTGGCCGCCAGCACCGCCCGCCTGCCGGGATTGAAGACCGCCCTCGACTCCATGCGGGCCCCGCGCTGGCGTTCTCTGGCCGGCCTGGACCCGCTCGACGACCTCACCGTCCGCATCGCCTCCACCCTCGTCGCCGAACCGCCGCTGACGCTAGCCGACGGCGGGGCTATTGCCGCCGGAGTCGATGCCGAACTCGACGAGCTGCGCTCTATCTCCACCACCGGCCGCCAGCAGATCGCGGCAATCGAAGAGAGAGAGCGCCAGCGCACCGGCATCGGCTCTCTCAAGGTGCGCTACAACTCGGTGTTCGGCTACTACATTGAAATCACCAAGGCCAATCTTTCGCTCGCACCAGCCGACTACGAACGCAAGCAGACGCTGGTCAACGCCGAGCGCTTCACTACGCCCGAGCTCAAGGAATACGAGCGCAAAATCCTCACCGCCCACGACCGGTCGATCGAAATCGAAAAGCGCATATTCGCGGAGCTGCGCTCGTTCGTTCTTGAAGCCGCGGGGCGAATCCGGCGCGCTTCAGCTGCCGTAGCCGAAGCCGATCTGCTGGCCGGCTTCGCGCATCTCGCCGCAACCCGCCGCTACACGCGTCCGCGGCTTGCCGATGAGCCCGTCCTCGAGGCCGCGGCCGCGCGCCACCCGGTCATCGAACACTGGCTCGAGGAGACGCGCGAGGGCCGCTTCATCGCCAACGATGTTTACCTGAACGCTGCCGATCCTGGACCCGGCCTGCTGCTCATCACCGGACCCAACATGGGCGGCAAGAGCACTTACCTGCGCACCGCCGCGATGCTGGTGCTTATGGCGCAGATGGGCTGCTTTGTGCCCGCCGAAAGTCTGCGCCTGGGCCTGGTGGACCGCATCTACACGCGCATCGGGGCCAGCGACAATGTAGCCCGCGGGCGCTCCACCTTCATGGTAGAAATGACCGAGACCGCAACCATTCTCAACACCGCGTCCAATCGCTCGCTGATCCTGCTGGATGAGATGGGCCGAGGCACCGCCACCTTCGACGGGCTCTCGCTCGCATGGGCGACCGTGGAATATCTGCATGCCGAAACCTGCGCGCGCACGCTGTTCGCTACGCATTACCACGAGCTCACGATGCTCGCTGAAAAGCTGCCCAGGGTCCGAAACCTTCGCGTAGGTGTAAAAGAAGCTGCCGGCGGCATCGTGTTCCTGCACAATATCGAGCCCGGCGCGGCCAGCAAAAGCTACGGCATTGAAGTAGCAAAGCTGGCCGGGCTGCCCTCCGCCGTCATCGAACGCGCCCGCCGCATCCTCCGCCAGCATGAAAAACAGGAAAGGCAAAGCGTTCAAATGGAGACTCAGCCCGAGCCAATGCAGTTGACCATCTTCACACCGCTATCGCAACGCATCGTCGACCGCATCGAAGCCGTCGACGTCAACGCGCTGACGCCGCTGCAAGCGCTGAACCTGCTCGAGGAACTGAAGCAGGAGCTCAAAGAGAACAAGCAATAGGGATCAGGAATAGGTATTAAGATTCGGAACTGCGAACCACGAACCAAGAACTGAGCAGCAATGCCGAAATCGAATCAACAAAACCTTCGCCGCGCTGTAGGAAGCCTGCTTGTCGTAGGGCTCTCCGGCCATGAGCTCACTTCACTTGAGCGCGCATGGCTGCGCCTGCTGCGCCCTGCGGGCGTAATCCTGTTCCGCCGCAATATCAAGGATGCAGGCCAGACGCGGGCTCTTCTCGATGAGGCTACCGGCCTATGCACTCGCAGCAGCGTACGCTATGTCGACGTGGAAGGCGGCACCGTGAACCGACTCCGCGATGCGCTCGCGCCGCTCCCCTCCGCGCAGGCCGTAGGCCTCGCAGCACGGCAGAAACCCGCGCTGGCGCGCCAATTCGGCGAACTCGTCGCCCGCGCAGTACGCGCCTTCGGTTTCAACACCACACTCGCGCCGGTGGTCGATCTGGCTCTGCCCGAGTCCGCCGACGTGATGGGCACCCGTTCCGTCGCGGCCGATCCGGCGCGCGTAATCGAATTTGCGCGCGCCTTCATGGCCGGCATTGCGGCGCAAAAGGTCATATCTTGCGGCAAGCATTTCCCCGGACTTGGCGGCGCCGCCAGCGACACTCACTTTGTTACACCCGAGATCTCGCGCACCTGGCAGCAGGTGTGGGAAGAAGATCTCGCGCCCTATCGCGAACTCCACAAGCAAATGCCCATCGTGATGACCAATCATGCCGCTTATCCCGCCACGCCGGGCAAGAACATGCCCGCCAGCGCCTCGCGCTTCTGGATCACGACCGTTCTGCGCCAGCGCATCGGCTATCGCGGGATGATTCTTTCCGATGACCTCGAGATGGGGGGCATTCTCAAATTCCTGCCCGTGGATGAAGCGGCGGTCGAGGCGGTTCGCGCCGGATCGGATCTGGTCGAGATATGCCACAGCGCGGAGCTGATCCTGCGTACTTACGAAGCGCTGCTCACCGCCGCGGAAAAATCGGCAGCCTTTCGCAGCCTGCTTCTCGCGCGGGCGCAGGACTCCGCGCGCAAGCGGGCGCGCCTCTATGCCGGCAAGATTCCGCCCGCCCTCACGACCAGGCAGTTCGAGAAATTGCGCAGCGACGTATCGCGTTTTCAAGACGCCGTCTCCGCCGCCGCGGTTCAGCCCGATGTCGTCGCGCCGCGCACCACGGCGCCGGCGGAAACGTCATGAGCCTGCATCCAATGAACGTTGCCGGCATCATGAGCGGCACTTCCGCCGATGGCGTGGATGTAGCGATCGTGCAGATTGCTCCGCGCTCGCGCAACGCCGGCCGACCGAAGCTGACTCTGCTGGCCAACGAGGGATTTCCCTATCCGTCCACGCTGCGCCGCGCAGTGCTCGCCGCAATGAACGCTCCATCCACTTCCACGGCCGAACTAGCGC
This sequence comes from uncultured Acidobacteriota bacterium, assembly GCA_963706455.1. GTDB lineage: Bacteria > Acidobacteriota > Terriglobia > Terriglobales > Acidobacteriaceae > Telmatobacter. The sequence continues at coordinate 32,869 of CAVPNO010000089.1, read as the reverse complement.
GCCTGAATTGGCGGCTAGGCATGGCATACGCGGATGCAGTGAAAACGTCCATGGAAAGGCACCAGCTCAAGATCGATCTCGCCGGATGCCACGGTCAGACCGTCTATCACCAGGGCCAGGCGGCCGCCTACGCCGGCCGTAAAATCGCCTGCACGTGGCAACTCGGCGAGCCCGCGGCGATCGCAGCTGCCGTCCGCATCCCCATTATTTCCAACTTCCGTCCCGCCGACATGTTTGCGGGCGGCCAGGGCGCCCCGCTCGTACCCTTGCTCGATTACGTGCTTTTTGCCGACGCGAAGCGCGGACGTGTCCTGCAGAACATTGGCGGCATCGGCAACCTCACAGCCATTCCCGCAGGCGCGGCGCCCGCAGCGGTAATCGCGTTCGACACCGGCCCCGGCAACATGGTCATCGATGCTCTCGCGCAGCACCTCTTCAAAAAGCCCTTCGATCGCAACGGCGCGATCGCCGCGCGCGGAACCGTCCTCGAGCCAGTGCTTCGCACCGCCTTGCGTCATCCGTTTTTCCGTCTCGCGCCCCCACGCAGCGCCGGCCGCGAGCAGTTCGGACGCGAGTATGCGTCCGATTTCCTCGTCCGCTGCCGCCGTCTCAGCCGCAGGCCGGAAGACGCCCTCGCCTCAGCCACGGCTCTGACGGCAGAATCCATCGCCCGCAGCTACGAGCAATTCGCGCATCCAGCGATGAAGAATGCCCCGGTTGACTACATCGTTTCCGGCGGCGGAGCGCGCAACGCGACACTGATGGCCATGCTCGCGCGGCGGCTTCAGCCACTGGGCTGCGAAGTCTCGGCCACTTCCGCGCATGGACTGCCCGTCGAAGCCAAAGAGGCCGCCGCCTTCGCGCTCCTCGCGTGGCAATCCTGGCATCGGTTGCCGGGGAACGTGCCCTCGGCAACCGGAGCGAGCCGACCCGTCATTCTTGGCCAGGTGACGTATGTTTAGCGCCGCCGGGAATTGGAGAAGAGCCTGGCGCGGGTGCGGAGAAGCATCCCTCAGGGACTAAAGTGACTGCGTGAGAACCCGATTCTTGAGATGTTCCCGAGCCCCATCAAACCCGCTCAACCCGATCGTCCGACCCTGGGGCTGCTCGCTGATTAAGACGCTTTCAGCGAATCTTAAGGGGCCGAGTCTATCTTGGTCCTGATCCGAAGTTCCTCATTCATTCCACATGCCGGACGGAAGCGGGCTTTCAACCTTTCGAACCCCTGTCTCGTCTACCCAAATAGGGGTGAATTTCGGGGAAAGCCCCGCGCTCCACTGAATCTACTGAACTTATGGAACATTCCGTGCACCAAAGAATGCGTCTTCCTCTCCTCCTGGCTCTCCTGGGCGCCTCCTTGATCGCTGGCCAGGCTCAGCCGCCGGCGCGCTTTGTCGGGTCCATCAGCGCCATTACCGGCAAGTCTGTCACCGTAAAGACCGACGCCGGCGACCAGCGCCAGTTCGACGTACCGGCCGAGGCTGTTCTTAAGCGCATAGCTCCTGGTGAGAAGGACCTCAGCAAAGCCGCCGCCATTTCTTTTTCTGATCTCGCGGTCGGTGATCGCGTTGCGGTCAAGTTGGACGCGAGTGCCACCGCTCCCACCCCGCAAGCAGCCCAGATTATTGCCATCAAGGCCGAAGATCTGGCCCAGAAGCAGCAAAAGGATCGGGACGCTTGGCAGCGCAATGGAGTGGCCGGGTTGGTCAAGAGCGTCGATTCCGGCGCCGGCGCCATCGCCCTGACCACGGGCGCAGGAGTGAACACCAAGGTCGTCACCGTCCATATCACAACGTCGACGATCCTCAAGCGGTACGCGTCTGGCTCCGTTCGCTACGACCAGGCGCAGCCGGGCCCCATCGACGCAATCCACTCCGGCGACCAGTTGCGCGCGCGGGGAACCAAAAGCTCTGACGGCGCCGAAATCACCGCGGATGAAGTCGTGTCGGGAACCTTCCGCAACATCGCGGGTACCATCACCGGGCTCGATCCCGCTACTTCCACCATGGTGGTGAAGGATCTGGCCACGAAAAAGCCGGTTACGATTCACATCACCCCCGACGCGCAGATGCGACGGCTGCCCGAGCGCATGGCGCAAATGCTGGCTGTGCGGCTGAAAGGCGGTTCCCCCGCAGGTTCCGGCGCGCCGTCGCAATTTGCCGCTGGAGGCGCTCCGCCGGCCGGCGGTCCTCCTCCGGGCGCTCCTGGCGGCGGCCAGAGGGGCTGGACCGGAAGTGGTCCCGGGGGCCCGGGCGCACCCGGCGGCCCCGGCGGTCCGGGCAGCGGAGATCCGCAGCAAATGTTGAACCGCGTTCCCGCCATTCAATTCTCTGATTTGCAGAAAGGCGAGGCGGTCATGCTGGTATCCACCGAGGGTGCCAACGACGTCACCGCCATCACGCTTCTGGCGGGAGTCGAACCGCTGCTCGAGGCACCGGCTGCCAGCAATCTGCTGTCGAACTGGAGCATGGGATCGGGCGGCGGCGCCGAGGGCGCTGGAGGAGCAACACCATAGTTTGCTTACACGGAAATTCCGAACGCAGGGAGTAAGAGGAACACGTGCATTTACGAATTCATTGCTTGATTCATTTTGTTATGGCTGTAGCGCTGGCGTCCGCGACCACACTTTTGGTTCGCGCGCAGGGGCCCGCCGACGCAACCACCGCCGAAGCACCCGTCCAGTCCACGAGCGCCCAGTCCGCAGCGCCGGCCGCCTCAGCCGTCATTCGCGGCCACATCGCCGATCAGACCGGAGCGCTGATTCCCGGCGCCAAAATCACCATCGCCGACGCCGCCGGCAATCCCGTTCGCACCCTCACCGCCGACTCGGGCGGAGCTTATGAAGCGCCCGGGCTCCCCGCCGGAACCTACATCATCAAGGCGGAATTCGCCGGCTTTGCCTCCTTCCAGTCGCAACCCATTCCCGTCACCGCCGGACAGGCCAAGCGTGTCGACATCGCGATGGCCATCCAGGTGGAGCAGCAGAACGTGGTGGTGACCGACGAGACGCCGACCGTGAACGTCGAGGCCGAGGGCAACGCCAACGCCATTGTCCTCAAGGGCAAGGATCTCGATGCCCTCTCCGATGACCCCGACGAACTGGCGAACGAGCTGCAGGCCCTGGCCGGACCTTCGGCCGGACCCAACGGCGGGCAGATCTACATCGACGGCTTTTCCGGCGGGCAGCTTCCTCCCAAATCAGCCATCCGCGAAATCCGCATCAACCAGAATCCCTTCTCAGCCGAGTTCGACAAGCTGGGATACGGCCGCATCGAGATCCTCACCAAGCCCGGAACCGACAAGCTCCACGGCCAGTTCTTCGGCATGGGGAATACCAATACCTTCAACACCGGCAATCCATTCACGCAATCCATTCCCAATTACTACAGCTACCAGTTCAACGGAACAGTTTCGGGCGCCATCAATAAAAAGTCGTCCTATTTCATCAGCGCCGAGCGCCGCCACATCGGAAATGTCGATGCCTGGCTGATTCCCGAAGCCGTGCTGCCCGATTCGAGCGGCACCTACGCCGATGTTCTGAACTACGGCGTCAACCTGCTGAACACGCGCCTGCGCAATAACGCATCGGCGCGCTTTGACTGGCAGCTTAGTCCCAAGAACACGCTGACGGCACGCTATGGCTTTTGGTCGGAGGGCGAAACCGGCGACCTGAACGCCGGCTCGCTGCCTTCGGCATCGTGGCACGAATCGAACTCCGACCACACTGTCCAGATGAGCGAGGCCTTCGTCGTCAACGACCACATGGTGACGGAGACGCGTTTCCAGTACGAGCGCCAGAACGAAAACCACTATCCCGACTCCACTCAGCCGACCGTCAGCGTCCTGGGCGAATTCACCGATGGCGGCTTGTCGGCGCAGGTCTACCGCGACCACGCCACCCGCCTTGAATTTCAGAACCTCACCACCCTCTCCCACGGCCTGCATGCCATAAAATTTGGCGCGCGGCTGCGCGACACGCGCGATGCCAACTACAGCACTCAGAACTACAACGGCACATTCCGCTTCGCCAATCCTGACAACTACCTGAACATGCTGAATGGCCTGGCTGCAGGCGAGTCGTTCGATTCTCTCGTAGCCCAGGGCTACGGGCCCATCACTGCCAGTTTCACGGCCGGCCCCAATTCGGCCGTCGCAAACATGTTTGACGCCGCCCTGTTCCTGCAGGACGACTGGAAAGTGAACCGGCGCTTGACTGTGTCCGGCGGCCTCCGCTGGGAATCGCAGAACCACGTCGCCGACCACAACGACTGGGCGCCCCGCGTTTCCTTCGCCTATGCGCTCGATGGCGGCAAAGGCAAGCAAGCCAAGACCGTGCTCCGCGCCGGCTACGGGGACTTCTACGATCGCTTCACCGCAACCAATTTGCTCACCGTTCAGCACTTCACTCTGCAGAACAAGATCGTTCTCAATAACCCGACGTGCTCCTCGACGGCCAACTCGCTGGCCGGAGTCGTGCAGGACCAGAATGCCAATCCGGGCACCTGCCAGAGCGGCCCAGGGGCCTTCAGTAGCACCGCCGTTCCGGTTCGTTATCGCATCGATTCGTCCTATCACTCGCCTTATACCAGCCAGCTCGGAGTAGGCCTGGAGCGCCAGCTCAACAAGGGCTCCAACTTAACCGTCACCTACCTGCACTCCTTCGGGCCGCACCAACTGGTGACCATCAACGCCAATCAGTTCGACGCTTCCTCCGGCGACTATCCGCTCGATCCCTCCGGCGGCTACATCTACGAGTTTTATCCCGAGGCGGTCTTCAAGCAGGATCAGCTCATCACCAGCATCAACGCGCAGGTTACCAAAAACCTCAGCCTTGTCGGCTTTTACACCCTGGGCTTTGCGCACAGCGACGGCGGAGCAGGATCCAACGCGTCCAATGCCTTCAACATTTCGCAGGACTACGGACCGGCCACCTTCAACTCTCGCAACCAGATCTTTTCCATGGCCAATTACCAGGGTCCGTGGGGGCTGCGCTTCAACCCGTTCCTGATTGCACAATCCGGCAAGCCCTTCAACGTCACTCTGGCCGAAGATCCACTCAATGACTTTTACAACCAGCGTCCCGGCCTGGCGACCGCGGCCCAGTGCCAGGCAGACCCCAGCCGCTACATCAACACAAGCCAGTTCGGCTGCCTCGATTCGCAACCATCGCCCGGCGAAGCCCTCGTTGCTGCCAACAAAGGCAACGGGCCCGCGGCTGTGGCTGTGAATTTGCGCATCAGTCGCGGATTCGGGTTTGGACCGGAGGTTGGCGGTTCTGCCGGCGGACAACAGGACGGCGGCCCGCATATGGATGGTGGCGGCGGCGGACGCCGTGGCGGACCTCCGGGAGGCGGCCTCGGTCCCGGGGGCCTGGGCGGGGGTGGCGGGCGCGGCATGGGCGGCATGTTCGGCGGCGGAGCCGCCAGCGGCCGCAAATACTCGCTTACGTTCAGCGCCCAGGCGCTGAATCTGTTCAACAACATCGACTACGGCGGTCCCAACGGCGTGGTCGGCTCGCGCCGCTTCGATCAGTCCACGACCTTGGCGGGCGGGATCTTCTCCACCGGCTCAGCCTCGCGCCGCATCTTCGCGCAGGCCATCTTCGCGTTTTAGCGATTGCAAAAACTTTGGGGCCCAGGTCCCCGAATTCGGGACCTGGGATACCAGCGAAGCCCCTGCCGCTACTGCGCGGCTCCCACTGTCGCCGCCTGCGGATTCACAGCGAACGCATCGGTCAACGACATCGCGTGCATCTGCGCCTTCACGTCATCGGGCGAGGCCTTCGATTCCGCCGTCACTTCGACCGTCTCTCCCGGCAGCACATCGAAGTAGTTATCCGAGACCTTCACATCCAGGTCCCCGAACGACAGATAAACACTGCGTGCCAGCACCGGCGAAGTCACCCGAATCCGCAGCTTGCCATTCTCCGGAGTCGACTCCACCTTCAGTGCCGCGGGCTTCAAATGGATTTCCTTGGTGGGCGCAAGATAGGTCAGATTGCGTGATATCGGCTTTTCCCCCGACGTCAGTTCCGCCACCACGAAAACCCGCGACGTATCCGATCCTCCCGCCTGCATCATCTTCGAAAACGGCCAATCCAGATACACCTTGCTTGTCAGCGGCGCCACGCTCACATCCTGTTTCTCGTCGAGCAGCACCTTGCCGTCGAAGTCCATCAGGCGCACATGCAGGGCTGCCTTCTCCGGGTCGGTCTTGTCGGAGACGATGTACACCTTCACCGCGCCGTCTTCCACGTGCGGCGACACCAGCACCGGCGCATAAAACCGGCGCGCATAGTACTGCAGCGCCTTCCAGCGGCCGTAGTAGTCGATCGACGACCACGAGGCCACCGGCCAGCAGTCGTTCAACTGCCAGAAGATGGAGCCCATCGTCTCCGGCATGCTGCGCCGGAAATGCTCCGCGCCGATCTTGATACCCTCGGCCTGCAGCACCTGGCTCACATACAGGAAGCTCGGGAAATCCTTCGGCTCCGGATAATCCTTCAGCAGGTAATCGTGAATGATCGAGTTGCCTTCATTGTTCTTCTGGTGCACCAGCATCACCGGAGTGAAGATATTCTTTCGATCCTCCGGCTGCGTGAACGCCTCGATCGTCCTCATCTCCGGGAACGACTGGAACCCGTATTCTGTCACGAAACGCGCGTGGTGCGTCTCGTAGGTCGAGAACGGCACGCGCCCGTGCCACACGTCCCAGATGTGCGCGTCTCCGCTCTGGTACCCACGCTTGTAATCGGGGGTAGTCTCTTCGTAATCGGAGCTGGGCGAACTGGGCCAGTATGGCGTTTCGGGATCGAGCCGCGCGACCACCCGGTTCAGAATCCCGCTGAACTCCGTCAGGTAATCCTGCCACATCTGCCACTTGATATTCAGTGGCAGAGATCCGCGGTCGCCCCAGTTCAGCGCCACCTCGGTCTCGTTGTTCCCGCTCCAGATCACGATACTGGGATGATTGCGCAGCCGCCGCACCTGGTCCTCGGCCTCGGCCTCGATATTCAGCTTGAACGCATAGGTGCCCGGCTGCCAGTCGTTGCCGAACATCAGGTCCTGCCACACCATAATGCCCAGCTCGTCGCAGATCGAGTAAAACTCGTCAGTCTCGTAGTAGCCTCCGCCCCAGTGGCGGATCATGTTCATATTGGCGTCGCGCGCCGACTCAAGAATGCGGCGATAGTCCGCAGTTGTCACGCGATTGGGAAAGCTGTCGAACGGAATCACATCCGCGCCTTTCCCAAACACCGGAATTCCGTTCACCAAAAACTGGAACGACCGTCCCCAGTGGTCCGGATGCCGATCGAGCACCACCGAACGCAGGCCGATCGTCAGCTTGCGTTCTTCCGCAATCTGCCCCGCTGCGCCCAGTCTTGCTGTGAAATCATAGCGCGCTTGCTTTCCGTACCCCGCCGGAAACCACAGGTCCGGATTGGCAATCTCGACCGGAACGTCAATCTTATTCAACCCCCGATGGATCGTTGCGTTGACAACGACGTATGGCGGCTTGCTTCCCAGCGGACGACCCGTGCCCAGGTAATCCACTAACACCCTGGCCTGCACGTCGCTTGTCGACTCGATCTCCACCTGCGCATCCAGATGCGCGACCTCCTTGCTCACATCCCGCTGGCGGATCGCGAAATCCGCAATCCGCATCTTGTCCCACCCCTCCAGCCGCACCGGCCGCCAGATCCCTGTGGTTACAAATCGCGGGCCCCAGTCCCAGCCATACTCATATGCGGCTTTGCGGATATACGTCTTTGGCTCGGTATGCGTCTTCGCCTGCCATGGATCGGTGGCCGCCACCTTCTCCGCAGCCTTGATGGGCGAAGGAAATTCGACCCTCAGCACATTCTTTCCTGCGTGCAGATGATCCTTTACCGGCACGCGCCAGATGCGGAACATGTTGTTGGCGCTGAGCACATGCGCGTCGTTCAGGTAGACTTCGGCCGCCGCATCCAGCCCGTCGAACACCAGGTCCACATTGGCCTTGCCCAGCAGCCCCGGCGGCACATCGAACGTGCCCTGGTATTCCCAGCTCGCCTGCTCGATCCACTGCAGCTTGGACTCGTCATCGCGATAGAACGGATCGGGGATCCTCTTGTTGGCCAGAAGATCGAGATGTACATCGCCCGGCACCGTCGCCGGCAACCACTCCGCATCCGAAGCCCCGCTCTGGCGGAACTGCCAATTTTGATTAAGGTTCAGCGAGGTGTTGGCACTTTGTCCCAACGCTGCTACCGATCCCACCCCGCACAACGCGGACACAAACAGTCCGCGCACAAATCCCGGTCGCATCATTCCCCTCCGGCGCCACCCACGCGCACGATCTCCGGCGGCTCAAGTGCTTTCTGGTTTCCTGACTTTGAAGTTCACGGCTCATAACGCGCAAACGAAGGATTTGCAGCCGCTTTCAGCCAAGCAATCGTGGTGATAAGGGTACCACCGGGCGGCGCGACCCCGCGGTTCAGCCGATCACAGACCGATACAGCGTTTCCCACTCATCGGCCTTCGCGTCCAGAGTGAAATGCGCACTGATTCGCTCCCACGCGGCGCACCCCATCGCCGCGCGTTCCTCCACTGACCGACGCATCACGTCCAGCATCGCTCCGGCCAGTGCCGTTGAATCCCGTGCCGGCACCAGCGCGCCGGCGTCACCCACCAGTTCGCGCACGCCTCCCACGTCGGTCGCCACCACGGGCTTCTTCATCGCCATAGCCTCGCCCAACGCCAGCGGCATCCCCTCCCACGCGGAACTCAGCACGAATCCATCGGCCGCATCGAGCAGCGCCGGGATATCGCGCCGCAGGCCCAGCCGGCGTACTTTTTCTCTTGCGCTGCCTGGCATCGCCATGACGACGTATTCGTACTCAGCGCCCTTCCCGGACGATGCTTCGCCGGCAATCCACAACTGCGCGTTTCCCGTGTCCCCGCATAAATTACCCATCGCCTGGAGAAGATTCTTGAGATCCTTGGCCCTGGTCCCGCGCCCGACCGTGAGCCATACAAAATCCCCGCCCGCCGCCAACTCGGTTCGCGTTCTGTAGCGCCGGCCGGCATCGGGTGCAAACTCCGCGATATCGATGCCGTTCGACAGCACCGCACAATTTGCCTTCCGCACGGCGTGCAGGGCAATGTAGCGCTCGGCCACGGCCACGCTCACCGCCGTCGTTCGATCCGCTAGCCCATCACTCATGCGATACGCCAGCATGCGCAGCCGTCCGCCTTCGTACACGTTGTGAATAGTCGAGATCAGCTTCGCCCGCCGGTAGAACAGCCGCAGCACCCGCGCGAACATGTTGCCGTGAAAGTTGTGACTGTGAATCACGTCCGGCTGAAACGAAGCAAGAAACCGCAAACCTCGCCGGAAGCCGGCGAGGATACCAGTCGGACTTTTATGGATGTCGACATGGACGACGTTCAAATCCGTCGCCCAGTCATCAACCTGGTGCGGCTTCAGCACCAGAAGAGTCACCCGGTGTCCGCGCGCCGCCATGCGCCCCGCTATGGCAAGCACCTGCTTTTCTGTTCCGCCGACTGCCAGCGTGGTCAGCACATACGCGATGCGCATCCAGCCCCACATTCCACTCAGAAGAGATTGGAATGATGATACCGCGGACGTTCAGGGTACGTGCTTACTTGCCACGCGGCGGGCTAGCGCCGTGTCGATCGCCATCCAGCCCGGACCGAGGATCATGATCAGAAGCGCGGCAAACCAATAAGTGTAGGGACTGGCTCCGTAAAAGTCGTCGGGCTTGGAAAAGAAATGGGAGAAATTGACGCGATCATCCGGGGCGGCCAGGAAAGCAACGGTCATATTCACAAACAGCACAAGAGACACCAACCGTGACCCGATCCCGGCAGCGAAGAGAATTCCGCCACCGAATTCCACCACGCCGACGAACAAGGCCGTCGCGCCAGGAGCGGGCAGGTGGAGCGAGTTGCCAAAATAATCCGCAACCCTATCGAGATGGTGCAGCTTGCCCCAACCATCGGTGGCGAACTGCCACCCCCAGTAGAGCCGAATCGCAAGCAGCAGCGGGTTTCGCAGGCTGTTGAGCGCAACGCAAAACCCTTCATACGCCGATGTAAGGAATTCGACCATTTTGCTCATGTCTGTTCCTTTAAGTTCCGACGGTAAACCGATCCGGATCACACGATTCTTCGCCCGCGAAACACCGTCACCGGTGATCCGTCCGCGAGAAAAGCCGAATCCGGCGGACGGGCGAGAACCTCGCCAAACTCCCCACCGTAATAGAAGGCCGCATTGCCGCTGAACGAAGCGGCTTTCCCTTCCCGAACTATCCAGCGCGGATGTTGCACCTCGTATTCGAGGCAGCCTTCCCCTTGCCGCTGCGTATATCCCCAGTAGTGCTCGGTGATGAACTGGCTCAGCGTACCATCATCCGGCACCGATCCCGCATCGTTCGCTTCGATGCGCATCGAGCAAGTACCGCTTCCGGAACCCCATGAATATTGCACCTGAATTCCCTCGCCATTGCGAATGCGATGATCCATTACCACACATGAGTAGTTTTCGCCAAAGGCAAAGCGGGCGACTGCAGCGATAGCAAACCTGGGCACCAGCTCGCGAATGAATACCACCCCGCGCCGCTGGCCACGAAGTACATAAAATCGCAGGTTCACCTCTTCGAACGAACGGTGAAACGGAACCGAAACTCCCAGCACTCTCGTCCGGTTAAACTCGAATCCTACCAGACTTACATAGGTGCGCCCGCCGAATTCATCCAGCTCCGTTCCCGCCGGGACAAAACGATGCAACAACGTGGGATCAACCACGTAGTTGAGCATCAACAGGTTCTTCCATTCCGCTGTCAGGAATCTTCCCGGATCGCTCATCGTCCTTCGATTATCGCTGTGATGCGCAGAGTGTCTCCAGGTCGGGCGCGCAGACCCAGCCCAGTTCCGCCCAGGTTGCGAACCACTCCCGTACCCGTGCGGGGCGGCGCGTCTCAGGCAGTCGTGATCCTATAAAACCCGCATCCAGGGCTTCGCCCAGCGCCTGCCCATCGCGAATCGCCGCCAGCGTTTGGAACTCCTCGCGTTCCATGCGCCGATAGTAGACATTCAGATCCACGCGATGCGCGGCCATCCACGTCCGGCGGCGCCGCAAGCGCGGTAACTGCGCCGGGGCATTCTCGCCTTCGTCCTGCGTCACACCAGCTTCGCTGGTCTGCCGCTTCTCGTTGCGGTGGAGCGCGAGCGCAATGTCGTCCGCCGGATACTCCAGCGCCAACAACTGCACATGGGGCTGCAGCGCCAGCCGCGATCCACCGTCAAGGGTCGCAATCTGCTCGAGTGTCAGCGGGGCATATTCCGCGTTGTCAAAAGCCTCGACAAACGCCCATTCAATCCGTGCCAGCTCAACGGCGAGCGCGTGGCGCCGGCCGGTCCACCGCGGATTAGCAATTAACCAGTCGACCAGCTTCGACCCCAGGTTGCGCAGCGTGAACGAACGGCTGGGATGCGCACTGAGGTACGCCACGGAAAGCGCCTCAAATCGCGCAGCGCCCACTACCGCCCGCACCGCCGGAAAGTCCTCGGCCAGCGCGTGAAGCACCCGCAGCCAGTACTGCCGGTTGTAAAGTTCCAGGCGCTCAAAAGCGGTCAACCGGCTGTTGGGCGCGATAAACGACGCAGCCACCTCGGCCATCGCCCGGCCGTCCGGAGCCGTCGCGCGCATCTCTTCGTCCACGGTCAGGGGCATCATCACGGCGGCAGCCATCTCGCGCTGCAGATCGGCCAGGCTCATCGCCCCCGGGTTCGCCTCGGCTCTCATGGTTTCGCCCCCGTCAGTTCCCCGGCGTTCCGGTGAAGATAGCGCTCCGCCTTCTTCGCCTCGTTGTGGACTTCGTCAAAGCTGGGAATGTGATCGTCCCACTCGAGCAGTGTGGGCGTGGGGCCGCAGCGTTCGATGGCCCGCGCATACAAAGCCCACACCGGGTCGATCACCGGGTGATCGTGCGTATCCAGAATGTACTTCTCGTAGCGCGAGTGGCCGGCAATATGGATCTGCGCCACGCGCTCGGCGGGCACCGCGTTCACATACCGCATGGGATCAAATTCGTGGTTCACCGACGAAACATAGATATTGTTTACATCGAGCAGAATCCCGCAGTCGGCACGCTCAACCACTTCGTTCAGGAACTCCCACTCGGTCATCTCGGAGGCCGTGAACTCCGCATAGCTGCTCACGTTTTCCACGGCCACCGGAATTTCCAGAAAGTCCTGTACCTTGCGCACGCGCTCAGCGGTTCGCTCCACCGCTTCCCATGTATAGGGCAGCGGAAGCAGGTCGTGAGTGTAGGCGCCGTCCACACTGCCCCAGCAAAGGTGATCGCTCAACCAGGGCGTCCGGGTGCGCCGCACCAGTTCTTTCAAACGGCGCAGGTGCTCGGGGTCTGGTTCCGTGGCCGATCCGAAATACATGGAAACCCCGTGCTGCACCACCCGATACTGTTCCAGGATCTGGTCGAGCACGTGCAGCGGACGGCCGGCGTCCACCATGAAATTCTCAGAGATGATCTCAAACCAATCCACCACCGGTTTGCGCGAGAAGATGTGCGCGTAGTGGGGAATGCGCAGGCCGATCCCTACGCCGTGATTGGATTGGGCATTGAAACGATTAGTGGACATAGAGGCAGGGTCAGGAATGAGAAATCAGGGGGGTGATGGGATCGGCGCGGCGAGCTGGGAAAGTCAATGAGTGAAGGAGTGAAAAGACAAGGCGGTCCTCCGCTTCACTTGTTCACTCTTTCACTTCTTCACTTTTTCAGCGCAGCGCCGATCCCGACACAGGATTTATATCGCCTTGGGCATCTTCGAGCCGTCGGTCGCGCAGCCGCCTTTACCCTTGCAGCTGTTCTTGCCCTTGCAGCCGTTGTCGCTGGACTTGCAGCCGCCCTGGCCCTTGCAGTCATTCTTGCCTTTACAGGAATGCTTGGGGGGCTTGTCCGCATTGGTCAGACGCATGCCGGCCTTGGCTGCCTTGACCGTTGCACCGTTGGAACCATTGGTGGCCGCCTGGGCCGCAACGGAGGTTCCGCCGATCAGTCCGGAGAGCGCCGCCGTCAGAAGCAATGCATTCAGTTTTTTGCTCGTCATTGATTGACCTCGTTTGGGGGTTGAGGCGGATAGTGTTCCGCAGTTATGTTCGATGCAGGCCAGGGGAAGCCGTCCACCTTGGTCCCCAAAAAGGTGTAAAGCGCTTTTGGGGTGGTCCATCCTGACCGTTCCTTGCTCCGTACACCGGGAGCACAGACCTGCGCCAAAGGTTACAAGGTATCTGCCCCCTCTGGATATGAAAATCTTCTTCACAGGTTCAGGATCGGCATGAGCCGGTATCCGGACCGCAGGGCTGTCCATCAATGTACGTCCAGGAGTGACGAACGGATTGGAGCCCCCTCCATTTCTAGTTTACCGAAGGGTCTCCGTACCCTATCTCCGCCCCTTTTCGCGGTCCCCGAGAGCCGGCTCTCCCATAAAGCTCTTTCTCATCGGGGGTGAAGCGGCGGGTCTTGGTCTCCGGGATGGACGGGCGTGGGTGGAGACTACCGTTGTTTGCCTACCGTGAAACGATTCCTTTCTCTCGATCACTCTTCAGATAGGAGTAGCAATTCTCCATGGCTGGGAGCCGGCCCGGCTCGCGACATTCACGCCGCCACCGTGATACGTTGGCGTATTACTTCTCCTGGGCCCACCCTTCGCATTCCCGGAGGTTCCCGTGCAGGACATTACTTCTTCCCCAGTCCCTCGCATCGAGGCTTCTGCCGCCGTCATTGCGCATCCCATCAGCGCCTACGCAACCCCCGATCTCGCCGTCGCGCCCGAGCAAATCGGATCTTTTCCCCGGCCCGTCAGCCAGCGCGAGCGCATCCCCACCATCGACATTGTCCGGGGCATGGCACTGCTCGGCATCCTGGTGATGAACATCGGCGCTTTCTCCGGCCCGTGGGAGATGTACATCAACCCGTTGTCGGTCGGAAATCACCGCACCTACAATCTCGTCGCCTGGACCATACGCTGGGTCTTTTTCGAAGGCAAAATGCGCGCCGCCTTCTCCATGCTGTTCGGTGCGGGCGTCATCCTACTCACCGAGCGCGCCGAGCGCGGCAGAAGCAGCCATGTGGCCGATATCTTCTCCCGCCGCAACATGTGGCTGGTGCTGTTCGGCGTGCTCCATTTTTACTTCATCTGGTACGGCGACATCCTCTACTCCTATGGGCTAACGGCTCTGCTTTTTCTTTATCCCTGCCGTAAACTGCGCGTCCGCAACCTGCTGATCGCCGGGGCCGCGGTGCTACTGCTCGGCGTGGCCACCGACACTTACTTCTCTCTCGACGATGTTCGCGAGCGGAACCAGGGACTGGCTGCCCAGGCGTTGGTCAATTCCGGCCACAAGCTCACCCAGCAACAACAGGACGCCCTCAAAAAGTGGAACGACACGCTGACCAAGCAGAAAAAGGAACACGACGAAGATCTAAAGGCGATGCGCGGCAGCTACCTGGGGCAGCTCAAATACCGCGCGCAATATGGGCCCAAGATTCAGGCGGAATACTACTACCGTTTCGGGTTCACTGACGTGCTGGCCATGATGCTCATCGGCATGGGCCTCTACCGGATGGGCTTTCTCACCGGCTCACTGAGCTACAAGGTTTACGGCTGGGTTATTGCCGCCGGCTATTTGCTCAGCATCCCCATCAACGGCATCGAGGCCTTGGGCCTGATCCGCACCAACTTCGAGAACACCCCATGGTGGGTCCTTTACCAGTTCGGGCGCTTTCCCGGCGCGGTCGCCAACATCGCCCTGATTATTATCATCGCCAAGGCCGGCCGCATGGCCTGGCTCACGCGACGCCTGGGCTCCGTGGGCCAGATGGCCCTCAGCAACTATCTCTTCACCAGCATCAGCTGCAGCCTGCTGTTCAACGGCTTTGGCCTGGGCCTCTACGGCAAGCTCGAGTACTACCAGGTTCTCGCGATCGTCCCCTGCGTGTGGATCATCAACCTGACCGTCAGCCCGATCTGGCTCCGCCATTTCCAGTTCGGCCCCATCGAGTGGGTCTGGCGATCGCTGACCTACTGGAAACGCCAGCCAATGATGCGGAGCGTTGCCGAGGAGCAAGCGGTTGCAGCCTGATGAGGACCTTGCTTGCAAGCTTGGGCGTCACCAATGTCAATAGCATGGGTCATCCTGAGAGCCTGTGACTTTTTGAATGCGGGGAAGAAGAAAAGATGGGCATGAGATTTTCTGTCGAGCTATAAGGAGGGTATGAGCGAATACCGTTTGCGGGTACCAGAGCGCAGTCAGCTTGGTTGGGTAGCCCAGTGTGCGGACGATCTGGTGGGAGCCGATCATCCTGTGCGTCTGGTAGCGGCGGTTGTGCAGAAGCTGGATGTGTCGCACTTCTATGAATCGATCAAGGCGCGTGAGGGCGTGGCAGGGCGTGATACGACCGATCCGCGTCTAATGGTGAGTTTGTGGCTGTACGCCTGCATCCGGGGGATCGGTTCGGCGCGTGAGTTGGCGCGTCGCTGTGAGGAGAGCGCGCCCTTTCTCTGGCTATGTGGAGGAGTGACGGTGAACCATCGTCTGCTTTCGGATTTCCGCAGCGATCACGGTCTGGCGCTGGATGAGTTATTTACCCAGGTGATCGCATCGCTGGTGGATAAGGGAGTGGTGGGGGTGAGCCGGGTGAGCCAGGACGGAGTGCGGGTTCGGGTGAGCGCCGGGGCGGATAGTTTTCGGCGGCAAGAGCGTCTCGAGGAGTTGCTGTCCAAGGCTGGGGAGCATGTGGAAGAACTGCGGAGGCAGGTGGATGGACCGGAGCAGGCGGCGCAGACGGCGCGGCAGCGGGCGGCGCGGCGCCGAGCCGCCGAAGACAAGCTTCAGCGCCTGGAACAGGCGGTGGCGCAATTGCCGGAGTTACAGCGTCGGCAAGCCGAAGCGGAGCGCCGTGCGGGAGCCGGCAGAGAGGGCGAGAAAGTGCGTGCGCGGCAGCCGCGGGTCAGCACCACGGATCCCCAGGCGCGGCGGATGAAAATGCCCAATGGCGGATTTAACCCGGCCGTGAATGTGCAACTGGCCACGGATACCAAAAGCCGCGCCATCTTGGCAGTGGAAGTCACCAACGAGGGCACTGACAGCGTGGGGTTGAGCGGCCCG
Organism: uncultured Acidobacteriota bacterium; assembly: GCA_963706455.1. Taxonomy (GTDB): domain Bacteria; phylum Acidobacteriota; class Terriglobia; order Terriglobales; family Acidobacteriaceae; genus Telmatobacter. Next base: position 16,675 of record CAVPNO010000089.1, on the reverse strand, counting down.
ATGCGGCAGCAGGTGGAACAGCGAACCGGACAACCCATAACCCAGCACCTGGTGGACGGCGGCTATATGCGCAAGGACGATATCGAGCAGGCGCACGCTGCGGGAGTGGAACTGTTCGTACCGCCCAAGCCGGCCAAAAGTCCACACCGCCGGGGTCGGGAGTTGCACGCCAAGCCGGGAGACAGTCCCGCGGTGTTGGCATGGAAGCAGCGCATGGCCAGCCAGGAGGGCCAGCAAATCTACAAGCAAAGGGCGGCCACCAGCGAAACCGTCAATGCCGATCTGAGAAGCTATCGCGGTCTTACACAAATCACTGTCCGCGGCTTGCACAAGGCTCGATGCGTGGCGCTGTGGTGCGCCCTGGCATACAACCTGATGCATTTCGCCGCTGCCCTCGTGAACTAGAGAGCACGGGCTGCGCGGCAATGGGCTTGCAACATCAATCGCTCCACAATCCTAGAACTGATCATCAACCCGCAATGACGGAACGAACACAAAACGCGAACCAGAAATCGAAGACTTGAATTAAGTCACAAGCTCTGAGCGCAGCGATGGACCTGCTTGTGCATTTTCGTAGTTTCGGGTGGAACAGGATGTTCCGTGCTGACTGCGGGCGGAATGGGCGCTTCACGCAATTCCCGCCCGCGGCCCCGGTGTAAGCAGGTCCCCAAGCTTCTGATATCGCCCGCCATAGAACACCAGCGCATACTCCCGGATGCCCGTGCTCACCGGCCCTCCCACGCAAATGCTGGCCAGCACCGCAAAGCCAAACGCCACGACTCCGAAAAACGCCTGCAGAAATACACCTGCAACCTCTGCCGCTCCCGTAGCCCCGGCAAAGGCCGAATGTACCCCGATCTCCACGGCTCCAACCGTAGCGGCGAAGATAAGGGTTGGGATAATCAGCGCGATCGCCACTACGATCAGGGCGAGGATGGGCAGGATCAACCGCAGCAAGGCGTACGCGAAAAACTGCCCTTTCTCCCGGCTGACGCTATCCCACACCGCCGCCCACGCCTGACCCGCCGTCGCGTTCTCCAGCGCGTAATGAGGCAGCATCCAGTCGCGCAGAAGCACATCCATCAGAATCGCCGCGCAGAAGGCCAGAATGCCGATCGGTACCAGGGGCAGCACATACGACAGGATCGATCCGATGCCAGGAGAGCCGCCGGCCTGCACCTCGTGAAAAAGCCGCCATAGCCCCGCCGCGAAGGGCAACGCCATCAGTCCCACCAGCAGCACAAAACAGATTCCCACCGCAAGGTTCATCCAGAAGAAGCGCACCGCCTGCGGCCGATACAGGTGCCAGCCCGGACGAATCTCCCTGGTGTTCGTAACCAGGCAATAAAAGTACGCAAACCGCAGCCGCGTGATGACGTAGAACACCAGGCAGCCCAGCAGAATTACCAGCAGGGACATGGCCACAATCGCCGCAATCCACACCGGCCCTATATCAAACGCGGGATTGCCGGTTGAACCGGGGTGGGGTGACGGACCGCCGCCGTGCGAAGAGTGGAAATTACCGAGCCCTTCGGTGACCAGAGCCACCAGGCATAGCTTCAGGAATGTACCCCACCGGAACGGCCTGAACAGGAACCCCGTGGTCCGCTGAATTGCCGGCGCAATCGCATCGGCCGATGAAAGCGCTTGCATACAAGATCCTTTCGAAATCGGGTCATTGTACCGCAAACGGCAGAATACCATCGGCTCGCTTCAGAGCTCCGATCCCCTTATCTGCGGTTTCCGGTGCCAAAGTTGTAGGCCACTCCGATCGACTCGATGGGGTAGACGCTTAGCGGCTGGACGTCCTTTTTGTACTTCGCAATTTGCGCCTGCAGATTGGCTTGAATGCCGGCATTGGTCGCCGCGTCGACGCATACTTCGCCGGTGGCGTCGCACGCCGTCCCGGCCAGGTTCATCGTAAATGACGGGCTGCCGACGAATGCCGCGCCCAGCTCAAACGAGAATGACCAGTGTCCGCCGGTTCGCGAACGAGGTCACCGCGGGGTGTGATCCAAGATTCCCTACCCGAGAGTTGAAGTCGCGGTTTCTCCGCAAGAGAAAAAGAATGGCCCAAAAATACTGCGGCCCGAACCTATATGGTCCGGGCCGTTTGAGTTCCTTTTCGCTTTTGCGGAATTTATCCCTGGCGGCCACCGCCAGCCGGGCGCCCGCCACGACGACGGCGCCGACGGTTGCGGCCGCCTCCATCACCGCCGGCCGGGCGACCGGCGCCACCGCCACCGCTGCCTGCGACCTGACCCGCTGCTACCGGTGCGCCTTCCGCCCGGTTGAAGTTCGGCTCGTTGTCCTCGTCGAACTCCTCGGTCCCATCCTCGTCGAAGTCCTCGCCGCCTTCGATCAGGATCGTGCTTTGATTGGAACGCGGTTGCTTCTCATCGAACTCGTGCCGAGGCTTGGCGGGAGCGGGCGCCTGCGCCGGCGCCTGCGCTTGGGCCGCCTCAACCGGGCCAGCCTCCACTGTGGCCTGTTGCGCCAGCTTCGCCTTCTGCTCGCGGATGAGCGCCTTGCGGCTCAGCTTGATGCGGTTGCCCTCGATCGCCAGCACCTTCACCATCACCTGGTCGCCTTCGCGCAGCTCATCCTTGACTTCCTTGACGCGATGCTCGGCAATTTCGGAGATGTGCAGCAGCCCGTCCGTGCCCGGAAACAGTTCGACAAATGCGCCGAACTCGGCCAGCCGGACCACCTTGCCCAGGTAGACCTTGCCCACCTCCGGCACCGCGGTGATGTTCCCGATGATCTCCATCGCCCGCCTCAAGCCATCGGCGTCCGCCGAAGCCACGCTCACCTTTCCGGTGTCGTCCACGTCGATCTTGGCGCCGGTCTGTTCCACGATGCCGCGAATCGTCGCGCCACCCTTGCCGATCAGGTCGCGAATCTTGTCGGTGGGAATCATCAGCGTCTCGATGCGCGGCGCGTACTTTGACTTCTCCACGCGCGGTCCGGCCAGTTCCGCATCCATCTTGTCCAGAAGGAAGAGCCGTCCCTGGCGTGCCTGCTCCATCGCCTGCTGCAGGATCTCGCGCGTCAGCCCGCCGATCTTAATGTCCATCTGCAGCGCGGTAATGCCTTTGCGCGTGCCGGCCACCTTGAAGTCCATGTCGCCGTAGTGATCCTCGGCCCCGGCAATGTCGGTCAGAATGGCGTAATCGTCGCCCTCCTTCACCAGCCCCATCGCTACGCCCGCCACTGCGCCCTTGATCTCCACGCCCGCGTCATAGAGCGCGAGGCTTGCGCCGCAGACCGAAGCCATCGACGAAGAGCCATTCGACTCCAGAATGTCCGATACGATGCGGATCGAGTACTGCGACTCGTCGGGCAGAACCGCGGTGATTGCCCGCTCAGCGAGCGCTCCGTGGCCCACCTCGCGCCGGCCTACCCCCGTCATGCGGCCCGTCTCGCCAACGCTGAACGGCGGAAAATTGTAGTGAAGCATGAAGTTTTTCTTCTGCTCCCCTTCGTAGCTCTCCAGCCGCTGTGCATCGTCCATGGTGCCCAGCGTCGCCGTCACCAGCGCCTGCGTCTCGCCGCGCGTGAACAGCGACGAGCCGTGGGTACGCGGCAGCACACCGGTCTCAATGCTGATGGGACGAATCTCGTCAAATGCACGCCGGTCGGGCCGGATCCGCTCCCGGGTCACCTGCTCGCGGAACAGCCGCTCCCGCAGAATCTCGTAGTACTGGGCCACCTTCTTCTTGCCGTCGGCGTCCTCCGCGGGAACCGCCGTCTTCAACTCATCCTGGATCTGCTTGATCAGTGCATAGCTCTCGATCTTCCCGTGCGCCTTGGTGTCGAACGCATCCTTCAGCCGGTCGCCCACCTTCGCCTTCAGATCGTTGTAATAGGCCTCGTCAAACACCGGCGCCGTAAACGAGCGCTTCGGCTTGCCGGCTTTGGCAACCAGCTCTTCGATTCCCGCCACGATCTTCTTGATCTCGGCGTGCGCGAATTCGATGGCGCTCAGGACTACATCTTCCGTCTCTCCCTTGGCGCCCGCCTCGATCATCACGATGCCGTCTTTGTGTCCCACCACCATGATGTTCACGGTGGAGCCGCTGCGCTCGTCATAGGTGGGGTTGATGATGAACTCACCATTCACGCGTCCCACGCGCACCGCGCCCAGCGTGGCGCCGAACGGAATGTCGGAGAGGGCCAGCGCGGCCACGGCTGCATTGATGCCGATCACATCAGGGTCATTTTCCTTGTCGGCAGAGAACACCAGCGCGATAATCTGGGTTTCGTTGCGGAATCCGTCGGGGAACATTGGGCGGATAGGACGATCGATCTGGCGGGCAGTCAGAATTTCCTTTTCGCTCGGCCGGCCTTCGCGCTTGATGAAGCCGCCGGGAATGCGTCCGCCGGCGTAGGTGTATTCGCGGTAATCCACCGTGAGAGGGAAGAAATCGATACCTTCCCGCGGATCGGGGGAGGCCACCGCGGTTGCCAGGACGACGGTCTCACCCGTGGTGACGAGCGCCGCGCCCGACGCTTGCTTGGCCATGCGCCCGGTCTCAAACACCAGGCGCTTGCCGCCGGCAAGCTCGACGGCTACTTCAGTTTTATTCGACATAGAGTCCTCTTTTCGTTTTTCACTTGGGAAACTTGGAATGGGAAGCCGCGGTCCGAGAGGGTCTTGAAAGGGCACGGCTTCACCCGTGCCGCAAACCGCCCGCAAAATCGAGGGGCTTCAGCCACTGTGGGATGGTTTTTTCTGGCCCGCCCGCGCCGCATCATCGCAACCCGCGGCCAAGCCGCCAGCCGCCGACAGCTTCGCGCAGGTCCCGGCATCATTTCGATTTTGCCAGGTACACCAAGGCCCCACGTTGTGGGTGGAACGGGGGCCATGACCAGGTTCCGGTCTGGGCGCTTCCGGTTCAATATGAGCTTCTTGCTTACTTGCGAATTCCGAGCTTGGTGATTACGTCGCGATAGCGGTCCGTATCATGCGTCTTCAGGTAATCCAGAAGGCGCCGGCGCTTGCCCACCAGCATCAGCAGGCCGCGACGGGAAGCATGATCCTTCACATGAGTCTTGAAATGCTCGGTCAGCTCGCCAATGCGCTCACTCAGAATCGCGATCTGGACCTCGGGGGAACCGGTGTCCGAATCATGCGTCCGGAAGCGTTGAATCAAGTCAGTTTTCTTTGCGGTCGCCAGCACGGCGTGTGTTGCTCCTCTTTCGTCTCAGTCCACTCTCAAGTGTCTAAGGTGAGATTACCATGAACGACCCCCCGGACAAAACCAGGCCGCCGGCGCCGAGCCCTCCCGGAAACCTTTCTTGATCAATGCCCTCCGTCAGAAGCCGGTTCCATCGCGGTGGCAGAGGGTCTCTAGAAGCACGAACCGGCGTCCGCGCCGATGAACAAAAGCAGACCGCCCCGAACCCCGGCGGATCATCGCGGGGATTTCGCTTCCCGCCGGTAAAGCCGATGTATATTTGCTGTTACCCGCAGGCGTGGGCTAGGATTCTGAGCCTTCGGGGGATCAGCTGCATATTTCGAAAGACCAGGAGAGGAGACGATCATGAGTACTTCTGCTGTGAGCGCACTCGCAAAACAGTCGGTGGGGTGGGCCATTGCCCTCAGCATCCTCATGATTGTGGCCGGCATTCTTGCCATCCTGCTTCCTCCAGTCGCGGGCATCGCCGTCGCCATCCTGATCGCGTGGCTGCTGATTTTCGCCGGCGCGGCGCACCTGGTGTTCGCCTGGCACATTCGCGGCACAGGCGCTCTCGTGTGGGAGCTGCTCGTCGGCCTCCTCTACCTGTGCGTGGGATTCTTCCTGTTCGCACGCCCCGTAACCGGTCTCGCCTCGCTCACCCTCTTGCTTGCCGCATACCTTTTTGTGAAGGGCGTTCTGGCATTGATTATGTGGTTCCGGGTGCGTCCGCATCCCGGCACCGGCTGGCTACTTTTCGATGGCGTTATCACCTTGGTACTGGGAATCATGATCTGGCGAAGCTGGCCCTCGAGCAGCGAATGGGCGATCGGAACCCTGATCGGATGCAGCATGCTGTTCGCGGGAATCTCCCGCCTGTCTCTTTCTCTGGCCGCCCGCCGCATCGTCGCACACTTGCCTTAACAGTTGTTGAAAAAGCGCCACTCAAGCTTGAGCCTGGGGCATCCCGTCACTCGCCAAGCGCGATGGCCCTTTTCACCAGCGGATAAACGCATCCTTCGGCCAGCGCCGAGTCCGCACTGGTTTCCGCCAAGGCGTCGAAAAACTCAAACGAGGTCAGCGCCGTCAGGCATGCGACTTTCCTCGTCTTTTCCTCCGCGTCGACCTCCGGCCGGCCCGCATACAGTCGCTCGATCACGCGCGTCGCCGCCATCTTCCGCCGCTCGTTCCGCGCCTCCACAACTCGCCCGAACTCCGGATCAATCGCCGCGATCCCGTGAATTCTCCGGAGCAGCAGCCGGTCCTTTGCCCAGAAACCGGTAAACACTTCCACAAACGCGGCCAGCATCGATGCAGGCTCCCTCACCGTCATTACTTCCCGCATCCGCATCATGCCCGCATCCATAGCCATCCGGTCGAACAATGCTTCCAGCACTGCCCTTCTGGTTCCAAACAGGTTGTGAATGGTCTGGCGCGTCACGCCGCTGGCCCGCGCCAGCATCTCCATGGTCAGATCCCGTACGCCGCTTGTCTCCAACTGTGCCCTCGCGGCCGCCAACACAGCGTCGCGTGTCCGGTCAGAGGCCTCCTGGCGTTTCCCGAGATCGTAAGGCCGCTTGCAGGATTGCCCGTCTTCGGTCTTGTCCACCTTACCATCGTAAGTTAGTTTGACATATTGTCAAATTAAATATAGCATCGGCATCAAGGTCGTCATGGAGGTCCCGAATGGCTGCCCTTCCCCAACCGCAACAAATTCCGCGCAATGCCTCCCCTCTCTGGTTGCGCATTGGCTTCTGGGTTTGCATCGTCATCGCCGCCGCGGCGGTGTTGCGCCGCCTGATCGCCCTCGCTGCTCCTGTGCAGAGCGGACCTCCCCAAATGGTGAGCCTTGATCAGGCCTTCGCCGCTCATACCGCACTCACGCTGGCCCACATCGTGCCCGCCATTCTGTTCGTTCTGGTGGCGCCATTTGCAGTGTTCTCGCGATTCGCCCGCCTCCGTTGGCCGGAGAGAATGCTGTTTCCGCTGGGCGCCATCGTGGGGCTCACTGCTTATGCCATGACCATCTATTCGATCGGCGGGTGGATCGAGCGGTCCGCTATCTACCTGTTCGATACTCTGTTTCTCTACTCGCTTGGCCGCGCCTTTGCCTACCGCCTTCGGGAACAGTCCGCGCTCAAGCGCCGCTGGCTGCTTCGCTCCACCGCCATCCTGCTCGGAATCGCGACCGCCCGCCCGGTGATGGGCATCTTCTTTGCGACCAGCCCGATCACTCACTTAACGCCAAGTCAGTTTTTCGGCATCGCCATGTGGGTCGGATTTTCTATCAACCTGCTGGTCTTCGAGCTATGGATTCGCTCCGCAGATCGACGCTCGTCTGCGGTCGGGGCAGCCTCCGGTCCGGGTTTCAACTCCGAAGCTTCCAGAGGATTCTCTCTATGACTGTCGCTGCACCCGACGCTTTCGTGACTGTGCCCAGAAGCATCCCGGGCCGCCCTGAGCGCAGTCGAAGGGTGCCGCAATCGTTATGGCTCTTCTTCGATCCAGTAGTTCGCCCGGGCTACGATATGCGCGCCGTAATCCTGCGCCAGACGCACTCGCAGCGTGTGCAGCCCGGGCGCGGGGTTCGATGGCCGGAACGTCAGCAGGTACCGGTTGCGCGCGTGCTTGGCTTCTTCTACGACACGCGCCTCGAACTTCTTGTCGCCCGTGAAGGTGGTGTACTCGCCCCCGCTCATCTGGGCGATTTCCTTGGCCACGTTCTTACGAAACGCCTGCACCAGGGCCACCAGAGCCGAAACCATGTTCATGGTCCGGTCTTCCCCGGAATCCTTGATGTCGTGCGCAAACTCCGCCTGGATGGGCAAAAACGAAACCGTCAGCACCAGCACATCCGATGCGCCGATCTTCTTGATCACCTGTTCGGCCTTCGCATGCTTGCTGCCGTGATCTCGTTCTTCAGAGATCAGCAGCAGCACGCGCCGGAACTCCTTGGGCTGCGTCTGCAACAGATCCACCGCGTAGCTGATCGTATCGAGAATCGCATCGCCGCCGTCGCCCGGCTGCATGGTCTTGAGCGCCTGGTTAAGGTCCTCGCCCGAATGTCCGAAGTCGCGCACCAGCCCCGGCTCCGAATCGAACCCCACCAGCGCCGCCTCGCTGCGCGGATCGGAAAGAAACAGGTCAAGCAGCGGTCCGAGCTTGGCCACCTTGTCGAATTCGAGAACGCTCACGCCCCCCCGCTCGACTGCAACTACCAGCGCCACCGGCGCGGTGTCCATCTCTTCCTGCACGTGTACCTTCTGCGGAACTCCGTTGTCCTCCACTACGAAGTCATCGCCCTTGAGGCCATATACGATGCCCCCGCCGCGCTTTTCCACCAGCGTGGGTACCAGCACTTCCTTGGTCGTGAGGCGCAGCGTGGGCGTATCGCCCGATCCGGGCACAGGTTGAGGCGGCTCCGCCGGCGGTGCCTCCTGCGCGGCCGCGGCCAGCGCTGCTATACAGCAGAAAAGAAAACCTGCCCTGCGCGCAACCGAGAGTATCCATCTCATCGTCGAAAGAAAACTCCACGTGTGGTATAGGAAACTCCGAAATTAGCGCACAGTCTGATCACTGACCACTGTTTCTTCGCGCCTCGCGCTGCACCTGCCCCGTCCAGACAAGAAAACTCAGCAACTCCCATCGCGATGACCACACGAACGCCAGCACGTCGCGCAGCTTCATCTTCTCCGCCCATTGGCCGGAGTAGGTTTCCATGCGCCAGCGCAGATATTCGCTGCGCCAAGGCCGGAGCCGCGCGCCTCGCGTCGCATTCCACACAAAGCGAAGAGGGGCGAACATGATGATTTCAGTATAGAAGGTGTCGACTGATCCCGGTTCCCTGATCCCTCTTCCCTGCTTTCAGCCCTGCAGCTTGTCGAACAGGCTCCCGGCGCCCAGTTGTGAGATCACATTTTCGAGCGCCGTCTGCTGGGTTTCGGCCAGCGAAAGTTGGGTCGCGACCTTGGCTACATCGGCCTGCATCAGGTTGGTCTGGGCGGCCGTCAATTGGGTTTGTTCGCTCCCGGCTGCATCCGTTGCGGTGGTCAACCGTGCCAGCGAATTGTCGACCACCACCCGCTGCTGGGAAACAAAATTCAGCGCCGAGTTCAGCGCCGTGGTATCGGCCACCCCGCCGCCGGCTTGCCCCGACGCAAAATCCGCCGCCAGCTGGTTGAGTGTTCCCAGCACGTTGGTCGCTGCCGTGGATGTGAAAATCTGGTTTCCGGGAACATTCAACTGGATCCGCTGACCGTTGGGCGTAACCAGGTAATTCACCACCGAGTCACCCGTGTACGTGGCTGTCGCAGGCGTTGTGCCGCTGGAAATGCTGAACGGGGCACTCGATGTCTGGCTGCCCCCGAAGATGTACTGCCCCTGGTAGCTGGTATTGGCCAGCGAGACCACTTCGTCGCGAATCCCCGCAATCTGATTCGAGACGGATTTCAAATCATTCGCGTTGAGGGTCCCGTTGTCGGCGCTGGTGGCCAGCGAAATAGCCTGCGTCAACTGCGAGACGACGCCGCCCAGCGCCGAATCCGCCACCTGCAGTTGCCCCTGCACCAGGCTTGATGTCTGCGTGAACGAGTCGTCCTGCTGAATCTGGTTCAGCAACTCCACATTCTCTCCCGCCGCCAGCGGATCGTCACCCAGCGAGTTCACGCGCACGCCGCTCGACAGTTCCGCGGTTAGCTGTTGTTCACTCGCTTGCGTCTGGTTGAGCGACCCCACCAGGTTCGAAACATAAAACGGATTCACGCGCATCTTTCCTTACCCTTGGGGACCAGATACTTTTCGTGCCCCATCCTCGCGACGCTCTTTGTCGCGAGGGTGGGAAACACGGAACTCAACCTCCACTGTCGAGACTCCCATTACGACACCGCGGTCTCCACTCCCATATTCAACGCCGAAGCCACAAGCGTGTTCAAAATGGTGAACACCTGCGAAGCCGCCTGGTAGCTGCGTTCGAGTTGCTGCATCGAGGCCGCCTCATTATTCAGGTTCACCGCCGACAGGGCATTGTTCTGGTTCTGGAGCTGCGTCACCGAAGCGTTCTGGGCCGTGTTTTCGGTCTGAACCTCGGCCACGGTCGCGCCCAGCATGGTCACAAAATTCGAGCAAAAATCGGAACCCGATTTCCCCAGGACGATGCCGGCTGTTGCAAGCCCCGCCATCGCCACCGCGTTCGAGTTGTCCCCCGTACCGGCACTCGGGCCGGCAGCGGCGATCTGGTTGGGATCGGTCATCACCACGCTCATTGCCGCCGCGCTGCCCGCCGCTGCCGCAGGTTGGTTGAAAATGTTGAGCGCCGGATTCGCGGGGTTCACGCCCGTCCCGCCCTTCCCGTTCAGATCGGTGCCCGCGTTGTTCTGCAGGTTCACCGCGGTTGCGATCCCATAGGCCAGTTGATCGAGCGAATTCAGCACCCGCGGTATGTCCTGGTCCCGAGCCGTCAAATAACCGCCCAGCGAACCTCCGCCCGACGCCAGCTGAGTGGTAACGTCTGTCGTACCCAAAAAGAAATGCGTCACCCCGTTCACGAGCCCTGCGGTCATGGGAACACTCGAGCCCTCCGACACTAACGTCTGCCCCGACGCCGTGGTAATCGACAGCCCGTTGTTCTCGGTCGTCACCTGGTTAATCCCGACCAACTGCGACAGCTGGCTCAGATCCTGCTGCCGCTGATCCTCCAGCACGCCGGCATCTGCGTCCGGTGCGGTCGATTGAATCTGCGTATTCAGTTGCGCGATGGCGCCGGTGAGCGCATTCACCTGCGCGATCGCCCCGGCCGCTTCCTGATCCAGCGACGTTCGCTGCGCATTCAGGCTGCCGGCCGCATTCGAAATATCTCCCGCCAGGGTCGTCGCCGACGACAGCACCTGCTGACGGAGGGCGTTGTTGGTGGGATTTGCTTCCAGCGAGGCGAACGAGGAGAAAAAACCCGTGATGTCGCTGCCGACATCGCCGGCCTTCGCGCTCGATGATCCCGAGTCGGGCGTAAACAGCGTCTGAATGGTATTCAGCCCCGCCAGCCGCGCGGTGGATGCCGACGCAAGCTGCTGCTGCTGATCAAGCCGCTCCAGAAGCACGCGGTCGCGCACTGACGCCGGACCCGTCTCCGATATGCCCGTCCCGTAAGAGACTCCGTTGATGCTGACCGGGTCGTTCTCCCGCCAAGTCGGCGTTTCCTCCGTATAACCAGGCGTATTGGCATTGGCCACGTTGTTGGCCACAATGCTCAACGCCGACTGATCGGCATCCAGTGCCCCGGAAATCAGCTGGAACGCGGAGCTAATCGTTCCCATGGCTCTTCTCCACCAGCGCCCACGGACTCCAGGCTCGCCCATATTCCAGCCGCGCAGCTCGTCTCTCCCGCACCCGCTCCATGACTTCGAGATTGGCTCGCGTCGCATCCAGCACCCGTCCAAACACCGCCATCTCCGCAGCCGCGCCGCGCACCTGCCGCATCCTCTCTCCCCGCGCCGCAGCGGTCATCATCCCCAGATCGCGATTGAGCGCCTGGCACGAGAGCGCCAGCTCGTCCAGACGCTCCGCATTCATCGTGGCCAGCGCCAGCGAGGCCTCGACCACGAGCTCTCTCAGTTCCGGATTGATTGGTTTGCCGAGCATGATTCGTCAAATTCCTGCGCCGCGGTGCCTCGATGCCCCATCCCGGCTCTGCCAGGGTGGCGTGGGGTGCGCTACTTCCCGCCGCCCAGCATAGAATCCACCACCTTCGTTGCCACCGCCGACGCCGGCACAGAGTAGGTTCCCGCCTGAAGAGCAGCCTGAATCTCCGCTACCTTTTCCGTACGCACGCCGCCGTCGGCCGCAGCCTGCGCGACCTCATTGCCCGCGCTGCTCAGTGTGGCCCTGTCGTTGCTGAGTGAGCCCTCCTCCGCCGGTTTCCCGATCTGCGCCCGCGACGGCGCGGCCGGTGTTGCCGGGTTCACTCCGAGAAGTGTTTTCAATCCATCCAGACTGCTGCGAATGTCCATACGCTTTGCTCCTTGGCTCGTTTATCGGCAAATATTCTCATCACTTTAGTCATTTGTCCGCGCTCATCCCGAGATTGGTTTGCGCTACTGCGATGGCGGACGCGGTGCCCGTAGCGTGCCCGGAAAGGGCATGAGTGATCCGGTCCGCGATCCCCAGGCCGCCTCCGGCACTCAAAGCCCCGGCCAGCGATTCGGAAGCGAACTCGCCCAGGATTCCGGAATCTTCCCCATCGCCTTCTGCGAAAACTGCGCCGGTCCGGGTCATCGGCGCGAGCAACTCCTTCATCATCTGCGCCTCGAACTCGTGCGCCGCCCGCACCAGGCGCGGCTCGGGCCTTTGTTCCGCCGCCGCCACCCGACTCACGCCGTCCATCGCAGCAATCATTCTGTTCCCCTGCTCCTTCGTTTCCTTGTTCCCTCGCTCCCTGCCTTTACAACACTTCGAGATCCGCTTCCAGTGCGCCCGCTTCCTTCATTGCCTGAAGGATCGAAATCACGTCGCGCGCTCCCGCCCCGGTTCGTTGCAATTCACGGACCAGATCCTCGACCGTTGCCCCCGGTTTCAGCTCAATGTGGTTCACAGGCTTGTCCTGGGCCTGCAACTCGGTCTTCTCGACGACCTGCGTGCGTGCCATTCGAAAACGGGCCGGGCTGCGATACCAGAGGCTGGGAAACCACGTTCACCGTAAGTCCCCCGTGCAGGATCGAAACCGGCTGCAGCCGCACCGTGCCGCCGATCACCACCGTGCCGGTACGCTCATTCACCACCACGCGCGCCCGCGGATATACATCAATCTCGACCGCCTCCACCTCGTCAAGAAGAACCGCGCGGTCCTCTCCGTCCTTGGGAACAATCTCCACGCGCCGGCTGTCGATCGCATGCGCGCGGCCCTCGCCGAGCGTGGCGTTAATCGCGACCGCCATCCGCTCGGCGGTGTGAAAATCGGCGTCGTTCAACACTACGTCGATCGCCGGCAACTGTTTCAGGTCGAACGGCACGGCCCGCTCGACAATCGCGCCGCCCGGAACGCGCGCCGTGGTGGGATGATTCACCTGCTTGGCGTTCCCGCCGGCGGCCGCCATGTATCCGCCCAGCACCAGCGCCCCCTGCGCCTGGGCATAGATCTGCCCGTCGGGCCCGTAAAGCGGCGTCATCAGCAGAATCCCGCCTTCCAGCGAGCGCGCATCGCCCGCCGAGGAAACCGTAATATCGACGCGATAGCCCGGCCGGCTGAACGGCGGCAGCGTGGCCGCCACGAACACCGCCGCCATGTTCTTCACCTGCATGTTGCTGGCCGAGTTCGACCCGGTCTGCGGTACCGTGATTCCCATCCGCTCCAGCGCCGAGATCAGGGTCTGCGCCGGAAACACGGTCTGCGAGCTGTCCCCGGTTCCCCGCAGCCCGACCACCAGCCCGTAGCCGACCAGCTGGTTGTCGCGAATGCCTTCGATGGTGGCCACGTCCTTGATGCGCGCCCGCTGCGACGGCGGATCGGCACACGCGAATCCGGTGAGCAGAAGCGAAATCATCACGATCATCGAACCGATGACGGACTCATGCCACCAGTCCATAGCCGCCGACCGTCTCTCGCTGTGCCTCTCGCTCACGCTCATGGGTGTTCCTGGTCTTCAGCCCCTGTTCCCTGTTCCTGGTCCCAAGTCCCGTCCCTATTCCTGGTCCCTGTCCCTTCGTTCCCTGCCTTCTAAAACACCACCAGCCGCTCCAGAAACCGCACCAGCGGATTCTGCCGGTAGGTCGAGTCGTTGACAATGCCCTTGCCCGTGACCTCCAGTTCGAGATCGGTCATGGCGGTCGACAGACACCTGGTTCTGGGCGCTCACGTCCTCGGGCCTGACCAGGCCGCGCAGCTTGATCAGCTGCGTCTGCTGCGAGAACGTCAACTGCCGCGTCGCCTGCACCACCAGCATGCCGTTGGGCAGCACATCCACCACCTCCGCGCCGAAGGTCGTCACCAGGCTGGAATTGGTCGTGCTCTGTCCCTGGGCCGTGAGTCCCGATGCCGACGTCTGCCCCACCAGGTTCTGCATGGCGTTGCCGGTCTTCAGCGCGCCGAACAGCGCGGTGATATTCGAGCTCGCATTCGAGGAGCGCGAGTTCTTCACCTGCCCGTCGGTCGATGCCGCCAGGCTCTCCGTCACCACCACCGAGACCACGTCGTGAATGCGGAAACGCCTTGACGTCCGTACCCAGGCGCACCAGCTGTCCGTCAGGACTCCAGATCGATCCCGGAGTCCGCACCTCGGCCGCCTGCTGCGCCCGCACCCGGTCGACGTAGGCGTGCAATGCGGTCTCGGGCGGGCGTTTTCGGAGCATCGGAGGGCTTGCTTTTTTTCAGCCCCGCATGAGCGCCGGCCGCTGCCAGCATCATTGCCGCGAGGACCACTCCCGCGATTGCGTTCTTTCCTCTCATCCCAGCACCTCGATCATGGCGCCATCGCCACCCGTCCGGGCGCAATGGCGACAGCCCTTACGACCCTGTTCCCGATTTTCAACCGCACGTTGAGCCGCGTTCCCAGCTGCGGCCGGCTCCAGGGCCACTGCCTCGAGGTACGCCTCCACCGCAGCGATATGCTCCTCGACAACCACCATGTCCCCGGCGACGAATCGCTGGGAAGGCCGCTAACCATGCAAACAACCGCCCGGCGCTGGTCGTCGTGCGCCGCAACCACCAGTCGGCCAGGCCCGGCCGGATTTGCCCGGTTGGGAAGCAGGATCCAGTGGTCTCCGGTATGCGGATCGTCGATGTCGCGCAGAATCGCGATCCGGCGATGTCGTCGCGTGCGGTCCGGATGCGGGGACAAGCGGCAACGAGCACTCTCTCTGGCCCAGCGCTGGCAGTCCGGCGACGGCAATCGCCAGCGACCCCAGCCACCATCGGGTCCATCCTCCGTTCCCTTCCATCTCCTTCAACCCCTCTCCACCGACACTACCGGGTCATGTTGTTGACTTGCGAATACATGTCGTCGGCGGCCTTGATCACTTTGGAGTTCGATTCATAAGCTCGCTGCGCCAGCACCATCTGCACAAACTCGGTGACCACGTCCACATTCGAGTTTTCGAGATACCCCTGCTGCAGCGTGCCCAGTCCTTCGGTTCCCCCCGGATTGCCGAGCACCGGGTCGCCCGAACTCAACGTCGCCTGGAGGAGATTCGATCCCATGCTCTCCAGGCCGCCCGGGTTGGGAAATGTCGCCAGCTGCAGCTGCCCGAGCTGCGACGGATTCTGCTGCCCGGCCAGGGTCGCATTCACCACTCCGTATTGGGTGATGGTCACCGCCGTGGCGTTGGGGGGAATGGTGATGGTGGGAATGATCGGATCGCCGTCCGTGGTCACGATCGTTCCCTGGTTGTTGAGGTGAAACTGCCCGGCGCGTGTGTAGGCGATGGTCCCGTCCGGCCGCTGCACCTGGAAGAACCCGCTGCCCTCGATGGCCACGTCGAGCGGGTTCGACGTCTGGTTCAGCGAGCCCTGGGTCATGATCACCTCGGTGGCCGCCGACTTGGTGCCCAGGCCGATCTGCAAGCCCGGCGCCACGGTCGACTGGCTCTGCGCCGCGCCCGGCGTCACCAGGTTCTGGTAGACCATGTCCTGAAACTGCAGCCGCAGCTGCCGGAACCCCGTGGTCGACGAGTTGGCCAGATTGTTGGCGATCGTGTCCAGGTTCATCTGCTGCGCGCTCATCCCGCTGGCCGCCGTATACAACGCCCTGATCATGTTTTTCCTCGTTCTCGGTTCTCAGTTCCAGTTCTCAGTTCTCAGTCTCGGTTCCAGTTCTCAATTCTCGTTCTCGTTTGCCTCCCCTGGCCTCTTCTCTATCCCTAGTCCCTAATCCCTTCCGCTTTCGACTAGACCCTTGGCAGGTCCTCGGTTGCAAACTTGTTGAACTCGGTATGGAAGACGGTAAGAGCCTTCTGCATCATCTCCGCCTGGCGCTGCATCACGATCAGCTCCAGCGTTCCCTGGACGGCATCCTGGTTGGCCGCTTCGAGCGCGCCCTGGTGCACGGTCGCATCGCCGCGATCGCTGGCGTCGCACCGCTCCGGCGCAACATAGCGATTGGCTCCCTCCGGGCACAGCTGGGCTCCCGCAGCGGAAAGTGAAGACGCCCACTGTGGCCACGGCGCCGCCGGCCACCGAGAGCACGCCGTTGGCCCCCACCGAAACCTCGCCGGGAGGCAGCGGGATGGGCTGGCCGCCGCCGACAGCACCGGCTCGTCCGCCTGCGTCACCAGCACGTCCGCCGGGGAGCGATGGAAGCCGCCGTCGCGCGTATAGCGCAGGCCGTTGCGCGGTCTGGACCGCAAAGAATCCCTCCCCCTCGATGGCCAGATCGAGCGGATTGCCGGTCTGCTGCAGCGCACCCTGGCCGAGATTCAGCCGGTCGCCGCCCAGCAGCCCGTAGTTGTTCACCGTCCGGCCCAGTTGCGAATCGAGCGCATCCGGACCCAGCAGCACCGACCGGAAGTATTCC